>JBCCHX010000075.1:0-33136 GCA_039028535.1 Cyanobacteria bacterium P01_B01_bin.77
AACTGGTACCGGCGCTTGAGTAAGGATTATGAGCGCTTGCCTGAATCCTCTGAAGCCATGATTTACATTGCCATGACTCGCTTGATGTTGAGGAGACTGGCATGATTTGATACTTGGCTCTACCTTTTAAAACATCCTCTCAAAGAAATCTTTCATCGAGACGTAGACCTGATCACAAGAAAAGGCATCGAGCGTAGCCATAATTCCATTCGTCGCGAAGAGATTTTATCCACAGTCCAAGTTATTTACGCCAATATCGAAGAACCGTCAACATATCAGTCCGGTAGCTCTAACTCCGATCTTGCGCCTGGTCGGTCGTGAGGCTAAAACCCACGTCGGGTTCAAAACCCAACGCTAATTGAGGGCTGTCCACTAAAGGGACAATTCGGTTGTGAGGCTCTATATCTAGAGCTTTCAACGATCTCAACCCCTTTAGCCATATCTTGCACTAAGATTGGCTGTGTCGCTAAAGCCCACGCTGGGTTGAAACGCCAGCGCTAACTGAGGGTTGTCCACTAAAAGGGACAATTGGGTATGGAAGCGCTGGAGGCTGGTGGTGGAGCGATCGAAGCATCGCTAAGTGTTGTGGAAGCGAACCCTCAAAACACATTTCCGATAATTGTGTCCCTTCCAGTGGACACCCTTCGGTTAGCCCTGAGTTTCCAACCCAGGGCGGGTGATCGCTTCATCGCCAGGTGCAAGATCTAAGCTACCTCATAAGCAGCAAAACATAGAGACAGGGCAGGATAAACACTAGGGCAAGACCAAGCACGACAGCAGTTCTAATGGGTCTCCACCGAGTATCCCACTGCAAGCTAAGATTGGATTCTTCAGAGGCTAGAAATTGGTTAATCTGATCAGCAAGTGTCTGCATTTCACGCTGGGTGCGGTCCTGCATTGGATAAAACTGAAGCGGATCTTTCACATAGATGTAGTCACCCTCATGAGTAACTAAAACAACCCAGTGTTCTGATATCTGATTGCCGTCACTGTCAGAACGAGTCTTTGTTTTACGTTCAGCCCCTGTAACTTGGTCGAAGGTTGTCTTGGGCGTGGAAATTAGACCAATGAAGTGAGACTGGGTGCGATCGCACCGCACTTGACCAGGTTCTACACGTTGACAATCCAGCTGAATAACCCCCAGACTATAGAACCATACCCCAACCCAGATCGGCATAGCAACAACCACAAATAGGGCCACCGAACCAACAAATATCTTGACAAATTTTGTTTTTAGCGAAGACAATTGCATATGCAATCAGACCTCTAGCTTGATTGGGGCCTGTAATCAAACGGATTAAAAACTGCTGTGCCTGATTCTAGAAAATCTCTGACATTGCGTGTGGCAACACAAAGATCGTGCTGAGTTGCTAATGCACTGATAAATAAATCTGGCTGACTAAAGGTATAGCCGCGTTTGCGACCTTGCTCTACTACTTGACGCCAGATTAAAATTGTATCCTCGTCAATATCGAGAAGACGGTCCTTGAACCATGGCCTGAGGACGTTATCTAGCCAGTACATCAACTCATCTGTAAAAACAGAATTTTCCACTTGAGCAATACCAAAACGAATTTCCGCCAATGTAACCGTGCTCAAATAAAAAGACTGGGGTAATTGCCGCTCGCTCCAAGCTTTGACCGCAGGGTTACAGTTTGTTTTTCTTAATTCCGAAATAATATTAGTATCGAGCAACCAGCCCTTCAAAACTCAAGTTCCCTCACAGGCGATTCAACGCTGGTTGTCTCAAAATCTAGCTTACTCAGAGGTGATTGGGACAGAAGCTCATGCAAACTCGGTTGCGCTAATAATGGCATCAGCTTCTCAAACAGCTGAGATGAAATAATTACCACCGCATCTTCACCGCGCACCGTAATTCGCTGCGGCTCAGCTTGCTTAGCCAGACGCACCACTTCACTAAAGCGACTTTTCGCATCTTCCAGTTTCCAAGTTTTCAGCTCATCAAGCTGAACAATGGCTCCATCTTGGGGGCTCATCGCGTCTGTAAGCATGAGTATCAACCTCCTGACCAGCACTAGTCAGATTATAGCAGCCTTACTAATATGGTGGCTCCGCTGGTCCTTTATATCCATACATCCCTGTATGTGATCTAGAAGGCGTGATTAGCCTACACTGACTATCGTCGCTCAGATTATATGGCTGCTATGCAATGAGTTGCCCTGCTTTTTCCATTTCGACAACGGGTTCCTTTGGGCGACCGGCTGACGACGCGTTATCGACAGACGGAGGGTGAGGTGATTATTCTGTTGCATTTAGAAGCTGGGGAAGACATATTGGCTCCGTTTGAATGTTTGCGATCGCAAGATGGCTCCAACCCCTTATCCCGTAATCTCAACATCGACCTAGTGGAGTACCTATTCCGCCGCGTTGCCGAAGTAGACCAAAACAAAATGCGGCTTAAGATTTCTCTCAACATACCCTCACGAGTTCCCAGCATTGCCGCACTTCTGCCACAACAATTTAAAACAGATTTTCAAAACCTGATTCCTGAACACTTTACCTATCTAGAAACTGTCTAATCGGTCAGGGGATTACAGTTTTTGGCTGCTGGCGCGCACCTTGGGAATCCCTGGTTAACCTGTTGTGAACCTTGCCGCCAATTTACGCCAGCTACGTATGTGCCAGCGTACAGCAGGCTGCCGTTGAGGTGCAATTTGTGACAGGCTCTGGAGATTCCCAGATGCTAGAGCGTGATTAAAGTTTGTTCAAAAACGGTTTTGCCAGAAAGTATCCAGCAATCGACTTTGCATCCACCCCTTCTCCATTAATCACCGCTTTCTCAAACTCTTCTGGCCTCATTAAAACAACTTCAATATCCTCATCGTCATCCTGTTTTGGGGCTGTTTCCAGCTTGGCTAGATCACTCGCTAAAAACGCATAGATAAACTCATCAGAATACCCTGGCGCTAGCGGAAATTTGCCAAGATTTGCCCACCCTTTGGCGCTGTAGCCCGTCTCTTCTTCAATCTCTCGTTGAATAGTTGTAAAGGCATCTTCTGCCTCCTCAATGGTGCCTGCTGGAAATTCCAACAGTCTTCCTTGCACAGCAAAGCGATATTGACGCACGAGCACCAGCTGCCCCTCAGGAGTAACTGGTACTGCCATCGCTCCACCTGGATGGCGAATACATTCCCACTCTCCTTCGACTTTGTTAGGCAGACGCAGACGATTGACTTCAAAGTCAAATTTGCGTCCGGCATAGTACAAACACTTTTTGAGCAGCTGAGGTGGTTCTAGACCAAGGGACATAATCGTAAATGCAGTGAGGTAACGGGATTAGATTACTATATGAGGCCGCTGGCTTCGACTTCGCTCAGCTAGCTAATTACGCTACCAATGGAAATACCCCAGAAATATCCACCTGTCCCAGCAATTCTCCCACCGTTTGTCCACTAACCGGATGTTGCCAATCAGCAGCAATCTCTGCCAGCGGTACCAGCACAAAGGCTCGCTCATGCATCCTGGGGTGGGGCAGGGTCAATGTGGACGTATCCATCACCCGATCACTATAAAGCAGCAAGTCCAGATCCAGGGTACGAGGTCCCCAGCGCTCACGGCGGATCCGGCCAAAGCTGGCTTCAGTCGCTAGGAGGGTGTGCAACACCTGATCGGGACTCAAGGTAGTGTGAAAAATAGCAGCGGCATTGATGTAGTCGGGCTGGGGGGGACCCACGGGGGCCGTTTTATAGAGTTGCGATCGCACTCCCAACTGCATCCCGTCTATTTGATCAAGTCGTGCCAAGGCAACTTCAATCGTTCGCTCTGAATCTCCCAGGTTGCTCCCCAGGGCAATGGCACATGCCGTTTCCATATTCTCTCGATCAACTATTCAGCAACACCCACTATAGATTTGGCTGCAGCCGCTCGATCAGTTTATCCGCAGGCATCGCCCCTTCAATCCGGTCTACGACTTGACCATCCTTAAATAACACCATCGTCGGTAGGGCATGGATCTGATACTGGGAAGCCAGGTTAGGGTACTTATCCGTGTCGATCTTTACAATTTGCAGCTGGTCCTGCTGTTTTGCTTTTACCTGTTCCAGGACCCCTGCCATCAGCTGACAGGGACCACACCAAACAGCATAAAAATCCACCAATATGGGCTTATCAGCCCCCTCTAACATCTCTTGAAAGCTAGAAAATTGTTGTTTAACAGCCATTGTCCTAAATCTGGGGATGGGTTCAAACTTTATGCTAAGCGAGCCCGATTAAAATCGACGCTGTTTAAACTAATTCTTGGCATTTTTGTAAGGATTCATCAGGGGATAGGCATTCTGGCCAGCCGACTGCAGTCGAGACGTGACTATCAGCAATTGCTCCCCACCCCCCCAAAATAATAGAGTGATTGAGCTGTTAACCATTTTCCATCGCCATGACTGGAGCAATGCAAGATCAGGTCGCTATCATTACCGGTTCATCCCGAGGCATTGGTAAAGCGGCAGCCCTCGCTCTTGCCGCAGAGGGGGCTAGTGTTGTGGTGAACTATGCACGCTCTAGCGCTGCCGCTGATGAGGTCGTGGCCGAAATTACTAGCGCTGGCGGTAGCGCTATTGCCCTCCAGGCGGATGTATCCCAAGAAGATCAGGTAGATACCCTGGTCAAAGCCACTAAAGACAAGTTTGGTCGTATTGACGTGTTGGTCAACAATGCCGGCATTACCCGCGATACGTTGTTGCTACGGATGAAACCAGCTGACTGGCAGGCTGTTATTGACCTCAACCTAACCGGTGTTTTTCTGTGTACTCGTGCCGTTGCCAAGATCATGCTCAAGCAGCGTTCCGGGCGCATCATTAATATTTCATCTGTAGCAGGTCTGATGGGGAATCCCGGTCAAGCTAACTACAGTGCAGCCAAAGCCGGTGTGATTGGTTTTACCAAGACCGTAGCGAAGGAAATGGCCGGTCGCAGTGTCACAGTCAATGCCGTCGCCCCTGGCTTTATTGAAACCGATATGACCAATGAGCTGCCCAACACCGAGGAAATTTTGAAGTACATTCCCCTAGGCCGCTATGGTCAGGTGAGTGAAGTAGCTGGACTGATTCGGTTTCTAGCCGCAGATCCGGCGGCAGCTTATATTACCGGTCAGGTGATGAATGTGGATGGTGGCATGGTGATGTAATAGCCATTTACCTATGTGGGTGCCCGCATTTCATTTTTCGCTAACGCCGCCTGCACGGCTGCCTGCTGATCCCGATGGGTCATCCAGCGGTGGTAGGTACGATTGTGCACCTGTACCGAGTGGCCCATCATTTTTGCGGCGACAGCATCAGGTAAGCCCATTAATATAGTGCGCACAGCCCAGGCGTGCCGGAGGTCATAGGGGGAAAACGGGATCTGGTAGCGACGAAACTGGGTGGTAACTTGCTGCCCCACACGCTGCAGGGTGGTGGTGTTTAGGTTGGTGTTGACCTTAGGCAGTTCGCCATGGGCTAGGTCAAAGCGTTCGACCCACTCGGGGTAAAAAGGCCATACTTCGTGGCGGCCGGTTTTGGTTGTTTCTCGCACGGTGATGTTGGGAGTACTGCCTGACACGCCAGTATCGATGCCTCGGCGAAGCTGCTCCCAAGGCGCATCGCAAAAGAACACTTCATGGTTGCGCAGACCATAGGTGGCCATCATGCCATACACATATTTCCACCGTGGATTTTTGAGTCTGTCATAGACTTCAACAATCTGTTTATCGGAGGGTAGCTTCCGGAGCTGAGTTTGGCTATTGCCATAGTTACCCCAAAAGGACTTAAGGTCAGTGGGTAGCTCTAAGTTTAGAAACTCAGCTAGAGCAGCTAGCGCCGTACAGCAGATTTGGCGGCTGCGAGAATTGACTTTTGTACCTTGAACAGTGGCATAGATCGCTTCAGGCAGGCTGAGGTCGCGATGACGCTCAGCTGTAATGTGGAGCTTACGTAGATAGGGAACATAGGCCTTTTCCCAGGTTGTTTGCACCGAAGCCGCAGACGATTCAGAAGAACGGGTTTCAAAAAAATGATGCTTAAATGCATCGATCTGCGCTGATAGATCAGCCCCGACCATTCGTAAGCCTGCCACGGGTCCCAGATAGTCTCGCCAATCAAAAATATTTTGCAATAGCTGACCTGCAATGATCTTAGCCGTTTGCTCACACTGCTTGAGGCCAACCTTTGTGGCTGGCAATTTAAGCGGAACCCGCTGTTGATATGGACGTAGTTTCGGGCTGCCAGGGCGAGGGGGAAGCGTACCCCGTAGATTCAGGCGATCACCGCGACGTTCGATCTGTAGCCCCAGCTGTGCCGCTTTTAAGCGCTGATTAACCTGGTTTAACGACTTATCCAGAGGATGTGTCGCCGTCGACTTGCCCATGCTAAATGAAAAGAATTCTCAATTTCTACAAATCTAGTATGCCTATGGGAGTAGTTAGTTGTTACGATAAGTCAAGATGATTAAAACTTCGTTTAAAAGGTAAAAGCGCTGTCATGGGTCGTACTGGAGTCCTACTATTAAACCTTGGGGGTCCCGAACAGCTAGAAGACGTTCGGCCTTTTTTGTTTAACCTATTTGCCGACCCAGAGATTATTCGACTCCCCTTTCCTTGGCTGCAAAAACCATTGGCCTGGTTGATTTCCACTAGCCGTGCTAGCAAATCCCAGGATAATTATAAGGAAATCGGTGGTGGTTCTCCCCTTCGGCGTATTACTGAGGAACAGGGATCAGCCCTGAAAGATTACCTGCAAGAGCTTGGCCGTGATGTCAAAATTTACATTGGCATGCGCTACTGGTACCCCTTTACGGAGGAAGCCGTAGCTCAAATTAAGCAGGACGGTATCGATGATCTGGTTATTTTGCCGTTATATCCTCAATTTTCTATTAGTACCAGTGGTTCTAGCTTCCGCCTGCTGGATAAGCTGTGGCAAGATGATCCGGCCTTGCAGAAAATCAAATATACCCTGATTCCCTCTTGGTACAGTAGCCCTGGCTATGTGCGTGCCATGGCGGACCTGATTGTGCAAGAGATCGACAAGCTCCCCAATCCGGACAGTGGACACATTTTCTTTAGTGCCCACGGTGTGCCGGTCAGCTATGTAGAAGAGGCTGGCGATCCCTACCAGCGAGAAATGGAACATTGTGTTGATTTGATCATGAAGGCGGTCAATCGGCCTAATGATCATACCTTGGCCTACCAGAGCCGGGTGGGGCCTGTGGAATGGTTACAGCCCTACACTGAAGATGCCATTGAGGAACTGGCAGAAAAGGGGATAAATGACTTAGTTGTGGTCCCCATTAGTTTTGTATCTGAGCATATTGAAACGCTTCAGGAAATTGATATTGAGTATCGTGAGCTGGCTGAAGAGGCCGGAATTAAAGGTTTCCATCGGGTACCTGCCCTGAACACTTACCCTGTGTTTATTGAAGATATGGGTAATATGGTGGTCAAGGCGCTGGAGTCACCGCGCAAGCTATTTTCTGATGCGGCCCAATTGCAGAAGCAGGTGCGTATTTATCCCCAAGACAAGTCTGCCTGGGGGTTGACACCGTTTGCTGAGGTATGGAATGGGCGTCTGGCAATGGTGGGTTTCTTGGCGCTGCTGCTAGAGATGGTCAGCGGCCATGGTCCATTGCATATTGCTGGGCTAATGTAGGTTTGCATGTAGGTTTACAGGTTTGAAGGAGCCGGAGGGTGAGCGTAGTCGCACCTTCCGGCTCTTATCGTTTTCTTTGCCACTGCTGCCAAATTACCGAACTGCGGATCGCTAACCAGAGCAAAAACAGGGCGATGAGTCCACCTTGTTCTGGCGCGTCAAAGGCAAAAAAGGCTAAGCAAATACAGAGGGCATCTTCCACAAAGATTATCCACATAGGTGGACTGTTAAAGCGGTACAACCACCCTACTTGGACCATTTGGATTACCAGCGCCAGGATCCCTCCGGTGGCGGCTAGCAGTACCAACAGCCAGCTGTCGGAGATATCTGCGAGACGTGCGATCGCAATACCGGCAATTGTCCCGACAAACGGACTAAAAAACAGTTCGGCACTTTGCAAAAAGCGTCGGTTCACCCGATCTTTTGAAATAGTTAGCTCCAGTAACGACCAAATAACTAAGATGGCGATCACCAACACCTGGGGAATATGGGCCAAAATAGGCACCGCTGACCACAGCTGTTCCCCTGAAAATAAACCGATCAGCAGCAACGGCAGGGCTAGCCTCAGGCCAGTGGCTGCCGAAATTGAAAGCACGGCAAGTAGTTCTGGAATGATCACGTCGCTATGTCAATGAAGTGAGCGCAGACAAATAGTGATGAATCGTGGTGACGCAGGTGAGATGCTGGTAAAAATGCAAACTTGAAGGACGAGCAAAGGCAACTTTTGGACAGTTGGCTTAACCTAAAGCTAGGGGCTGATCCAAAGCCCTAGAGCCTTTATTCCTAATAGGCTGCCCACATCTTGAGTTCATGCCATCTCAACATATGTCATCTGATCGCCCTCTGCTATCTGAGCTAAAATCCGCGACTACTGCCCGATTTCAGCTACTAGGGATTATTTTGATATCCCTGTGGTCTCTTGAAATTATAGATTTTTTAGTTTTTGGGGGCCGTCTCAATCAATACGGTATTCGTCCCCGTTCTCTGAGTGGATTATGGGGTATCCCGCTAGCGCCATTTCTCCACGGGGATTTTAATCATTTGATCGCCAATACGGTGCCGATGCTCACCCTCAGCTGGTGGGTGATGCTGCGCTCCATCAGAACCTGGGTGATGGCGACGGTGATTATTACGTTTCTGGGGGGAGCAGGCACCTGGTTGTTAGGCGGATTTCTAGTTGCGGGCCAGTCAGTTCACATTGGAGCTAGCGGTCTCATCTTTGGCTATGTTGGCTTTTTGCTAGGGCGAGGCTTTTATGAACGGACCATGGGTGCGATCGCAATTGCCCTGTTTATCCTAGTTACCTATGGTGCTATGTTTTGGGGCCTGCTGCCAACGCAGCCGGGAGTTTCCTGGGAAAGCCATCTGTTTGGTTTTATCAGCGGCATTATTGCCGCCTACTGGCTCACATCCAACCCCGACATGATGTCTGATAAGTAGCTAGAGGTGGCCTCCACTGCGGCAATTGTATTTTCATAGAGCATTCGGGTCGGACCCATAACCCCCACACTCCCTAGGGGCATAGAATCACGATTGTAGGGAGCCGAAATTAGCGCACAGCCCTGCATCGGCTCCAATGGATTTTCGGCCCCGATCCAAATCTTTAGGGCTGGGCTGCTATCATCCGAACACATGAGGGGCCACAGTTGTTCCCGACCGTCGGCCAGCAACGCCACCAGATTTCTCAATTGGGATTGTTCAGCAAACTCCGGTTGACTTAAAACATCTGCCACCCCAGTGACCAAAATATGGGTTTGGGGCTGACGCTTTCGTTGGGCCAAATCATCAATAGCCTCACATAGAGCCATCACATGATGCTCTGCCGTATCCACTTCATCCCAGTTCAGTCTAGAGATTTCAGATAGGGGACGGCCACACAGCTGGGCCGTCAGAAAATTAGACAAAATTTGCAGCTCTCGATCCAGTGTGCCCTCATCTTCCGAGGCGCTTATGCCTGTGGTGCCTCTGGGCAGTTTGACTACCACTGACTCAGAACCATAACTATCGAGCACTAACACCACCAACACCTGGTCGGCCGAAATTTGAACCAGCTGCAGGTGCTTAACCACCATCTTTTCAAATCGAGGCAGGGTTACCAAAGCAACATGACCACTGAGGTGTGCCAATATTTGTGCCGCCTCTTGCAGTAATGCCTCCACACTCCAGCCTTGCCAGTTCAACTGCTGACTGAGTAATCGATCAATCCGTTGAGCGGTCGGTTTGGAGGGCTTTATCAACTCGTCTACATACAGTCGATAGCCCGAGTCAGACGGGACTCGCCCCGCCGATGTATGGGGCTGATATAAAAAACCAGACCGCTCAAGTGCCCCCATCACATTGCGAATGGTTGCCGCACTTACATTTAGGTCAAAGGCTTCCAATAGTGCTTTTGAACCCACAGGTTCTGCTGTCGATACATAGTGACGCACCGTTGCACGCATCACCTTCTGTTGACGGGAATTGAGGTTACTGGACTTATCGGCAGCCATCAATGTTCAAGTAATAGAATACTTAATCTTTAATGAAAATATTAGATTGTATTTATAGAAAATACCTTGAAGACTTGAAATGTAAATATATTATTACAGCCCAGCCCCGTCAGCCGTGATAGCACTAGGTACTGTGTCTGAAATAATCGTCTAGCCTTAGATCCTTACTATGTTCAATCTGGCGCAGCATCGACCGGGTAATCAGCTTTCCTTGTTCTACCAGTACGGCACCAGTGACGGGATGGAGCAAATCCTGAGCAGCCCGACGTCCAATCAGGGATTCTATATCCTGGATGGAGTTGACATACATCCCTGGTGGTAGCTCAACCACAACGCCGTTGCCCATGACCCTAGCCTGGCAGGCTAGACGCGAGTTGGCCTTACAGGAGGTAATGATGGCCAGGGTACGCTGCTCTCGTCGGCTGATGGGCGTCAGGTCATCCATGCCGTCATTGACATAGATATGGCAGGTGGCACACATGCCTCGCCCGCCACATTCTTTTAAGACACTTAGTTCTTGATGTAACAAAACCGATAGCAGATTGCCATTGGTTTCTACCGAACTCTCCTGATCAATGGGTTCTAAGCGAACTGTTTTTACCATAGACAATGCCTAACTCCCAAACAACAGCTGCCAGTGCTGCACCGGCAGCGTCTGCTCAACCAATGTGTCATAGTCTCGAATGATACGAGTACATCGCTGATGAAACCGCTTTGTCCATAAGCGAATCTCTGCTAGCTGCACTGGAGATAGCTCTGGGTTAGTATCCACAACACTGATAGTGCCATTAGCCGCAATATCAAATTTTTCTAACCAAGCAATATCCTCTAACTGATAGGTACGCCAATGATTAGCGACAATCTGTGGGCCTAAATATCGACTGGTCACCTGACTCAGACTATTCATGGCTGCTACCACATCATCGAGATGAGCAGTGGTTAGCGAGGCTTTCGGTATGGCCACATCTCGCGCTTGATCGTTAGCTTTGATAGCTTCTATGCTTTCCACAAGGGCTGGGTAGTCAGCCTTAATAAATTGCATAAGCTCACTGACGGCCTTGGCATATTGGTTCGAGAGTTGACCTTCACTGACGACCAGCAAAATCGCTGCGCGCTCTGCTTTATACAATTCCACCTGATACGAGCTAAATTGAAACGCACAAAATTCTAACGATGTTGGTGTGGTACCGATGATGTGCTGGATACCTTGCACTAACATAGGTCGTTGATCTAGACCCTGACCATGGGGAAACCCCAAGCTATGGACCCTCTGCCCGGAAGGGGTATCTTGGTCTAGGGACATAAGACTAAAACCAATAATACCGGGCAAGCTGAGAAAATTTTGGATCAATTGGTACTGCATATAAGCAAGACCAGACAGGTAGGATGGACATTGAATCTGTTTACAGAGCAGTCCAGCATACACGTTAAATCAATAGCAATTTCTGAGTGTTCTGAATCCGAGTGTTCTGGACCGTGACTCTCAAATTTTTCCTCACAAACGAACATATTAGTTAACGTTTTGAGTTATTCTCCCCTGATAAGGAAGGATTAAGCTAGGTATCCTGTAGACTCTAACGTGCTAGCACGCTTGTTCACTGGTCGGCAGCAAAGAGTAGCGCTAGCGAATTCTATTGATCGTGCCACGGATTTGTTTGAAATACCGGCGTTGATACCCTAACCGTTATGTCTGACCTCCCGTTTACGTTAGATCAACTGCGCATTCTAAAGGCGATTGCGGCGGAGGGTAGTTTTAAGCGAGCTGCCGATAGCCTCTACGTATCTCAACCCGCTGTTAGTCTACAAGTTCAAAATCTAGAACGTCAGCTCGATGTGCCGCTGTTTGATCGAGGTGGACGGCGAGCCCAGCTAACAGAGGCTGGTTATTTGCTGCTAGAGTATGGCGATCGCATCTTGAGTCTTTGCCAGGAAACTTGTCGTGCCATTGAGGATTTGCAAAAACTGCAGGGAGGGACCCTGATCGTAGGGGCTAGCCAAACCACAGGTACCTATTTGCTACCGAGGATGATTGGTCTGTTTCGTCAACGCTATCCCGATGTAGCCGTGCAGCTCCATGTTCATTCCACCCGTCGTACGTCCTGGAGTGTTGGCAACGGCCAGATCGACCTGGCGATTATTGGCGGGGAAGTGCCCCCCGAGCTGCAGGATTCCCTCGAAATCATTCCCTATGCTGAAGATGAGCTGGCTTTGATTATGCCGGTATTTCATCCGCTGGCCAGTAGTCAGGCGATTCAGCGTGAGGATCTCTACAAACTCAAATTTATTTCCCTCGATTCCCAATCCACCATTCGCAAGGTGATTGACCAGGTTTTAACCCGCTGTGGCATTGAAACTCGACGGCTGCGTATTGAAATGGAGCTGAATTCCATTGAGGCGATCAAAAATGCGGTGCAATCGGGTCTGGGGGTAGCGTTTGTGTCTATCTCTGCCATTGAGAAAGAGTTACAGATGGGAGTGCTTCATCGCGCCAAGATCGATTCTGTGGTGGTAAAACGCACCCTATCGGTTATTTTTAATCCCAATCGCTATCGCTCTACAGCCGCTGGGGCATTTACAAAAGAGATTTTGCCCCAGTTTACAAACCGGGACATTGACTTTGATCAGCGGCCAGATCGTAAGAAAAATGGAAGTGGGCAAACGTCTTCTGCGAAGGCGGCCACTAATGATAAGCCTATGGATCAAAATCCTGTCGGAGAAGAAAGCAGTTAAGCTCCATGCAATTACACTGCACTCGGCCTGGATGTTCTCGGCCTGTAAACCCCCATCCCAATTTAGAGAAGTCGATACAGACAGTATCACAGTTGTTTTGTACCAACTGTGGCATGCCGTTGATTTTAAGCGGACGCTACTTAACTCAGCGGCTATTGGGGCAGGGGGGCTTTGGAGCGGCTTACTATGCTTGCGATCGCTACACCCCCACCCTGCGTCCCTGCGTTGTCAAGCTGTTTCAACCCTCATCCCAGCTAAATCCACAGCAGTTTCAGGTGGCTCAGCAGCTCTTTGCCCGCGAAGCAGAAGTCTTAGAGCGTCTTGGCAACCAGCATCCACAGATACCCGACCTCTACGCCTATTTCCCCATTGTTATCAAGGCATCCTCATCAGGCAAAGATGAGGAATACTTCTACCTGGTCCAAGAATTTATCGATGGTGAAGATCTAGAACAAATCTTAGACCGACGGGGAACCCTGCCCGAAGGAGCCATCAAAGCAATCTTGGTATCCATCTTGAAGGTATTGGCGTTTGTCCATAAGAATGGAGCGATCCACCGCGATATTAAACCATCTAACATCATGAAAACAGTTGATAATCAACTGTTTTTGTTGGATTTTGGCGCAGTCAAACAGGTGACTGGAGTTGTATCGACAAAATCTACCGGTATTTACACCACTGGCTATGCACCTCCTGAACAGGTCACGGGGGGGCAAGTGTTTCCAGCTTCCGATCTCTATTCTCTAGCCGTTACCTGTGTTGTTTTACTAACCGGCAAAACCACCACAGAACTCTTTGATAGCTATAGCAACCGTTGGCTCTGGCAAAATCATGTCAGCTTGCAAGATAAAACTTTAGCAACCGTACTCGATAAACTGTTGAGTGCCAGTCCTCAAGAGCGATATGCCAGTGCTGAGGATACCTTGAAGGCTCTGATGGGTAGCCCAGCTATCCAGTCACCAGCCGCCTTAGCCTCCTCCCCCCCTCCTCCCATTCCCGTGTCGGCTCCTCCCCCGGTGCCGACAGCTGCCGCCCCGCCTACCGCCCCTAGTCCGGTGGTCGTAACACCGTCGCAACCCCCAACGACATCGGCAGCCCAAACGCCATCTGTCCAGACATCGCGACCCCCCGCCCCTAAACGTTTTCTCCGTCTCTGGATGCTGGGACTGCTGGTGTTACTCGCAGCCCTCGCTGGTGGTGGCTGGTGGCTGAGGCAAAGGGGAGGGCTTGAGGTGAGACGTCCTCAGCTCTCGACCATTACACCCGCTGTAAAATTTAGCGATGTAGACGTAACGCCGGGACAATTTACCTATGGCGGCAGCACAACTTGGGCTCCAATTCGAGGCATTATTGATCCGCAACTACAGCAAGCTATCCCAGGTCTCCAGCTAACGTACCGCACTCCTACCAATCAAGCCCCCGGATCATCTGCAGGTATTCAAATGCTGCTCAGCGGCGAGCTGGATTTTGCCCAAACATCACGTCCCCTCACTCCAGCAGAAAAACAACAGGCTCAACAGCTGGGTCTTACACTGCAAGAAATTCCGGTCGCTCTTGAAGGGGTGGCCATTGTCACCCATCCAGCAATCTCCGTCTCCAATCTGACTCAGAGCCAGCTGAAGGATGTTTACACTGGAGATATCGTTAATTGGCAGGAATTGGGAGGACCTGATTTACCCGTCGTTGCCATTGCCCGTGAAGATCTAGGTGGCACCGTTCTCTTTTTTCGTCAGGCCGTCCTTAATGGTGAAGCATTGGCCCCCAACGTTCGTCGTAGCCCCAACACAACTGAGGCCCTGAGACTGACAGGCAATACCCCAGGTGCTATTTATTTTGCGTCAGCTCCAGAAGTCGTGGGCCAATGCACAGTCAAGCCTCTATCGATAGACCAGCAGCCTTCCTATCAGCCCCCCTATGTTGACTTGCAAAAGTGTCCAAATCAGCGCAATCAACCTAACCTAGCCGGCTTTGAATCTGGTGACTATCCGCTAACCCGTCAGCTTTATATTGTTAGCAATACTGAGCAACCCATTGGCCAAGCCTATGCGGCATTGCTGTTATCTCAAGAAGGTCAAACAGCCTTAAATGAAGCAGGGTTTGCGCAGTTACGGTAGTTCTCAAAAACATACCCTCACCACGCAAACCCTAAAGATATGGGATTAGTATTTACAGGCTATCCTGTCGCCATAGCAATTAACGCTGCTTTGGCGGCGTTGTCTCCTTCGTTTGCTTATCCTTGCTTTAGGCTGGCGCCAAAGGGAATACTGATGAGATTTTCTCCGTGGCTTTGAATCAAACCACGCTGACGCAACTTACCCATTAGACGGGTTACGGTTACACGAGTAGAGCCAATGGCACTACCAATCTGAGCATGGGTTAACGGAAAAGGTAGGTAGTAGCCATTTTCACAGGGCTCACCATACTCATCCACCAACAGTGTGAGGAAACCTAAAAGCCGATCGATGGTCCGACGTTGGCCTAACGTACTCAGCCAAAGTAGCTTACGCTGATGCTGACGTCGAAAGGCATCTAGCACTTCACGACGAAAATGAGGCCAGGTATCTAAATCATTCCAGTACAGCCATACGATGGTGGTGTTGTCTACGTGGGAAAAGCTCTGAAGGGTGAAGGGCGGCTGTGCAACAATCTCAAACGGTTGACCTGCACCGACAAACCCTAGAAATGCTTCTTCTGCGGCCACTAAAGGAACCCGCGTGGATGAACTCTTTTGCTGTTTGAGGGTGGCACTTACCTGGGCACTCCCCACCAAACGTACAGCTCCCTGCTGCACTAGATATAGTAGCCCTGGACGGGTGGGAATTCGTTCGTCCTTGCTAAAGGTGCGGCATCGATAGTGCTCTTGGGCCCAATCTAGAATACGTTGCCATACATGAAATGGCCGAGCGTCATCCGATGGGATAGATGAGGACATGGGAAACGTACTGGAAGTTGTCGATAATTCAGATAGTGTCATTTACTTAGTGTCAAGCCATAGAGTTTTTAGCCAAAACAAGCAACCTGGCAAGTTTCCGTTTGCGAAAACCCCAGTTATCGATGCGCCCTGCAAGCAGTCACGGATGCAAATATGTAAATTTAACGAGAAGCAACTTAAAGCCCTATGTCAATTCTGAAAGAGCACTGCACTTGTCAACCGTAAAACCACGATCAGTATACGAAACAAATACGTTAAGTACATTAATACAAACAGCGAAATCGATTGGCATCCTGAAAGTGACTTCTTTATGTTTACTTCAGCTTTTTTTGAAGCAGGTAATTGAAATTGAAATATGTATATTGAACGATAGTTCAAGTCAAAAAAAGGGGCTGAACAGAGCGTGCTCTGTACATTCACCCAAGTTAATACAAATATGACACGGTTTTCGTTAAAACGGACATTGCAATCTAATTTAGCTTCTACGATTGAAGTTCTTAATCACATCAATCACGATCTACCTAAGTCAAACCTTCATACTCCTCTTAGATATTCAGGGGTTTTATTAAGCATCGGTAAAATTACAAATATTTGTCATCAGAATATTTACTTAAAAAAAATTTACTGTGACGAGGCGGTTGTATATATTTCTGCAATTGCACTGAAGCTGCAAAAGAGCTGGCAACGACCAGTGGGGGAAATTGCATCATTACTGTCGGCGGTGTTGCAGGCACAGACGCCGCAGCCTGTATGGATCTGTATCCGTGAGAGCCGGACAGGGTGGTTAGAGTTTGTAATTGCCCGAGGTGGGATTGATCGATGGCGACAGTCTCTCCATGGGCGCATCCTACCGATGGACATTCCTATTCGCTCGTGTTCTCTAGCTCCTGAGGCTCTGTGGCAGTTACAGTCTGGGTATGAATTATGTTGTCGGTGGCAAGTCTGCTATCAGCAGTTGGGCTCTCCTAGCAATTCATCCGTCATTCATTCTGCCTCAGCACCATACTTGATCCCGTTATCTCCCTTACGGGAACTGATTGATTGTTTGCTAGATATTTGTGATATGTGGGAAGAAGCGGGAGCACTCAAGCTTTTGGAGCAAGCTCAACGGCTGGTTTTGGCATTGAGAGCCTGTGCTGGCAAAACTATGCCAGGCGCTCCCGAGGCTGAGGTGGTTAACCGTTGGTTTCAATCTGCTCAAATTGTGCTGGAACAGCTGTTAGGCGAGAGGTTGAGCTACCCACTTGCAAGTCAGTTCTAGTCTATTGAATCCATATGGATATCAAAATTTACGATGGGGGTGACAAAATCTGGCAGATATTCTAAAATTGACTTGTGTGTGAGGAGCGAACCAGTGAGGGTACCGAGACGAAACACGGCCAGTCGTCGGTACCCTTTCTGCCTTTAAATTATTCTTTCCATATATTTTTTTGAGATTAGACCTGTGACAAACGCTATTCATTTCAAGTAAGCGTTTATCTGCTGGTTGCGAAGATAATCTAGTTCGCTAGCTACATATAATTTTTGGTGGCAAGTAGAGTCTACGTTGGTGCCTTCTGACTCGTCGTGCTATTGTCCCTTGGCAGGGAATGTCATCAAATCTGCTCAACCGGTTGATAGATAACCTATGGTCATAGACGCCGGACAACAACGGCAAACATGCTATCGCCTGTTGCTTATGATGCTATGGGCTAACCTGGTGATTCTGACCATAGAAGTGACGGCTGGATGGGCTAGTCAATCGATTGGTTTATTGGCGGAAGCACTGCATACGCTCATTGATGTTTTTAGTACGACGCTCAGCCTCACGGCTGTGGCGTCACCGCAGCGGACCTTAGGTAAGGAAATATGGGGGCATGGCCGTGGAGAAGCCGGGGGAGCGCTAATTTTAGCCGCTGTTCTGGGGTTCTTTGGCGTGAGTATTTTGATGGTCGCGGTGGGACAGTTTGAGTCGGCCATGCGAGGTGCCACCGTTCCTTTTCCTGTGGAGGTGACGGTGGCACTAATGCAGTTAATGACGGCCATGGTGGTGATTGCTCTGATGATGGCTCTGTTAGTGTCCTACCAGGGGCAATCTTTGCATAGTGTGGGGCTCAAGCTCACTACACAGCATGTGTTGGGAGATGGCTGGCTTAGTATTGTGATGCTGCTGGGGTTGGTGGGTATTTGGCGCGGCCATACTTGGCTTGATCCGCTGATTGCGATCGCACTTATCATTCTCACGCTCCATAGCTTTTGGCGCGTCCTCAATACACAGCTACCCATGCTGCTGCGCCCCACGGCCATTGCCCCTGAATCCATTGCCCAGGTGGTCACTACCGTAGAAGGCGTCACCCGCTGCAACCGCATTCGGTCTCGGGGAATGGTAGGTCGCCACGTATGGGTTGAGCTATATCTGGCGGTCCACCCAGAGTTTCTGGGCATGGCCCGCACCATCAGTGAGCGAGTAGAAAGCGCCTTACGTCATCACTATGGTCCGGTGAGTGCCCAGATTTGGATCGAGCAGGATTATGCATTATCTCTGCAGAATTATTATTGACCGCTTTATTGCCTGATATTGATACCTCCTGACGGAGAAGCTCATGGCGTTCCGCCCCCAATGGTGGTCGCATTGGTCAATTCCACCAGATTACTGGCAAACTCTTCAATCACCTGTTGATTGCTAGTGGCAAACATGCGAGCCATCATCGCAATGGCTGCTAGGCGCTTAAGCCGCTGATGCAAAGTTTGAAGACTAGAACCATCGGTATTGGCCTGCAGATCGGTACTGAGATCGTCTAGCTCAAGCAGTACATCTTCGCGCTGCTCTTTGGGAAAGGCCTGGGCTAAGTGTCGTAAATTGGCCAACCGAGCTTGTACAGTTGGGGTTCTAGGCTGATTGTCGGATTGATTATCAGAGACGTTGCTCATGGTGAGAATCTAAAACTAATCCATTCCTAACATCTAAGCTGCCATTGTTCCTTGGTCACTACGCAACTTTACGTTTGGTTTATCGGGACAAGCATGGATCGCTGGTTTCAGTCATATCCGAGCGACTAATGTAGTTCAACAGTCGACTATCGGTAAAGTCAGCAATGGTAAATAGCGCTCCTAGCTGACCCAGGGTCTCATCGCTGTGGGTAGAGGTGACACCAACGGTGGGTACCCCTGCTGCTACGGCAGCCCGTACACCTGTGGGGGAGTCTTCAAACACCAGGGCCTCCTCAGCGGAGAGACCCAGCTGGTCTAAAGCTGTTTGGTAGGGCAAGGGATCAGGTTTGCCTTTGGGGAGATCATCGGCAATGATCACGGGCTGAAAGATCCCGTTTAAGGCTAGGGTTTTGAGCATAAATTCTGCATTGGAGCGGGGGGCATTGGTCACTAAGGTTATGGCCTGTCCTTGCTGTCTAATATGGTGGAGAAAATCGGTCAAGCCCGGCATCCGCTGCAGCTGATGGGCAGCCATCTCACGGAACTGGGCTTCCTTTTGAATACTAAAGGCGACACCTTCCTCTGCTGAAAACTGAGGTAGGAGATCCCGAACGATATCGGGATTGAGACGTCCGCTGATAAAGCGATCGTAGAATTTTTGATCGACAGTCATACCGTGGGGAGCTAGCAATGTCTGCCAGACTTGAAAGTGAATGGGATCGGTATTAGCTAAGGTCCCATCAAGATCAAATAAAACTGCTTTGAGCATAGGGTGGGATATCTTAAAAAAATAAGGCATATTCCGACCATAGCCTGCTTTTGCAGATGATGCCTGTGTTGTGTGTGTCGTGGTTATTCTCCACAACGTGTTACAGGTCGTGCATGCTAGGATGACGGCCTACACGCCATAAATTAACGATGAAAAAACGAATTAAAGCAGATAGGGTAAGTGTGGTAGTTGCGATCGCAACCCTCACACTTATTGCTGCGGTGGCCCTAGCTTCACCAGCCTTCTCACCACTCCCTTTATAGGTGCAAAAGGTGCAAAGCCATAGTTGCTTTAATGATGTTAAGCCACCATAAAAATCTGCAGTGTATGCGCTATATTTAGAGTGCAACTAAACAAAGTGCTACTAAATATAGCGTTTTATGGTTCAACAGCTGAGAGTCAATCAAGATACTCATCGTCCGTCTCGAATTGCAACAGCTTCTGATGTCACACCCAATGTTCCTAGGGGAAAGCGTCATCCATTTTTACAGGCACTGGAAGGATCGCTGCAGGTATTTACATCGGTTCACCGCAGCTTTTTTACCAATGTCATGGTGCAAGCATTGCGTTCCGCCGATCAGGGAATGTCAGTGCTGGTAGCTCAGTTTCTTAAAGGTGGTATTGACCAAGGCCCAGATCACATGACCCACATGGGGCAAAATCTAGACTGGGTACGCTGCAGCTATTCCGGCTGTATCTTTGAAGCTACTGATGACGCCCAAGCCGCTGTCAGTGAACTATGGACCTATGTCACAGCTGTCATCCAAAACGACCAATATGGTCTTGTTATGCTAGATGAGCTGAGCCTTGCTATTGACTATGGGCTAATTCCAGAGACTGAGGTCATAGACTTACTTAAGCAGCGTCCCTCCCAAATGGATATTATTTTGACAGGTCCTAAAATGCCTTACTCTATCCTATCCATGGCCGATCAGGTTACCGAATTTCGGCGAGAATTTTTACCTTAGATTATTGCCATGAATATCAAGAAAGCAGAGGCTTTCCATAGAAGACCTCTACAGTAAAAAGTAGGGACAATTCTCAGCCCTAATTTAATAGAGTGGGGAAACATGATCAAAAATGACGCTTGGATTCATACCATGGCCGATGGGGGGATGATTGCCCCCTTTGAGCCTGCATTGGTGCGGCGAATGGACCTGCAGGGA
This sequence comes from Cyanobacteria bacterium P01_B01_bin.77, assembly GCA_039028535.1. Classification (GTDB taxonomy): domain Bacteria; phylum Cyanobacteriota; class Cyanobacteriia; order Phormidesmidales; family Phormidesmidaceae; genus Leptothoe. Next base: position 20,631 of record JBCCHX010000075.1, read on the forward strand.
ACCAATGTGCCTGTCATTAGCTATGGTCTTTCCTCATTTGGTTACGACATCCGCCTCTCTCCTAAAGAATTTCGGATTTTTCGCCACATACCAGGTACAGTCATCGATCCAAAGCATTTTAATCCAGACAATCTAGAACCCAGCCAGCTGCGTACCGATAAAAATGGTAGCTATTTTATCTTGCCTGCCCATTCCTACGGCTTAGGCGTCGCCCTTGAGCGACTTGCCATTCCCAATAACATCACTACAATCTGTATCGGTAAAAGCACCTACGCCCGCTGTGGCATCATCGCTAATCTCACCCCTGCCGAAGCGGGCTGGCGTGGCTATCTCACGCTGGAATTTTCTAACTCCTCTAGTGCCGACTGTCGTATTTATGCCAACGAGGGTGTAGTACAGCTTCTCTTTTTAGAAGGGGATCCCTGCCAGGTTAGTTATGAAACCCGCCGTGGGAAGTATCAAGATCAAGCAGAAATGGTAACCCTAGCCAAAGTCTAGCTGCACAACCCTATGCCAACCCATATCAGTTGGTGTAAGCGTTTGAGTGTTTTATAGTTCGTCTCTATATCGAACGTCGAAAGTTAAACCAATCTTCAGCCCAATCCCGTCGCCATTGCCCCTGGCTCCAGCGATGACTCTTCCACTGTGTGGTTGCTTGATAAATGGCATCGAGCAACGTACCTGGCCTAAAGCCAGCCATTCCCCATTGACCCATCGCTTGCATAGTAGGAGCATTTCCTAACGTAGCCACTAACGTAGGAGCTCCCTCTCCCATCAGATGTACACCCAGAATCTGCGATCCCACAGTTACGAGTTTGCAAAAATTCGTCTGGGCAACATGGCTCGTATGTATCGGTAGACAGCATGATTGAAATATCTCCACCCGATGCCCATAGCGCTCTCTAGCTTGACGTTCCGTTAGTCCCCAACGGCCGATAGGGGATAACATATGAATCGAGTAAAATGCCCTCTCATAATGCATTCTGTATCGTCGTCCAAATAAAGCATTCTTCAAAGCGATAGCTGTCTCTTGTCGGGTCAATTCAGGGCGGTCTTCTCCACCGAGGCTACCACCGCTGGCATAGACAGTAGAGCATCGTGTCTGTAGATGTTGGTTTACCGTTATGGGGACCCCTGGTGCAACATCCAGTTGTTCTAAACCCAAATTTTCCCACCTGTAGGATTGAGGCATAATCACCCATTGATCTGCCTTAACCTGCGCAATCTGCGTTGCTGTATTCCTATCTTCATAGAGACTATCCGAAGTCAAACTATCTGAGACCAGTATTTGGATCCCTAAACTTCTGAGCTGAGCCTCACTGAGCCGTTGAATATCCTGGTCTTCTGCTGGTAAAAGGCGTTGAGAGGGAGATATCAGGGTCACAGAGGTAACACGACTCAGGACATAGGCCCACTCCACTGCTGTCGCCCCCCGCCCTACCACCGCAATGTGATTTGGAATGTCTTTTAATGCCATCAGCTGATGGCAGAATAGGCGGCACTCCGCTCCTGGGTTGGATACCGATGTGGACCTCACTGGACCATAGCCATCGGTGAGTAAATATCGACTGGCTTGCAGCTGACGATGTTCTAACGTGAGACGTTGATCGGATGTGAACCTAATAATCGGCTCTAGAATCACATCAATTCCTTGAGACCTTAGCACCGCTGGGGAGAACGCAGTATGATCACCATGCTCGCGTTGATAGTCCCATTGTTCGCATAGTCGTGACCAGGTTGCTTTTAGGTTCGGTGTTGAATCAAGGTGAACGAGAGCTTGCCAGATATACCGTAGCGTGTCATTGACCTGCCAGTTGGGCTCAATTAGCGCAACTCGGGCACCCTTCTGGGCCGCTATGCAGGCGGCCAGACGGCTACTGATACTGCCACCTAAAATCGCTAAATCGTAGTCTGTTCCGTAGTTTGCCATCACCCCACACTATTCTTTCTATTCTGCTGGAGCCAAAGGGACTAAAGAATAAGAACGTTGCACGGTGCTACAAGTTATTGCTATGCAAAGAAGAATCGCCACTGCTAAAAACCTCCTAAAGCACATTGGTGAAGAAAGACCCTCACAAGAGAACGCTGTGGAGATTTACAAGCCGTAGCGATATGACTATTAGCCTGATTGTGTGTGATTGGTTTACTTTTTAGCAACCATCTCTTTGAATAGCTTACCGGCTGAAAAGGCAGGCACAGTGGTTGCTGGGATAACCATCGTATCACCAGTTTTAGGGTTTCGACCTTCACGCTCTTTGCGATGGCGGGGCTCAAAAGAGCCAAATCCCACTAAAGTCACCTTCTCACCGCTAGAAACTGCTTCCATAATGGACTCAATTGCTGCAGAAATAACGGCATCAGCCTGCTTTTTAGTAACTGAGGCCTTTTCAGACACCTTGTCCACAAGTTCACCTTTATTCATCTTTGTCTCCTAGCAGATTAAAACCAATGAATGAACTATGCCCACCGTTGGACAACTGTTAAAGCAACATGAGGAAAATCTCAACAGATCGCTGGAACCCTTGAAACCTCATGTTTTCTCTGCCCCATTCTAAGGGGTGCTTTACCAATATGGATCTATAAAACATTGAATTTATATGGATTTCAGCGATTTTTAGGAAAATTCATACGATTCATCCTTCACAAATGTATGCTATCCAACAAAAGACCCTCTAAAAGCTCCTGATAGAGAGGCTTTTAAAGGGTCTTTCAATTGTTACGGAGACTAACGAAAATTACTCATCTTCGCCCAGCAATTCCCGAACATCTTCTCCAGGCGTATAGCTGTAGCCGTAGATACTTTCATCAGAGTCATCCAATATCTGAGGAGTCAGCAACACGATCAGCTCTTGGCGCTCATTCGTGATGTCCGTATCACGGAATAATGCCCCAATAATGGGCAGGTCTCCCAAAATTGGCACCTTACGGATGCTAGTAATATCAGAGTCCTGAATAATACCCGACAACACCAAGGTTTGGCCGTCACGTACCCGAATCTGTCCAGAAGATAAAGCCCGTCTTGCAATGGGAGTAACAAAGCTATCACCCGGTAAATCAATCTGTGCTCCTGGAGCAGAAATTGTGGGTGCCACCGAAAGGGACACAAAGCCGTTATCATCAACTCGATCAACATTAATGGCTAATGTTAAACCAACGTCGACTAACTCAATTTCTGTTTCAGTAACGATGGTCCCTTCATCAACGGTTACATCGGTCGTACTTTCATTGACAACCTCTTCAACTAAGTTCACCGAAGCATCTTGACCTTCTTGAACAATCAGTGTGGGGTCAGTGATGATTTTAGAATTACCATTTATAATGGTCGCCTCAAGCGCTGCAATAAAGTTTCTTGCAACATTTAAAGGATTGTTATTGAAGGCTAGGGTCAGCAGTCCTTCACCCTGATTAACAAAGGTGTCATCAACTCCAAAGGAAAAGCTAGTATCGAACCGATCCATCGCTGAAAGATTGACGTCAATCACCCGTAAGTTAATGGCTACCTGACGGCGACGCAGATCTAACTGCACTAGCTGAGTTGTCGCAATTTCTACTTGACGGGGTGTGCCCACCAATGTGATGGAACTTGTACGAGCATCACCAATAACCTGCAGACCTCGCAATAGAGGCGGTGAATCTTGATAGTCAGCGCGCAGAATTTCAACGCTGGTCTCTAACTCAGTTCGTTCAATTTGTTCGACATCATCACCCACGCCATCGATTGTCGATTCAACCACTTCAATTTCTTGCTCATCAGCAAAGGCGCTTTCAGCCCCCATAAATACTAAGAAATTGACGGCAGTGGCCACATCGACCTGGTTGACCCGAACACTGCGCACGGTCAAATTACGAGCAGCCTGCGGTAACCGAGGTCCCACAAAGATGGTGCGACCGACACGGTTGGCTTCTAACCCAGAGATTTGCAAAACGTAATTGAATACATTCTGCACAGGCTCGTCTTCGATATCTAACGTTACCTTTGTATCGGCAGCAGCAATGCCCTCACCACCAGCACCCGCTTCGGTAAATGCTAAGTTAAGTCCAGCCGCACGGGCCAGTAACGATAGGGCTTCGCGAGCGGTCGCCTCCCTTAGGACCAAACGAGGTACTCGCTCAGCAGTACCCAGGTCAATCACATCCAGACCAGCGTTAACTTCGGAGACGGCAATATCGCCTACCGGTGGAGGAACTGCTTGAGGCAAGAACGGAGGGGCTCCATTCAGTGTAGGCGCAACCACTGGATTACCGTCAATAATGACTTCAGGACTGGGAACTAATACATCTGGTGCGTCGGTGTCCGCCTGAGCGATATGGGCTGGTAATAGGGTTCTGTCAGTAACCGTTTCAATAGTTTCAGGGAGTTCACTTGGCTGTGGTGTAGCGTTGGGTCGGGTATCCAGACTAATGAGTAAACCCTGCCCAGTAACTTTATTCAGATCAGCGACTGGAGCCTTATCATCCCCTTTAATGGTTAAGCGTACCGTATTGTCATTCAGGGTTTCTAGCTGAATCGATTCGATAGTGGGGACTGGATTTTGCTTGCTATAACCTTTACTGCGGGGTAAGGCCAGCTGAGCATTGGTGATGTCAGCTTGTAAAATGTTGTCTCGCTTAACAGCAAAGATCTGAGGAGTGTCCCCGCCTTTGGTGGAAAGCAGGAGCTCCATACCAGTTTTAGTGGTGTTGAGTTCAATATTTTGAATCGCTGTAGCAGCGGCTTCAGCAGACTGAGCGGTGAGGACACTTAAAGCTCCGCCAGCAATTAAACTTCCAAATTTGAAAAAGCGTTTCACAGTTCACTCCTTAAGTCTTAATTAGCGTACGTCAATGTCTTAGGGGCTAGGGGCTGAGGCGATTGGTTTTAGTTCATAAACGCAGGCTGTTTACTATCCTCCAGACTGATCTTCTTCACCCTCAGCTGCAGGCGGTGGAGCAATTTCTGGCGGCGCATTGGGGTCACCCGTCGGGATTAATGCATCTATATCAAAGGTTGAGCTGATTTTTTGTTTGGGTTGTCCGACGACCTGGCCACCGCTGTTAAGAACAGTTTCAGTCACGGTTTCCGATGAGGCCAGAGAGAAATTCCTCAGCAATAGCAATGGCTCTAGCCGCTCAACATTACCTAAAATTGACTGAGTCTGAGCAAAGTCACCCGCAAACTCAACACTATAGGTTTGACGCTTGAGCAATCCGTTCACCTCTTCTCCTAAACTGCCATCGTCGATGATGATCTCTTCACTGGGGACAAAACTCCTGAGCTGGGCCTCAACCAAAATTGGAGGAATCCCACGAGCCTCGATCTGATTGCGAGCCGCTGCAATGGAGGCATTGCTGTTTTTGATCCGCTGATTGATATCTAAGAGCAGCGTGTCCATGGATGACTCGTCGGAAAACAGGGAGTAGACATTACGCCGCTGTACCAGAGCAATATCTCGCTCTTCTTCTAACTTGGCAATCTCTTCTAGACGTTCAGCTTGGGTTTCCAGCTGATCTTCTTTCTCGGCAATGGTAGTCCTGAGTGCTTGGTTGGTTTGACGTACAGGTTGCACAAATCGCTGGAATAGAAATATGGCCAGACCAATGCCAGCTAGGGCAGCCAAAATACCCAGGACCTTTGGGGTGAGTTCGATACCAAAAACAACAGGGTTTATCGGCTCATCATATAGGTCATCTTCGGCTGGTATAAAATCTCCGCTTAATGTCATTACTTGAGCACTCCTGTCTCGAAAAGGGCTTTTAACCTAGAGGAAAGACCTACGGATGCCTGCTGGTTTTCAAGTTCAGCAAGTAGTCGATCAAACTGTTCGGCAGATACACTCTTGATGTTGCCAGCGATGGTGTAATCCACCAGCTGGGTGGGCTCATCACGCTGGGCTTCGCCTGGACAACGACCTAACACTTCACTTCCCAAACTAGAGGTGGTGAGTTTGACCGTTTCACTCTCTAAAAAGGGTGAGTTTTTTAAGGTCAACATGAAGTCATTTACGTCGTCAAAAGAACAGGCCGTCCCGCTGATGTTTATCCCGCCCGCTTCTGGGGCAACGGGGTCACCTCCGGCAGCGGGTGCAACCGGTTCACCTGCTGTTTGAGCAACCTGTGATAGTTGTGTCCGAGTAGGAATCCGATTTTGGATGTCCTTAACAATGGCGGACCAGGGGCGAATCTTAGTAAAGACGCTGGCCAATGCTCGACTTTCTGAGCGAGCGGCTTCGGTTTCTGCCTTAATTCGATCGACTTGTTCTAGCTTTGTTTGCAGTTCCGTTAGCTGAGCATCTAGCTCAGCCTGGCGCTTCTGTAGAGTGGATTCTTGATATTTCAATAGTCCAAAGAATCCACCGACACCTGCTAAAGCCGCAATCATGACGGCTAACCCAATGGCAATGGGGGTGCGATCGCTAGTCGACTGTCGAACCATGGACGAGGACTGTGTGGCCAGCACAGGACGCTCTTCACGGTCATTTAAAAAGTTGATATCAATGCTGTACATGCCCTAAACCTCCCGCAGACCTAAGCCAAGAACTGTTGCCAACCCAGGACGCTGAGCCTCAGAAATCTCGTCGCCCACTTCCAGCGACAGGGACTCAATCGGGTCAATCGGACTCGCTGGCAGACTTAAACGCTGAGCAAAGAACTCATCCAATTGACCAATGGCACTGCCCGGTCCTGCCAGTAGCAGCTGAGCAACTTCCATGTCTTCCCCCTGGTTTAAGTAGAAATCGATGGAGCGGCGCAGTTCATCAGATAGTTCGCCCAGTACTCGCAGCATGGCTGCCGTGCCTGGATTAGTTCCCCCTCCCATTTGAGGCGCCCCCATACTGTCCATGGGTGTCGCTGGGACAGTCATACCCTGGAGGAGTTCAGTATTCCGCGTGGGAGGTAAATTCATCGCGCGACTCAGGGCACTTTGAATCTGAAATGTGCCGATGGGGACAGTTCGCGAGAAATGTGGAATACCATCGACAACAATCGAGATTTCAGTGCTTTCAAACTGAATATCGACGATGGCTGCGGCTTCCTGGGGCGTAAACTGTCGCAGCTGCTCGCGAATGGTGCGAATCAGGGCAAAGCTGCTGGTTTCAACTACGTCCAGCTCAAGGCCAGCTTGTTGAAAGGTAGCCATGTAGGCATCGGTCACTTCTTTTTTGACCGCGACTAAGAGCACCTGCACTTTTTCGATGCCGTCTTCGTCAACAAAGAAACCCAGCTTTTGATAATCAACATCAGCTTCTTCCCGAGGGAAGGGCAGATAGAGGCTTGCTTCTTGGTTAAGGACCATCTCACGCAGCTCATTGTCGTCTAGCTCTGCAGGCACTGGGATTACTCGAGTAATCGCCCGACCAGGAACAGACGTTGTGGCCCGTTTTACCCTTAGTTTGCTTTCCGTCAAGGCAGACCGGATGGCATCTGCCATAGCTGCCGTATCAATAATTTGACCCTCTTCAAAAATGCCTTCTGGAATTTCAGCAGAAGCCAGGGTTTCTAGCTTTAATTTCTGTCCTTGTTTCCGCAGGCGGGCTACATTAACGCGTTCGGGCGTGAGTTCAACACCAACGCCTGGGGGTTTTCTTGAAAACAGCGACTTTAAACTATTCACAGCATTATCCGGTCACAATGTTATCGGGTCATGGAAGGCAACTTGAACTAGGCGAAGCCGAGCAATTTCAGGTAGGCATAGCTCTTAATTTTGGTTAGGCATAGCTCCTAAATTCTGGTTAGGCATAGCTCCTAGTTTTTGGTTAGGCACAGCCTAAACGTTTTTGGGTTGAACAGAGCCTAATCTTCTGGTCTGATTTTTTGCTAACGCATCGTACACAATTTGTGCGGGAATGGCTAGCTGTTAGCAAACAATACAGAGGTTGGTGTCAATACTGCCCTAAAAAGCTAACAAAACGTACATTTTTTGATTCATATTCTGGAGCCATCTTACGGATGGAAAAAATTGGTTGCAGAAAAAATGCTCCATGACTAAACGGCTTGTCCCATGGTGCTTTGACAGTTTTTTCGGTCTACTCAGCAGATTTTATTGCAGATTGTTAATCGCATTAAAATCGACTTGATTTTAGTCTCAGGTTTTGACCTCAGTGTTTGAACATCTACCCTTTTACTTTTTGAGAGTTGAGAGCTTTGAACTCAGTTTCAACTTTAAGTTTGAGGGAATGTGATTTTTTACGAGCGATATTACACGCAATTGGCTAAATTGATCACACGATTTCTAAAAAAAGTTGGTTTTTTTCTGAACAATTATGGCAAAAGTGGCAGATCAGCCTGGGAATGTTGTCTGGGGCACTCCTCTCTCGGCTAGCAGTAAACGTATGCTGTTGCTGGGCTCTGGCGAGTTGGGGCGTGAGGTGGCTCTGGAGGCAATCCGGCTGGGCATTGAAGTGATTGCGGTGGATGCCTATGCTAATGCGCCTGCTATGCAGGTGGCCCATCGTGCCCATGTGCTGAGTATGTTGGATGGTCAAGCGCTCAAACAGGTGGTTGAGCAAGAACGTCCCGATCTGATTGTGCCGGAAGTGGAAGCGCTGGCTACAGAAACTCTGATTGAGCTGGAGACAGAGGGCTGGAGGGTAATACCCACAGCCTTAGCTACACGGTTAACCATGGACCGTGAAGGTATTCGGCGGCTAGCGGCTGAGGAGCTGGGGTTGCCCACATCCCCCTATCGGTTTGCTGCCACTGAGACGGAATATCAAGATGCGATCGCAACCATCGGTCTACCCTGTGTGGTTAAACCGGTGATGAGTTCATCGGGCAAAGGTCAAAGCCTGGTTAAAACTGCCGCTGATGTGGACACTGCCTGGACCTACGCTTTTGAAGCCGGTCGTGGCAAAGACCAGCGCGTCATTGTCGAAGGATTTGTCGACTTTGACACCGAGATTACGCTACTGACGGTGCGATCTCACCCCCAAATCGCTGGTGCTACCCCCACCACCCACTTTTGCCCCCCCATTGGCCATCGTCAAGAAGAGGGCGACTATCGCGAATCGTGGCAGCCCTGCGCGCTCAGTCCAGAAACCTTGGCCAAGTGCCAGCGGATTGCTAAGGCTATCACCGACGCCCTGGGCGGTGTGGGGTTATTTGGTGTGGAGCTATTTATTGCCGGTGATCCAACCCAGGAACAAACTGTTTACTTTAGCGAAGTCAGCCCCCGCCCCCATGACACTGGCATGGTCACCATGGTGAGCCAAAATATGTCTGAGTTTGAACTCCACGTGCGGGCAATTGCCGGGTTACCCATCGGTGAAATCGAACAAATTCGTCCCGGTGCTTCAGCGGTGATTTTGGCCAGTGCCTCTAGCAATAACCCCACCTTTACCGGGGTAGCCGATGCCCTCACTGTTCCCAGTAGCAAGCTACGGCTGTTTGGCAAACCTCGCGCTCACCCCAACCGGCGGATGGGGGTAGCCCTGGCCTTGGGCGACACGGTAGAGCAGGCTCGCGCTCGCGCTCAAGACTGTGCAGATCGAGTACAGGTGCATTAGCTTTCCTTACACCCAATTACGACCATCTTGGTCTACAGTGTCTGCACACCTCCCTAGGCACTAGACATACTTTTTACTGGACAAGCAAGAAACCATCATGAAACTGTCTCCACGTCGGCACTTTGTATCACGCATGGCATCCTTGGCCGCTGCTGGGATAGTGCTTGCGATCGCAGGCTGTGGTGGCAATACTCCCGAGCAGTCTGGGAAACAGGAGGTAGAATTTTGGACCATGCAACTGCAACCCAAGTTCACCGACTACTTTGACCAGCTGATTGCCGAGTTTGAAATGGCAAATCCAGAGATAGACGTAGTTTGGGTTGATGTTCCCTGGTCTGACATGCAAAGCAAAATTTTAACGGCGGTGTCAGCGGGCACCGCTCCCGATGTCGTTAACTTGAATCCTGACTTTGCATCCCAGTTGGCTAGCCGCAATGCCTGGCTCTCCCTGGATGATCAGCTCAGTGCCGAGGAGCAAGCCATCTACTTGCCCAAAATTTGGCAGGCGACCACCCTCAACGGAGATAGTTTCGGCTTTCCCTGGTATCTCACCACCCGAGTAACGCTGTTTAATACCGAGCTTTTGGAGCAAGCCGGTCTCAGTGAACCACCCGCTACCTATGAGGAGCTGGCTGCTGCCGCTAAACAGATTAAGGAAAAAACAGGGAAATACGCCTTTTTTATTAGTTTTGTCCCCGAAGATGCCGCTGATGTTCTACAGTCCTTTATCCAGATGGGCGTTCCCCTGGTAGACGCGGACGGCAACGCTGCTTTTAATACCCCTGAGGGTAAAGCCGTGTTTCAATATTGGACCGATCTCTATCAGCAAGAATTGCTGCCCCGCGAAGCCTTAACCCAGGGGCATCGTCGTGCCATTGAGCTATACCAGGCAGGGGAAACCGCCTTTCTCTCCTCCGGAGCCGAAGCCCTCGCCAATATCGCCAATAACGCGCCAGACATCGCTGAGGCTAGCCAGGCAGCCCCCCAAATTACCGGCAAGACGGGGAAAAAAAATGTGGCCGCCATGAACCTATTGGTACCCCGTTCCACCGATGTGCCGGAAGCAGCGGTAAAGTTTGCCCTGTACGTCACCAACAATGACAATCAGGTATCTTTTGCCCAGGCTGCCAATGTTCTGCCATCTACCGCCGCTGCCGTTGATAGCACCCTGACCACAGCGCCTGAAGGTGCTACATCGATAGAAATCGCCCGTGCCGTTAGTGCCAGTCAGCTAGCCGATGCAGAGGTATTGATTCCCACATTAGAGGACGTGAAAAAGCTGCAAAAGTCTATTTACGATAACCTGCAGGCGGCTATGCTGGGTGAGAAAACCGTGGATGAGGCCATCGCGGATGCTGCTACTGAGTGGGATAACCGGTAGGCTGCTGAAGCCTTTATCCTGTCATAGGCTCCTATGAAGCTCTCAGTGGTCATCTCCTGTTTTAACGAACTCGACATCATCGGTGACGTGGCTCAGGCCGTTAGATTGGTCACCCTAGCTCCCATCTCCTGCTAAGATTTCTGCCGTTAGGGATTGGCTGGCGCTGCCCTAGCCGGTAAGTTTAATACGGTTACCATTAGCCCTGACCACACCCAGACCCAGCTCACCATAAAACTGGCTGCATACAGCTCAGGCGTCAGCTCCAACCACCTATTTATCCACGGCACCAAGATCCCGCCAGAACATAGTACAGCTAGCAAACTCAGACAGTTTGCCAGACACCAAGGTCGACGGATATCCATTAGCCATAGAGTCGGCAGTAGCATCAAGGTATAGTAATGGGCCCACAGCAGCGGTGAGAGGGCAAATGTTATGGTTACGGCACTGCTGACAATAAAGCCAGAGTTCTGCAGCAGATTAAGGCAAATATGCCATCCTTTCTGGAGCAGCTTCCCTTCCTGTCTGGCTGCTGTGAGCATCACTACACTGGCAAAGGAAATGACGAGAAAACTGGCAACAGCTGTGACTGCCGCATAAATATCTATGTCGTAGAGCTGCGATAACAGCAGCGTCGTTGAGTAATTGCCAGCGGCAATTGGATAGGCTAATCGCTCTTGAGACGCTGACACCAGGCTATACCAATCTAACCAAACGTGGGAAGAGCCTAAGCAAAGGTTGGTCACGACCACCAATAAAGCGGTGAATAACACCCCCGTTGGCACCAGCACGGCTAATCGTGGCAGTCCATACTTAGCAATAAAGACAATCCCCAGTAACAGCAGGGGTAGCAGTAGGTTCGGCTTGAATAGTGTCAAAAAAATGAAGCTGCATAGGGCGATCACTCCAAAACGCAATTGCTGTTGAGGTGTTTGGGGCTGAGCCTGTTCAACTAACAAGGTCGATATAGCCAGCCAGAATAATTGAATTGCATTGAGATTACCGACAGCCACATCACTTAAAAATGGCGAAAATGTAATCGATAGAACGATCGCTAACAACGTAAATCCACGGCTGCCGCCACGCAATCGCCCAATGACAAAAATAGCCGCCACAAACAACACGAGCTGCACCAGACGAAATCCTTTGATCGCCAAGCTGTAGTTTTTAGGCAAAAATGCAAATGCCGTATACAGCAGGGGGGTACCGGTCAGGTCCAGCGTTCTACGGTAAGCGTTGGCTGCTTGAAGTATCTGGTCATCTGTTGTTGCGGCATGTTGATTCAAAACATTGGCATAAGCGCCCGTTGAAGCATATGGATTTTGCAAAGAAGTTGGACTTAGCTGTTGTGCTTTGGTAACTCCCCAATAGTGATAAAAATCTATGCCCGCCAAAGGTAGACGCTCAACCCACGTATTCAAACTGATGAATACCAGTAAAACCAGACTCAGAACTTTTGCATTCATTAATTGCTGGAAATGGACGGCTCTCTAGCAGTATCGATGAGATTGGACTGCATTTATCATTACTACAGCAAGCCTGTTGTCTGGAGCAGCGGCCCACGATTTTATCTAGTGGCTTCGGGCTAGAAAATCACCAATCAGGTACAAAGAGCCGCAGATCACTTTGGTGGGGGCATCAGCATC
>JBCCHX010000076.1:0-33030 GCA_039028535.1 Cyanobacteria bacterium P01_B01_bin.77
CTTCAAGTCCGATTTGGTCTATAATCCCGGCAATGATGCCTAAGTGATCAAGATCCTCAACGCGCATCTCTCTAAGCGGCTCTGAAAAAACGTTACCGCTTAAATTACCTGATTTTTGACCTAACCTGCGGAATGTGCGTCAAGACTATTAGTCTAAGCCAAAAAGCGATAGACTAATATCTATGAAAGATATTTTCAGATAGAATTTAATCTATGGCCTTCTATTCAACACTGTTGAGTAGTGCTCCTGAAATCGTTAGCGCCGATCGGCTGCTACAACCTTTGTTTATCCCGTAGTTAACTGTGCAAATTACCAATCAAATTCACTTTCGAAATTTACGGGGTGATCTCTTCGGTGGTGCAACCGCCGCTGTCATTGCCTTGCCCATGGCTCTTGCTTTTGGGGTTGCTTCCGGAGCAGGTCCGGTTGCGGGTCTTTGGGGGGCTGTTTTAGTTGGGTTTTTCGCCGCCCTGTTTGGAGGAACCCCCACACTCATTTCTGAACCCACCGGTCCGATGACGGTGGTAATGACGGCTGTAATTGCCAACCTGACGGCGACTGATCCGGATAATGGAATGGCAATGGCCTTCACAGTGGTGATGATGGCCGGTTTATTCCAAATCATTTTTGGCACTTTGCGGCTGGGTAAATACGTGACGATGATGCCCTACACCGTGATTTCAGGCTTTATGTCTGGCATCGGTATCATTCTTGTCATCCTTCAATTAGCTCCATTTTTAGGACAGGCCAGTCCTTCCGGTGGTGTAGTCGGCACCCTACAGTCTATCCCGGCGTTGTTGAGCAATATTCAGCTCCCTGAAACCATCCTGGCGGCAGTTACCGTGGCTATCATTTGGTTTATGCCAGCACGGTTGAGCAAGGTGGTTCCACCCCAGCTGGTTGCATTGATTACGGGTACTGTTTTGTCTTTGTTGGTATTCCCCGGTGTAGACATCCGCCGCATCGGTGAAATTCCCATGGGTTTACCGAGTATGCAGGTTCCCACCTTCAGTCCTGATCAGTTTCAGCTCATGGTTGTTGACGCGGCTGTTCTCGGTATGTTGGGCTGTATTGATGCTCTGTTAACCTCGGTGGTGGCCGACAGTTTGACCCGGACAGAGCACAACTCCGATAAAGAGCTCATCGGCCAGGGCATCGGTAACATTATGTCTGGTTTATTTGGTGGCATCGCCGGTGCCGGTGCCACCATGGGCACGGTGGTCAATATTCAGTCCGGTGGCCGCAGCGCCCTGTCAGGCTTGACCCGTGCTGGAGTTCTACTCGTCGTCATTCTAGGAGCAGCTAACCTGGCTGCGGTTATCCCCCTGGCAGTGCTAGCAGGTATTGCCCTCAAGGTGGGTATCGACATTATCGACTGGAGCTTTCTCAAAAGAGCCCATCAGGTGTCTCGTAAGGGGGCGCTAATCATGTATCTCGTCATCGTATTGACCGTCTTGGTGGACTTGATTGTTGCTGTCGGTGTTGGTGTCTTTATTGCCAATGTTTTAACCATTGAGCGTATGAGTCAGCTACAGGCAAAATCTGTTATGACCATCAGCGACTCAGACGACACGATTGTTTTGAATACCAATGAAAAGCGATGGCTCGATGAAGCTAATGATCGGGTTCTCTTGTTTCGGTTGAGTGGACCGATGATTTTTGGTGTGGCTAAAGCGATCAATCGTGAACATAATGCGATTAAAGACTGTGGTGCAGTGGTCTTTGACTTGGCAGATGTACGGCACCTAGGCGTTACTGCTTCTCTGGCTATAGAAAATGCGGTCAAAGAAGCCCTTGATGAAGATCGTCATGTCTTTATTGTGGGTGCAACCGGTCAGACTGGGCGACGACTTAGAAATCTCAAAGTCTTGAGTTTGTTGCCTTCTAATCATCTCTTTGAGAACCGTGAGGAAGCTCTGAAGTATGCGGCGCATGCCGTCTCGCCAACCCTTGCTGAACGGTCAGAGCAGCCGCCTTTAGATTACGGTTCCACTGCCTTGAGTTAGAGCTACTGGCGTTACTGATCGCGAGGATGGTTTTATCTGAACCTGTTGGTTGGTAGAGCATTTTACGGATCAGTTTATGCCCTTGGTTCATCCCCTAACTCAGCAATGGTGATTGCTCGCATGAAGATAGAGCATCATGCGAGCAATCTTGGAACGATTGGGGTCTACGCTGTGGTCGCATCGCAAAAATCAATACACCATGAATACCCTCACTCTTTTTTGGATTGTCCTACCCTTGTTTGTAGGATTCAGTATTTATCTTCTACCCAAACTAGATCGTGTTCTGGCAATCACGGTTGCATTGGTCTCGCTGGGCTATGGACTATGGCATGTACTCAATCCGACACCTGTGAGTTGGCAATTATTAGATAGCTTTGGCGTCAGCTTATTCATTGACGGTCTAAGCGGTTTCTTTATTTTGACCAATGCCGTTGTGACCACGGCCGTCATTCTTTACTGTTGGCAAAGTGAAAAAGGCGCTTTCTTCTATACGCAGGCCATCATCTTGCACGGCAGCGTTAACGCGGTTTTTGTCAGTGCAGATTTGATTAGTGTCTATGTAGCTTTAGAAGTTATTAGCATTGCCGCATTTCTACTAATTGCCTATCCTCGGACTAATCGCTCTATTTGGGTTGGGTTGCGCTATCTCTTTGTGAGTAATACAGCGATGCTGTTTTATCTGCTAGGAGCGGTGTTAATCTACCAGTCGACTAATTCATTTGCGTTCGATGGATTGGCCACGGCTCCCACAGAAGCGATCGCACTTATTTTTATCGGTCTTTTGACCAAAGGTGGCATCTTTGTTTCAGGGCTATGGCTACCGCTAACTCATTCTGAATCGGACACACCGATATCCGCTCTACTGTCAGGCGTTGTTGTCAAAACAGGGGTCTATCCGCTGGTCCGATTTGCCCTCATGGTGCCTGAAGTTGATCCGATTGTTCGCATCTTTGGGGTGGCAACTGCGCTATTGGGTGTCAGCTACGCTGTCTTTTCCAAAGATGCCAAACGGATTCTGGCCTTTCATACAGTTTCCCAGCTCGGATTTATTTTGGCGGCACCGGCAGTTGGGGGCTTTTATGCGCTAACCCATGGCCTGGTAAAATCGGCTCTTTTTCTAGCTGTGGGCAACTTGTCTAGTCGAGATATAAAAGTGCTAAAACAAAACCCCATGCCGACCCAAGTTTGGATAGCGTTGGCTATTGCTAGTTTTTCGATCTCAGGATTTCCATTACTAGCAGGGTTTGGCGCTAAAGTACTCACCTCCAAGAACCTGGTCCCCTGGCAAGTAATTGGCATGAACCTTGCTGCTTTCGGAACGGCCATATCGTTTGCCAAGTTTATTTTTCTGCCACACACCCCAGGGCTGCCTACGGATAAAGTAAAACCAGGGTTTTGGCCAGCTGTAGTGCTACTTCTAAGCGGATTGGTGCTGGCTAATGGTCTCTACTATGATGCCTATAGCTTAAAGAACATCGTTAAACCACTCCTTACCATTGCAGCCGGTTGGATGGCTTATTTCCTGATTTTTCAAAAGCTGTCGATCAAGTTACCTCGTGTGGCAGAGCAGTTCGACCATTTGATTGGTGTCATGAGTCTGATGCTGACCCTTCTATTTTGGATGGTGCTGCATGAATGGCCAGTGTCAGTAGTCCTGCCTTAGAGCAATGGTTAAAATCCTTCTCCCCAGGCATCAGAAGAGGCGGGTGCTTTTTGGGTAGCGGCGGGTTCCGCTTCCCTGGCTTCCATAAATCTGTTGGTCGAAATACATTTCACATTGCTAGGCAAGATAATGTCAGACTTATAAAAACAGGCAAACTGATCATCCACCAAACCAGAAATCTGACTAAAGTCGGCATTGGCCACATCTATACGTTGTTTCCCATCGACAAATATCGCGCCCTGAAAACGTCCTCGGTAGGCAAATTTCTCACCTCCCAGACAGTAGAATCGAGCGCCCACAAGATAGGCATAGTCAAAAATCGTGGCGTCAGAGGTAACTGTTGAGCTAAAGTCAGTGCCCGCTAAATTTGCCCCTGTAAATATGGCCTCTGATAAATTAGCTCCGTTAAAACTTGATTTGGCTAAATTCGCCCCTGTAAAGTTACAGCCACTGAGATTAGCCGCTGTAAAGTTTGTACTTTCTAGATTGCAGCCAGTAAAATCTGTCCCGACTAAGTCAGCTTGCTTAAAGTTGGCTCGACTCAGGTTGGCCCCCTTACCAACAGCTCCTGGCTGATACTGAGTCACGGGCTGAGAAATCGGTGTAACTACTTGAAACTTATAGCCACGACCTTCTACTAGAACAAACCGACTATCTTTGATGATAGTTGGGTGGCTATCGTCTAGGGCATCTGCGTTAAGACTAGGGTAGTGACCGATAAATGTGGACGTGCTGACCTGGGCACCTGAAATCAAAACGTCAGTATGCTCACTATTAGGAGCAAACGATGTGTTCATCGGGTCCCGGTCTAAGTGCCCACCAACGATATAGTTTTGCGTCAGTGAAGCACTCACTAAGCTGAGTTCGTGGGCGTCTTCTAGGACAATGAGCTTTTTGGCTCCATAGGTGGCCTGGGGCTGTGCATGGACAGCATGGACAGGATTGAGCTTTAGAGTTTCAGGATTTTCCATAGGAAGCTAGCTACGACAGCTACAACTACGTATAGGCTAACGGATAAGTCAAGGTCAGAGCCGCTGAAATGTCGATTCTGTACCCCAGGATTTTAGCCAGTGGATTTACGCGATCGCATTCATATTCACAGAACTTATGAAGCATTGGCAGAGAATTGGTCTGGGGCTAGGCAGTATGGGGCTACTGTTAATAACTTATATCGGTTTACGTCAGCCCCAATGGATGTTGCATTGGGTGTCTCAGCTTAGACCGGGGGCCCTGTTTTTTATAGATACTGAACAGCCTGTGATTGCGCTGACTATTGATGATGGACCCCATAGGGAGACCACAGAGGCAATTTTGCAGGTATTAGAGCGCCATGGGGTAACGGCGACTTTTTTTATGTTGAGTGATGAACTTCCCGGTCATGAAACAACGCTGCAACGTCTAGTTGAGCATGGCCATGAACTGGGACATCACATGACTAAAGATGAAGCTAGTATTGGATTACCGGCGGAGCAATTTCGGACAAAATTTGTGACTGCAGATCAGGCGCTGGCGGCCTATGGTGATGTGGGCTGGTTCCGCCCTGGCATGGGTTGGTATAACGACCGTATGCTCCATCAGATTGAAAATCGTGGATATCGGTTGGTACTGGGGTCTCTTTTTCCCTATGACACCCATATACCTTCAGTTCGGTTTGCACAATGGTTTGTGTTAAACAATCTCGAACCAGGCGACATATTAGTTCTTCATGATGGTCCGAAACACCGAGGCGAGAGAACAACTCAGCTGCTAGACCAGCTGCTGCCTAAAATTCAAGCACGGGGCTATCGTGTTATGACTCTGTCAGAGTTGGCCAACTACGAGCGATAGACGTGACAATGTTGATAATACCCATAGTAATCTAATCAGATACTACATTTCGTTTACCCCATGTCGTAAGGCGTGGGCGTTAGACACTGACTAATGCATGGACCCGTTCTCCAGTGAGACTAAAGGCTCGCACCTCGGTAATTTTCACGTCGATAATCTTGCCTTTAAGTTCGTTAATGTTGCCCTCACAAAAGGTCAAACGATTAGTACGGGTACGCCCCATAACCTGATCAGGATTCTTAGGATTTATGTCCTCCACCATCACCCGCTCCACGCGGTTAGTATAGCGTTGGGAGCGTTCAGCCGCCTTGATGGAAACAAGATGGTTTAATCGCTGTAGCCGGTCGCTCTTGGTAGCCTCATCTAGCTGATTGTCCCACAGGGCCGCTGGCGTATTGGGTCGAGGCGAATAGGCTGCCGTATTGAGCTGGTCAAATCCAATATCGTCCACCAGCGTGAGGGTGTTTTGAAATTGCTCTTCAGTTTCACCAGGAAAACCGACAATGGCATCGCCACTAACGGCCGCATCGGGAACATAGCGACGCACCGTATCGATAATGCGGCGATATTTCTCATGGGTATAGCCCCGCGACATGGCCTTAAGGACGTCGTTGTCACCGGACTGGAAGGGAATATGAAAGTGCTCACACACTTTGGGTAGCTCAGCACAGGCTTTGATCAGCCGTTCAGTAAAGTAGCGAGGATGGCTGGTGGCAAAGCGAATGCGCTCGATCCCAGGAACATCATGCACATAATAAAGTAAGTCCGTCAGCGTATTCTGACGGCGGCCTTCGGGGGTAATACCTGGTAAATCACGACCATAGGCGTCGATATTTTGCCCCAGTAAAGTTACTTCAGTATAGCCTTGCTGACCCAGTAGCTCCATTTCAGCTCGGATGGCTGCTGGTGTGCGAGATTGCTCTACACCACGCACGCCAGGAACTACACAGTAGGTGCAGCGTTCGTTACAGCCGTAGATGACATTGACCCAGGCGCTAATTTTACTATCCCGCCGAGGCTTGGTAATGTCCTCCATAATATGAACTGGCTCTGTGGCCACCACCTGATTACCGGCGAACACCTGCTCTAACAAATCGCTCAGACGGTTAGCGTGCTGAGGTCCCATCACTAAATCTAGTTCGGGCACCCGACGCAGTAGGGCCTCGCCTTCTTGCTGGGCCACACAACCGGCGACCACTAGCGTGACATTGGGATTGACCTGTTTCCGCTTAGCTTGTTTACCCAGGTAGGAATAAACTTTCTGTTCAGCGTTGTCACGAATGGTACAGGTGTTGTAAAGCACCAGGTCAGCGTCTAACGGATTTTCAGTCCAGTTCATACCCATGTTGTCAAGAATGCCAGCCATCCGCTCAGAGTCGGCCTTATTCATCTGGCAGCCAAACGTGGTGATGTGGTAGCGACGGTTATCCATGGGGATTAGGGGAAAGGAGGGGCTTGAAAACTTGAAAAGATTAAACCAGTTCCCTATTGTGCCACAGCAACAGCCCCTCTGCGGCGACTGTCTCCGGCACCGTGCAAAATGCCGTTTTTATCTAGACCTACAGCATGTACACCGCCAAAAAACATATTTTGGGTCTGCCACCAGATGGGGTCGGCATTGCCCATGATGTGTTCTAGGGCTGCCGGATTAAACCCTGGTTCTAAATGAAATTTATTATTTTCCCAGTGGATGCGGGGAGCTACAACAGCCATTTCTAGAGGCATTTTAAAGTCCACCAGGTTTGAAATTACCTGCAAAATTGCGGTGCGAATACGATTAGAGCCGCCCGATCCCAATACCAGGTAAGGACGCCCGTTTCGTAGCACCATAGTGGGAGCCATCATTGAAGACATGCGTTGGTTAGGGAGCCACTGATGGAATCCATGGGGATTGAGGTCCTCTTCCCCCAGCATGTTATTCATCATGATGCCGGTGCCAGGAATGACATAGGAAGAGCCTTCACCATTTGAGGTGGTGACGCTGGCAGCATTGCCGTCGCTGTCGATGACGCTGAGGTGGGTGGTACTGCCTAGCTTTTTGGCAACCTGGGTGGCTTGTAGCGCTGCGATCGCATCCCCCAGTTCTCGTTGATATCGCCCCAAATGCTCCACCGACAGAAATTCCTCTGCTATGCAGGGTTCTTGGATCCGGGCATCATAGCCATCGCGACGGGCCGCATTGGTAAACCGCATGGCCTGACTGAGCGCCAGCAGATGGTCCGCGCTGCCGTGATGGCTCAACTCACAGTCGGCCAGCAGTGCCAGCGAACAGGCAATCAGCCCACCGCCAGCACTGGGGGGCGGATTTGTCAGTAGCTGGGTACCGTGATAGTCCAGACATAATGGCGTCCGTTCGATCACCTGATACTGGGCAAAGTCCTCCGCGGTTAGGTAGCCGCCTTGCGTCTGGGTAATCTGGGTAGCCATGGTCTGCCAGAAGGCATCGATGCCGTCAGAGACTAGCTGCTCCAGGGCGTTGGCAAAGTCTGGCATGTATAACCGATCGCCTGTTTGCAAAAGCTGACCCCGGGGGGCATAGATCGCCCGTGAGCTATCTGTTGCAAGCAAAATAGGCTTTAGTAACTCGTAGACATAGGCAAAAAAATCATTGACGATGACACCCTGGCGGGCAAGTGCGATCGCAGGTCCCACCACCTGTTCCAGCGGCAGCCGTCCTAATTTTTGATGCACGTGCACCAGCCCCTTGAGCACCCCCGGCACTGCCATTGCCCCTAAGCCAATGTGAAACTCCTGCACCGTATCGCCAAAGTCAGCACAGATAGGGTAGAAATCTAACGGATGCATTAGCTGTTTACTGAC
Source organism: Cyanobacteria bacterium P01_B01_bin.77 (assembly GCA_039028535.1). GTDB lineage: Bacteria > Cyanobacteriota > Cyanobacteriia > Phormidesmidales > Phormidesmidaceae > Leptothoe. The sequence goes on from JBCCHX010000076.1 coordinate 8,318, forward strand.
CGGAGTCTGGGTAAAAAAATCAAACAGCGTAGGTTCACTATTACCCGTGTGAGCCAGCAAAAAACCGCCCCCTGCCACCGACGTCAGCACCGACTCCGCCACACAGGAGGCCAGCACACCCGCCACCGCCGCGTCAAAGGCATTACCGCCTTGCTTCAAAATTTCAACCGCAGCCGCAGCCGTTTTTTCATGACCTGCTGCAACGACTCCACCCATGGCGCTTTATTATCCTAAGTCCATCGACTGTCAACCTATCAGAAACGGACTCGTTAGTAATGGTCATATCGGCTTGCTCTCGACCGATACATATAAAGCCATAAAAGTTCAGCAATTTAACCAAAGTTCTCAATCTTTACCAAAGTTCTTAAAAATCTGCTGTAATAGTTTCGCTAAATATCTCCTAAGCGTAATAATTGTCTTGAAAATGATTTAGCGCAAATGTTTGGTAATTAGGGTCATAGAGTTAACTCACGTTACTTTGAAGACGTATTCAACACTTTTTAAGATCGTAAACTTTGGTCTACAACTCTCCATGGGTCACCCTGATGATCTATATTGAGATTGAGGCGAGTTGTATCGCTTCCCTGGCAGATTAAACAGCTAGAGAAAATAACAAAAGAGGTAAAGCTGTTGCATAATAGTCTGTCTCGTTTGGATCAACACCCAATGGGTCAAGCTGATACATCCTATCGCTGTTAAGTTGGGAGCCATGCTGACGTTGTTGCGTAAGATGCTCAAAGGGCAGTTACAACACAACAAGACGTATCTCCAAGTCATAGCGAACTCAAGGAAAGGATGTTCTTCAGGGAGGCCATTGGGTGTTGCGCTTTTAAAGCTCTTATACAGTGTCGAACAATACGACGGTATAGCGCGTGCTCCAGTTTTCATGGATTGAAGCTGTTTTGGCTTCAGCGACTTCTGCCGCTATGAAGAGACCTCCGCCCATAATAATTAGGAAAAGAAATAACCATCCCATAAAAGTTGTAAAGGCTTTATATTCAGAGCTATTGCTAATACTATCTGGGTTACTGGTGCTAGATTGTGTATAACTACCACCACCTGTTGTAAAACCGCAGCCGCCAAAACCACCACCGCAACTCATAGTAATTCTCCTTGCTTATTGTTGATCAATTCAACGATATCGGTATTTTCCGGCTAAGCGAGACTGATGATGGTTATGAACGAGGTTATGCTTTATTCGTAGCTCAATCAGCCTGACGTTCTGCTGTTACTCATTTGCGATATTTCATTAAAGGCATAGTCTGTCTCGTCTGTTGTCGAATAGCTGTATCAAATAGTAATTGCGACCTTTCCTGTTACCTGTCGGTTCTCTAGGTGACGAATGGCCTCAGGGACGGCGCTGAGAGGGTAGGTAAGATCGCAATAGGGGACAACTTTCTTAGCCTCAACCAGCTCCTTCAGCGTCTGTAAGTCTGCTTGATTGGGAGTCGAAGTTAGAGACTTCACGATGCGATCTCGGCGTTTGCCCAACCAAGCACCCAGCAGCATGGCCCGAAAGAAGGCCGAGGTTGCACCACCTACAACAACATAGGTGCCGCCCGGTTTGAGTACCGAAAAATAGTCTTCAAATGGCCGATAGGCGGCTGTATCCACAATCAGATCGTAGGGACGATCGGTTTGGGTAATGTCAGTTTGTGTGTAATCAATCACATGATCAGCTCCTAGTTGATGCACCATCTTCACCTTTTGAGTGCGGCAGCTGCCCACCACGTCAGCCCCAAACGCCTTGGCAAGCTGAACTGCAAAAGAACCAACCCCTCCCGATGCGCCCACCACCAGAACCCGCTGCCCTGCCTGAACCTGTCCCGTATTCCGGAGAGCCTGCAGAGCCGCTAACCCCGACACCGGAACAGTCGCTGCTGCCTCGAAGGTCAGATTTTGGGGCATAGACGCCAGCGCTGATGCCGGGGCACACACATACTCAGCAAAACCACCAAACCCTGACTCAGAGAGATCGCCAAATACCGCATCGCCTGGCTGAAACTGGGTTACATCCTTGCCGACGGCTGCTACTTCACCTGCGATCGCAGCTCCTAAAATCGAATGTTTTGGCTGGCGCAGGCCTCCATAAATTAGGCGAATCAAAAAAGGAGTCCCCCGCATCAGATGCCAGGTACCCGCATCAACAGAAGCACCCCGTACTCGCACCAGCACTTCACCTTCCTGGGGGATGGGCCTAGCAACCTCCGCCAAGCTCAGCACATCGGGAGCACCATAATCAGTCTGAACAATTGCCTGCATTGTTTGAGTTTCTACAGAGTCAGCGGGACTGGTAATGATCACAGCATTATCTCCAATTGTGACAAGGACAATACCTATCGAGCTTTTGCTCGCCATACTTACACTGTAAGTTTAACTTACGGCGTAAGTTTGTCAATATGGAAAGCGGCCCAGTCTTTCTAGCTGTCAATAAACCGCTTTAGCATCGGCGTTTCTAGCTGATAACAAAAGATGAAGAAGTCTAAGTCGTTGTCTCCAGAATCCATTCCCCAGATCCCCCTTAGTCGCGATCTCATTCTGAAGAGCGCGCTACAGCGAGCGGATGCTGAAGGGATCGAAACACTATCGATGCGGAAGCTGGCGCAAGCGCTAGGCGTCAAGGCCATGTCGCTCTACAACCATGTCGCCAACAAGGACGACATCATCGATGGCATGGTCGATCTTGTTGTCGGGGAAATCAAGCTGCCCAATCTAGACCTTGACTGGCAAGCGGCTATGCGCCAACGAGCAGTTTCAGCCCATACAGTACTTTTGCGTCACCCTTGGGCAACAATGGCGCTGATGTCGCGGGTGAATGTGGGGCCAGCGATGCTGCGCTATGTGGATGCGACCCTGGCCTGTTTAGTAGAGGCAGGATTTTCTTACCCTGTAGCAGATCACGTGTGGAACGCAATTGACAGCCATATTTATGGTTTTACACTCCAGGCACTAAACTTTCCATTCGAGGCGGAAGCATACGCAACTGTTGCACAAGACTACGTAAAGATGATTCCCCCGGAGCAGTATCCTCATCTAAATCAGCTAACGCACCACGTTATTGACGGCCGCCACAACGGCTTGCATGACCTAGAATTTGGTTTAGATGTGTTACTCAACGGCCTAGAAAAATTGCGGCATTAGATTTTTGGCCAATGGGTATGTTTATCGCCTGAACTCAAATCTTCGAAACTATAGCTTTCTACACAAATGGACTACTGGCACAAATAGCACAGTCGACAGCAGAAGCACTTTTAATTGTTTGTATTATTTGCCTTTGATGGGGAATGATTGGGAGTAGAAGTTTTTTCAGGCTTTGGCTGAATTGAATCCTTTAAAGCATTAGCTTGAACCTTGAGGCTTGGATCAATAGTCTCACTATTTAGTAACCGATCCAAGATAGCAACCACTTGTGACTGAATTTCGCTACCGTCTGAGCTAGGAGTACTATTTATAATATTTTCTATTGCTCTTATTGCTCTCTCTTTTACAGGTGTTGTTATGCTGTTTTGAGGAAATAGAATATCATTCTCATAAAATCGAATAACGTCTTTTTTAGTGCCATGATTGTCTGATTCTTGAGCCAACTTTTCGGCACTTTCTACTATCTTAATCTGAACTTCGGTGTCAGTGTTAGCAGAATCACCAATTTCGTTGAGAGTCTCTACAGCTGTACTTTCTAAATCCTTAAGCTTGTTAGAAAGGAACAGATTGTCCGAAATTGTATTCAAAGCTAACGGAAAAAACAACGCATAAGATAGAGCTAAGCCGGCTGTTTTCCATCGGCTTGTATTTTTGCGATTAGGTATTTCTCCAATCAAAACTGTTCCTAAAAAGCCAACTGTAACTGCTAGAATAATATTAAATAAACTATAAAGTCCTAAGAATTGGCTGTTAGTTAGTTCTGGGGTATGAGCCTGCATTGCGTCTCGCAAAATTACATTGCTCTTTAAACTGGCAGGATTTATCATTTCTAAGCTTATCTTTCCTGCACCACCAATGATTGAGGGGGCTAATACATAGATTAGTAATCCACGAACGTCTCCCCCTTCTTCCGAGGTCTTATGACTCTTGAGCGTCTCTAAATCATTACAAATTCTGTCAATATCAGTGTTGAATCTCTCTAGGTTACCCTCAACAGCAACAAATTTTTCAACAATTACTGTTCCCAAAGATTTCTGAGTTGACTTATCTGATAATTTTGAATCAGAAGGAGAAGGATCGCTCATAACAGCCTCTTCTGGGGCTATCTTGTCTGAAATATAGATTATGGCGTATTAGGCCAAGCCCCAGCATATTAGTTTTCTTGACTTTACCTCGAGCAATCTATACCTGCATCACCCTTCTGGGTACCTTTTACTCGAACTCTATCAGTTCTTATCCCTACATTAAAAAAGTTGCATTTGCATTGGATGCCTGACACTCATGTACCACTAAAACCGAGCATGGCGCATGGTGCATCACATAGTTACTAACACTACCTAGCAACATCTCACCAAGACCTTTTCGTCCATGGCTACCCACCATTACCAAATCAGCTGACCATGTTTTTGCCTGTTTACAAATTGCTTTTCCAACATCACTACTGAGCTGCTTACACTCACTCCGTACCCCTGCTGCTGTCGCTCGGTCAACAAAATTACGTAGTCGTTCGGTAGCGGCTAATTCATAGTCACGATAGCCCTTGAGATATACATCCCAGAGATTCTCTTGCATACCTAGGCTACTAAAAGATGTCAGCCCAGAATTAATAGGGAGAGGTAAATGTCCACCACCATCTGGTGTTAAAACACTGAGTAAAAGCAGCTCAGCATTGGTTGCTTGCGCTAATTTCACAGCCTTTTGGAAAAGCTCGTTGCAAGTGTCACCGTCATCAAGGGCAACTAAGATTTTGTTGAACACTATACATTCTCCCAAATCAGAGTAATTCTATGACCCTGACCCCCACGGGCAATCAAGTCAGCTCACGCTCCATAGTGGCTACGGCTAATGTGGTTTTCACCACAGAGTCTGGATTGAGGCTGATGGAGTCAATCCCTTGTTGGACTAAAAACTGGGCAAACTTGGGATAATCGCTGGGGGCCTGGCCACAGATGCCGATTTTGCGCTGATTCTTTTTAGCCTTTCTAATCATCTGACGCACCATAGCTTTGACACCAGTACTGCGCTCGTCAAAGAGGTGGGAAACCAGAGCAGAGTCGCGATCTAGCCCTAAGGTCAGCTGGGTGAGATCGTTAGAGCCAATGGAAAATCCATCAAAGATCTGGCTAAACTCATCAGCCAAAATTACATTGTTGGGAATCTCACACATCACATACACCTGCAACCCATCTTGCCCCCGTTTTAATCCATGACGGGCCATCTCTTGGAGTACTTTTTTTCCCTCCTCAGGCGTCCGGCAAAAGGGGACCATGGGAATCACATTGGTTAACCCCATATCCTGACGCACACGTTGCAGGGCTTGACACTCCAGGGCAAAGGCAGCTCGATAGCGTGGGTCGGTATAGCGCGATGCGCCACGCCAACCGATCATGGGATTCTCTTCTTGTGGCTCAAAGGGTTTACCGCCCAACAAATTGGCATATTCGTTACTCTTAAAATCAGACAGGCGAATCACCACAGGATTAGGGTAAAAGGCCGCTGCAATCATGCCTAGGCCATGGGCTAAATTTTCGACAAAGTAGTCGGGTTTGTGAGTATAGAGGGCCGTAAGCTGGCTAATCTCATGTTTGGTTTGGTTGACCTCCAGCTGATCAAAGTTCAGCAGGGCTAGGGGATGTACTTTGATGTGATTAGCAATAATAAACTCCATCCGGGCTAGGCCTACACCATCACAGGGAATCTTTGCTAACCGAAACGCTTCTTCTGGGTTACCCACATTCATTAGAATTTGGGTGCGCGTGCGCGGTAGCTCGTCAATGGTTGTTTCTTCGATGGTAAACGGGATTTTCCCACCGTAGACTTTACCCACCTCTCCAGCTGCACAGGTGATAGTTACCAGCTGGCCTGTTTCTAATCGCTGGGTCGCGTTACCACAGCCAACAATGGCTGGAATACCCAATTCTCTGGCAATAATCGCCGCATGACAGGTGCGTCCACCCTGGTCGGTAACAATGGCACTAGCCCGTTTCATAATGGGCTCCCAATCTGGGTCGGTGCGCTGGGTAATTAAAACATCTCCGGGTTGAAACTCAGCCATGTTTTGTACTGATTGAATTACCCGAGCCGGTCCTTGACCAATCATCTCTCCGACGGCTTGACCGATAACAAGCGGCGTCAGCGCGGCATCAGCTTCCAACATATAGCTGCGCAGCACCGACGCTGACGTTTGAGATTGAACTGTTTCTGGTCGAGCTTGAACGATAAAAAGTTCACCACTGAAACCATCTTTGGCCCATTCAATATCCATGGGGGTATAAGTCCCTCGCACCTGGGAATAGTGGTCTTCAATGATGCAGGCCCAACGGGCTAAGGTCAAAATCTCGTCATCGGTGATGGCATAAGTCTGGCGAGCGGCTAAAGAAACGGGAACATTTTTGGTCAGCTTACTACCGCCAATGTCATAAACCATTTTGAGCTCTTTACTGCCCAAGCGTTTCTTTAAAATAGGTCGATATCCCCGCTGGAGGGTGGGCTTAAAGACCAAATACTCATCAGGATTTACAGCACCCTGAACAACATTCTCCCCTAGACCATAGGCCGCTGTGACTAGGGCCGCATTTTTAAATCCTGTTTCGGTATCGATGGAGAACATCACACCGGAGGTGGCAAGATCTGAGCGCACCATACACTGTACCCCTACCGAAAGGGCGACGGTAAAGTGATCAAAGCCCTTGAGGGTACGGTATGAAATAGCCCGATCGGTAAACAGAGAGGCAAAGCATTTATGGCAGGCTTCTAGCACACCTTTGACACCATGAACATTGAGATAGGTTTCTTGTTGTCCGGCAAAACTGGCATCGGGTAAGTCTTCAGCGGTGGCGCTGGAGCGCACAGCCACGTCAAGAGCATTGCCTCGCTCGGTCAGCTTGAGATAGGCCTGGGCAATGGCGGTTTCTAGCTCAGGAGGAAACGGGGTATCCAGGATTAATGACCGCACGCTGTGGCCGCAGTGGCGCAGCGCCGTAACGTTTTCGATGTCTAGGGAGGCGAAGTGCGATCGCAACTGCTCCTCTAAACCCGCCTGCTGAATAAAGTAGCGATAGGCATAGGCAGTGGTAGCAAACCCTGTGGGCACACGAACACCTTGGGGAGCGAGCTGTTGAATCATCTCTCCTAGAGATGCATTTTTACCTCCAACCCGTGGAATATCGTGAATATTGATGTGCTCAAATTCAAGGATAAAGTCAGTCTGGGTAGTGGCAGGGGCCAAATTTGTACGTGTCGTTTGCACCATAAAACCCAATCCAAGAGACAACAATGGAAAACGGCTTTAAACGCTTCCCACCTGGGTTATAAATCAATAGTTTGAGGAATTTATGAGGATAATAGCCTTACTAGCCCTACCCTTTTCCTACTATGAATTTTCTCAACGGTATCACCTGGCTTTTACTCTATGAGTTAGTTGGTGAGGTCAGTGTTTTAATGTTGCCGATACCGGTACCCGGTCCTGTCGTCGGCATGGTGTTGCTGTTTCTCACCCTTTTGGTACGAGGGCGTTCGACAGCGGCATTAGATACGGCAGGAACAGCGCTGTTGAGTCATCTGTCGTTGCTATTTGTGCCAGCGGGAGTAGGGCTGATGGTCCACTTTGAACGGATTGCCCAAGAGTGGCTGGCCATCGGTGCTGCGTTAGTGCTGAGTACCGGGGTTGCGATCGCAACCACCGCTGTCACCATGCAGCTGACCACTCGTTACTTTACCAGAGGGGTAAAAACTAATGGATAATCCAGACTTAGCGGCCATTTGGGTATATCTATCGGCGTCTCCTTTGCTGGCGTTAACCATCACCCTAGTGACGTATAACATGGCCCACAGGCTATATGTCTATTCCCGGCATCATCCGCTGCTAAATCCCGTCGTTACGTCAGTGGCAGCGCTAATTAGTTTTCTGTTACTGACAGATACAACCTATGACACCTATTTTGCCGGAGGACAGTTTATACATTTTCTACTGGGTCCAGCCACAGTTGCCCTGGCGATTCCGCTGTACCAACAGGTTTCTAAACTAAAAAAACTCTGGCTACCCATCATGCTTGCCCTCATGACCGGCGTGATCATCAACGCCTTGAGTGTTGTATTGATTGCCAGGCTTCTCGGGGCCAGTGCACAAACCCAAATCTCCTTAGCGCCCAAATCAGTAACAGCGCCTGTGGCCATGGGAATATCTAAACAAATAGGGGGGCTCCCCACCCTGACAGCTGCTGTAGTGGTTCTCACCGGTATCCTAGGTGCTACCTTAGGACCCAAGCTTTTGAACTTAATGCACATTCAAGACGACAGTGTTAAGGGCATCGCCATCGGGGCGAGCGCCCATGGTCTTGGCACCGCCCGTTCCTTTCAAGTCAGTGCAGAGATGGGAGCCTTTTCCGGTCTGGCCATGGCCCTATCTGCTTTGGTTAGCGCCCTTGTTATTCCTTGGCTCCTAAGCATAGGGGGTATCCTTTAGCAACATACCCCCTGAATGCTATTTCAATGTATCTGTCGAGTGTAGCCGCTAATCATCAAAAGAATAGGTTTGGGCACTGAGCATAACAGTTGCTAACCAACCAACAATGATGACACCTAGAAAAATACCAAACATGATGTTATCTCCTCGTTTTATGTGATCAGTCGTTTATAAAAGCGTTGCAGATTAAAGCAAATCCAAATTGAAACGTGATGACTGATTTTTGTCTTATTCGTCTTACATGAACAATTGTAACGCGATAAATCCTGCTTGTTATGGAGGATGCATTCCATTTCTCTTTGCTAATCATTTAGAAATGTTTGCACTAGCGCTGTACTGTTGCGATTACTAGGAGCCAGCGGCTGCCTCTTCTGGCACAATAGCTTCTGCTTGGTCTTTCAGAGCCCATTGCAATAAGGGGGGCGCTAAAAAGGTAGTCAGAATAACCATGACAATAATGGCAGCTTCTAATGGCTTATCCAGCACACCGCTGGCGGTGCCGATCCCAGCAAAGACCAGGCCCACTTCCCCACGAGGAATCATGCCAATGCCAATGGCCAGACGATTGACGCCCGGTTGTCCAAAGACAGCCCAGCCAGTGACAACTTTTCCGATAATGGCAACGGCAATCAGGAATGTAGCGATCACTAGCCCGGCGCGATTTTCAGCAATGGCAGGGTTCAACACGCTCAAGTCTGCCTTAGCACCCACGGTGACAAAGAAAATCGGTACCAGAATATCGGCAATAGGCATTACCTGCTGATCGAGTTCCTTGCGTTTATCGGTCTCATCCAGCACCAGTCCAGCGGCAAAGGCACCCAGAATCGCTTCTAGATGAATAATGTTGGCAAAGAACGCCATGACTAGGGCAAAGGTGAATGCTGGAATTAACAAAGCGCCACGGGTTTGCAACTTGTCAGCAATGGCCACAAAGCTCTTATTAAAGAATTTACCCAGCAGAATCGACCCCAGCAGGAAGCCACTAGCACTGACAATTAAATAGACTACATTGAGCAGATCAACATCACCTGTTTTTGCCAGACTTGCCACTACGGCCAGGATAATAATGCCGAGGACATCATCGATGACAGCTGCGCCAACAATAATTTGTCCTTCAGTGGATTTAAGATGACCGAGTTCAGATAGCACCTTAGAGGTGATGCCAATACTGGTGGCGGTTAGGGCTGCACCAGCAAAAATTGCCGGGATAACCGCCACATGAAACAGGGTCACTAAGCCCACAGTACCCAGAATAAAAGGAGCCGCGACACCAACGACAGCGACAATTGCAGCTTGATAGCCTACTTTGGTCAACTCCCTCAAGTCTGACTCCAAGCCAATTTCAAACAGCAGTACGATCACCCCCAGTTCTGCCAGAACCGAGATCACTTCGCTTTGGCTTTGGAAAATATGGATCATGGCTTCTGAGTCCAGATTTCCTAGCCACTGCAGCCCCGTCATGATCACCGAATCAGTCGCTGCAGCACTGTTTTCTGGAAACATCAGCAGGTGCAGCGCTGAAATACCGACGATAACACCACCTACCAACTCACCTAAGACAGGGGGTAAATTCAATCGTTTAGAGAGTTCGCCTCCCAGCTTGCTAGCCAGGTAAACAACAATCAGACTGAGTAATACACCAGCAAGCACCCATGAGCCGTAATCCGCTTCAGGTGTAGTTGCCAACAGTCCTAGCATGTGGAACGGCGCTATCAAGGCGGTATCCAACCAGCCTATCGCGTTATCTAACAACATGAAAAATCCTCAAATGATAGACGGTATTTGATGGAAGCTAGAGAACGATTAGGAAAGGAGTTCCCAAACTATTCTCTTGTGATCCGGTCGTGGCTTAAATTAGACAGCAGCTGAGCCGGAAGCTTGGGTAAGGGAAACCGGACTCAAGGTGGTCAAAGCATCCCGCAGCGCATCAGTACGATTCATGTAGAGCTGATCGGGTGAAATCAAGCTAAAGATTTGCAGCTTCTCCAAACGGCGCTTGGTCTGTCCGGTTGCACCCACAAGCAGGACCTGACGGCCTTTCTCGACGGCTTCTTTTATGGCATTTTCTAGAGTTAAAGAAGCGGTTACACCCAGGTGGGGAACAGAACTCAGGTCAAACACGATGGCATCGCAGTTACCAATGGCGTTGTGTTCGCGGGAAATTGCTTTAGCTACACCAAAGATCATCGGGCCACTTAGGTGGAACAACAACACTCGACCATTGGCGTCATCCATTAACTGTTTCTCATCGGCAGTGAGCGTGATAGTATCATCCGCATCAGAGATAGTCTGGACCGACTCGGAGTTTAGCTGACTCATGCGATCAATGGTCAGAATGTTGGCAATAAAGACGCCAATTCCTACCGCTGCAATCAGGTCAACCAGCACCGTTAACAGAATCACCCCGTACATAATCAGAGCACCCTTGAGGGAAATCTGATGGGCTCGCTTGAGAAAATCCCAGTCAATGATGTCAATACCCACCTTGAGGGCAATACCGGCGAGGACAGCCAGGGGAATGGTTGCAGCTAGATTGGCTGCGCCTAAAATAACAACTAGCAAAACACCGGCACGAACTAAGCCAGATAGTGCGGTTCTACCCCCGGTTTGAATATTAACAACGGTACCCATGGTGGCACCCGCACCTGCAATACCGCCAAACAGACCAGACATCAGGTTCCCTAGACCCTGTCCAATTAACTCTTTATTAGAATTGTGTTCAGTACGGGTCAGACTGTCAGCAACCAGGGAGGTCAACAAAGCATCGATACAGCCCAGCATGCCTAGAACAGCGGCATCAACAAACATGAGCTGAAGCTGGTCAGCGCTAAAGGTGGGGATCTGAATTGCTGGAAAGCCAGCGGGAATCTCACCAATGCGGCGAATATCAAGATCTGGGAACAGAACCAGCGACAACACCGTACCCAAAATCAGGGCAACCAGCTGGGGGGGGACTACACGCTTAAACCGGGCGGGCATAAACCAGATAACGGCCACGGTAAAAGCGGCCAATGCCGTTTCGGCTAGCTGAATGTTGGCCAGCAGGGTGGGAATGGATTGAAGTGTTCCGACCACACCTCCCGACGGACTGGCCTGGCCTAAAAAGGGTGCTAACTGCAGGATTACCAGGATGATGCCGATCCCCGACATAAATCCTGAGATCACGGTGTAGGGCATCATGGTGACGTATTTGCCCAGCCGCAGACTGCCAAAAATAATTTGGAAGACACCGGCCATCATAACAACGGTAAAGGCCATTGCCATTCCGTTTTCTGGATTCGCTGCCGTTAGATTGGCGATCACAGCGGTCATGACCACTGTCATGGGGCCAGTGGGCTCAGAAATGAGTGTGGGGGTGCCCCCAAATAAAGCGGCAAAGAAGCCGACTAAGACAGCGCCCCACAGCCCGGAGACAGCACCTGCTCCAGAGGCGACACCAAAGGCAAGGGCCATCGGTAGGGCAATAATCGCTGCGGTAACACCTCCGAAGATATCACCGCGCGCATGGCGGAAATTGATTCGATTGGTCAGTTGCATGTGAACGCGATAGGGGTCTCCCTAGCTGCACCTCACAGACATAGATTTAAGTCTATGAGAATTTTTTTATTCATTGATTATTATCAAACCATAAAAACTTCTTAGGGGTAATCACTTTCTTAGTAGTCTTTTTTACACATCTAATAAGTTTTACTTATAGATAAAAGGGCTAATTAAAAGAACGTTTATGTCTATAGGCTCTAAGAAATCGATCTGAGTTTCTCTTTCGGATTAGCTGTGGGGGCTGTCTGGCCTTGAGTGCATGCGAACAGGTGCTTCCGCAAAGATTTTTCCAACGGATTACGCATCGAGATACATCAAGCGAGGGCGTGGCAGTCAATGACACGATTTTTTGTGTGAAGGCTTGGAGTGAATCCTTGTGAATGTTAATTTCAAAATCATCTGAGCAGTTTGCTGGCAAAATTAGCCATAATACAAATGTGCTAGTTAAACCTGAACTACTTGAAACTTTGAGGCAAGGCACGCGGCATGGCGATTATTGCGCTAAAGGCTTGGTATCTGCAGGATTATGAACCCATTCGGGATCTGGAAAAGCGGCCCCATGATTTACGGCTGGCCAAGAATAGTTTGCTGAAGTCGGCATTGCGGGCTGACTTTTTGGACGATATTGATGAGGTGCGTGGGGCGGACTGGTTTCAGCGCTATCTGGAAGGAGATGCGGTGGAGTTTTATGTGGAGGGGAGTGGGACGTATGCGATCGCAAATATCGATCTAATCAGCCACGAAATCTACTTTGCCAAGGCCGACTCCCTGGCCAACCTCGACCCCACCATTTTCCTCTGCTATCAGGAGGAATACCCAGAATCCAGCGATTTGCTGCGGGCTGCAATCGAACCCTATATTGAAAAATTTAACCGTCGTGCTCGGTTACCGATCACGCTCGTGGAATCCCATCGCCTCAGCAGCGGTCCTGTACGCCTCAACAGCAACCTGATGCGTCACATTCGCCGCAGTCTGCTGTTTATTGCCGATGCCACCCCGATTTTAGAAGCCGATGGCGATCTGCCCTTGCTGGTGCCCAATCCGGCGGTCTGTGTCGAGCTGGGCTATGCCTTGTGTAATAAGCGCCCTGAACAGTTGGTCGTTGCCCAGATGGAGCGGGGCGATCTGCCCGGACAGTTTCCCTTTGACATTGCTGCCCAGCACAAACTGGACTTTACCAGCAAGTCCAGTTTGCAGAAAGCACTACCCAAGCTGCTAGATGCGAAACTGCAGCGCTTTAACTTAACCAATTAGCCTGCTCGCAGAAGACGGGCTAACCCAGCGCGACGGCAAGTCCATCAATCAGTTGGTCAATCTCATCTTCAACGGTGTAATGGAGAAATGACATGCGCAAAACTCCAGTATCAGCTGGAATATTCATTCCCATTAATGGACGCACACTATAGAAACTGCCCTGCCCCACCATCAGTTTCTTGTCAGCCAGTACGGCACAAACTTGATCAATTGATTTCTTTTTAGGGATAACGGCTACGGTTGATGCTCGCAATGATGGATCATCTGGTCCAACAATCTTGATGTCATTGCGCTGTCGCAGCCACTCTAAGAGTTTTGCCAGTAAGTTTTTCTCATGATTTCGAAACAACATTTTAAGCTGTCGTCCTTTCTCTGCTTGGTCAACTGTTTGAGAGAAATGGTGCTGATAAACGGTATCTAAGTACTCGGCGACACCGGCAGTTGCGGCAATCTGGGCATGATCTGGACCCGCCGGGAGCAGTTTTTTTCGACTGCTGTGGGCATTAAAGTAATGTCCCTGATTGGGCAGCTGCTCCATAATCTCTTTTTTAATGGTCATCAGACCAAGGTGGGGACCCCATGTTTTATACACAGAAAACAGATAAATGTCTGCTCCTAGCGAGCCGATGTCTGGCAGGCCGTGGGGGGCATGGGCTACACCATCGACGACGACACAAATATCAGCTGTCTTGGCCTTGGCGACAATGTTTTCCACTGGGTTGGTATAGCCAATAATATTAGAACAATGGGGGAATGCCAGCAGTCTGGTTTTCTCGGACAACATGGTATCCAAGTCATCTGGATTTAACAGACCTGTCTCAGGATCAACGCACCATTCTTTGATCACAATGCCTGTTTTTTCCAGACGTCGCCAAAATCCGGCATTGGCTTCATGATCCTGATTGGAGAGGATAATTTCGTCGCCTTCGTGCCATATCTCGCGAAAGGCATGGGCTAGAACGTAGAGATTTTGAGTGGTTGATGGACCAAAATGGACTTCATCTTCGCTCACATTGAGGTAGGCGGCCAGTCGGCGATAGGCTTCATCCATCGCTGCCCCTGCTTTTTGTGATGTGGGGTAATTGTAATAGGGTTGAACTTTGGTTTGTCTATAGAATTTGTTCAAACGGTTAATGACCTGTTGGCAGGTGTAGGAGCCCCCTGCATTTTCAAAAAAGCCCCAGCCGTTTAATGAGGGTTCTTCAAAAGCAGGAAATTGACTACGTATAAATGTTGAATCTAACTGTGTCAACGTTCTCTCCTTATGGCAGCGTGCATATTGCTCCCAAATATCATAATTTAGCGAACCGCTTCTCTAGTCTAGAGCCGTCGTGGCTATAATTGCCTCTAATTCTGAGCTAAACGCCAAAGTGGTGACATAATCACAAGTAGTGCAATACAGCTCGGAAGCACGACCGTGAATTTCTACCAGGTTTTGACTGCTTGCTGAGCGATAAAACCCACCAATATTTTGGGTTAAGACCCAAGTATGGGGCTGATAGTGTTCAATTACCGCAAGGAATTTATGAGCATGGTACGTTCTCATAAATCTATCAGTGAGATAGCGGGCGTTGCGACAAGCGATGCTGTTAGCGAAATATAAGTTCATGCCTAGAAGCCCTATGCTTCCGATTTCGTTTTCGTAAACTGTAAGGGATGCTACGAAACCTTATCCTTTCGCCTCCATGAATCGCTTTATACGCTCACTCAAAGGTATTTTGACAGTAATTGTGGTTAGTGCTCTAGCATTGCTTATATTGGCACACGTAGTCGTCCCTCTCGTGTTTATTTCCTTAACAACGCGTGAAGCAGACTTACTCGAAGCTTTTGAGCGCGAAACAGGACTGAAGCTACCGGATAACGCTAGGGTTGTATCGTACCGAAGACCCCCTGATTTCTTTGGCAATTCAGGGGGAATGTTTAGAGCTAAGGTAGCCTGTGATGAGATTGGAAGACTCAAGAATATGAGTGGGACCATTTTTGGTAATCAGGATCAGTTTGAGGTTCTTCGCGCTAAAGTCGCTCCGATGTTCGACGTTTGGAGAGCGTCGCGCTTTACGATTCCAGCCGGGGCATCTGTCGTTGAGTATGATCAGTTCAACCTAGAGCCGTGGGATGACTTTTTTGAAGTCAAAGCCATCTATGCGGTTGATGGGAACAACTGCACAGTATATTATCACCGCGATGACACTGGCTAAAGAAGCTCAGGCTGGATTCATTTTTCTACGAAGTAGTTTGCACTCTTATGAATACTTCTACACAACATAATATTTCTGCATTAGCTATCTTCACGTTACTCTTGCTGTCCTGTAATATGTCACCCGCTGAAACTGAAATCGATGAACCCTCGCAGATGAGCATTGGAGTTTCTGAGAAGGTCTCTCTAGAAACCTTCGAGCAAATTCAGAATGGAATGAGTCTAGAAGAGGTCGAAACCATTCTTGGACCAGGAAGGGAAACCACCAGCCAAGATATCGATGATGTACAAATTTCTGTCTACAGATGGCAAGATCCGAATTTCTCAAACATAACAATTCGTCTGATCGTGCAGAATGGTGTCGTAACTGCCAAAACGCACACAGATCTAGAATAATTTCACTTCATCAATGCCACGATAGAGATTAGAGATCGCACAAAATCCTTGACTCGAACGATGCCGTCGGGACACGTGAAAAATAGCAATAAACCAACGCCCCGCCCCTCAATTACTAGCGTAACGGCTTGGGCTTGAGCGAACGACGATAATGTTTGCATTATATTAATAGTGTATATTTCCGTTCCGTTGCAAGCGCTTGTTAGCCATTGACGGTGAATGAGCGTATTTGCTCTTCTGAGCGAGGCCATATATAGGCTGAGCACTGTTTATGCCAACCTAGTTTTTCATAAAAGCTGTTTTTCCCTGGTGCGGCTGTCAACATTGTAGTAAGGAAAGGCTTGAGGTCGTTTTCAAGCTCACTAAGGATTGTAGAGCCAATCCCATTCCTTTGATATTCTGGCAACACAGCCAAATCAACTATCCATCCATAGTAATACTCATCATCAACTGTTCTACCTACACCAACCAACTCATCGCTAATATAAGCAAAGCGTTTAAAGGAGCTTCTTTCGAATGAGAGTCTAACTTGTTCCGAAAGCCTTTCACCCCACCCGACAGCTTTGAATATATTGGACACGTCCTTCCAGTTTATATTTTCAATTGAAGTTGTATACCTGACATTCATATCAATCTTTTTTGATAGCTAATAGTTCGTTCACGGATACGGCGTTTATTGATAAATTCTAAGATCTTTTTCTCATCGCTTCTATCTAAGCCGCTATATTTTCAGCAAGGTTTAATGCAAATTTGTCATGAGCCCAGTCTTCTTCAGTCATCTCGGAGAGGGACTTGAGCGGTCGTATTTTAAGGTTTCAACGAGATTGATATTCCTTAAGAGTTTGTGTAAATTGCTCAATCGAATTAAAACATAACATTGAGGTGTCAATGGCAAAAGCATAAAACGCTTCATCAGAATGCCCCTAGGTAAACTGTTCAATTTTGGAGCAGCAATTAACGATTGAGGTGAGCCGCTACATGCATCTTCTAATTTAAACAGATAGCTGTCTAGCAGTCGGCTCCATCGATTTGTTATCTTGCCAGATATATGAGGGGAAAACCGCTATTCACTTTAGTTGAGACATTTTTCGTACAACTTCAGGAGTTTTCCCCGTCCAAATATGAAATGCACGAAAGAAGGAACTGGGCTCACTATAGCCCAGAAGAAATGATATTTCAGCGCTGGAATAGGGAGTATGAACTAGATAGTGATTAGCCAGCTCTGCTCGCAAGCTACTGAGTTCTTGCTTAAAGCTTGTATCTTCTTCTTGCAATCGACGTTGTAAGGTTCGCGGGCTGATTGCCAAACGTTTCGCCACATCTACCATCGCACATTGACCACTCGCTAAAATTTCTATCAAACACGCGCGAACACGCTCTCGAAACTTGGAATTGATTTCTAGGTCCTGCATTCGCTTTTGTAATGCTGGCTCAAAAATTGACCACATCCCTGCATTGGATGTCAAAAATGGCTTTTGGGAATCTGCGGCTGAAAAGACCACGCCATCAAACTTTCCCTGGGTTAGGGGAATGCCAAAGAATGCCTCAAATTCATTTTCTCCTGGAATACTGAGCCTGCTCTGGACTTTGAGCGGAATAATGCGATCGCGAGTTGCAAGTCTTGCCAAATGGACTAAAAAGGTCAACTCCATTGCCACCAATGATGGTGGTAGAGGATCCTGCCCTGGCAACTCACCTAATGTAATCGTGGTTTGATGCTCCATTACCTCCACATCGAGCCGAAGTGGACCAATCAAAGGCTTATACTGAGCTAACCGCTGCAAAGCAAGATTGAGATTATCACTGCAAATGCAGGCAAAAATAGGAGGACTAAAGGCTTCCACCGTCACCGATTGTGCAACCCGCAGGGGAAAGGCAGGGTCGCTAGATAAAAAGGCCTCTAACCCTCGCCAAAAGTCAAAGTACTGTGCTGTGGCCAATGTCGCTTCGGGTTGACTAAACAAGTCAAGGGGTAAATGAGCATGACGAAGAAGATCCTGAGGAGCTATACCCAAATCGTTCAGCAGCACTTGCCAACCCGTATCCACCACAAATCTTTGACTGACTGAGTTCATTTCATGAAAGTTGTTATGTCAATACAGCAGTTCTCTCTTTGAGCCGATCTCCTGTCCTGCCAATGAGATTACGGTTGTGGCTGAGCTAGAGCATGGCATCTGGTCTCCAGTAGGGCTAACTAAACGCTCGGCTGATCATAAAATCATAGACTCCATCACCAAGCCATCGCCGGATAAACATCAACGGCTTAGCCATCGCCCCCTTAACATATCGACGCTTTGGTTTATTCGCGTTGACTGCTTCAACAAACACCCTGGCTAAGACAATGGGCTCTGTGGCATTATCCATTACATTGGAATTTTCCATCATCTTAAGGAAAGGGTCCATCTGGCTTTGATAAGCACTGTTGTCGTAGTACTTTTGCAACTGTTTGCCTGTGACATCGCCGAATTCCGTTTTGACGCCACCCGGTTCAATCACCACAATCTGAATGTTAAAGGGCTTTGTTTCAAGTCGAAGGCAATCGGACCAGCCTTCCAGTGCATGTTTCGTCGCGTGATACCAGGCCCCCAGGGGCGTATAAATTTTCCCGCCCATGGAAGAGGTGTTGATAATTCGGCCAGATTTTTGCTGTCGCATATGGGGCAGTACGAGCTGAGTTAGATGAGCCAATCCAAAAAGGTTTACCTCAAACTGGTATCGTGCATCGTCTAAAGATACGTCTTCTACTGGACCATACAGCCCAAAGCCAGCATTGTTGATCAACACATCGATACGCCCTTCATTGGCAATAATCTGGTCAACAACCTGCTGGCTGTTTTCCGGTTTCGTCACATCCATCTGTACTGGAATTATTCCCAAAGATTTCAGTGCCTCCATGCGCTCAACTCGTCTGGCTCCGGCATACACTTTATCGCCTTGTTGGGCAAGTAGTTTGGCAGTCTCCAGACCCATGCCTGAAGAGGCACCTGTGATTAAGACGACTTTTCTATTAACGTTATCCATGCTGAGTATCCATGCTGTTCAAAGGAGGTATCTTATCGGTTTCCGATAGAATGCTTTCTTGCAACTCCACCTCCTCTAGACAAAATCATAGAGGCTAAATTTTCTTTGGGTAATGACACAAGAGGCCAAGTAAATAGCATTTCACGCCATGTTCTGAAGAGTTCTGATGCCTTAGATAGGACGATTCAACTAAAATTAGAGCGCAGGATAACGGTTCAGGTCAGCGGCGGGCGAAGGTTCTCGGAAAACCAGAGTGGATCTTCACCCGTCCGCTGCACTGTGAGGTTAGCCGTAGTTCCTTGTTCTTGTAGACATAGCAACGCTCATGCCTGCTTGTGAACCTTTACAGGCTGTCTAGACTGCCATAGGCAATTTACTTGCCATTACATCCACTTGTTCAATCGAGGGCGGTTCGACTAGCAGCTCTGATGCCTTAGACATTAGGGCAGCAGCAATCTGTCCATTTAAGTGCTTCTGACGATCATCATCACTAGAGAATGCATCGACAATATAGAATGTGGTTTCATTTGCTCGGAAGGCAAACCAAACTGGTGTAAAGGGTTCTGCCTGGGCAAGCGGCAGTGCTCCAGCGAGAAACTGAGCAACAGTCTCACTTTGATCAGCCTTTGCTGTAATTTTAACGACAAGAGCATGACTTAGCATAATCGGTGGACCTCCAGGGTGAAAACAAAGTGTTGTCTGTGAGCTCACAAAAACTAGTATATGAACAGAAAACTAGGTATCATAGTGTCGGAAACGGCAATAAAGGTACTATTTCCGACATGCGGATTTTCGTTCTTGTTGTTGATCATATGTTCGATACTGGACTTACGGTCATCCTTGACACTTTGGCTATGGCCAATGAATTTATCTCAGATCAGGGAGGCAGGGTTCCATTTGAAGTGACCATCACAGGGGTGCGTCCATCGATACAGACGCGTCTCGGATTCAGCATTTCGCCCCCATTAGCACCATCACTGCCTTGTCCTGATGTCGTGGTTGTTCCTGCCTTTGCAGATAAAACACCTGAACTGCTCAGTGCAACACTTCAGCGCCCTGATGTGATTGAAGCTCAACGTATTGTCCAGCATTGGTATCAATCCGGTGCTTTAGTTACTGCAGCCTGCACCGGCACCTACCTGCTGGCGGCGATTGGTTTACTTAACGGTGTACGGGCGACGACATCTTGGTGGCTTGCCCCTGACTTTCGTAAGCGGTTCCCTAACGTTATACTTGATGATGCACAAATGCTGGTCGTGCAAGAACAGCGAGTGACAGCAGGTGCGGCACTGGCCCATGTTGATTTAGCACTTTGGATAGTTCGGCAGTACAGTCCAGAGGCCGCACAATGGGTATCTCGCCATCTTTTGATTGATGGGCGGCCCTCTCAGGCTGTGTATGCTATTGCCAATCACTTAGCCCATAACGATTCGTTAATTGAACGCTTCCAGCATTGGGTCCGTCAAAATCTCGATAGTTTTACGATGGCCAATGCAGCCAGCGCCATGGGAGTTAGCGAACGCACATTACAGCGGCGGTGTCGGGATGTGTTAGGGCTTACGCCTGTTGCCTTTGTCCAGGAGTTAAGAATTGAGCAGGCGATTTACTGTCTTCAGACCACCGATAAAAGCATTGAAGAAATCGCTGAAGCTGTTGGTTATCTTGATGGTGTTACGTTAAGGACTCTGCTGCGTAAAAAAACAGGATGTGGTATTCGTGAGCTACGCAGAATCAACCAACAGTTGTAAGGCTCACGGCAGAGTTGTGCGGCGGTCAGTATCTCTGATTTTAGCCGATAGCTTTTGCTCCGTCCGCCTCAGGGACTATGTTAGGCATTTCTAGAACACTTAATTATTCAATTAAAGTAATTAAGTTATTGAAGAATAGGATTATTTGATTAAGTAAATCACAGAAAAACTTTTGTAATTCCTGGTTATGTAAATCAAGTCTTCTAGCTAGCTTTGAATATTTGCTACCTTTCAAATGGGCAACACCAGATGAACGCAACTCCTGAACATTTCGCCATAGAATAATACCTTCTTCATAATCATATCCCTTTTCTTTAAGAAGGATTTTAAGTTTATTAATTCCACCCAATTTTGCAGGTGTACATGAAATATTTTTTCCAATTTGCTTTTCATTTAAAGCATCAATTAGGACTTTGGATAAAGTCAGAAGAAGAACATCACACTTAAAATAAACAGGAGTCAGATAATCAGGAGCATTAGGATTAGCGCCAAAACTATTAGCTAACTTACTAGGATCACATGAAAATGTAATGGGTTCACCATCAGGTGTTTCCCATATTTGAAATTCTTCGTATACTTCCTTTATGCTTTCACTATATGGCCAGACTCCACTTTTTGATTTGGGATATGGAGAGATCATCTTTTTGCCGCGAAGATATGCAACAGTATCGTATTCACTATGATGAAATGCCCGACTAATTGAACATTGATAGACTATTTTTCGCTAGAATAATTTTCTCTCTGTTCTTCTTCAGGGATAGTAGATAAGTTAGTATTAGAGTAACGTACGTGTTCAAAAAAATCCTAAGTGAGCTTCTTTGAGAGCAAGAAACTGTCGAATTTCTTTTAATCGAATAAATACTGCTTCATCTTTAAACTTAATTACAGTTTCTTCTTCTCCTGATATATCAAACTTCAAGTACTCATTCCTGGATCTCTCGTAGTACAAATTGTGAAAAAAACGAAATTCCTCTGATATTTCAGTGTGACTATCTCTAAAGCCAACATAATCTCGCACAAATACTAGAGGTTCAGCATGTATACCAAATCTACTGTATTCGATAGATCCATCACCAAATTTTACACAAACAGGAAATCCCTCTGTGATTCCTACTTCCCAATCTATATTTTTCAAAGCCGCTTCGACATCTTCATTATAAATCAGCCCTGAATATAACGTTTTAGTCTCGCGTATACTTTGGGAATAGTCATAAACTTTTACCCAAGACTCTGAATCGATTGGGGTACCACTTGAGAAATGTGGTCAAAACAAACCAAAAAAAATCCAGAAACTGACCTGATTTTTGAGCATATCAAGGCGAAGGATAGTGATGCCCAAGCCCAAGCCGCTAAGCGAATTAGACTTGCATCACAAAGCAATGATGAATTTAGAGGAGTACTCTCGGGGAGGCAAAACTCGAGGAGAGCATCGAGCGAATAACCATTTTTAATGGTAAAAGTTGTTGAGGCAAGGCAAGATTGCAACCTCAGGTTAAAAGCGAGAAGCATTTTCCGCTTCTGAGGTAGCTTCATCTCCTTTACCCAAAAATGTAAGAAACGGTTTGGGAATGGTGATAGTCTTTTGGACCACGGGGTGAACATCAATGTGATCGCATCAAGCTTTCTCGAAAAAGCTCGAAAATCATATCAAATTGACCAGGCGGATTGTTCCTTTTTCGAGTAAATGTTCTTTAGATGTTTTTTGACCGTGTTCTCAGAGATAAACAGTCTAGCAGCAATTTCTTTATAACTGTGGCCCATACGTTTTAGACACCACACATCTGTCTCGCGATTAGTGAGCCCATAGCGCTGGGCTTCTTGGTTGGCAACCACAGTAAGAGATTGCTGACGGTCTTCTAGGGTGATCAAAAAGCAATCGTTAGACTGATAAATACTGTTATCCCAGTCAAACCACTGGGCTCGCATGTGAATGGTGCCGCGATCCGTGGGAATCTCATCTTCTAAAACAACATTATAGTCCTCGGGCAAAAAATCGACGTGTTCTTCCTGGTGTTCTATCAGACTTTGGCAGCAGTACCAGAGATTCTTAGGGATGGCTGTGGACGAGGGACAAGGCATGTCTTCAAGTAAAACTTGAGCATGTTTATTCTTATGTAAAATAGTGCCGTCTTGAGAAACAATAACAAGACCAACAGTAAAGCTTTCAATGGCCGCAAGTAATAGTGTGGCCTGCATATCAAAAGAGTCATCTGAATTTGCAGGTTGGGAAGTAGCCATTGGGGGAACAGTTTGAGTCTGAAAAGCCATAACAAACGGGACGTAATTGGCAAATGAAAATCTGAAATTTCGTTGACTGTTCTAGTGGCGTTTGTAAGATTCGTATAAAACGCGTAATTAAGTTAATGGAAAATACGGATGCTCCTGATAATAGTTACCTCATTGCCATGGGTAAAAACTCCGTACAGACTTGTGACAATTTGGTCAGTGGCATAGATCAAATTTGCTGACAAATGTGCTAATCAATTTCTTAGCGATGTGGTGTGATTTTTGCGCGATTGCGATTTTTTGCTCAAAGCAAGCATGTGGCATGCTGTATGGACAACCTTTGTAAAGGATCTCGGTGTACGTTTTTACTCAAAAAGAATCACTAACATCTGAGCCGACATTGACGTTAGAGCTAACAGCCGATGAGCGTACCCGCTCTCGATATCGCTACATGGTGTCGAGTAAAATTACGGACAGTGGGGAGGGCGTTATCGACCTAAGTACTAGGGAACGCCAACCTGACGCACACGATGAAATCTATCTAGAACTACCTCGGGGCACGGTATTGCGCCATGGAGACCATCTGAGAGGGGACGATCATCAACAGGTACTAAGAATTGTGGCGAAGCCTGAGCCTGTGTTGACGGTGCGGGCGATGCCTGGTGCTGAGTCCTCTGTGCTCCTGCGGGCAGCGTATCACTTAGGGAATCGTCATGTGGCGCTGGAGGTGGGCACCGACTACCTGCGTCTGGCGCCGGATTCGGTGCTGGAGTCAATGTTGCATCAGCTGGGGGTGGCGGTGATTGCTGAGACGACGCCATTTCAGCCAGAGTCGGGGGCCTATGGCCATCACCATTGATCAGCAGGCCCTGCTCAAGCTGCTGCAGCTGACTAGTCCGGCGCTGCCAGTGGGAGCATTTAGCTATTCGGAAGGGTTAGAAACTCTGGTGGAGCAGGGGTACTTAGCTGATAGTGCCACCCTCCAGAACTGGCTGGTGCAGGAATTGCGCCACGGTAGTGTGCAACTAGAGGTTGCGATCGCACACCGCGCCCATCAAAATCACCTGGTGCCTGACCAGCTTCGTTATTGGAATCAATGGCTCACCGCCAGTCGCGACACTGCTGAGCTACGCCAGCAAAGCTGGCAAATGGGTCGTGCCCTGGTGCGCCTGGGGCAAAAACTCCAGCCCGAGCTACAGCCCACATTTGCCGCTTGTGGCACACCCTGCAACTTTGCCGTTGCCTTTGGCATCATCGCTGCCCGCTGGCATATAGATACCCACACTATGGCCCTGGGCTATTTGCAAAGCTGGGCAGCCAACCTGATCGGAGCGGCGGTCAAGCTAGTGCCCCTGGGCCAGACCGATGGTCAAAGCTGTTTACTACAGCTGATCCCTGAGCTGACTAAGGCAGCGGCGCACATGGTGACACTGGGGGATGATGAACTCTATGTGAGTGGCTGGGGAGGTGCGATCGCAAGTATGCATCACGAAACCCTCTACACCCGTCTTTTCCGCAGCTGACGCAAAATTTAAATTTTTGAGGATGAATTTTAGGTTTATAAACAATAGGCTCTAACGTTTTTTGAGTAGGGGCGGTGCATGGAACCCCCCCACACAAAAAAAGGAGTTTAAATAAACCCAAGTACCCCGCAACCCCCAACCCGGTCGGCGGCGGGGGGCCCGGGCGGGCGGGCCCAAACCCCCCGGTCGGTGGGGAGGGGTAA
>JBCCHX010000077.1:0-32528 GCA_039028535.1 Cyanobacteria bacterium P01_B01_bin.77
CATTAAGCGCATGGCTCTCAATCTCCTTAATCAAGACCACACGACTAAAATCGGCATCAAGGCTAAACGCAAAAAGGCTGCTTGGGACAATCAGTACTTACAGACCATCCTCACTACTTAGGTCAAATGCAATCGCCATGATTTCCTCCCTGTCGTTTCGAGGTTAAACACCCGCTATCTAAAGGAAAACGCCCCTATGACCTTCCAAAATCAGGCACCTCAGGTGCCACCAAACTTGCCTGCCGATTTTTCCAGCAGCCTACCGCCGAGTAGTTTCATCCGTCATATCCTGCTCGGTCCTCCCGATCACATTCGTCAGACAATCCATCTGTTGCACAATCTGCGCTATGTGGAAACTAGCCAGTGGAGCCCGCTGATCGAAGTGCCGGACAATCGGCTGCTCTTAAGACCACAGCCCGATGACGTGATCAGTATGCTGGTGAGGCGACTGTAAACCGGCTCAAGAATACTGAGTAAGCTGGTCTCATATCTTGCACTAAGATTGGCTGTGTAGCTGAAGCCCGCGCCGGGTTGAAACTCCGGCGCTAACTGAGGGTTGTCCGCTAAAGAGACAATTCGGTTGGGAGGCGCTAGTGGTCGATCTTTGGCCGATCGAAGCACAGTCACTGTTGTGGAAATGAACTCTTTAAACCACATTTCCGAGGATTGTGTTCCTTCCCGTGGAACCCCTTCGGCTACCCCAGGGGTTCCAACCCTGGGCGGGTTGACGCTGCCTCACCAGATGCAAGATATGAACCTTTTACGAACAACCCTGCTGTTCGCTCCTTGAGATGAGAACTACAAATAGACTGTAGGTCATTCTTGTAATCTTTTGAGATTATCTTAGACCGTCGGCATATTGCCAGTGCCAGGGTTCTTGCTCCCCAACTGGATTGCCTTGAGGATAGGAGAGAGCAAATCCGTAATTTTTGGCATATCGTCTGAGCCATCGATAGGCATCAGTTTGGGCAAAGGTAGAATCCCAGTCAGTACTCTCATCTGCATTTTTGTCACCAATCGCGATCGCAAACCCAGTGTGATAATCGCTTTGCTTTAGCCACTGTTGAATACTGGCATCAGCATCACCTGGCAGACTCTTGCGCTGGTCCGCCCGTGAGATATATCCCGCCAAAGGAAATAACTCCACCCCTTCCTCCTGGGCAGCGGCGGCCATTTCCCAAAAAGCTTCAACCAGCTCCGGTCTAGCTCGGATACTACCATCGTCTACTAGATCAACTAAATCTTTGGACTTCGCTGTTTCATAGCCCTTAGAGGTGGTGGCCGTCTTAACAGCATCCCACCGATCGCTGAGGGCACGGGCAGTCCACTGGTAACCTTTGACACCAAATCCGAGCATGACAAGTATGATGGTGATCGCTCCCATCACTTTCAAAATTTTCCCCGGTGGGATAAGGGTTACTTTTTGGGTGGCATAGTCAATGTCCGTCGGTGGCCCACCTTTGGCGGCGACATGGGTGGGCATCGAGCTATCTTGTCCCACTCGTATATTGGTGATTGTTTTTTCGAGCGCTTTTAAGGCTTCTGTCGCAGTAGGATAACGATTTTTAGGATTAGGCTCAATCAGTTGTTTGATAAAGGTTTCAAGGGATGGACTAATTGTCTCATTAGACCACTGCACTTTTCGGGTGAGGGGATGAAAGGTCAGTTGCTGAGGAGAAATATCCATTAAGGCTGCGATCGCAACCATCCCAATAGAATATAAATCACTGGCATAGCAGGGCTTTTCCCGCATTTGTTCTGGGGCTACATAGCCAACCGTGCCGACATTTTTCTTAGTTATTATCTGGCCATTGCTGTTGAGCTGACTGTGGCTCAGCTCCTGGATGATACCGAACCCCACTAAAACAATTTCACCGCTATTGGTCTTTCGAATCAGAGTTGCTGGCTGAATATCACGGTGCACCATATGATGCTGATGGACAACGGCAAGCACCTGGAGACTGTCCCTGAGTAATTTGGTTACATAGCCTTCATCAAGGGATTTACCCTCACGAATCTCTTGACTCAGATTGTGCCCATAAATAATTTCTTGAGCAATATAAAACTTGTTGCCCATGTCGAAATAGGTCAACAATTGAGGAATCTGGGAATGGGTTCCTATTTTTTGTAAGACCCTGGCTGCTTGTTGAAACTTCTTGAGAATCTTGGGATGGGTGTAACTAAATTCTTGCAGGGTACATTCTGGCTGATGAGCCTGGTGATGGTCGATGGCTCGGTATGTAATTCCGTAGTTATTCCGGTCTAAAATGCCGAGTACTTCGAAACGATTGGCAAGCTTCATGGTCGATTGCTGGGTCTTAGGTAAGTCTTAAAAAAATCAATCGTTTGACCAATCGTTCTTTGGTCTGAGTGTAATTAGTCCCGACTGTGACGCTGGCTACTACTATTGTCTAGTGCATAAGATGAGGATGCCCCTAACCCATAGAATTCCTTTAGTCTCAAGATTGTACCCAGCGGAGAGTTAGCGTTGCTCCCCCATAAAAGTGTTTTTTTGAGGATAAACTCGGTTTAATCTGGATTTAATCTGAGTAGTCGTTTCCCTAAAATATTGTCCATGGTTGGCAGCTATAAGCATGTATTCCCGTTAACATTAGTGACCGCTGCTATGACCAGTGCTGTCATCCAGCCGTTGTCAGCGCAGACAAGTCCTACTATTGTGTGTCGCTACGACCCGACCACTGGCATTCCAAATCCTTTAGGAATGCGAACGTTTATTACGCTGACAGAAACTAACGGCTCAACTGAAGTGACCTACGAGCAGCTAGGTTCATTTGTACCTGGCTCAGTGGAGGCCATTCTTACAGCGGAACGGGCGCTGATTTTTCCCAACATGCCGATAGACCGGGTGCGGCAACTGTTGCTAACGAATGCTACCTACTATCGGGAGCTTGTGGGATTTAATGACCCTGATGGGTTTGCGCCAGTCAACGATACGTTAATTTGTCGCGCTGAGGCGGTGGCATCACCACCAATAGCGCGACCGACGGCTGAGCTGCCTGATTTGGGAGGTGGAGCTAACTCCCGCTCAGATCTGCCTGATTTGGGGGGAAATGCCCCTCGCAGTAGACCTACTATTAATGATGAGACCCCAGCTCCAACGACTTTCTATGGCACCATTGCTGGTCTGGCAGATGGTAATTATCGTTATGTGTCCGGTCCGGCTGAGGCGCGTGTTTATTCTGATCAAGAACTGCTCAGTCGAGGGGGGGTGTTGTTTGTCTTTCGCAAAACCGGCGATCAAGTAATTGGGTCCTACAGCTATTTGGATGGTGCGGCTATTTGCATGACTGGGCGCGTCAGCGGTAATACCGTGGCTGGGCAAGCTTACCCTGAAAATGGTGTGGCCCGTAATTTAGCAGAAGAGTTTGCAAACTGGGGCCCGGCGACATTTTTGCGTGTGCGTCGTACTCGGGGCGAGGTGGGTGAACGCTACTACGGTAGTGCCACTCTAGAACTCAATGATTTTTCTCAAATTAATGCTGGCTCATCGCTACCTCCTAGCCGTTGCCCCTGATTTTCCGTTGCCCGCAGCAACTCATGCCTGTCTCTGCACATCGAGTCTTAATTGATCGAGATTGTTTTGCATGTGTTCAACAACTTGCTCATAGCACTGTTGCACGTAGCTTGTGTCTTTTGCCGCAGTACGACCTGTGTAGTCAAAAACAATCGGAGAACACACTCGGGTATGAATGGGATGAGGCCATGGGATGTTTGGCATGGGGCCAATGGCCAGCCCCCAGGGAAGCCCCAGATAAATGGGAAACACTTCCGGGTCAATGTCCAACAACCAGGGGAGTAGACCTCGCTGGTTTAGCCATTTGGCTTGTTTGTAACAGTCTGCTAAGACGATAAAGGTGTCGTGGGCTCCCCAGGAAATAACGGGAACAATGGGAGCCTTCTCCCGTAGGGCGAGTTTGATAAAACCGGTGCGGCCTGCCAGGTGGATCTGATGCCGCTGACGATGGGGGCGGAAAACATCTTGGGCACCGCCTGGAAAGACAAGGACACTGGCTCCACGCTGGAGGGCTGCGATCGCAAACTTTGGCTGTGCTGGTACCGCACCGCATCGTTCTGCCAGCTTTGCTAAGCCAGGATTAACCTGCCAGATTTTGGCATGCATCAGACCGTAAATGGGACGCTCATAGCCAAAACGGCGAAACCAGTCCACCATTAGCATCAGCATATCAGGAGCCGCCAAGCCACCATTGTGGGATCCGACAAACAGGGCCTGTTGGGGCACATGGTGCCAGCCGTCTGTGTGGGTATGAAAGTAGTGGTCATATGCCAACTCC
The DNA here is from genome assembly GCA_039028535.1 of Cyanobacteria bacterium P01_B01_bin.77. Taxonomy (GTDB): domain Bacteria; phylum Cyanobacteriota; class Cyanobacteriia; order Phormidesmidales; family Phormidesmidaceae; genus Leptothoe. The sequence continues at coordinate 4,314 of JBCCHX010000077.1, forward strand.
CACTTGGGCATTAGTGATGCAATCGTTTTAGGATCGCGCTTTGCCAGCGCTGCGTCGACGCTGTGGCCGCTACCGGGCATAGGCTCACTCCAATCAGGGCAGTCCTCAGCCTATCGAAGATTGGTAAAGCTGCCTGTCAAGATTTGACGGACTGGGAAAAAAATCCTGAGCCAACGTCATCAGTTGGGATATTGAAAGGGTAACGCAACAACAAAAAGGGCCCCCACCTAGATGGGAGCCGCAGTAAGCGTTATTCCTTAATGACCTAATTGTGCCAGGGAAAGCGGGTCCGAGTTGTGACGATGATCATGCCTTGAACGTGTTTAGGTTCATATCCCAGGACGGCTCTGTTCGGTAGAAGTTTTTTCCACACCCTGATAATAGCCATCAGCTTTTATTACCGAGAAAAGATTTACCATGGAAAGACTCGTGTTGTGAATACAACGTTAGTACAGATCTCTGTTTTCCAAGTGACATGCCCATGCAATTTTTCAACCGTTTGCTAGGCCGCAACCCTGACGATGTAAAGGCGAATGTGGAAATCTATACATGGCAGATCTGCCCCTACTGTATTCGGGCCAAGCTGCTACTTTGGTGGAAAGGGGTGGCCTTTAACGAATATAAAATTGATGGTGATGAAGCCGCCCGTGCCCAGATGGCTGAGCGCTCTAACCAACGGCGGAGCGTCCCGCAGATCTTTATCGATGACCGTCACATTGGTGGATGTGACGATCTATATGCCCTTGATCGGCGTGGTCAGCTAGATCCCTTGCTGACCCAAGCGAGCCAGTGACGGCAAGTTTTCGCCTTGGCTGTGCTGTTTGGGCCTATAAAGAATGGCTAGGGGATTTTTACCCGGCAGGTAGTCGAGCAACTAATTTTTTACGTCTCTATGGTGAGCGCCTCACCTGCGTTGAGGGCAATACCACCTTTTATTCCATTCCTACCCCGGAGATGGTGCAACGCTGGGTTGACAATACCCCCGATACGTTTCGCTTCTGTCCGAAGCTGCCGCGCACGGTGACTCATAGGGGTGCCTTAGTACCGCAGCTGGCCGATGCTCTGAGTTTTTTATCGCTGATGCAGGGACTAGGGGCACGATTGGGACCAATATTTGCCCAGCTGCCACCCCGGTATAGTCCAGCTTCGTTTGCAGATCTAGAGAATTTTGTGGCTGGTTGGCCCCATGCTACAAATCCGCTGGCGGTAGAGGTGCGTCACTTGGATTGGTTTAAATCGCCTCAGTCCGAGCGGTTAAACTCGCTATTGGCGAAATTTAATGTCGGTCGAGTGCTGCTAGATAGCCGACCGGTTTTTACTTGGAGCCATCCCACTGACGATCCCCAGCTGCGTTCTGAGCGCAAAAAACCTCGGGTACCGCTGCTGCCAGTGACGACGGCCAACGTTGTGCTGGTGCGCTACATCAGCCATCCCGAACTGGATCGTAATCGTGATTTTTTGGCTGGCTGGGTAGAGCGGGTGGGAGAATGGCTAGCCCAGGGGTTATCGGTTTATTTCTTTGTGCACTGTCCCACAGAAGTGAAATCACCTGCGATCGCACGCTATTTTCAAGAGCAGCTAGAAAAAACCGGGATTGATGTATCGCCACTACCCTGGTCTTTAATCGAAGCTGAGCCTCAACAGTTGGGATTGTTTTAGCACCTGGGAGCCTAGGTAGCGATGGGCTAGCAGCCTTTGAATCTCAAAAAAATAAAAAAAAAGGACCAAACTTTGAGGGTTGGGTCCTAAGGTTCCTTGAAACAAAACTTGTATGTCAAGAGACATTGTACAGACCAAATCTGTTTTACAGCAGCTAATTTCCCTATTTTTCAAGGTTTTCTAGAATATGGAAGTTTGACTCCAGAAAAATATAACGCTATGTCACATTCAGTTAAAGTTTCTAGAGATTTAACTGGGTTTCGCTATCGTTTTAGCGTCTTGTCATGTTGCTAATGCGTTGTTGCTGATCCCCGATATGGCCTGATCCCCGATATGATTTCATCTACTAAATGCAGGCTAGGGGAAGATTTCACAGCTCGATTCATGCCATCAACCAGCAACAACGCCAATTCTTGGCGAGTCTGGGGTGTCGAGACGGGTGGTACGACGTTGAGTAGCTAAGTCAATGGCTAGCTGAATGGCGGCGACCATGCTGTCGGGCCGGGCGATGCCCTGACCGGCAATGTCAAAGGCGGTGCCGTGGTCGGGGGAGGTACGAATAAAGGGCAGCCCGATAGTGGTATTGACAGCCTGATCAAACGCTAACATTTTCACGGGGATCAGACCCTGGTCATGGTATAGGGCTAAGTATCCGTGGTGGGCCTGTTGCTTAGGCTCATGCCAAGCTTTGGCGGGGGTAACCCAGAGGGTATCAGGAGGTACTGGGCCATCAAATGTAATATGGGGGAACCGCTGTCGCTGCTCCTGGAGCCAGGGGATGAGCCAGTCCACTTCTTCTCGACCGAGCTGACCCTGTTCGCCACTGTGGGGATTAAGACCTGCGATCGCAATTCTCGGCTGCTGTACTCCAAAGTCCTGCGCTAAACAGTCTAGCAATAGCTCCAGTTTGAGCGTCATCACTTCGGGGGTGAGGGCCTCAGGTACCTGTCTCAGGGGAATGTGGGTGGTGGCCAAAAGCGTCCGTAGGGTCCACTGGGTGCTCGGAGAGCGAGCCACAAACAGCATGCCAAACCGGTCTACCCCCGCCATTTCTGCTAGTAATTCTGTCTGCCCCGGATAGTGATGCCCCGCCGCCAGCCAGGCTGATTTGGCAATAGGCGCGGTGACAATACCATCATAGGCGGCACCACTATCTTGTTGGAGGGAGATGCCAATAGCAGTCTGCAAACTCCGAAAACTCAGATCACCGCTGTTGGCATCTCCCTGTCCTAGCTGAATCGTCTGCTCTGCTTCCAGGGGGACATCAATCATGGCGCAGTTCCCCAGGGGTAACTGCAGTTTTTGACTCATGTAGATCAGCTGCTGCTGATTGCCCACCAGCGTGATATTGGTAGCCGCCTCGGGCATGAGGGACAGTGCTTTGAGTACTACCTCCGGACCAATGCCTGCCATATCCCCCACTGTCACCAACAGTTTGATCGGTCTGTGCTTGCCCATATTGTCTGCTCCTATCTCCTATCCATTTTCCCAACAATAAAGCAAAGTGCTAGCGTTAATGAGTTGCTATTGTCAGGCCCTTCATGGCACTCAAAAACGGTTTAATGCGAATGATGGCAGCGGTGGCGTTGCTAACCGTGCTCGGTTGTGGTGCAACGAGTGATTCAGCCCCGACGGCAGCCCCGACGGCGACTCCAGCCCCGGCACAGCAGGAGCCACCGACTGAGGCGGAGATAGAAGCGACTCAGGCTGATTGGGAGGCCCGCCAGAATGAAGTGAATCGGGTGCTCTCATCCATGGATCGGACTACTTTTATTGGCACCTCACCGACAAAAGGCGATCCCAATGCTGAAGTGGTGGTAGTGAAGTTTTCTGACTTTGAATGCCCCTTTTGTGCCGTGGCTGCAGGCCATATGAAAGATTTTGTGGATGAGCGAGGTGAAGAGGTGCTGTATGTTTACAAACATTTACCCCTCAAAAGCATTCATCCTGAAGCAGAACCGGCCTCTAAAGCCTCCTGGGCCGCGGCCCAACAGGATCAGTTTTGGCTCTATCACAACGGTCTATTTGCCAATCAGGATCGGCTTGGCGATGCTTTCTATGGAGAGCTGGCGGAGCAAATAGGATTAGATGTTGAGCAGTTTAATCGCGATCGCAACAGTGATGCGGCTCAAGCCGCTATCGATGCAGACTTAGTCCTAGCTGAACAGCTCAAACTGCGGGGCACCCCCAGTTTTTTGATGGGGGGATTGCTGATTCCTCAGGGGATTCCCCCGGAGAGTTTTGGAGAGCTTTTAGATAATCTCAAAGCGACTCCTACGCCCTAAAGCAGGTTCGAATTTCAATGCTCGAAGTACCGACTTACCCTGTGCCTACTTACCCTTTTATTGCTCCATGTCTGATACCAACCGTCCCAAAATTATTGTTATTGATGACGATCCCACCGGTTCCCAGACGGTCCACAGCTGTTTGCTGTTGTTAAAGTGGGATGTGGCTACTCTCAAGCAAGGATTGTTGGACGATTCTCCAATTTTCTTTATTCTGGCCAACACCCGTTCCATGACGCCAACTGAGGCGGAGCGGACAACACGCGAGGTGTGTAACAACCTCAAACAGGCACTTGCAATAACTGACACTCAAGAATATTTAGTGGTGAGTCGTTCTGACTCTACGCTGCGAGGACACTACCCGCTCGAAACAGATGTGATTGCGGCCGAATTGGGGCCTTTTGACGCTCATTTTATGGTGCCTGCTTTTTTTGATGCGGGGCGTATCACCCTTGATAGCACCCACTACATTGAGACCGACGGCGTGCGTACTCCCGTGAATAAAACCGAGTTTGCCAAAGACTCTGTGTTTAGCTACAGTCACAGCTATTTACCAGACTATGTGGCCGAGAAAACAGCGGGCAAGATTACCGCTGAACAGGTCGCTCGCTTTACTTTAGATGTGGTTCGACAGGAGGCAATAGAGCAGCTTATAACGTTGAGCAACAACGTGTGTGTCGCTGTCGATGCCCAAAAACAGAGTGATCTAGACAGCTTCTCCCAGGGGGTGTTGGCCGCTGCTGCCCAAGGCAAAAAGTTTCTCTTTCGCAGTGCGGCGAGCTTACTGACATCGTTAGCCGCCCTACCGCCTCAGCCTGTTGCTGCCGATGCAATGAATCGCTATACCCGTAATCATAAACCCGGTGTCATCCTAGTGGGGTCCCATGTGCAAAAAACAACTCGTCAGCTTAAGTATCTCTTGCAACAGTCAGGTGTGGTGGGCATCGAAGTTAATGTCTCTCGGCTGTATGAGGATCCGAATCAAGCCGATACCATTGTGACTGATATCTTGGCTCAGGTACAGACAGCATACGGCCAGGGACAAACAGCGGTGATTTACACCAGCCGCAAAGAGCTGACATTTGACGATGTGGCGACACGATTGGCCTTTGGTGAAGCTGTGTCTCATCTGCTGATGGATATCGTGCGCGGTCTGCCTGCCGATCTGGGATTTTTGATCAGCAAAGGTGGCATTACTTCCAACGACACTCTGAGTAAAGGTTTGTCCCTCACATCTGCTCGGTTGCTGGGTCAGGTGATTCCCGGCGTCTCTGTCATTACAACCGGAGCCGCTCATCCCCAGTTTCCTAATTTGCCGGTGGTCTTATTTCCTGGCAATGTGGGGGAGGATGAGGCGGTGGTGGCTGCCTATCAGCGCATGGCATCTGCGACTAACTCAGGCTCGACTGGCGTTCTCTAGTTTGAGTTCAGAAAGGATATCGGTTAAGCGATCGCATTTAGCTTCATAGGTATTGCTACAGAAGTGGCAAACAGCCTCAGCTGGCTCACGCTTATTGATCATATCCTCTAATTCTTCTTCTCCTAGGAGCTTGAGTGCCGAGAGCAAACGCTGATCATCACAGGGACAGTGAAATCTCAGCAGCTGACTCTCGGGAAAAATTTCTAACCCCATATCGCCAACGAGGTCTTCAATAATTTGGGGTAGTGTTTTGTGTGCCCTCAGCATTGGCGTGAATCCTGCCAGGGATGAAAGTCGAGATTCTAAAGTGGTAATCAAATAGTCGTCGGTAGCGGCCTTGGGTAAAATCTGGAGTAGTAGTCCTCCAGCGGCTTCCACTCCGTTTTGGTCCACAAACACTCCTAGTACTAAAGCCGATGGCGTCTGTTCCGATGTGGCTAGATACTGTGTGAGATCATCACCGATTTCTCCCGATACCAGTTCTACCGTGCTGGAGTAGGGGTAGCCTAACCCAGCATCACGCACAACATAGAGATAGCCATTCTTGCCTACTGCTGCACCGACATCAAGTTTGCCCTGGGCGTTGGGCGGGAGCTCTACCGATGGGGCTGAGACATAGCCACGAACACTGCCATCTAGACGCGCATCGACCAGGATGCCACCTAGGGGGCCATCTCCCTGAATCTGAATATTAACGCGGGCATCTTCGCGTTTCATATTAGAGACGAGTAAGGCTCCTGCTGTTAAGGTTCTGCCGAGGGCAGCTGTGGCAACGTAGGACAGCCTATGGCGAGTTCTGGCTTCTTCGACTAAATGGGTGGTGATGGCTCCAACAACTCGAATGCCGCCATCTGCTGCTATTGCTCGAATGAGCTGATCCGCCATGGTTTTATGTTTTCCTGTAGTTCTTATTCTGTTGCTACTGAGGGGGGAGATTAACTGATTGGGAATGCATGCTATGGCGGCAGATTAACCCATTGTTTAGCTCTTACCCAGGCTCAGCAATACCTAGAATACCTACTATTGTAGTAGAGCTATTGTAGTAAAGCCGTCAGTCCGGTTGTCGGTTATTCAGGTTTCTGCCTTATTGTTCAAAAAAGCTACTATGTTTGGGATTTATCAGCAAAGTACCCTACGGATTGAAATTGATGCGACGGTTGCTCAACTGCGCCAGAGTCTGACCCAGCCCGAGCGGCTGCGCCAGTGGCTGTGGCCACAGCAGTTTTCCGATGGCTTTAAACCGCCACTCCATGTAGGGCAGTCTTTCTCAAGCTATGTTGGTCCCGTTCGCATTGACCATACGATTGAATCTATATCTGACACTACGATTCGCTTTCTGCTACATCGCGGTGTAGATGGCTTTCATGAATGGCATTGGGGAGACGGTTGGGTACAGTCTCGGCTGGAAGGGGTATCTACATTACCCCTAAACATTGCCCAGACCACGAGCTTATTGAGACTACAGCTGTTCTTATCGATCCAAAATCGCCAGTCGATTTCCTAATCTTTTTCCACTCGCAGCCGTACCGAGTCGCCATGGGAAGGCAGGCCTTCTGCGTTAGTCAGGGCCTCGATAGCTCCGGCCACGCTGCTCAAAGCAGATTTTGAATACTGGATCAAACTGGAGTGTTTCATAAAGGTCTCCGTACTTAAAGGAGACGCATAGCGAGCCGCACCAGACGTGGGCAGAGTATGGTTAGGACCGGCCAGGTAGTCGCCAACGGCTTCTGGGGTATCGTGCCCAAGAAAAATTGCTCCGGCATGGGTGATTTGCTCTAACAAAGACCAAGGCTCCTCTACTTCTAGCTCTAAATGTTCGGGTGCAAATTGGTTAGATAGTTGGGTGGCCACTGCGAGAGAATCGACGACGATAGCGATGCCATAGTGGGCAATAGCTTTTTCGGTCAGGGTTTGACGGGGGTGTCCAGCCAGCTGGCGATCCACTTCAGCTACCACTTTCTCGGCGAGGATGCTGTCGGTGGTAATTAAAATAGCCGCAGCTATCGGGTCATGCTCGGCTTGGGCGAGTAAATCGGCGGCGACATGGACTGGGTTAGCAGTATGGTCGGCAATGATCAAGACCTCCGACGGTCCTGCCAGCGAGTCGATGCCAACGGTTCCATAGACCTGTTTTTTGGCTAGAGTGACGTAGATATTTCCAGGGCCACTGATGATGTCAACTTTGGGGATGGTGCGGGTGCCATAGGCCAGGGCTCCGATGGCTTGTGCTCCACCGATACGATAAATTTCTTGCACACCTGCTTCTTGGGCGGCGACAAGTACTGCAGGGTTGATGTACCCCTTGGGGGTGGGGGTGACCATAATCAAGCGCTTGACGCCCGCAACCTGGGCGGGAATTGCATTCATGACTACGGTGCTGGGATAGGCGGCACGTCCCCCAGGAACGTAAATGCCTGCGTGGGCAACCGGTGTATAGCGCTTACCTAGAACAACCCCGTTTTCCTCAAATGTGACCCAGTTTTTAGGTAGACGCTGTTGGTGAAAGGCTCTGACGTTCTTGCATGCCAGACGGATGGCGTTGAGCAGGTCACCGGAAACTTGCTGATAGGCGGTGTCGATCTCTGCTCCGCTGATCCGTAGGGTACTGGGGGTGAGGTCTTGCTGGTCAAATTTGGCGGTGTAGTGCAAGAGAGCCTCATCTCCTGAGAGTCGGACGGCGTTCAATATCTCTTGAACGGTGGCTTCTTGCTCGCTCACCTGATCGGTGTGGATGCGATCGCAGATACGCTGGAGTTCAGCCTGCGCTTCGCTGAGCTGGTACAAAGTTCGCAACATTGAGGCGGTTAGCGAGGGTGGGAGGAGTGTGACTGTTATAGCTTAGCGCGGATTAGATAGAGCCAGCCGGATTGACTCACCCATGTCTGAGGGGGGTGGACAGCAATATCACATCTTTTGATGCTATAATCCTAGACCCTGACAAAAATTACATTGGCTAATAGTGGCAAACATTAAATCTGCGGTGAAGCGCATCCAAATTGCGGAGCGCAATCGTCTACGGAATAAGTCATACAGGTCAGCGGTTAAAACCCTGACTAAGAACTATTTGGCTGCTTTGGGCGAGTATGCTGATGATCCCTCTGACGAAAATAAGCAAGCTGTTGATGCGTCGATGTCAGCAGCATTTAGCAAGATAGATAAGGCGGTCAAGCGCGGGAGTCTGCACAAAAACGCAGCGGCTCGTCGTAAGTCTAAGTTGGCCCACGCCCGCAAGAGGCAGGAAGCGGAAGCGGCATCCTAGCAATTTATGCAGCTGGTTGATACCCACGTCCACATTAACTTTGATAGTTTTCAGCCTGATCTAGATGAGGTTGCTTTAGCTTGGCGACAGGCGGGCGTTGCCCATGTAGTTCATTCCTGTGTTGAGCCGTCAGAGTTTAGTTCTATTCAAGCGATTGCCGACCGATTTAATGACGTGTCATTTGCGGTGGGGCTACATCCTTTAGATATGGACAAATGGACACCAGATTTGGCTAACCACATTTGTCGGCTGGCTCAATCGGACCACCGTGTGGTGGCTATCGGTGAGACAGGATTGGATTTCTTTAAGGCTGACGATCAAGACTGTCAGCTTGAAGCCTTTCGGGCTCAGCTAGCCATTGCGTACGAGCTAGGATTGCCAGTGATTATTCACTGTCGAGATGCGGCAGAGGCCATGCGCGATGTGCTACAAGCGTTTTGGTGCGAACATGGGCCTGTTCAGGGTGTTATGCACTGTTGGACAGGAGCGCCCGAGGAAACTCAGTGGTTTTTGGATTTGGGGTTTTACATTAGCTTTAGTGGCATTGTGACGTTCAAAAGCGCCACCCAGGTACAAGAATCTGCTCGGATGGTGGGTTGCGATCGCATCCTCGTCGAAACCGACTGCCCGTTTCTGTCTCCAGTTCCGAAGCGTAAGCAAAAGCGTAATCAGCCTGCTAATGTGCTTCATGTGGCCGAACATGTGGCCAAACTTCGGGGGGTGTCATTAGAGACACTAGCTGCTCAAACCACAGCAAATGCTAGAGCGTTATTTCAACTTCCCGATGCTTCGTTTACTACTGCAACATAATAAACGTCAAAGAGCAGCCAAGCTTCTAAACTATAAGTACTCAAGAACTTAGTGGGACCTTACTCAGATTTCTGATGGGTGTAATGCCTAACCTAATAAAACATAAAGTGACAAAAACATTAAATTTCGATGCCGATTTGTGATATACTGCCTCGGCTATGCGTTAGCCTTGTATGAGGCCTCTAACTTCAAATCTGTGTCATTAATTATTCCACAAATAAAGTTGGTGCCTAACGGTTGCTCTTGATTACTTCCCCTAACGCCCATTTCAGCTATCGGAATGCTAGCAAAACACTTTCAAAATACTGGTTCGGCTGCATTACCCCATAGGGAAATGTGGTCATTCTTGTGTTTGTAACCTAGCGCTATATATTTCAGCTTAACTAAGACCGCTTAAATCCTTCCCTTTACACCCAGTTTATTTAGGCCTGACCTGCTTGAGGAGACGAATGACTGACCTAACCATTTCCCAATCCTCCTTCGTATTGCCTGACCTAGTCGAAATTCAGCGTTCTAGTTTTCGCTGGTTTTTGCAAGAGGGTCTAATTGAAGAACTTGAGAGTTTCTCTCCAATTACTGACTATACCGGCAAACTAGAGCTTCATTTCCTTGGTAAGGATTATAAGCTGAAAAGCCCTAAGTATATGGTTGATGAGGCTAAGCGTCGTGACAGTACATATTCTGTCCAGATGTACGTTCCTACGCGCTTAATCAATAAAGAAACTGGAGAAATTAAAGAGCAAGAAGTCTTCATCGGTGATTTACCCCTGATGACCGATCGAGGTACCTTCATCATCAACGGTGCTGAGCGGGTAATCGTCAATCAAATTGTTCGCAGCCCCGGTGTTTATTACAAGGCTGAAACCGATAAACATGGTCGGCGTACTTACAATGCTAATCTGATTCCCAACCGTGGCGCGTGGCTAAAGTTTGAAACCGATAAGAACGACCTGGTTTGGGTGCGCATTGATAAAACTCGCAAGCTTTCTGCTCAGGTCCTCTTTAAAGCCCTAGGCCTAAGCGATGGCGAGATTTTTGATTCCCTGCGCCACCCTGAGTACTTCCAAAAAACGATTGAAAAAGAAGGCCAATTCAGTGAAGAAGAAGCACTGTTAGAGCTATACCGCAAGCTTCGTCCTGGTGAGCCGCCAACGGTGTCCGGTGGTCAGCAACTTTTGAACTCCCGGTTCTTTGATCCTAAACGCTATGATCTCGGTAAAGTAGGGCGTCATAAACTTAATCGTAAGCTGCGCTTAAATGTGCCAGATGCTGTGCGAGTGCTCACACCTCAGGACGTGCTGGCTGCCATCGACTATCTGATTAATCTAGAATTTGACATCGGCATTATCGACGACATTGACCACTTGGGGAACCGCCGGGTGCGTTCTGTCGGTGAATTGTTGCAAAACCAGGTCAGGGTAGGTTTAAACCGTTTGGAGCGGATTATTCGTGAGCGCATGACTGTCTCTGATGCTGATTCCCTAACGCCTGCGTCCTTGGTCAATCCCAAGCCTCTGGTTGCCGCCATTAAAGAATTCTTTGGTTCCAGTCAGCTATCTCAGTTTATGGACCAAACTAATCCCTTGGCTGAGCTGACCCACAAGCGCCGGATTAGTGCCCTTGGTCCCGGCGGGCTAACCCGTGAGCGAGCGGGTTTTGCCGTGCGTGATATTCACCCATCTCACCATGGTCGAATTTGTCCTATTGAGACGCCTGAAGGCCCCAACGCTGGTCTGATTGGTTCCCTGGCTACCCATGCTCGGGTGAATGACTTTGGCTTTATTGAAACGCCATTTTTTCAAGTCGATGGCGGTCGTATTCGGAAAGATTTACCATCGACCTACATGACCGCTGACGAAGAAGATGACTTCCGAGTTGCACCTGGCGATATTCCCATTGACATTGATGGCAATATTTTGGGCGAGTCTGTTCCCGTTCGATATCGACAAGACTTTATTACTACCGCAACCTCCGAAGTCGATTATGTAGCCGTGTCACCGGTTCAGATTATTTCGGTAGCTACTTCCTTGATCCCCTTCTTAGAGCATGACGATGCTAACCGAGCACTAATGGGCTCGAACATGCAGCGTCAAGCGGTACCTCTATTGCGTCCAGAGCGTCCCCTAGTTGGCACAGGCTTGGAAGCGCAAGCTGCCCGCGACTCAGGTATGGTCGTTGTCAGTCCTGTGGATGGTGAGGTTACGTTCTTAGACGCGAAAAAGGTGGTTGTTACCGATGCAGAAGGTCGCAAATACTCTCAAGAACTGCAGAAGTACCAACGGTCTAACCAAGATACCTGCTTAAATCAACGTCCCCTCGTCTTTGCTGGTGATAAGGTTTCAGCTGGTCAGGTGCTGGCCGATGGCTCTGCCACTGAGGGCGGCGAAATTGCCCTAGGCCAAAATGTTCTGGTCGCATATATGCCTTGGGAAGGCTACAACTACGAAGACGCAATTCTGCTTAGTGAGCGTCTAGTATACGACGATCTTTATACCTCTATTCACATTGAGAAATTTGAGATTGAGGCACGTCAGACCAAATTAGGGCCAGAAGAGATTACTCGTGAAATTCCCAACGTTGGTGAAGATGCCCTGCGACAGCTCGATGAAACCGGTATTATTCGCATCGGAGCCTGGGTGACCTCCGGCGACATTCTCGTAGGTAAAGTCACGCCTAAAGGTGAATCCGATCAGCCTCCAGAGGAAAAACTATTACGGGCCATCTTTGGTGAAAAAGCTCGAGATGTTCGAGACAATTCTCTGCGTGTACCCAACGGAGAAAAAGGACGGGTGGTTGATGTCCGTGTCTTCACTCGCGAGCAAGGAGATGAACTACCCCCTGGTGCCAATATGGTGGTGCGGGTCTACGTAGCTCAAAAGCGTAAGATTCAAGTCGGCGATAAGATGGCAGGCCGCCACGGCAATAAGGGAATTATCTCCCGTATCTTGCCCATTGAGGATATGCCCTATTTGCCCGATGGTACTCCTATCGACATTGTGCTTAATCCTTTGGGTGTGCCTTCCCGTATGAATGTGGGACAGGTGTTCGAGTGCTTGCTGGGTTGGGCTGGTGAAAACCTCAATGCTCGTTTTAAGATCACACCTTTTGATGAAATGTATGGGGCAGAGGCTTCGTTAGAAACTACCCATGGCAAGCTGCAGGATGCACGTGATGCCGTTGGTAATGACTGGGTGTTTAACCCTGATGATCCAGGTAAGATTCAACTTTATGATGGGCGTACGGGTGAGGCATTTGATCGCCCTGTGACTGTGGGTAAGCCTTATATGTTGAAGCTAGTGCACCTAGTGGATGATAAGATTCACGCCCGTTCTACAGGCCCCTACTCGTTGGTGACTCAGCAGCCTCTTGGTGGTAAAGCTCAGCAGGGTGGTCAGCGCTTTGGAGAAATGGAAGTTTGGGCACTCGAAGCCTTTGGAGCTGCCTATACTCTACAAGAACTGCTGACGGTCAAATCCGATGATATGCAGGGGCGTAACGAAGCTCTCAACGCCATTGTTAAAGGTAAGGCCATACCTAGACCGGGCACACCTGAGTCGTTCAAGGTACTTATGCGTGAGCTACAGTCTCTCTGTTTAGACATTGCTGTTCACAAGCTCGAGACTCAAGAGGATGGTACGAGTCGTGATGTCGAAGTTGATTTGATGTCTGATTCTATTAATCGTCGTTCACCGTCGCGTCCTACCTACGAATCCATATCTCGAGACGAAACTGCAGCAGCAGAATCTTCTCCTCCGGCTGCGCCTGCGCCCGCTGCGACTCCTCCTGCTATTGAAGAACCGCAACTTTAGCCGTTGATAAATAGCCTGGGCGTTCGGTATTCATCTGTTTTCCCTACGGTGTAAGCAGCTCATGACTAAATTGAGCGTTCAGGTAACTCCCTCAGGTATCGAGGTTTAAATCAGCTTTTTAGTCTCTAGAACCCTCGACCCAAATCCACGTTTTGTCCTGAATGTATAGGCCGCGTACAAGGAACCAAGAGAATGCCAAAACTAGAACAGCGCTTTGACTACGTCAAAATCGGTTTGGCTTCGCCCGATCGGATTCGTCAGTGGGGTGAGCGCACGCTGCCCAACGGTACGGTTGTTGGCGAAGTAACCAAACCGGAAACAATCAACTACAGAACTCTTAAGCCCGAAATGGATGGGTTGTTCTGTGAACGCATTTTTGGACCTGCTAAGGACTGGGAGTGTCACTGCGGTAAATACAAGCGTGTTCGTCACCGTGGGATTGTATGCGAACGCTGTGGTGTGGAAGTAACAGAGTCTCGAGTACGGCGTCACCGTATGGGATATATCAAACTGGCTGCCCCGGTTGCCCATGTTTGGTATCTCAAGGGTATCCCTAGCTACATTGCCATTTTGCTGGATATGCCGCTGCGGGATGTAGAGCAGATTGTCTATTTCAATGCCTATGTGGTTTTAGAACCTGGGAATGCTGACAGTCTCAGCTATAAGCAACTGCTCACAGAAGATCAGTGGATTGAGATTGAAGATCAGCTTTACGATGAAGAATCTGATCTCTCAGGTATTGAAGTCGGCATTGGTGCTGAGGCATTACAGCGCCTCTTGGAAGATTTAGAACTGGAAGCCGTTGCTGAACAACTACGGGAAAATATTGCCAATGCCAAGGGACAAAAGCGAGCAAAACTGATCAAACGTCTGCGGGTAATCGATAACTTTATTGCCACGGGCTCACGTCCTGATTGGATGGTACTGGATGTAATTCCAGTGATCCCCCCCGATCTGCGACCTATGGTCCAGTTAGATGGCGGTCGATTTGCCACGTCGGACTTAAATGACCTTTATCGTCGTGTGATCAACCGAAATAATCGTCTGGCCAGATTACAAGAAATTCTAGCTCCTGAGATTATTGTCCGTAATGAAAAACGGATGCTTCAGGAAGCCGTTGATGCCCTGATTGATAACGGTCGTCGTGGCCGAACGGTGGTGGGTGCAAACAATCGTCCCCTGAAGTCGTTGTCAGACATTATCGAAGGCAAACAGGGCCGTTTTCGACAAAACTTATTGGGTAAGCGGGTTGACTACTCTGGACGCTCCGTCATTGTGGTTGGCCCTAAGCTCAAGATCCATCAGTGTGGACTGCCTCGGGAGATGGCGATTGAGCTGTTTCAACCGTTTGTTATCCATCGTTTAATTCGTCAGGGCTTGGTTAACAATATTAAGGCAGCTAAAAAGCTGATTCAGCGTAATGATCCCAGCATTTGGGGGGTGTTAGAAGAAGTTATCGAAAACCATCCAGTCATGCTTAACCGAGCACCAACATTACACCGTCTTGGTATCCAAGCCTTTGAACCGATGTTGGTAGAAGGACGGGCATTGCAGCTACATCCCTTGGTATGTCCTGCTTTTAATGCTGACTTTGACGGTGACCAGATGGCTGTACACGTACCATTGTCTCTAGAAGCACAGTCCGAGGCTCGGTTATTGATGCTAGCTTCCAATAACGTACTTTCGCCAGCTACAGGACGACCGATTATCACGCCTAGTCAAGATATGGTATTGGGCTGCTATTATCTCACCGCAGAAAATCCGTATCAGCAAAAAGGTGCTGATTCTCATTTTGCCAGTATGGAAGATGCCATTATCGCCTATGAGCAAGGCATGGTGGATCTTCACTCTTGGGTTTGGCTACGTTTTGACGGTCCTGTGGAGTCTGATGGTGAGCCCATTGAGGTTATTGACAATGGCGATGGCATGGTGACAAAGCGTTATCAAAATCGTCGTGTGCGCGAAGACAGCGACGGTAATTTACTGTCGCAGCATATCTATACAACCCCTGGGCGCATTATTTATAACCATGCTGTCCATGCGGCGCTTGCCAGTTAGAACCATCATTTAGTTTTTATTCAGTTAGCCATTAGCACATTGAGGCGGAGAGCACCCATGGCAGATCAAGGTAACGAACAAGCCAACAAAATAATTTTTCGCAATCGTATCATCGATAAGAAGCAGCTCAAAAACCTGATTTCTTGGTCATTTGATAATTACGGCACAGCTCGCACGTCGGCTATGGCCGATGAAATTAAGTCCCTGGGGTTCAGGTATGCGACCCGTGCGGGCGTGTCTATTAGTGTTGACGATTTACAGGTGCCTCCTAGCAAGCGTCAGTTGCTAGATGCTGCGGAGCAAGAAATTCGTGATACCGAGGAACGCTATACCCGAGGGGAGATAACAGAGGTAGAACGTTTCCAGAAGGTAATTGATACCTGGAACGAAACCAGTGAAGAGTTGAAGGATGAAGTGGTTCGTAACTTCAAGGAAAATAATCCCCTCAACTCCGTCTACATGATGGCATTCTCTGGGGCTCGCGGTAACATCTCCCAGGTACGTCAGCTAGTCGGCATGCGGGGGTTAATGGCGAATCCTCAAGGGGAAATTATTGATTTGCCCATTAAAACTAATTTCCGAGAAGGCCTAACCGTTACTGAATACATTATTTCATCCTACGGTGCTCGCAAAGGACTAGTCGATACTGCCTTGCGTACGGCAGACTCGGGCTATCTCACCCGTCGTCTTGTGGATGTATCGCAGGACGTTATTATTCGTGAGATTGATTGTGGTACAGATCGCTGCATTCCATTGAGTGCGATGACCGATGGTGAGCGAGTGCTGATTTCTTTAGAAGATAAGCTTTTAGGACGTGTATTGGCTGAGGATGCGATTCATCCTAAAACGGGTGAAGTGGTGATGCCTCGCAATAAACCCATGGATGCGGATATGGCTAAGGCTGTAGATGATTCTGGGATTAAAGAAGTAAAAGTTCGTTCTGCGCTCACCTGTGAAGCGGCCCGTTCCGTGTGCCAGCACTGCTATGGCTGGAGTTTAGCCCATTCTCATATGGTGGATTTAGGCGAGGCCGTTGGTATTATTGCTGCCCAGTCTATTGGTGAACCGGGAACTCAGCTCACCATGAGAACATTCCACACGGGTGGAACCTTTACAGGAGAGCTTGCTCCCCAGGTAAGAGCTAAGGTAGCCGGCCAGTTTACGATGCCTGACACGCTTAGAAGTCGTGCATTCCGAACTCGTCACGGTGAAGATGCCCTGGTGATGGAATCGAATACAGAAGCCAAGATTGTTATGGACAGCGGGAAAACTCGTGTTGTTCAACTACCCCAAGGTTCGATTGTCTTTGTCCAAGATGGTGCAACGTTAGCTAAAGGCGATTTAATTGCAGAGTTGCCTACTACTGGTCGAGTCCGTAAAGTGACTGAGAAAGCCAGTAAAGACGTAACTTCTGATATGTCTGGTGAAGTTTTCTTTGAAGGTCTGGTTCAAGAAGAGAAAAAAGATCGTCAGGGTAATATTACCAAGCTGGCCCAGCGGGGCGGTTTACTGTGGGTGCTCTCTGGTGAGGTGTATAACCTTCCTCCGGGAGCGGAGCCGACGGTTAAAAATGGTGACATGATCGAGTCCAATGGTATTTTGGCTGAGACCAAAATTGTGACCGAGCGTGGTGGTGTTGTCCGTTTACCTGATCGGTCTGATAGTAAAGGCAGCCGTGAAGTTGAGATTATTACGGCCTCAGTAATGTTAGATACGACTGAGGTAGAAGTGGAAAGTGGTCAGGGTCGGGAGCACTATTTTCTCCAAACAGATCAAGGTTCTCGATATTCCCTAATTGCTACTCCTGGTGCCAAGGTGACAGGTGGTCAGGTAGTTGCGGAACTGGTAGATGATACCTACCACACACACAGTGGAGGCATTATTAAGTTCTCCGGTGTTGAGGTTGCGAAAAAAAGTAAGGGCAAGCAGGGCTATGAAGTCACGAAGGGAGGAACACTACTCTGGATTCCAGAAGAAGCCCATGAGGTCAACAAAGATATTTCTTTGTTAATGGTTGAAGATGGTCAGTACATTGAAGCTGGTACTGAGGTTGTCAAGGATATCTTTTGCCAGATTAGTGGTGTGGTTGAGGTGACTCAGAAGAATGACATTCTTCGAGAAATTGTCATTAAGCCAGGGGATATCCACATGGTGGATAGTCCAGACGCAGCAAGCGGTAAAGATGGCGTTTTAGTGAGTGCTGGTGAAGAGGTTATCCCTGGAGTAACGGCTGAAGCACTTCGGTTTGTTGAATATGTGGAAACTCCAGAGGGGGCTGCCCTGCTGTTGCGCCCTGTTCAAGAGTTTGAAGTTCCTGATGTTCCTACGGTTCCTAGTCAATACTCTGTTAGTGACAGTGATGATAACTCCATAGGGATTACTGCGATTCAGCGTATCTTCTTTAAGGATGGTGAACGTGTCAAGTCTGTTGACAGTGTTGAAATTCTTCGGACTCAGCTGATTCTTAATGTTGATAATGAGTCATCAAATTTGACGGCAGACATTGAGTTAGTGCCTGATGAAAATGATGCTGATGTACAGCGCCTGCAGCTGGTGATTTTGGAAACACTCGTAATTCGTCGCGACATTGCTGCTGATCAGACCCAAGGTAGTACGCAAACCCGCTTACTTGTGGAAGAAGGCCAAGAGATTCATCCTGGCTCTGTCGTAGCTCGCACTGAAATCCAGTCCAAAGAGGCTGGAGAAGTACGAGGTATTCGGCAGGATGTAGAATCTGTACGGCGTATTCTTGTTGTTCGTGACAGTGATCTTGTGACTTTGGATCTCGATGGAAAGTCTCCTGCTGTCAAGGAAGGTGACTTGTTGGTCGATGGTGCTCCTCTGGCTGAAGAGTTGCTCTCAAAGGAGTCCGGTCAAGTTGTTGCCGTGAATGATAGTAGTGTTGTTCTCCGCATTGCTCGCCCCTATCGAGTTTCGACGGGTGCGGTGTTGCACATTGAAGATGGCGATCTGGTCCAGCGGGGTGACAATCTGGTTCTACTCATTTTTGAGCGTGCTAAAACTGGTGATATTATCCAAGGTCTGCCTCGGATTGAGGAGCTGTTAGAAGCCAGAAAACCAAAAGAAGCTTGTGTCTTGGCTGAACGTCCTGGTAATGCTCAGGTTGTTTACGGTGAGGACGAGACTGTAGAGGTAAAGATTGTAGAAGATGACGGTGTGGTGGCTGAATATCCTATTGCGCCAGGTCAGCCAATGATTGTTTCTGATGGTCAGCAGGTCAGTCTAGCGGAACCTTTAACAGATGGACCTTTAAACCCTCACCAAATTCTAGAGTTCTTCTTTAAGTATCATCGTGAGACAAAAGGTGTTCACGAGTCTGCCATGATCAGTCTTCAGGAGGTTCAAACTTTCTTGGTGAACGAAGTGCAGTCTGTTTATCAGTCTCAGGGTATTGACATTGCTGATAAACACATTGAGGTTATTGTGCGGCAGATGACCTCCAAAGCTCGGGTTGAGGATGGCGGAGATACAACCATGTTACCTGGAGAGTTAGTCGAGATTCGCCAGCTAGAACAGGTGAATGAAGCGATGTCGATTACTGGTGGCGCTCCAGCAGAATACACACCAGTACTCTTAGGGATTACTAAGGCCTCTCTGAATACTGATAGCTTTATCTCGGCAGCAAGCTTCCAGGAGACAACTCGTGTTCTGACAGAAGCTGCGATTG
This sequence comes from Cyanobacteria bacterium P01_B01_bin.77, assembly GCA_039028535.1. Classification (GTDB taxonomy): domain Bacteria; phylum Cyanobacteriota; class Cyanobacteriia; order Phormidesmidales; family Phormidesmidaceae; genus Leptothoe. The sequence goes on from JBCCHX010000077.1 coordinate 23,302, forward strand.
AGGGTAAATCTGACTGGTTACGTGGTCTCAAGGAGAATGTCATTATTGGACGGTTGATTCCTGCTGGTACTGGGTTTAATGCCTATGAGGAGCGTTCTACCCCTGAGATTGATCCTTCGTTTGATAAGGCATTCCTGTCCGATGATATGGCTTTACAGGATATGGTTCTAGATGATCGCACTGCCCGTGTTTACGACCGTGAGGGGGGGCTCAATATGTTTACAGATGACATGCTGGGGAATGCACCAGCGGCAGCAGGGGGAGATACTCCTGCTCCTGAAGAGCCCAAAGCAGCGCCCCCATCACCGTTTTTGGATGATAATGCCTTAATTGATGACCAGACAGCGGCTCTTTAAAGACCAATGGCAGAGTCCATAGGGGGGCGAGATAAGCTAGCACACGTAACCTATCTCAACTGTTCTATCTCAACTTAAAAATAAAAAGATGACCTCGGGCTTTACCGAGGTCATCTTTTTATTAGCTTGAAAAGGCTTGGCTGTGGATTTATGTGCCTGAATCTAGTTCCGCTGATTTAACTGTGATGGTTTGAGTTTGGTCTCCACGGCGTAAGTTGAGTTTTAAGCGCTGGCCAACTTTGGATTGGTCCACATAGGATTGGAGCTGATTGGCTGTATTAAAAGCCTGGTCATTAATTTGAGTAATCACATCTCCACGGCGTAGGCCAGCTTTGGCTGCCGGGGTGTCAGGTAGTACCCGAATGACAAGAACACCTTCAATCTCAGGGATGAGCATGCTTGCATTGGGGTCATCATTGTTGCGTTTCGCCATCTCGGGTGTGAGATCGGCAATTTGGATGCCTAAGTAGGGGTGGGCAATGTGTTCACCACGAGCTAGCTGGCCTTGGATGGACTTGGCTTTGTTAATGGGAATGGCAAAGCCAATGCCCATAGCGTCAGCACGAACTGCGGTATTGATACCGATGACTTCGCCTTTGCTATTGAGTAAGGGACCGCCAGAATTACCAGGATTAATGGCGGCATCTGTTTGGATAAAATCAAGACGCTTGTTTGGGATCCCGATAGTTGAGCTAGAACGCTTGAGGGTGCTGACAATTCCAAGGGTGACGGTGTTATCTAATCCTAAGGGGTTACCCACCGCAATGGCCCAATCCCCGACATCTATGGTGTCAGAATCTCCTAGGGCAACTACAGGCAAATCTTCTTTGTCTGCATTGATTTTGACAACGGCTAAATCGGTTAATTCGTCAACACCTTCGACGGTGCCGTCAAAATGACGGCTGTCTTTCAGGGTGACTGTCACCCGATCGGCTTGGTCTACAACGTGGGCATTGGTGAGGATATAGCCATTGCTATCTACGATGAAGCCGGACCCTTGGCCACTAAGCCTTTCTTCCTGGGGAATACGTTGAAAGGTATCAGGACCGAAAAACCCTCTAAAAACGGGATCGTCGTAAAACAGATCGGGAACGTTACGAGTGATGGTACGTTCGGTATCAATACGGACAACGGCATCACCGACACGATGTACGGCTGTGGCGACGAAACTTTCGCTCGATAGAGAGGTGGTGGCTTCAGCTGTGGTTTGCGTCAGTGCTGCTACGGGCTGCATGCCCGAGAAGAATAGCAGTACTGCTGATAGGCAAGTAATCAGCCATCGACTAAAGTGATGGCTCAATGTAGATGGGTCAAACGGCTTCATAAGGTCATTCTCTGAGACAATAACGGCCCTAAAAAGACTCTGGGAAAGCCTGATGAAGGCTTTGTAGAGGATGGGGCCCAATGGCCAAAAGTTGTTTATATTCTGACAGTTTCATTGGCAATCGTGGGCGGAAACCCCCCCTGGAAATCATCACCCACGGTCGTTAGGACATTGGGCTGTCTAAGATAGCGGCTATAGGGTTGGCGATGTAAGGTAGGTATCGTTATTGAGGGTGAGAATGCGATGGCTGGCAGAGCTAGGTTATCGGTTGTGCTATTGATGGGGAGGATGTTTGCGATCTCACTAGCCTTAACTAGTCAGCTAGCGAGCTGTCAAGACCTATCCATAGAACAGCTCGTTGCCCCTAGCTATGAATCTCAGCTAGCAGAGTATCTATCCAACACAGGGGCAAAAATGTACGGAGCCTACTGGTGCCCCCACTGTGCCAGACAAAAGCAGCTATTTAGCAGCGCTGCTCAGCTAATTCCCTATGTAGAGTGTGATGCACGTGGGGTAAGTGCCCAGGTCGCTCTATGTGATGCTGCTGGCATTATCGCCTATCCCACCTGGCAAATCCGTGGAGAATTCTATTTAGGAGTCCAACCCCTAAAACAGTTGGCAATCCTCTCAGGGTTTGAGCAGACTGACGGTCAGACTAATATAAATACAGAGGATTGGGGAGGCTTTAGTCCAGCCCCGTAGGGAACGCAAATACCACCTTGATCAGGTTAGATGGCCAAACTGCTTTAGAATGTAACTAAAGAATATACGTTGTAACGCCTTCGGTAATGAAGGTACATAGAGGAGGATTACTACGCGCCATGGGTGGAGAAATTTTTTCAATTTCAGTAACCATGTTTGTCATTGTCATGGTAGGTCTAGGCGTTGGCTTTCTGATGCTCAAGATTCAGGGTGCTGAAGAGTAATCATTCAACCGCTGAGGACTAGCTCTCATATTCGAGTTGCTTGTCATAATTCAGTGGTCAAACGACCTAGGTTATTTCTAGTTTTTTGTAACAAAAGTGGCTGACTCAGCAGCATATCGCTGATGTAGCCACTTTTTTAATGTAGGCAGTCTATTTTCGAACGTTGCGACGTCTGTTAAGATGAGTAAAGCGTTAAGTTTTGTTTAGAGTCCAACATGAGTATATTGGTAGTTGGTGCAACGGGCACGCTGGGTCGTCAGATTGTACGCAATGCGTTAGATGAGGGGTTTGACGTTAAGTGTCTCGTGCGTAACTTCCAAAAGGCCGCATTTCTTAGGGAGTGGGGTGCCCAGTTAGTTCAAGCTAATATATGTGGCCCTAAATCCTTGCCTCCCTGTTTTGAAGATGTCACGGCTGTTATTGATGCAGCTACATCCCGCCCTCAAGATTCTGCCTATGATGTGGACTGGGATGGCAAAGTCAACTTGATCAAGGCTGCGCTGGAGGCAAATGTAGAGCGCTACGTATTTATCTCAATTCTCAACTGTGAGAAGTATCCCCATGTGCCCTTGATGGACATTAAGCATTGCACAGAAAAATTCTTAGAAGAGTCGGGGATTAATTACACCATCTTGAGACCCTGTGGTTTTTTGCAAGGTTTAATTGGCCAGTACGCGATTCCAGTCTTAGAAAAGCAAGCAATTTGGGTAATGGGGGAAGCTGCGCCGATTGCCTATATGAATACCCAAGATATTGCCCGATTTGCGGTGCGTGCTTTGCAAGTACCTGAAACCAATAAGCGTTCCTTTCCCCTGGCTGGCACCCGAGCTTGGGGAGGTTACGAATTAGTAAGACTCTGTGAGCGCCTATCAGGTGAAGATGCCAAAGTTTCCACGATGTCACTAGGCTTGCTTCGGGGTGTTCGCAGCTTTGCCAACTTTTTCCAGTGGGGCTGGCAGTTTGCTGATCGACTTGCTTTTGCCGAAGTGAGTGCGGGGAGCGAGCCTCTAGATGCTGATATGGATGAGGTTTACAGTACTTTTGGCTTGGATAAGTCTGAGATAACTACTGTTGAAGAGTATATGGGTGAATACTTTAACCGTATACTCAAAAAGCTTAAAGAACTTGACTTTGAAAGCGGACGTGAGAGCAAGAAAAAGCTGCCGTTCTAGCCCTACGTTCTAGTCAATGAGCGGCCTAACGGGGCGATAAAATATGCCTGCCTATGCAGTGGGCTGATACTGAGCTAGCACATTGGAGCCTGTGCGCTGGGGCTTACGCACTGGGGCTTACACAATAGGATAGTTGGCAGTCTCAATTGGTAAAAACACCATCCATGTAACACCACCTGGTCGTTCGCGGACTGTCAGCTTGGCTCCTAATGCGGTGAATAGCGCTTTAGTGGTTTTCAGATTTAGGCTTAATCCTCCTGTATCAGGTTGGAACATGAGTAACTTACCCAAAGACTTAAGGGTCGGTGGGTGTTCGTCGCAGATGGGACTAACCTCTGCTTGAAATTCGAGTTTAAGCTGGTCGCCAGCGGCCATGACATGCAGCTGAATTTGCCCTTTTTGGGCGACGCTATGGGTAAATAGCTCTACTAGGCCCGTGAGTACTTGCTGTAAGAGGGCTGGGTCACTGGCCACCATGGGTAGGTTTTGTGGCAGTCTGACCTCAAGGGAAAGATTTCGACGGGCAGCGGCTTGCTCCCATTTGGGAATGGCAGATTGAATAATTTCGCTTAGGGCGGTGGCCGTCAAGGGTGAGCGTGGGGCTTGCTGGGTAGCGGCTTCTAACTCTACGGCCTTAAAAATCAGATTAAATCGATCAATCTGCTGGGTACAGGCGTTGTCGATTTGCTGCAGACGCTGTTTTGCTTTATCGACCAGGTCCTTACGGCGAATGAGGGAACGAGTCAATGTGCGAATTGTTGTCAGGGGCGTACGAATTTCATGGGCCATGGCTTTGAGTAACTCAGTGTCTAGGCCATGGGGATCGCTTTTGGTGGAATGGGAGTTATCTGGGGGTGAGATGATTCGTTCGACGATGGGATTGGGTTTAGGGGCAGGTAGAGATGAAAGTAGCCACCGGCTAAACTGGCTAACAATTCGATAGTCTGGCTCGGTGGGAGCAAATGTGTCTACTAGGGGATCGATAAAATCTAGCTGTTTGGGTGTGGTGAGTACAATGCGCGATCGCAATAACTGCCACACTTGACTAATCACCCCAGGCGTAAACGAAAACTGAAAACGGAGTTCATCCTCTGCATCACGACCGAGCACAAGTACGACACTAAACCGCTCCGTGAGCAGCAAACAAAATTGCTCGCCTGCTAGGGGATCTCCTTCAATCAGAGGCAGAATACGAGCAGCGGCGGTATCTACAAGGGGCTTCTCATCGGCAGGCATGAGCTGTGAAAATGCTTGGGACAGCTGGTCTAGTGGGGGCGGTATAAACACCCAATTGGACAGCTGTATCGTCAGCTCTGGAGCATCCAGCATAGGAAAAGGACCACTGAGCAGTACCCCGGCTGGTCCTTGTTTGGCTCTTTTACGAGATTTAGAGTTAGCGGATACTCGGGAGGACTTGGCAGCAGAATGAGGTAGGGTTTGCTGTAAGAGATGCCCTAGGGATGAAACAGCTCCCTGCCATTCCGTTTCAGCTCGTTCTGCCTGGTACTGGTGGGCTGAACCACCAGTATTCAGGACATCCCAGTCCGTTGATTCTGCCCCCAGTTCTCCCAACGCAACTAAACTACTAATTGTGGGTAAAAACTTCTCCACCATGGGCCCCTAGATGCATGTAGTGTGTGGTGCCATGCCTCAGCTGTTAGTGACTGATATGGACAACACATCTCCTTAGAGACTACTGGTAAGCTTCCCCTTGTGACTATGGCGTAGAACCGAACGTCATCGGTGGAGTTTGACGCTAATGTAATGATTGAGCAGTCTCCATACAAGAACTGGTAAGCCATCAACTGCCAATTGACAAAGGCTTACCAGGATTCATGCTCAATTTTATTAAGGATTAACGTTAGCCGAACCACGTGGATGGAATTAGCGTTTCTGATGTGAGTGCAACTGGGCGCGTAATCACCTTTTGAATACCTTGGTGTACCAACTGACGAATTTGGCGATGTTGCTCTGCTGAGTAACAGTTTCTAGGCAGCTCTAGAGGGCGTTCATGATCAGCTACCGTCATGTAGCGGGCAGGTAGACGACTCAGCACAAATGTCGCTAGCCTATCGCGAGCATCAGAGCTAGTAAACGTTTCTCGATAGGACTCGGAAGGATCAGCTAACACATCATCGATAATTTCATTGACGACAGGCAGGGCAATATTAATGAGAGTGTTGGCCATCGTATAGGATCTCCGATTTGTTGAGGGTTAAGAGTGGGTAGATAACTCAGGATTGATAATGCGGATTGGCAATATCTTATGGATTGCCAAATAATCGCAAAAGCGCATCCTTCTAAGTACCTTTGAGCAGGGACAAAATGGTGGGTTATAAATCACCTTAAGCAGATGAGATCAAACTCACAATCTCGTCCAAGTTAATACCGGGGATCACTTTTAGATAGATGATCCCCGGCTAAATCCAATGTTATTTTTTCTTACTCTGAATCTAGAAACTACCATCTTTAATAAAGACTAAATATTTGCCTGAGAAATAAACTTAGCTTGTCTAAATTGCTAAAAATAATTAACAGCCTTCGACATGTTTTTTTACCTTGTCATCGCTTTGTTGCGATCGAGATCGCTAAGGTAAAGTTATGCAACTTCTAATTTGTCCTGGTTATCATTCGCCAGATTTAACGCATTCCTTTTTGCAATCTTTGCTAGGTGTGATTACGCCACAACAGTTGTGGATATTGCCCATCGGGGCATCACCTGGAGCCCTCCTTTGGCTGTTGACCTCACCTCAGCGCCCGCGGCTAAGTATGGAGCTACAAATAGTTGCCTTTAGTGCAGGTGTCGTGGCCGCTTATCCTCTGTTGCTGGCGTGGCAAGCCATAGGTGGTCGGGGACGCATGATTGCGGTGGATGGCTGGGGTATGCCTTTGATGGGGGATTTGGCGATCTATCGCATCAGTCACGATCGGTGGACTCACTGCACAACGTATTTTCCTAGGCCTGTGGAGAGTAAGGGCTATTTCTATTCTCATCCTGCGGTTGATCATCTATCGATTTGGCAGTCGCCCCGTCTGAGTGAGGGATTCGGAGCCATTGGTACAAAGGTGGGTTCGATGACGGCATTAGAGTTTATCTGTGCTGTGTTGATGCATTCAGAGGAAGAGTAAAAGCGCAATCTCTAGTCATGGCTATCTGGTGGATATGTCATGGATGAGTGACGTAATTCCCTGGGCAATAATGCTAAACCGCTGTTTGAAGGAACCTTTAAAGTGTCTTTCAAGCCTCTAGCAAGTCTCTAAATCGGTACGGATAGCTATTGGCAGAAAACCGTTTTTCTATGAAGTTTGTCGAATTCTTTGGAGTGTAATTGTAAAATGGACGACCAATAACAACCATATTTGCGGCTGTATTTTCCTATCTGACGCCTTTAAACGCCATGACTTCGACGTCTGTAATGCCCTCTGTTAAAGCTAGCTCGGTAATGCAACGAGCGACGGGTGCTTTTGCCCTTATCGATAGCCTTGTTCGTCATGGTGTCAGCCATGTATTCGGCTATCCAGGAGGAGCAATACTGCCGGTTTACGACGAGCTATATAAATCTGAGCAGCGGGGGGATATTCAGCACATTTTGGTGCGTCATGAACAGGCTGCCTCCCATGCGGCTGATGGCTATGCCCGTGCTACGGGTCAAGTTGGTGTATGTATTGCCACTTCTGGTCCGGGGGCAACAAATTTGGTCACAGGAATTGCCACGGCCCAGATGGATTCGGTGCCGATGGTAGCCATCACGGGGCAGGTGGCTCGGGACGCTATTGGTAGTGATGCATTTCAAGAAACGGATATCTTTGGCATCACTCTACCGATTGTTAAGCACTCCTATGTTGTGCGCGATCCGCGCCAGATGGCGGAGATCGTCGCTGAGGCATTTTACATTGCCCAGTCTGGTCGTCCAGGGCCAGTGTTGATCGATGTCCCTAAAGATGTCGGTTTAGAAGAATTTGACTATGTTCCAGTTGAGCCGCGCTCAGTAGTAATTCCAGGGTACAAGCCTACAACGCGGGGCAATCCTCGGCAGATCGGTAATGCGATCGCACTGCTGCGAGCTGCTCAAAAGCCACTGCTCTATGTCGGTGGCGGTGCTGTCATATCCGGTGCCCATGCCGAAATTGCTCAGCTGGCCGAACATTTCCAAATCCCTGTGACCAATACTCTGATGGGTAAGGGCGCTTTTGATGAACAAAACCCCCTTTCGGTCGGGATGCTTGGGATGCACGGTACTGCCTACGCTAACTTTGCAGTAAGCGAGTGCGATCTGCTGGTAGCCATCGGGGCTCGATTTGATGATCGAGTAGCCAGTAACCTAAAACAATTTGCCCAACATGCCAAGGTGATTCACATTGACATTGACCCTGCCGAGGTCGGTAAATGCAAGGTGCCCAATGTTCCTATAGTGGGCGATGTCAAAAATGTATTGACCGAGCTGCTAACCCGTCTAACTCAACCGGCTGACCCGGCTCAAACAGGAGCCTGGCGCGCCCGTATTAATCAATGGAAAATTGACTATCCTCTCAAAGTTCCTACCTATAATGGGCAGCTATCGCCCCAACAGGTCATTGCTGAAGTGGGTCGTCAGGCCCCCAATGCTTTCTACACGACGGACGTGGGACAGCACCAAATGTGGGCAGCGCAGTTTTTGCAAAACGGCCCGCGCAAATGGATTTCTAGTGCGGGCCTAGGCACCATGGGCTACGGTCTACCTGCTGCTTTGGGAGTACAAATGGGTGTTGGTGACAATCCGGTCGTTTGCATTAGTGGCGATGCTAGTTTCCAAATGAACTTGCAGGAGTTAGCCACCCTGGCCCAATACAACATCAAAGTTAAAACAGTCATTGTTAACAATGGCTGGCAAGGCATGGTACGTCAGTGGCAGCAAGGCTTCTACGGTGAGCGTTATGCCTCATCCAATATGGAAGTGGGAATGCCTGACTTTGAAAAGCTGGCTGCGGCCTTTGGTGTCAAGGGCATTGTGGTGAAAGAACCTGTACAGTTAAACCAGGCGATTGCTGACATGCTGGCTCACGACGGACCCGTACTGTTGGATGTATGGGTGCGCCGGGATGAGAACTGTTATCCGATGGTACCCCCCGGTAAAAATAACTCTCAGATGGTGGGTTTAGCTGAGCCCGCAACTAAGCCTCCGGTGGAAGTGGTGCACTGTAGCAGCTGCGGCAGTGATAACAAGGCAACCCACCGTTTTTGTTCTGAGTGCGGCACAAAGCTATAGCGCTCAATTTCGTGACGACGTTTGTAGGGTCGTTCCATGGAACGACCCAAAAAACTTTCCTTAAAAATATAAACTACGCCCCTATCTTCTACATTGAACCCAAACGAGTACCGTTATAAAAGTGGGTCAGAATTTTGTCATACTTTTGACCGCGTTCGGCCATACCACGGGCTCCCCACTGACTCATGCCGATACCGTGCCCA
>JBCCHX010000078.1:0-32138 GCA_039028535.1 Cyanobacteria bacterium P01_B01_bin.77
ACCTGTACCAGCGCAATGGGCAATGACAGATCCTTACTTGGAAAAATCTGCGAACCGTCTACCGCAAACGTAGTTACCCCACTCAGGTGTTCGTTTACCCACTGCAGGCTGTGTTCACGACTGCCCCACTGCAGGTTGCTGCGGCAGATGCCCTGATTGCTGAGTTGCTCCAAAAGCCGTGCGCCCACATTTCCTGGGTGGGCGCTCAGCCAGCCCTGCAGCTTTTCTGCTGGTGTTTTGCAGAGGTCTTGCCAGGCGGCCTGATAGGTCTCTAATCCTGACTGATTATTGCTTTCAAACGTACGAAAGTCCCTGCGTTTGGATTGTAAGATTGCCTGGATTTGAGAGGGTTTGATTGCCATGGGCAAAATAGGACATTGGTAGGGCCATTCCATGGAACGACCCTACCAACAATTATCGCCGAGATTGCAGCTTCCGATAGACATCCTTGATATCCACATTGTGGTGGGCCAGGGCTACCAGGGTGTGATACAGCAGATCCGCCACTTCCCCAGCAATATCGTCAGGGTCATCGTCTTTACAGGCCATGACTACTTCGGCAGATTCTTCGCCAATTTTTTTGAGGATTTTATTATCGCCGCCGTCAAAGAGTTTGTTGGTGTAAGAGTCAGGTTTAGGGTTGGTTTTGCGATCGCAAATCACCCCATACACCTGAGACAACGTATCCGCCGCAGGCGGTGTAATCCCACCATCCACCTGGTGAAAACAGCTGCGCTCCCCTGTATGGCAGGCAATGTCGCCCACTTGTTCAATGGATAACAGTAAAGCATCGCTGTCACAGTCGTAGCGAATCGCCTTAAGCTTTTGTAGATGGCCCGAAGTGGCTCCCTTATGCCACAGTTCCTGGCGAGAACGACTCCAGTACCAGACATCGCCGGTTTCCAAGGTTTTCTGTAACGATTCCTGGTTCATCCAGGCCATCATCAGCACTGTGCCATCAAGATAGTCCTGTGCGATCGCAGGTACCAATCCCTGCTCGTTGTAGCAAATATTGTCCGTGGGGATAGCGCCTACAAAAGAAAGCGGGGTACTCATGTTCCGTGTTAAGTTCAGCGTTCAAATCAGCTCAGTGCAGCCCTATTGTCTCAGTTTGCGGGCTTTCCCCACACTGCTACATTCCTTAACATAATTGCAATCGATGTAAGCACAAACGCTAGGATTAAGAATACTGCAATCTTCGCTCCACAACGGCAGCCATAGTGGGCTGCTACTGTGATCCCTTAGACACACGACTTTAACCATAAGGAGAGCCCGTTGGTTACTACCACATCATCATTAAAAACGACAAAATCAGATGAGATTTTTGCGGCTGCCCAAAACTTAATGCCCGGAGGCGTTAGTTCTCCTGTACGAGCGTTTAAGTCCGTTGGCGGCCAACCTATCGTATTTGACCGCGTTAAGGGCTCCCACATCTGGGATGTTGACGGTAACGAGTACATCGACTATGTCGGTACTTGGGGACCGGCTATTTGTGGCCATGCCAATGACGATGTCAATGCTGCCCTAGTCGAAGCCTTACAAAAAGGCACCAGCTTTGGTGCCCCTTGCTATCTTGAAAACGTCTTGGCTGAGATGGTGATTGCCGCTGTCCCCAGCATTGAGATGGTCCGCTTTGTCAATTCCGGTACCGAAGCCTGTATGGCGGTACTACGTCTAATGCGAGCGTTTACCGGTCGTGACAAGGTGATCAAATTTGAAGGCTGTTACCATGGCCATGCCGACATGTTCCTGGTCAAAGCAGGCTCTGGTGTTGCAACTCTGGGTCTGCCCGACTCCCCCGGCGTGCCCAAGAGTACAACCGCAGCGACGCTGACAGCTCCTTATAACGACCTAGAAGCCGTCAAAGCCCTATTTGAGCAGAACCCCGATGAGATTTCCGGCGTTATTCTAGAACCTATTGTTGGCAACTCCGGCTTTGTCACCCCCGATGCGGGTTTCCTAGAGGGACTACGGGAAATCACCCAAGAGAATGGTGCACTGCTGGTGTTTGACGAAGTTATGACCGGGTTCCGCATTGCCTATGGCGGTGTGCAAGAAAAGCTGGGCGTTACCCCTGACCTCACCACCCTGGGTAAAATCATCGGTGGTGGTCTGCCAGTCGGAGCCTACGGCGGTCGTCGTGAAATTATGGAAATGGTGGCACCAGCAGGTCCAGTGTACCAAGCTGGCACTCTGTCAGGTAATCCCCTAGCCATGACCGCTGGTATCAAGACCCTGGAAATCTTGAGTCGTTCGGGTGCCTACGAGCAGCTTGAGGCCAAGACCAACAAACTGATTACCGGTTTGCTGGAAATCGCCCGTGAAAATGGTCACGCTGTTTGCGGTGGTAACATCAGCGGCATGTTCGGTATGTTCTTCACTGAGGGACCTGTCCATAATTACGACGATGCCAAAAAGTCGGACCTAGAGAAATTTAGCCGCTTCCATCGAGGCATGTTAGAGCAAGGTGTCTACCTGGCCCCGTCTCAGTTTGAGGCCGGATTTACCTCCTTGGCCCACACCGATGATGACATTGCCAATACGCTGGCTGCTGCCCGCACCGTCATGGCTGCTATCTAGAGCCCAAGGGTCTAGTGCTGGTCTGACCTTAGTTCTGAACTGAGTTTTGCTTTCTCAATAAACACGGGTTTAATGGTTGATACAAACCGTTACCCGTGTTTTATTCAATCCGCACGGGCTGCTGACCCTATTTCAAGTCATGGACGATATTGATGCGCTTAAGGTTTTAGACACTGAGGTCGGTTTAGAGGCCCCCATCGATCCTTTAGATGACATCCCTTTAGAGGACGATACGCCCCGGTATAATCCTGACCAAATGCTGCCGTTGCTGCAGTCAGACAATCTACAGCAGCGTATGCTGGCCGCCCGTGCGTTTTATAAAATTCAAGAGCCCCGTGCTATTCCTCGGTTAATTGAGCTGCTGGATGATGACAGTCCTTTGGTTCGAGTCAATGCGGCCTATGCCCTGGGGCGAAATCCCAGCGAGACAGCGGTGGATGCGCTGATTGCCCAGCTCACCAATGATTCCCATGGCTATGTGCGTAAAGCTGTGGTTTGGGCTTTGGGTAACTGCCAAAATGAGAAAGCGGTGGTGCCGTTGGTCGAGGCTATCAAGACGGATATGTCGGTGGTACGGCTCTGGGCCGCCAGCGCTCTCGGCCAAATGGGAAAAATCAGCTTTGAGGCCATTCTTCAAGCGATTCCAGCCTTGGTGGAAACTATGCGTACCGACCCCATTGCCATTGTGCGCAGCAACTGTGCCTGGTCCATTGGTGAGCTATGTCAGGATCTGCCTTACAACGTGGTCTATGCCACGGCTATTGATGCCCTGATTGAAACCTTTGCGGATGACGAAGATTTAGGTGTGCGTGACGATGCCCGCGCGGCCATTCTGAACCTGGGCGATCCCAGAGGGCTACAGGTAATCGAGGAAATCGAACAAGAGGATTTCTAGATTCGACAATGTACCGATTTCTTCCCTCTCGGGAGGGGTGCCGCAGGCGGGGTGGGTGTCGACCGCTGGCGCTAACGGTCAACACCCCGGAACCCCCTCTCAGTAGGGGGGAAGGTCATCCTGCTTGGCTTCAGGTAAGTTTGGAAGTTGTTAAACCCTTATGGAGTGATCGCAACCCGCTTAGTCAAAATCACCATCACCTCATTGGGCCGCCCAGTGGAAATCGGCTTACTCCAGTCATTCGGCTCAGCATAGCGCCGTTGGTGCAAATCCTGAATAGTCAGCTGCACCGCCGTTAAACTGCCGAACATCATATGGCGCACCGTTTCATGCTGATAATCAGGCAGCACACCCATTCCAGGCACAGCGATTGCTGCACCCTCAGTATTCTCAAGAAACATTAGCTTTGGTCTCCAAACGTAGAGTTGTTAACCGTCGCTACGCCTAGAACAATCTGCAGCAAATCACAAACTGTACCTTAGACGCGCTCAGGTAAGAAACCAAAGCCCAAAACCTAGCCACCCCGATAATGTATGCAAACCGGGGTAGCAATGAGATAAAGTATCCCAAGCCTCGGACTGCTGGCTCAGTCGGGGGTTAGCCAGCGGTTAGGTGGTGTCAACACCTGCCGCTGGTGCCAAATATTGAGCTTTGTAGTGTTGCCCCGCAGGGCGTGAAAACTAAAGTACCGTTAAGCATTTCTCACGTCAAGCCAAAAATGATGCGCCTGATTACGTTGACTTGTACGAACGTGAGATCGCGGTGCAGTACGAATAAGGGCGGATAGACTGAAAAATTCGCTTTAATAGCTAGTCTACCTATCATTGGCAGAAAGAATCTATAAGCTGTAAGTTATCTTTCTGATGCTCAATGGGGAGAAAACTAAAGTCAACACTTATCTAAAAAGACAGCATGAATGATACCGCAAAGAATGCATATCTAGATAGAATTCTAAAAGTTTATGAGGATAAATATAAAAAGTTTCGCTTATCATTAACTCTACTCTTAATTGGAACTACAGTATTCTTTTTCTTGATATTTTATCCATACATGACCATTATTGGTAATCTTCAAGATTGCGAACTAAATCAATCTCAATGCCCAACTGATTCCAAGATAATAAAGGAACGTATTGAAGAACTTACAACTAACTGGGGAAAAATACCTGTTTCAACAGCTGAGGTGGTTATATTTTTCCCAGTAGCTACTACTGGTGGTTTTGCTGCTGTGACTTCACAGTTGCAAGAATTAGTCCGTTTGCGTCAAGCACTCGCGCGCGAAGTCAAGACACTTGCTAACCCAATAGATATTACTCTCATTGCACCTTTGCTAATTGATCCAAAACGAAATCGCTTAGATCAGATAGCGGGAGTAATGACATTATGCTTTCCTTTTTTTATATTTCTGTATTCGGTCAGACTAATTCTATTCAGAATTGAAATAATTAGGAGCGAACTTCCCTATCGTCAAAGCGAAGAATTTTATTTTTTAATCTATTTTGTGAGTGCCTTTCTATTTATTTACAGCCTAGTAAAAACAGGCTCTAATACTTTTAGAAAAGAGCTAGAGTAATCGAGTCTTATTGGGTAAGTTCCCGATAGCAACTTCCATATCTCACCAGTAGAGCTGAAAACGCACCATCAAAGGTCGGAATTTTGCTTGCCAGACCAACGCCCGATTGCCCCGTACAGATTGGTTTAGTGTTGCTCTAAGAATATAGCTGGATTGTCTAAAAGTTCTTGAATAGCTTCTTGGCCAAAACAGATGAGCCTTTCGATTTGTTAGGTAGGCGCATTGCCACATCTGGTCAATAGGTGTGTTCCTGGCTGCAACTCTCATAACCTCGCCAATAGAATTTTGGGAACGCACCGTGCCTACTTGTCCAGCGGATTTCTAGGCTCAAGTCGTTGTGGCACTCCACAGGGCAGAATCACGCCTCATTCAGTTTCTAGATAAAATAATGATTAGATTTTGATCTGGCAGGTAGATAGGGAAACCCAAATGGTACAAGCACTATCCAAAACACTGACCCTGGCAGAGTTTTTGCAGCTGCCAGAGACAAAACCTGCAAGTGAATATATTGACGGCCAAATTATCCAAAAGCCGATGCCTCAAGGAAAACATAGCGTTATTCAAGGAGAGCTTGTACCCGCTATTAATGGGGTAGTTAAATCTAAGCGTATTGCTCGTGCATTTCCTGAGTTACGCTGCACCTTTGATGGTCGTTCAACGGTTCCTGATATTGCAGTTTTTCTTTGGAACCGCATTCCTCGTGACGAGAATGGGGAGGTCGCCAACACATTTTCTGCCGCTCCAGATTGGACAATTGAAATTCTATCTCCTGATCAAAACCAAACAAAAGTAACGAAGAATATTTTGCACTGTCTGCGGCACGGAGCCAGTATGGGTTGGTTGATTGACCCAGGTGAACAAACGGTGTTTGTCTATCTTCCAAAACAGGAACCTGAAGTATTCGACGAGTCAGATGAAGTCGTTCCTGTACCGGAGTTTGCAAGTGAGCTACAGCTTACCATCAAAGAATTGTTTGCTTGGCTACTAGAGTAATTCTTGGGTGATTGCCAATAACGATGGTAACCCTGAGTTCGTCGTAGAGTATAGCGCCTTAGTCCCCAATGGCCCAGCGCACATAAGGATACTGGCCGACAATTTCTTGGTGGGTGATGGTGGCAAAGTACCAATTTTCATCAGGGGCGGGTGCGATCGCACCAATATCAAACCGAAAATAAATATAGCCCTGCTGAAACCATAGGTGATGTAGCGACTGAGAATGCTCATCACCCTCATCTAGATGGCCAACGCAGCTATAAAATTCTGGAACGACCGGCGCTCTGAAAGTAACAGAATGCTCCTGGCTGTCAATAAATTCAGTCTTGCCGCGACTGAGCGATGAAACATCCAGCATCGTGCCATTGTTCTCGCCAGCTTCAAATTCACGACGCGTTTCCTGCCAGAATCGCACCTGATCAGGGCAGCTGCCCGATACAGCATTAATTGGCAAAACTAAATCGTCCAGCCGCTCAAATGTGTCATGACTAGACGGAGATAGACCTTCTGCCAGAGCATTAGGAGCCGTTAGCACTAGACTACCGGCAAGCAGCACAGTGGTACGAACAGTGGTACGAACCATGGCAATCAATATTAAGGAATCTTTGAACAACTTCAGTGAAGTATTCAGCATTTTCGAATATCGAGGAATCACAAACACAAGCTTTACAAAACCAGCAGTTCATCAATCTCCATTCCTAAAAATTTCCTTTCCCTTTTTCTCTTTGCAACCGTCGATCACCGTGTGGGATGATTTGGGCTACCGCTTCAGATTTCTTATATTGCAAGCCCATGCAACCCATTGATTGGCTAATTGTCGTGGCCTATCTCGTCTTTACGATGGCGATAGGCGTATATCTATCACGCAAGGCCTCTGGCAGTCTAGTGGACTTTTTTGTCTCCGGCCGCTCACTGCCCTGGTGGTTGGCTGGCACCAGCATGGCCGCCACTACCTTCTCCATTGACACCCCGCTCTATGTAGCTGGTGTCGTTGGCTCCCGTGGTATTGCTGGCAACTGGGAATGGTGGAGCTTTGGCATTGCCCACGTGGTCATGATCTACGTATTTGCCCGACTGTGGCGACGGTCCGAAGTGGTGACCGATGCCGAGCTGACCGAAATTCGCTATGGCGGCAACACAGCCGCTGTGCTGCGCGGCGTCAAGGCGTTTCTCTTTGCGGTGCCCATCAACTGCATTGGCATTGGCTATGCCATGCTGGCCATGGTTAAAGTCGTGGATGCTCTGGAGCTTTGGCAAAGCGTTGGCGTGGAGCCCAACGACAGTCTGAAGCTGTGGAGCGTTATTGTTGTCAGTATTTTGGTACTGTTCTACGCCGGGTTTTCAGGTCTCTGGGGAGTAGTGGCAACAGACTTCTTTCAGTTTTTTCTGGCGTTGTTTGGTGCGATTGTTGTGGCTGTGGCCTCCGTGGCCTCCGTGGGCGGCATGGAAAATCTGATAAGCCAGGCCCAGGCCAACACCGAGTTCGATATTCTTAGCGTTTTGCCCATTACCTTTGACGGGGGGATTGGCTGGAGTGCGGTTGCCGGTATTCCCGCTAGTGCCTTTATGGCCTATGTATTTTTGCAGTGGTGGGCCTTTCGTCGCAGCGATGGCGGTGGTGAATTTATTCAGCGTTTGGTTGCAGCCAAGGATGAAAACGAAGCGGAAAAAGCGGCCTGGTTTTTTAACATTTTGCACTATGTGATTCGCACCTGGCCCTGGATCATTGTGGCCCTGGCCGCGGTGGCGATCTATCCAGATTTAGCCGATCGTGAGCTGGGCTATCCTAAGCTGATGCTCGACTTTTTGCCGCCTGTGCTACTGGGGCTGGTGGTGGCGTCTCTGATTGCGGCGTTTATGAGTACGGTGTCCACCCTAATTAACTGGGGCGCTTCCTACTTAACGAATGACCTCTACGGACGATTCATTAACCCTGATGCGACTCAGGCAGAATTGGTCAATGTGGGTCGGCTTATGTCAGTGGTGGTGACGATTCTGGGGGCAATGGCTGCTTTCTTTGCCTCGGATGTGGCGACCGTTTTTCGGTTGGTGATTGCCATTGGTACCGGACCCGGTTTAGTACTGATTTTGCGCTGGTTCTGGTGGCGGATTAACGCAGCAGCGGAGCTGAGTTCCATGGTGACTGGGTTTGTCATTGGTTTACTGACCAGTGTGTTAGAAGTGGTCAGGATCTCCGACTTTGGGCTGCGACTGTTGGTGACGGCAGGTATCACCACGGTTGTGTGGGTGACGGTCATGCTGCTGACGCCTCCTGAATCTGATGAAACCCTGGATAATTTTTACCGTCGTGTACGCCCCGGTGGGCCAGGTTGGCGGCGACAGCGACAGCGTACACGGGTGAGGCCCCTGCAAAATCTTGGCCTTGAGGTTCAACGGGTGATAGCCGCGCTGCTGTTGCTGTTCGGGGCGATGTTTGCTGTGGGGGGCTTTTTGCTGTTGCGATCGCTCCTCGGCTGGTGTTCGCTGATCATTGCCGTCGCTGGCTGGTGGTTGCTAAAACAGTTGAGCCATCGCCCAATAGCCCCTGTTCCTAGACCTGGTTTAGACGACGATGATCTGTGGTCCTAGTGTGGGTGGCCGAGTCTTGCTGACTAAGAAACGTTACGATACTTAATAGAAGCCGATCAGATTTTTACCATGTCGATTATTCGCTCCTACGTCATTCCGTTTTTGATTTTGATTGTTTTCCTCATAGCCATGCTGGCGGTAAGCGCCCGGATTTGGCTGCCCAGTGACATGCTGGCACCAGCGCCGATTGAGGGGGATGAATTGGCCATGGCGGCTAAGGCAGTGCTCAATGGCTTCAGTATCTGACTGGCCCCAGGGATATCAGCTGGTGCCAGGGTCTAGCCTGGATCGCGCCCGGTTGCTCACCACCATGGGTAACGCCTATGTGGAACTGGGGGCAACCCAGCTGGGCCATCTAGCCAAGACGGTGGAGATGTATTTGGCTGACTCATCGGCTCTATGGTGGCTGGAGAAAGCCGGTGCTCCTCGGGTGGGGTTTACAGCGAGTGCGGCTGCTCCCATTGGCTGCCTGTGGCTGGGACAGTCGATCAATCAATTGACTGGGGTGCTGCAGGCCTATGTTTACTTGATATATGTAGCCCCGACTCACCGTCGCCAGGGATTGGGGAGAAAGCTAATGGACCATGCTAAAGTCTGGGCTAGCGCTCAGGGCTATGACCAGCTTAGTCTTCAGGTATTTAACCACAATCAGGCTGCTCTCAAGCTTTATAAAAGTCTTGGTTACATACCGACGGCATCGTTGTTGACTCTAGAGCTAGAGCTGCACTAGCCAACATGGAGTGATTTTTTAGTGCGCTGTAACGGGCTAGCGATAGTTCTGGAATTGCAGTGCGACTGGCCAGTCTTCTTCTTTGATCAGTTGAATAGCCGCTTGCAGATCGTCTTTGGCTTTAGCGGAGATACGTACGGCATCTCCTTGAATAGACGCCTGGACCTTTTTCATGTTGTCGCGGATCATCTTCGAGATTTTTTTGGCGGTCTCCTGACTTAGCCCTTTTTTTAGCTCAACATCTTGCCGCACGCGATTTCCACTGGCAGCTTCAATATTGCCAAAGTCAAAAATTTTCATCGACAAATTGCGTTTGGCAGCCTTGGTTTGAATCAGCGTGTGCACCGCTTCTAGGGTCATTTCACTCGCTGTTTCAATGGCAATGTTGGTCTCACCAAGGTCTAGCGTTGTTTTGGTATCTTTGAGGTCATAGCGACTTTTTAACTCGCGGCGTACCTGGTCAAGCGCATTTACAAGCTCCTGACGGTCAAAATCGCTAACGACATCAAAGGAATAGGTAGAAGCCATGGGAGAAATCAAGCGTGGGTGAATCGACTAGTTGCTATTGTAGCCAGATGGTTTTGCAGCTCATGAAGTATAGGCTAAAAATACTCAGACTGCCGATACCAAACATTAGCGATCGCAACGGCGGCACATTTAATATATAAAAGACTGAAAAAAATAGCCGAGCCACCAGATAGGCCACCACAGCTGATAAAGCCGCGGTACTTTCCTGGCTGGTCACATAGGCCATCACAGCTGCCGGAGCATACAAGATAAATGATTCAAACGAATTTTGATGCGCCCAATTAGCCCGCTGAGCAAATTCTGGCAGCTGATCTGAATAAAAACGAGGTCGCCCCAACACCTCCATGGAGTTATCCATAGACTGAGCCAGCTTGACGCGCTCTAGTGCCACTACCATGTAAGGCACATAAATCAGAAAAGCCGCAACTGGCAAACTATACAAAAAAATACTCGGTACAGATAGTAAGCTCACAGCTCCACCACACTCACAAATAAACTAATACAACCCATTAATTTTGGGGTAGGACAACACCTTAACCCCATTATTCCTGGGGATAGACAACACTTCAGACTGTCTATAACTGGTGTGCCAAGGCTGACTAATCGAAATAAAACAGCGTCACAATCTTACGCTGCTCTTCAGCATCTTTGCAGGTTTTCAATAATGTGTGACTGTCATGAAATGCAAAACAGATCAGCTGCTGACACCGAGAAATAATTTCCTGGTTACATAGGGTGCTGGCTTCGGCTAACTCTAAGCGATCGTTAGCCGAATTTTCTACCAGATGGATAACAGAATCTAACTGGTCTCGAGATTCTCGAGGTTGACGTTCCAAACTTTGCGGCAAAATGACCGTTAGTAAATTGGGGTCCGCTTTCATCGCACCGCGAATGGCTGCAGAATTAGTCCCCGTCGCCCCAGATGTGAGCAAACGATTGCCGCCAAGTACCAGAGCGTAGCTCATCAGCTCAATCAACCGCAGATGGGTAATGGGTACATGTCTAGAACCCAAGATAGCAATGCGCTTGGAACCTGACTGCTGAATGGCGGCCAGCTCTTGCAAAAAATCATCTACCTTAAGTGATTCGATGGGAGTATCAAGGGACTGACTCAAGGGTTTTATATAGTTTTAATGAAGGGACTGGCCAATTCTACCAAACCCTTGGCACTACACCTACCTTGCTTTATCACCCACAGCTTTCTTGCCTATCGCTCCCCTATACCGTCACTGCCGGTGATGATAAATCCAACTCCGTCATTAGCCGATTGACGTCAAAGTGCTTTTCCATCAGCAGTTGAATGCACTGCACTTTGATCGGTTCTTGCAACCGTACCTGCTGAAATGATTTTTCAATAATTTCAACGGTGGTCAATGTGTCCAAATCAACTGACAAGATCGGCACTTCCAAATCTTGAGCGCGGCTAATAATATCTGGCTGAGGGGCAATGTGGCCTGTCAAAACCAAGCACTGAGTAGAGGTTTCCAGGGCAGCAAGCTGCAGGTCGGCTCGGTCTCCTCCAGTCACGACAGCCATGTTGTCGGCCCTACGAAAGTACTTGAGGGCGGAGTTTACATTCATCGCGCCAATACTGAGGCTCTGCACCATTAAATCCATGCGATTTTGGCAGCAGAGGATTTCTGCATTGAGCTGCTGGACCAATTCACCAACGCTCACACTTCGCATCAGCGGTGTACTGGGCAAAATTCCCAAAACTGGTATGCCATGACGCTCAAGACAGCTTTTGACATTAGTTTCTACTGCCTGCAGCTGATCCGTCGGAACGTCATTGATCAAGACACCCATTAGCAAATCCCCCAGCTTTTGCTTAGCGGCTAACAGACCATCCACAATTAGCACCGAATGAAATCTGGCGACTAACATGACCTGCGCTTCTGTGGCTTCAGCCAGCTGCAACAATGAGAGCCCAAACAGGGTGCCTTCTTCCAAGGTGCCAGGGCCTTCAATTAGGAGCAAATCCTCACCTTGCCCGCCCAAATAGGTAGACATTTGCTGTGGATCGATGGCAGATTTCTCTTCGGTCAGCTGTTGCTCAATGGTTGGAGCATCTAGGGATAAAAGAGTCGGCCGTAACCGTGATGTGGGTAACTCTAATGTTTTGGAAATAAACCTAACATCTTCATCAATGCCAGCTTCATCGCTAGGACAGGTACCAACTGGCTTGGCATAGGCGATATCAATACCGCGATCCCGAAGCTGTAAGGCCAACCCTGTTACCGTGGCCGATTTGCCGCTGTAGGGCTCTGTGGAGCCAATCAGCAGATGCTTGGATGGATGGGGCACACTATCACTCCTAACTACCAATAGGGCTGTCCATCATTGTGCCATGGAGAGTAGTTGGCAACTGGGAAAAACGTTAACTTTTGACGAAGTGTTTGTGGGGGGCTTATGGTCAGCTGTGGGTAGACGGTTAAATCATTAGCCATAGCAGGTCATCGGCACCATTCTCTAAGTCTTTATTGTGTTGTCTTTATCGTGTTAGCGATACATGACTACTCATCCATGCGAAGTAGTCTGCGATAAAAGGTTTTAGAAAAGTCAGGGGACCGTTTTAGACGCATCGCGGTCACCACGTCGATCAGGAAATCGACAAATTCGAATGTAGCCATCGTGATTTCGTAGGTGAGTTCGGCATCACCAGCAAATTGCATCCGACAGCGTGTGAGGTCGGCAGGCAACATTGATACATTCCACGTGGCTAAAAAAGCAATACTTTCACCCCCTTCAATGCGACGCTCGCCTTCAAGGTTGCCCTGTTTATAGAGGCCAATGGCATAGGGTAGCGCTTTGCGTTTATTGCCTTGGTAGTAAGGCATATAGACACCGACATCTTGTTTGGGAGCGGGTTGAATGTCTGCGATAGGCATGGCGTTGAACAGTGGGGTCTGACCTTAAGGAATCTTGAGCTTAGGTAACTGGAGGTGTCCAAAGCTATCTGGACATGAGTCTATTAGATGACTCAGACTTAGTGTACCCACAGAATCCTCAGGCCCGTGCACGGCTGGACAAGAGGATCGCGGAGAAGGTATGTCTAAAGGCAACAATATGTAACACATTTCAATAAGATATTACTAACTTGTGACCCTATGCCTGATGACACTAAACCTATGGCGATTGAAATGATATCGGATGTTTCGTTAGATGAGCTTTCGGAGGGGCGTCGCCTAAAAGCCATGGCTGCTTTAGTGGTTTTGTGGGGGGTAACTGTCGTATTGCACTGGGTAACGTGGGGGCAGTTGCTGGTTTGGGTGGTCACGGTGCTGATGGCCATTTATGTGGTGCGAATTGCGATCGCAAGTCCAGCCTATGCTGTCAGTCCCAACAAAGCTGATATTCCGTTCACGTTAGCAGAGGCAGAGTGGCCCCGAGTATCCTTACTGGTGGCCGCTAAAAATGAGGCGGCTGTCATTACTAATCTAGTGGCCTCGCTTTGCAGTTTGGACTATCCCGAAGAACGCTACGAGCTTTGGGTCATTGACGATAACAGCGACGATGGCACTAGCAAAATCTTAGATCGCCTCAGTAAAACGCATCCTAAATTAAATGTTCTCCATCGTGGGCCTGAAGCCACTGGAGGCAAGTCCGGTGCTCTGAATCTGGTCTGGCCACGAGTTAAGGGCGATATCCTCGCGGTGTTTGACGCCGATGCCCAAGTGCCATCCGATCTACTGCGGCGTGTAATTCCGTTATTTACCAATGAACGGACGGGCGCTATTCAGGTCCGTAAGTCCATTGTTAACAGCGACACCAATTTTTGGACCCAGGGGCAGGCTGCAGAAATGGCCCTCGATCGCTATTACCAGGAGCAGCGGTCAGCCCGTTGCGGCATCGGTGAACTGCGTGGTAATGGTCAGTTTGTGCGCCAGACCGCCATTGCCCAGTGTGGTGGTTGGAATGAGATGACCATTACCGATGATTTAGATTTGACGGTACAGCTGCACCTACACCAGTGGAATATCGGCTTTGTGTCTAACCCGACTGTCGGGGAAGAGGGGGTAACGACAGGTGTCGCTCTCTGGCATCAGCGTAATCGCTGGGCCGAAGGTGGCTACCAGCGGTATCTGGATTATTGGCGGTTATTAATACGCAATCAGCTGGGCTGGAATAAGTCCATCGATATGTTGATGTATTGGGTATTGCAATACATGTTGCCGATTGTGGCGCTGCCGGACTTTTTAGTTGCGATCGCCCTGCGTCAGCCCCCGGTCTTTGCACCGTTGACTACGCTGGCGGTGGGGGTGTCCTACTGGGGTATGGCTATGGGGATTCGTCGCACCCAGAAAGTATCTCTGCTGTTGGCCATGGTCAAGGCTTTTAAAGGCACCCTTTACATGACTCACTGGATTGTAGTGATGGCCTTTGCTACCACCCGAATGGCTGTGCGGCCTAAGCGATTAAAGTGGGTCAAGACGATCCACGATGGCGAAGCCGCTAGTGCTTAGGTACAGAGATTAAAGTGGATTTTATTAAGTCCTCTATCCTTAACCATTGACTGATGGGGCTGGGATCCGTCGTAAATCTCCGTCTCAAGACTGTTGTTAGGAGTCTAAAGAAATCGTTGCGATACCTAGATCGCAACGATTTGTCATGTTTATGACCCGATATATCGGCTAGCGTTGGGGCATACCCATCTTTGTATTTGGTCTTATCCATGACACAGTTCACATTGCCGTTTCCCAAGCTGTCGAAGCGTCAGTTTGCCTGGGATAGCGCTGTTCTATTTCTCGCAATTTTTTGGCTCGGAGGCAGTTTAATTCTCGATTTAGTGGTCATGCCCATGCTTTACATGAGCGGCATGATGACTGCACCTGGTTTTGCTAGCGCTGGCTATAGCCTGTTTGAAACCTTTAACCATGTAGAAATGCTACTGTCCGGACTGATTTTGACTGGAGTGTTGGCGCTGCGTCAGCCCCACCCTGAGAGATCGGTCGAGGTGAGTGGTAGCCGCAGCCGCTGGGCATCCCTGATTGCCGGTAGCTTGGTTGCGATCGCACTGACCTGCACCTATGTGCTCACACCTTATATGGGAGCCATCGGCATTGCCCTGGACATGCCAGGCACCATTCACATCATCCCCAACACAATGAACTGGTTGCACGGTACTTACTGGCTGTTAGAAACGGCTAAGGTGCTTCTGCTCGGATTTCTGCTGCGCTTATGCTATATCGATATTGCCGCCCAGTTTACTCAGCAAGACTAGCTCTCAGTCTCAGGCCACAGTAATCGAATGGCCATTAGCGCAAATCCAATCGCAGCGATCCCTTTAACGAGCTGCTCAGGTAGGATTTGCGCTGTTCCTTCTCCCAGTAAAACGCCAAGGAAGCTAGCCAGCACTAAGGCTCCTGCCGTGCCCAAAAATACGGCCTTTGGCGATGACGAGCTTCCCCCCAAAGCAATGGCCGCAAGCTGACTTTTATCTCCCAGTTCCGATAGGAATACGGTGATAAAGCTAATACTGAGTAAGTTCCAGTCAAATGACATAGGTTTGGAATTAATGTTTTGGAGCCGATACGCTAGAGGCCAATTACGTCGGCTACCAAGCCAACAGAAATAAGTAGCAGCAAAATTCCAGCTAGAGTATCTAGGGTTTCGGGGGACGCTCGACGGGCTAACCACTGCCCCAGTAGCACACCAACCAAGCTAGTTGAAATTAGTGCTAAGGCGGCTCCCATAAAAACGGTCAGTGGTTTATGGGACTCGGCACTCATCAGTAGTGTGGCAACTTGGGTCTTATCCCCCAGCTCAGCCAAAAAGATAGTGATAAACGTCGAAAGAAAGACACCCCAAAATGTGGCTCTAGCAGATGATAAGGTCGTCACAGGCGGGTTTCATATTTCTTTCATTATCCGCTAGAGGGCTTGTAAGAGCAAGAGTTAGAGACGATGCCCTTAATTCTCAAGTCCAACCGCAGCGTTAAATCTTTCCATCTCTGTACTTTTAGGTCCGTAGACACCGTTAATTTGGGCTTGGCAGCAGTCAATAGCAAATTCGTTCAGCTCTTCACCCTCAATGCCAAACATTTGCTCAAAGGTATCGACCTGGACACGACAAAAACTAGGACGCTGCCCATAGATTTTGCATAAACGTTGCTCAGCGTCATAGTGAATGCACCAGCCGTCTGCACCCACCATCCCCATATAGGTTTCTAGCTGCTCCGGTGTGAGATAGTCTGCTAAATCTGGTCGGTCAGCTGGGGTGAGATTGCAGCAGGCACCACAGTTTTTTATACATTGCCAAGTGGCCATGTCGTTTATCCTTGCGCGGGACAGGTTATTTAGATTTGCCTTACTAGAATAGATGTCTCGGAATTTATATCTGATGAGAATATCAGCGGCCTTCCTTACAAAGGTTTTTGGAATTTTGTAAACTTTCTTAAAACTGGTGGGATCGAACCAGGTAAAATAGCTAGGCGCTTGCGCAAAGGTCACGGTTATTTGGTTATCGGAGGTTCCATGGCTCTTCTGGGTTTCCTAGATTTTATCGGCAACACTCTCAGCAGTATTAATTTTCTGGTAATAGCTCAGCTTACTGTTCTAGCAATGGTGGTTATTTCCGGTCCAGCAATCGTGTTTTTGTTGGTGGCGCGGGGCGGCGATCTTTAAACATCAAACATCCAGAAACCCGGTTTTTGACTGCTCACACGAATTCTAGAATTTGGGAGTTGCCAAAAACCGGGTTTCTGGTGTTAAAGCCGTTGACGCAAGATAAATTCTGCGATCGCAAGATCAACAGGTGTCGTTACCTTTAAGTTGGTTTCTTCCCCTTCCACAATGTGGACCGCAAGGCCACATTTCTCAAATAAAGCAGCATCATCCGTCACCGACCAGCCTTGAGCGTCCCCTTTTCGATGAGCTTCCTTGAGTAAGCCCACATCAAAACCCTGGGGGGTTTGGGCCGCCCACAGTCGAGACCGATCGGGGGTAGCTTTGATGATGCCAGAGTTATCCACTTGCTTGATGGTGTCTTTAACCGGCACTGCTGCAATAAACCCTTTGCAGTTGGCAAACGCTTCGGTACAGCGATCAAAGAGGGCTGGAGTTGCTAGACAGCGAGCCCCATCATGGATCAGCACCTGTTGGGCATGGTCAGGTAAAGCCTGCAGGCCATTGCTAACCGATGCCTGCCGTGTATCCCCTCCCCGAATAAATACGACAGGTTTGATAATCCCTAGCTGAGCCACCATTTCTCTAAATGCAGGCTCGTCAATGGCCTGGCAGATGATGCCGATCCACTCAATGGTGCTCGCAGCCATGGCAGCTTTTAGGGTCCAGCCCATAATCGAATGCCCGAGCAGGGGTAAAAGTAATTTGTTCCCATCGGCTCCCATGCGCTTGCCAACGCCTGCTGCCGGTATGAGTAAGTGCATGCTCTTTGCCACAAGGCCTCCAAAAGTTTACGGGGAAAAGGTCTAAGGGGTAGGAAGGGATTTTATACGCTCTGCAGAGACGTTCTATGGAACGCCTGTACGCAAGAGGCATTCCATGACTGTACCTAGAAAACGTCGACAATCTTCTTAGCCTCGATCTCACAGCCAAATTTTGAAATTTAACTGTTTAGTGACCTTTCGAAAGCTTTAGCACTGCCAGCTTCCACTAGAATGATTAGCGAAGTATTATCCGAAGTCCATGCGCGTTCTGGCCTTAGTTCCTGGTGGAATCAGCGAGCAGCTTCAGTTTTTTCCAGCGTTAACGACCATCAAGAAAAACTACCCCAAGGCTGAAATTGCCATTGTGGTAGAGCCTGCGGCCAAGTCAGCTTACCGAGTATCTGGGGCTGTCAGTGAGCTGATTCCCTTTGATTATCAAGGACAAAATAGTCCGTCTGACTGGGCTAACTTGCTGGGTATTATTCGCGATCGCGAATTTGAGCTGGCTCTATGTGCTAGCAACCGTTGGGAAGAGGCAGTATTACTCTGGCTCAGCGGTATTCCCACACGCATTGGTTACAGCAATGCCCAGCTGCATTGGCTATACACCCTTACTGTGGACGCTGTTGAGCAGGTCCCGACCAGCCATTATCAAGCCCTCTTGCAAGATCTGGCCATAGCATCCACACCTGCGCCTATCGAGTTCAATGTGCCTGAGGGAGACATTGCTTGGGCCGATGCTCAATGCAAATCCTTAGGTGTATCGGACAGTGGCTACGTCGTTATGTATCCCAGTCTTAATGTGCAAGCAGATAGCTACCCATTAGATAGCTGGATGACGCTCATTGATGATTTTCAAGACAAGCAACCGCAACTGCCTGTCGTCATCCTAGAAACGATGGACAGTAAAGACTTGGTCGTCTCCCTCGGTCGTCAGCGAAATCTCAAGACCGTGACCGCTGCAAATCTGGGACAGATAGCCGCCCTATTGGCGGGGGCAAATCTGGTAATTAGTCCAGACAACTATGTGAGCCAGGTCGCCATGACACTGCAGGTGTTTACCCTGGTGCTACAAACAAACCTCAGCCAGTCTTTACCGCCTACCGATGGGGAAATGCGAGCCCTGGGTGTGCAGTCTGCCACAGAGAAACTGGCCGACCTACCCCCAGGCCATGTGTTGCAAAAAGTTTGGGGTGCTTGAGTGTTGGGTATACTCTGAGCGTTTCAGAAAAAACTGGAGCCTATGGGACGACCCATGGGCCCATGGGTCGTCGTTTAAGCAAAAGCTTAAGACTACATAGGCAGTCCCAGTATGTAATATCTATCTTTCGGTAGGATGGCTCTACTGTGAAATATCTGCTGCAATTGTTTCATTAAGTTTTTCATTAACTTTTTAGATGAGGTAAACCCATGGATCGCGTTAAGTCTCAGGCAGCTGTGGTGTCTCAGCTCCTGTTTGATCCCAAAACAGCAGACGCTTATAAAAACGTTCTTGTCCTGACGGGACAAATTATTAAGGAAGTCGCTCTTTTAAGTTGGCTGTTGATTTGTTCTGTATTTGTATTTGGTGCTTGGTTTAGTGATACTGCCGTTAGTACTGGACGAAATGCTCGAGTATGGTGGCAGGCTCAGCAGGCTGGTGAGGGCACTACTGACGGTAATCAAGCTGCCGCTGCTACTGGTAAAGCATTGTTAGATGTCAGCCAAAACGGAGCCTACTTCTTATTAGATAAAGCACGTGAGCAGCTTGGTTTAGATAAAATTGAGCGTTCTGCTAAGGATGAAGCCTCTACACCTGTTACGTCATCGTCTCAACCAGTGGCTAAAAAAACGCCTGCCCCTGCCACGATGACCATTAATAAGGTAAACGCTGTTGTCAAAGATGCTAAAACCGTTACCGAAAAAGCCATATCTGACGCTAAGGACTCTGCCGATACCTCTATGGCTGAAAAGTCTTAAGAGCCTGCCTGATTAATTAATAGTCTAGCTGGCTTAAGCTAAAAAGAGCCTTACCCTTAAAGTGAGGCTCTTTTTAGCTTTTTACATCTATAGACTCAATACGTACGCTGATAAATTATTTTGGCAAGTCTGATTGGGTAGGGCTCAAATCCAGTGTTCTGATATCGGTTGGCAAATAGCTTAAAGATTCCGCCACAGCTAGGGCTTCTTTAACAGAAATATTGCTGCAGTCCCCTTGTCCATAATCTTGGGCATTGACCAAGCCAGCCCCCACTAATCGATAAAACCCATCCTCGCCCTTTAGCCAGTCAGTAAATAAGTCGCTTTCAGGTAGTTCACCCTCCTCACCATTGGGAAATTTTCCATGGTAAAGACTGTAGTCATCGTCAAAGAGAGCATTGGCCAATGGCTCTTGGTTTTCTAGAGAAATGCCACCCACACCACCGGAGGTATATTCAATGGCAAAACAGCGATTTTGGTCGTCACGATACACCAGCCAATAATAGGGGCCGCCACCGACACCCGCTTCTTTTTTACCCGCCCCGTAGTTGGCTAGGGTCGTGTTTTGGGGCAGATAGGTGGGGATGGCAATGTTGATACCTAAATCAACCAGCTGATTGGTGACCTCTGGGGGCAGCTGCGCTAAATAGGAATTAGTTGGGGGTGGGGGTGGCGTACTTTCGACTGGGGATGATGCCTCCTCTTCGATTGAGGATATTGAAGATTCGGTAGGTTCATCAGCCGATACATCGACTGTGGACGGTGCTGACCGACAGCTAACCAACATACACAGCAGCCCCCCAGCGATCGCACAACAGCGGCTTGCTTTCGTAGTGGTTTTCCCCTTCGTTGATGTCATCTAATAGGGAGCTCCGTCACGGTGGGCAAAGTAGTACCTGCCTTCGTCTTTGGGTAGGGCTAGTAAATCATCCACCATGGGCAAACCTATGCAAATAAGTTCGGATACAGGCGTTCCATGGAACGCCTCTGCGTTTTGGGGGACAGACGTTCCATGGAACGTTTCAGACCCTAATCCGCAACCTCAGCCATTTCAATCACCTCGCCATCATAATCTTTGACCAAAAAATTGAGCGGTCGTTCGCGACGAATCTTATGACGCACGCCAGTGGTCTGTACCTGCATTAACAGTAGCTCTAGACAATCTCGGTCAAAACAAACATGGCGCTGGCGATCTTTATGCCCTCGATTTGCCCCTGAGATCACGTGCAGCTGGGTATTTTTTTTCAATTGATACCACAGACCATCAGGGCTGCCCGCCCCCGACTCCATGGGGCGAGGCATGGCGGTTCCCATACCCATCATCGGATCCATGCCCGTTCCTAGAGTTTGCTCATAGTTGTAGTAATAGTGAAGCGGCACATCGGCTTCAGACAGCCCTAACATTCCCTCATAAAACCGTCGAGCAATCTCCAGATCGGAGACCATCACCGTATGAACTTTGGGAGCGCTGGTTAAAAACATCCACATAGCGCCAGCGTAGGCTACTAACAGGAGCACCATGATGCCCTGGGTAGAAACCAGGCTATCCAGCGGTAGCCCTTGCCAGATGGACGCCAAGAATGGCGAAAGAACGATGAGGGAAAAATCCATAGGTGTTATCTGAGGAAATGTGCTGCCCTTGGCATGAGAGCAGTCAGAATACAGTGTGGCTGCCCCTAGTGTATCAAGGGTAAAACCGACTGACTGGTGGGAACCGACCGGGTTAACCGATCCTTTACCGAAAGGCTTTTAGGGCCGATCACTAGCAGACAAATATCAGACGGAAGGCATGTCCAACTGAGGATTTGCCGCCAAATCTTTAAGATTCGACTAATCCTGGGTATAGTAATGGCTATTTATACGGTAGTCTCAGTCTGGTTAAGACCGGTTTGCCCATGTGCCGGTAATTGGCAGGAGCTCCGTTCGCAGTACTGTGGATATTCCTAATTTTCCTGAGTGTGACCATGCCATCGTTAAGTCGCTGTTTGAATACAGCGATTACGATCTGGTGCAGCAATTAAAGCAACATCCTGAAGAGGGCAAGTACTTTACCACTGTGTTTTGTCGCTACAGCCCGGTCGTATACACGCTGATTCGCCATTCGGCCCGCTCGACAGTGCAATCAGAGTATCTATTTGCCCTGACCTGGCGACATATTCTATACGAGCTGAGTGGTTTAGATTTGCCGGCTGAGCCCCCGGCAGACTTTTCGTTACAGGCCTGGTTGGTTAATCTGACAGCCGCCTGCATTAATCAAGCAGCCCTGCCTGATGTGGAAGAGATTCACTACACCCTGCAGGAGGCGTCTCCTCCCCTTTGGTGCTATGTCACCCAGGCTCTAGAGCGGTTGCAGCCTTTACACCGTCTAGTGATTGTTATGGCCCAAACCTTTCGCTGGAGTAATACCCGCATTGCAGCTTATTTACAAGCTGAGGGACAGCGCATTTCGCCTAAGGCAGTGGCCACCTTACTCACCGATGCCCAACACGCATTAAGTGTCGCGTTACCGAATGATATTCAGGCGATTTACTTTGGGGATACTGAAACTGCTGTAGAGAATTTAGCCGACGATTTGGCTGATTTATTAGATGTGTCGGATCTTGATTTGGAACAACCGAATCTAGCTTCAGAGGGGCAATAAATAGACAGAGTACGTTTTTACAGAGCAATATTTTTAAGCTAGGGAGAGTCTAGGTAGTGCGCGGTACAGTTCGGTTCTGGTATGGGGTAGTCGCGATGGCCGCGAGCACGTTGGTGGGTCTGCCTACTGCCCAGGCTCAAGACACGCTTGATGAACAGTTGCGACAGCCCGTCAATCGTGAGGCCATTTACCAACAGCGCGATGTAGCGGATCAGCTATTACGTCTGGGAGAGCGTCAGGCGGTTACGTCTGACTATCAATCGGCACTACGGGCCTGGAGTCGAGCAGCTGAACTCTATTACGAGATTGGTGATACTGCTGCAGTGGAGCAGGCGTATGCCAAGATTGGTCGTGCCTATGTTCAACTGGGGGATTATGACAGTGCTGAGACCGCCGTTCGTCGTCAGCTTGCGATCGCACGGGACAACCAAAACTTCAGCACTCAAATTTTGGCTTGGAATGCCCTAGGTACCCTAAGACTCCAGCAGGGAGACATTTTCTCCGCTAACCAAGCCTATGAAGAAGCCCTTAGTATTGCTCAAAGTATCCAAGACTATGAAGGCGTTGGGTTATCACTAAACAACCTGGGTTTATTAGCCGCAGCCACTGGCGATTATACGGCTGCCATCGACTATTACGAGGGGGCAGGAAGCTATCGTATCCGCTCAGGTAATTTAATCGGTCGTGCCAATACCAATAACAACCTGGGGGATGCCTACTTTGCCAATAATCAACCGGAGCGAGCTCTGGGGGCTTACCGCCTAGGGCTTAACTATAGTCGCGATGCAGGGGATACCACTGCTCAGCTACAAGCCATCGACGGTCTGATTGATACCTACAGTGACCGTCGCGATTGGGCTCAAGTTCGCTCCTATCTCGATGAACGCATTGCCCTCACCCTCAACACTGATAATGCATGGGGGCATTTGATTACATTTAAGCGGCTAGGGGAGTTTTATGAAGCAACGGGGGAAGAGACCCTAGCCCAAGAGCAGTACGAGCGAGCCTATGAACTAGCTCGGTTACTTGATCAAACCCAGCTCGAAGTGGAACTCTTTAATCGGTTGCTAAGTTTTGCCGATCGTCAGGATAGTAACTAATGCGGTTTGATCTGCTCAGTTTGTTTCCCGACTTTTTTACATCCCCCCTTCAGTCGGGACTCATCGCTAAAGCTCTTCAGCGAGAGATTGCTGAGGTTCACATTACCAACCCCAGGGACTTTACTACCGACAAACACCATAAAGTTGACGATGAACCCTACGGTGGTGGTGTCGGCATGGTGATGAAAATTGCGCCGATGGTGTCAGCCCTCGAAAGTTTGCCTCATTATCCTCGTCGTGAAGTCGTACTCATGACTCCCCAAGGGGAGCCCATGACTCAATCCCTGTTCTGGGAGTGGTCCACAAGTCTAGATCAGTTGGTCATTATGTGTGGTCATTACGAAGGCATTGACGAACGCATTCTCAATGTCGTCACCCGCGAAGTGTCCCTGGGAGATTTTGTCTTAACCTGTGGTGAAATTCCAGCCCTGGCCCTATTAAACGGAGTTATCCGGCTGTTGCCGGGCACCGTTGCCAAACGCGACTCCCTGCACTACGACAGTTTTGAAGCCGGGCTGCTGGACTATCCCCACTACACCCGCCCGGCTGAGTTTCGTGGCTGGACAGTACCCGCCGTACTTCGCTCAGGCAACCATGCAGCCATTGCCCAATGGCGACAACAGCAGCAGCTTGAGCGTACCCGCGAACGGCGACGAGATCTTTATGACCGTTGGCAGCAGCAGTGGGAAAATAAACATGGAGCTGGGCAACCGTGACCCCAGCTTAAGTATTCACCTAACTTCAACCGCTTTCCATGGGTATTCGTATTGGTAATGGCTATGACATCCACCGTTTAGGTCCTGATCGTCCCCTGATTTTAGGCGGTGTCACCATTCCGCACACGCTAGGGCTGGTGGGCCATAGCGATGCTGATGTCCTTACCCATGCCATTATGGATGCCATGCTGGGGGCTTTGAGTTTAGGCGATATTGGTCACTACTTTCCCCCCACCGATCCTAAATGGAAAGGAGCCGATAGCTTGGTGCTGCTAGACCAGGTCCATCAGCTGGTGAAAGCTCAAGGATGGTCTATCGGTAATTTAGATACGGTGCTCGTAGCCGAGCGCCCCAAGCTTAAACCCCACATTGCAGCTATGCAGCAGCGTCTGGCTGAACGATTAACGGTGGCAACTGACCAAGTAGGTGTAAAAGCAACCACCAATGAAAAATTAGGACCCACCGGTAGAGAAGAAGGAATCGCCGCCTATGCAGTGGTGTTATTAACCCAGTGAATACCTAATATCTGCTCAGAAATAAGAACAATTGTGTTAAAAAGTTTCTAGGGACACACTATTACCCTGCAAAACTTTTTAGAATTTATAAAATTATGATGCCGGACATTGTAAAAACGTTATGAAATGATGCGTTTTTATCATTTCTCTCTGTGGTGTCCTATTGACATCCTTCGTCCCTAGGTTGCGTTCGGAGAGTTATGGATTGTGTTTGGCAAGAACTGAGTTAAGGGTGCCGAGGTAGCGTTATGGATGGCTCAACCATTTCGATTTCTCTGAAAGGGGTTGCTCAGTCCTGCCAACTGTTTAACAGTGGAGCAGGCCAATATCACTGGTTTTCCAGTATTCCGCCGGAACGAAGAGGACTACATGGAGAGTTTGATTACTATGGACTATCCAAGCGGGTATACCGTTGTTTAAACACTAATGTGGATGTTGCTCTCGGACGCTTGAAGGTTCGTCAGCGAGGGCGTGTAGTCGTTCTTAGTGGCCAGGTTGGTTCTCCAAATTTGTTGAACCAGTTGGTTGATCTAGCCCGATCGGTAGAAGGTGTGGATGATGTAGAGACCAAGGGGATCTCCATCGCCGAAGCTTGTTAGGCCATATTCGAGGCAATACGTTGTCATTATCCTTCGGAAAAGGTGTCTGTTACCTGGTTTGGCGCGGCTTTTAGTCGCACCAGTGACAGCGCTAAGATAATGATGAACAGCACTAGCCCAATGGTACAGGCGTAGCTCATTTCAAGATCGACAAAAGCCTGTTCATAGACGTAATAAACTACGGTTTTAGAGCTGCTGCGAGGGCCGCCCTGGGTCATGATGTAAATTTCTTCAAAGACCTTTGTGGCCGAAATGGCAGAAATAACGGCGACCAAAAACATATAGGGGGTCATTAGGGGCAGGGTGATATCCCAATGTTTGCGCCAGCGATCGGAGCCATCAATGGCGGCGGCTTCATAGAGATCTCCAGGAATTCCCTGTAATCCGGCCAGGTAAATGACCATGTAATAGCCTAGGCCTTTCCAAACAGTAACGGCCATAACGCTAAACAGCGCTAAGTTTGGGCTCGTCAGCCATGGAATCCGAATGTCTTGTCCAGTAAAGCTGGTGAGTAGCTGATTGAGCAGACCGGTTTCGGCATACAGCCACCGCCAGGCGATGCCCGCTACTACCATGGAGATCACCACTGGAGTGTAATAGGCCACTCGAAACCAGTTCATGCCCTGCAATCTTTGATTGACAAGGATAGCCAATAGTAAGGGTGAGATCGCAAGCACAGGCACCACACTCACCAGATAAACCAGGGTGTTTTTCAAGGTTTGCCAAAATCTCTGGTCCTGCCATAGACGCACAAAATTGTCCCATCCAACCCACAGCGGCGGCTGAGTAATATCATAGCCATACTCAGTAAAGCTCAGATAAAACGCCTGTAGCGCAGGCCAAAACACAGTTAACCCCAGCACCAGGAGGGCTGGTGCCAAAAATGCATAAGGAATTAACCAGCGGGGAACCGAGCGTTTCATCTTGTTATCTAGAGAGGATTAGCCTACTGCAAGTCAATCCCTCTCAGCATAAAGGATGAAATTGCTGAGAATCACATCAATCCAGGCAAATAGTTTCCCAGACTTACCCCTTAAGGTTTCACCATAACGCCTTCTTCATAAATTAACGATCCATAAATAGCAGGCGGTCCCATCCGCTATAGAAATTGTCGATAGTCCTGTCCTAAAAATAAAGCCCTCTCTGCATTCCGCCGCCGGGTAAGTCCCGCTAGAATTCGACCACCTGCTCGATTCCAACGAGGAAACTCATTTGCAGCACCATAGATATCGCGACGATTGAGTTTGCGCAACAGTGTAGAGCTTCGCATCGCACCAGAGCCGACGTTGTACGTAAATGACACGATGGCCGCAAATTGATTGTCATTAATAGGGACTCGGACAGCCTGACTCACATCCCGCTCAAATCGATTGAGATCGGTCTTTAAAAGTGCCTCAGCCTGGGCTTCACTAATTTCCTGGCCTGGTTTGACCCCCCGCGTCGTGCCATAGCCAATGGTCCACACCCCAACAGCATCCTGATATGCCTTTAGTCGTAGACCTTCAAAGGATTTGATCAAATTCACACCGGTAGAATTTGTCTGTCTTGTTCTAGAAACAGGAGTTTCTACAGTCCTTCTCGGCAGAGGTTTAGGCTCGGGACCGCTTTGGGAAACCGTCATCCCACGGGGTGAATCTGCCCGACTAAACCACGATTTCATGCCGCTGATGTTGAGCACTCTCTCGTTGGGGTTTGACTTAGAAGGATACTTAGATATTTTGGAAATATAGTATCCCCCCTGCATTAGATATATGGCCTTATCCGTTTCCTTGATCCAAGTGCCCATAAATATCTCTCTCGTGTCTCGCTTGGTTGTTTTTACCCAGACTTTACTGTATCTAGATGACTAGAATAAGAAATAGAATGATCACGAAATTTTAGTTTGCCCATGGTTGCGACGTCAGCACCCTCCGAAATTACCAACCAACCCGTTGTCAAACGATTAGCTAATGGTCTAACCATTATTGCTGAGCAGATGCCAACCGCCGCTGTCAACCTCAACATTTGGCTACGGGTGGGGTCACGGGTAGAGTCCGATGCCATCAATGGCATGGCTCATTTTCTAGAGCATATGATCTTTAAGGGCACTCCCCAGCTGCAATGTGGCGAATTTGAACGCTTGATTGAAGAACGGGGGGCCATTACAAACGCAGCCACTAGTCAAGATTACACCCACTATTACATCACCACAGCTCCTAAAGATTTCGCCAAACTCGCACCGCTCCAGATAGAGCTTTTGCTCAATGCCAAACTCCACGACAGCGACTTTGAGCGAGAGCGCCCTGTCATCCTAGAAGAAATCCGTCGTTCAGAAGACAATCCACGACGGCGTATATTTCAGCATTCGATGGCTTTAAACTTTGAGCAGCTGCCCTACCGACGCACTGTTCTAGGACCGACATCAGTGATTGAAAGTCTATCCGCTGATCAAATGCGTGACTTTCACCGTCGCTGGTATCAGCCTCAAAATATGACCGCTGTTGTCGTGGGGGACCTACCTGTGGAGCAGCTAATTGCCACAGTCGAAACAAGCTTTGAGCAGTCCCTCGTTAACCGCCATCAAACGAGCATCAAAGCACCCTTAGAAGGTGTCCCGCTCAGCACCCCTGAGGAACCATTTGAATCAATTGCACGGGCCGACTACACCGATGCCACCTTGCAGCAGGCCCGGTTAGTGCTCAGCTGGCGGGTGCCAGGCCTCAAACAACTGTCTGAGACTTACGCCTTAGATGTGGTGGCCTCGATTTTAGGTCAAGGCCGTACGGCCCGTCTGGTACAAGATTTACGCGAAACCCGTGCCTTAGTAAATAGTATTTCTACTAGCAACATCACCTATGGTGAGCAGGGTGTCTTTTACATTTCAGCTAATTTGGCTGTGGAGCAGTTAGAAACCTTAGAAGCGGCCATTCTAGAACATATAAAGCGTTTGCACGAGCAGCCAGTGAGTGAAACTGAGCTGAGTCGGGTGCGCACCCAAGTTGCTAATCGCTATGTATTTGGTAATGAAACATCTAGCGATCGCGCCAGTATGTATGGTTACTATCACGCTATGACAGGGGATATTGCAAACGCATTAAACTACCCCACTGCGATTAAAGCGGTTGATGCCGCTAGTATTCAGGCCGCTGTGCAGCGCTACTTGCCGATCACAGCCTATGGAGTCCTGAGACTGCATCCAGAGGTTGATTAGGTTGTTAAATTAGGGCTCGAATATGGCTGATATTTGGTCTGACATTGCTGCCCACATTAGTCGAGTCACAGGGCAGCCATTCCAGACACAACAGACACGCTCCATCGGTGGAGGCTGCATCAACCAGGCTTATAGCCTAAATGACGGTCAGGCCACATTTTTTATTAAGCTTAATCAGGCCAGTAAATTGGCCATGTTTGAAGCTGAACTCGCTGGTTTAAAAGAGATATATGCCAGTCAAACCATACGTGTTCCCAGACCTCTGTGCTGCGGTCTATCAGGAGCAAACTCCTACATTGTGATGGAGTGGTTAGAACTTGAGGGGCAAGGCACTGCCTGGGAGGCCATGGGTGAAAATTTAGCCGCTATGCATCGGGTCTCCAGTGATCTAGGCTTTGGTTGGCATCGTGCCAACACTATCGGTGAAACGCATCAACCCAATGATTGGCAAGAAAGCTGGTTAACCTTCTGGCGAGATCAGCGTTTGGCCTATCAGTTTCGTTTAGCCAAGCGGCGTGGTGGTTCCTTTCCCCAAGAACAGTCGTTGCTAGCCGCCTTACCAGATCTACTATCGGGGCATGATCCCGTTCCGGCCTTGGTCCATGGCGATCTGTGGTCGGGCAATGCGGCTGTTACCACAGCAGGAGAGCCCGTGATTTTTGATCCTGCCACCTACTATGGCGATCGCGAAGTCGATTTAGCCATGACGGAACTGTTTGGCAGTTTTCCCACCGCCTTTTACGATGGCTATGAGTCGGTTTATCCACTTTCAGCAGGTTATCCTACCCGCAAAATTCTCTACAACCTTTACCACATCCTTAATCACTTCAATCTATTTGGTGGCGGTTATGCGGCTCAGGCCAACCGCATGATCCAACAGCTGCTGGCAAAGATGAAATAAGCGGTTGCCCAACCATTTTTCTCTCAAGAAGAGGAAAAACATTTGGCCACGAATCTAAGTGGGAATGCGTCGAGAATTTGATATATTGAAACTCTGTTATTCGGCGGCATGGCCAAGTGGTAAGGCAGAGGATTGCAAATCCTTTATCCCCAGTTCGAATCTGGGTGCCGCCTTTTTTAGGATTGGCACAGTCACCAGCAAAACGTACTGTGACAGTTGGTGTTTTTGTTCAGCAGCCAAAAGTCCTCTGTTTCAATGATTTCAGGGCCTCTCTCTCAGCAACCAGGGCCAGGTCGCGACTAAACCTACCGACACTGTGCGGGAATCACAGGCCGACTGTCACATGGGGAATGCTGAGATAGTTTCATCGACATCCCATGGTCCCATTTCTGGAAAAGGCTCTATCACTCTCGAAGTGATGCCTAAATAGCCGCAATACGGGCAAATACTCAGCATCCGTCAAGTTCATATGCAGATTGCACACAGCCTGCCAAAGATTTAAGCCATACTAGAAATCCACGGACTGATGGTCTGTGAAAAAGAATATCTAACAGAGCCTCTGTAAGTTTCAGGGGCTTTTTATTGGCTACATACCTATCAAAACGACTTGCTGCATCTGGGTTGAATAGGTCATAACAGGGTTAGATATTCTTTATCCAGCTCACCTAGCCATGGCAGACCCGTTAACGGCAGCATCGATCGCAACGCTCATCTTTACGACAGCGGTTGGCAAAACCACTGAAGCATTAACAGAGGATGCACGTAAGGCACTGGGACAAAAGCTAGCGGCACTGATAAAGCTTCTGCGGGATAAGTTTCAGGGTAAGGCCAAGTCAGCATTAGCACGGGCTGAGAAAGGGGATAAGCAAGCGATAGAGACGTTTTCAAACCATCTGGGTTCAGCGATGGATCTGGACGATGCGTTTGATCAACAGGTAAGGACCCTGGCTCAGGATATTCAGCAGATTATTATCAAGGTTGATCAGGGGCCGGGGCAGAATGTTCAGAACGTCTTTGATGGTGGTAAAGGAACACAGATAAATCACGCGACAGGCACCAACATTACGGGTGACAACAATACAATTCATGTCGGTTCTTGAACAGAGTCGCCGAGTGCAGGCTCGTCAAAGTCAACCCTGCCAACGGGCATTCCCCGGCAAATCCCGCCACTACCGGATCATTTTGTTGAACGGCCTGAGTATGAACAGGCCCTAAAAAAAGAGCTACTGTGCGAAGGGTCTGAGGTTGGCACCCTGGTGGTTAGTGCCATCTACGGCCTGGGCGGCATTGGTAAATCGGTGCTGGCCTCGAAGCTTGCTTTAGATAGCGAAATTCAGACCCGCTTTGGCGATGGCATTTTGTGGGCCACCCTGGGCCAAACACCCGACATTCTCCCCCTGCTGAGTGGCTGGATTCAGGCCCTCGGCGACCACGACTATAAACCCACGGCGATCCAGTCGGCGTCGAATCATCTGCGGACACTGCTGTATGGGAAACAGGTCCTACTGGTGGTGGATGACGTGTGGAATCCGGAACACCTCACCCCCTTTCGCGTTGGTAGCGAGCAGTCGTGTGTATTGGTGACCACCCGAGAGGCCAGGATTCCCAACGCCCATCGCTATGACCTGGATGTGATGACGGTGGACCAGGCCCTGACGCTGATGGCCAAGAAGCTATCAGCCCCCCTCGAAGAGACCGCAAAAGAACAGGCAGCGGCCTTTGCAAACTGTGTGGGCTATCTACCCCTGGCGCTTGAGCTGGCCGCCTCACAAATTGATGAGGGAGTGCCCTGGGATGAGCTATTGGATGAGTTCAAGGCCGAAGTGGTGCGTCTGGAGGCACTGGATCTCTACAGTCCCAATGAAATACCCGATGATGCCAAGCGGAGAAACTACAGCTTGCTGGCATGTTTTCGGCTGAGTTTGCAGCAACTCTCACCCGAGCAGCTGCGCCAGTTTGCCTGGTTGGGGATTGTCCCTGAAGATGTGAACCTGACTCAGGCCATGGCCGCCACCCTGTGGCAGGTTACCTCGCGGCAGGCGGGGTCTATTTTGCGCACATTCAGGGCCAAAGCGCTGGTATTGCAAGGGGTGAAGCAACCCGATGGCCGGGCCAGCTATCGCATGCATGACCTGATGCATGACTTAGCCCAGCAACTCCTGACTAGCCCGACAATGCCGGAGCGAGAGGGTGAACTATCGGGGTTAGGACTGACTAAAGCAGAGGCCCATCAACAGTTTCTGGCGTACTACAAAGAAAAGACCCCCCATGGCCGATGGTATACCCTCACTGATGATGGCTATATCTATGACCGGCTCACCTGGCACATGGAACAGGCGCAGCAGCCCCAGGCCATCCACCAACTCTTAAAAGAAAGCAATGACCAGGGCCGTAACGGCTGGTATGAAGCCTGTGATGCCATTGGTAAGCCCGCTGGATTTGTCAATGACCTGGGCCGCGCCTGGCGGTTAGCGATCGATAGCTACAGCGCAACCCCCAATGATGCGGTGGTCCTGACCTTTCGCTATGCCCTCATCCGTACATCGTTGAATAGTTTAGCCAGCAATATCCCGGCTGAATTGGTGGGTGCACTGGTTGAAAAAGGGATTTGGCAAGCCACCCAGGGCTTGGCCTATGCGCAGCAGGCTCAGGATCCCTGGCATCGGGCTGCTTGTATTTCGGCCATCGTGCCCTACATGCCCAAAGCCCTGTTACCCGAGGTGCAGAGCACCATTGGTCAAATCAATGATGCTGTGTATCGCTCCTACGTGCTGAGTAAGCTGGCAGAGCCCTTTCCTGAAGTTTGGCCTACGGTACTCAACACGATTCAGCAGATTCAAGATCGCTATGGAGACCATCGAACCCAAACCCAGGGGTTTTCATATCGAGCCTACGCGCTCGCACAAATCGCAGAGGCCTTGCCATCACAATACCTGTCAGACGCCATCGATATTACGCGACAGATTCAAGATGCCGCAGATCGTGTGGTTGCATTAATTGCATTAGCGAAACGAGAGCGGCAATTATGGCCCGAAGCGCTAGAGGTCACCCGTCAACTCAACGCTGAATCTTATCGAGCGCTTGCCCTGGGTGCGATAGCCCAGCACCTGCCTGAGGTATGGCCCGAAGCGCTAGAGGTCACCCGTCAAATCAACGCTGAATATGATCGAGCGCGTGCCCTGGGTGCGATAGCCCAGCACCTGCCTGAGGTATGGCCCGAAGCGCTAGAGGTCACCCGTCAAA
>JBCCHX010000079.1:0-31469 GCA_039028535.1 Cyanobacteria bacterium P01_B01_bin.77
TCCGACCCATCCCGAACTCGGTTGTGAAACGCATCTGCGGTGAAGATAGTGAGGGGGTTGCCCCTTGTGAAAATAGCTCGGTGCCAGGGTCCTATTAGAACAAAGCGGTGTCTTTCCTCATTAGGAGCGGCACCGCTTTGTGGTTTATGTGTTCACCATAGGAAAAGCTTTGGATCCTGATAAGGTTGCCCCATCTTGATGCTGTATATACTTGCCTTTAAAGTGGGTGGCTATCTCTGAAGTGGTTTTTTAGCACTTCTCTTAAGTTCTCCAGTGATTGGGTCATCTCAAAAATTGATATTTGGCTAGGATAATAAGTGTTAGCCAAGTCTTGAATTACAGAATCTTTAGTAGTCTCAGGCGATGTATTGCCATGAATGATGCTGCTAATATCATCAGCTAGTCTCCCACTGCCTGCTACTACTATGGTTTGGCGACCGACTGACAGGTTGAGCATCAAATCACTCAGGGAAATTTTTCCACCATTTATCAAAATAGTAATTGCAGGATATTTCTGAGAAAATTGTGCAGCGCAGTTGGCCAGCCAAGGAGATTCACTACCCCAAGTAAGGCCCGGTATTAAAGCAAAATGTGTGTGGTGCTCCTCAAGGTTAATTAACTCTGTCTCTTTATAACTATGGTTAGGGCATAGAGGATAGCCTGGTAAATAGACTTTTGCTTTAGGGGCAATGCCAACTAGATTAAAGCTACCGTTGATATGCTGGCGAGCTTGACCCATCATTTGAATAACACCCGCATCTGTTCCACCATCAAAAACGGTGATTTTATAGGTTTCTGCGATAGGAGCTAATACTTGGCTAAATAACTGTGAGACTCTGAGTTTGCTTTCCGAGCTCATTTTGCTTGCTCCACCAATTACCACCATGCTGGAAGATGGGTTGCTCAGTCCTAAGGCGGCTAAGGTTTCTGTATAACTCAGATTCTTAGAAATATTCAGAATATGGGCCGTTTGACCATTGGCAAACGTGTACTCAAAGGTAGTAGCATCTGTAGAGTCTGCAAGCATATCTATATCTCCTACTATCTAGCTGTCAGTTTGGAGGGGGTAAACCCTGTAAGAAAAGGTGGCTATGAGATGTCGCTCTCATACTTTAAGAATGTTTGTCACCCTACTAGATGTATGGAGGTTGATCTTGCTACTTTGAGCTAAAGATGCCCTTAATAGCCATGCTATTAAAATACTTTACAGCTCTTGCTCTTGATAATATATTGTCCACAATTTTAACTGTCCAAGCTCAGTGTATGTACTGACTTGAAGGCTTGTGAAAGGGTCTTAATATAGGTTTACCCATCGTTATGGCTACTGTGGGCATTCCATGTTGACTTCGTGTTCATGATTTATCGCTTCACTTGAATAAGAAATTCGGAGATGTGCATACTTGAAAAAACCTTGATGTATCTTTAGTAAAGACGTCTTTACTCTGCTGAGTAGGTTTATATGGGTCTGATGAAGACGGTGGCTCAATATAGGCTGTGCCTTGCTTATCAACAACCTAAAACAGATCGTTTAAGGCGTATGGCTGTGGTTAAACCACGGGCAAATGATATTTTTATTAGCTATGCTTCTCAGGATGGAGATTTTGTCAGGCTTCTAGATAAGGCGATTCGTGAACAGGGGCTAGATCCTTGGATCGATTTTGATGATATTCCTGACTTTCAGAATTTTTTAAATGGCGATAAGACTTATCAAGAGCATATTAAATCTGGGATTGTAGGAGCGGATGTTTTTATTTTAGTGATCTCCAAAGCCTCACTCTATAGTGAGATAACGATGCAAAGGCTGAGATTGGCTCAGCGTTTAAACAAGTTGATTGTACTGCTAGGGGAAAAGAGTGGATTTCAAGAGCTGAATCAACAGCTATCTAGTGTTTTACCCAATCTACAATACTTGGATCTGAAGGCACCATTAGTCGGCCAAGTATTTGAGCAAGTGGCTCGTAATATCATTCATTTACAAACATATACACGACTACTAGCACGTGCAATTGAATGGGATAAGCAAGGCCGACCCCAACAATATTTACTGACACCGGAAGATCTTAAAGAGGTTAAAAAACAGAAGCGGTGGATTGAGACTCATAAGTTAGGACAGCAATTTCAATTTACGGATGTTCAGCAGATTTTCTTAGAGACTGTTGATAGAGTTCATGAAACATCG
This sequence comes from Cyanobacteria bacterium P01_B01_bin.77, assembly GCA_039028535.1. Classification (GTDB taxonomy): domain Bacteria; phylum Cyanobacteriota; class Cyanobacteriia; order Phormidesmidales; family Phormidesmidaceae; genus Leptothoe. The sequence continues at coordinate 2,180 of JBCCHX010000079.1, forward strand.
GAGTATCTCGGAAAAAGTCCGCCTGATATATTTATTTCCTATGCCCGAAGTAATAAGACTTTTGTTGAGAATTTGAGTCAGGCTTTAAAGAATGAACGCTGGAAGATTTGGCTTGATAGCGATAGAATTCCTGTCGCTTCTAATTGGCGAGATGAGGCAGAAGAGGGAATACGCTATGCTCACACTGTAATTTTTGTTATTTGCCCTGATTCACTACGGTCTAAAAATTGTCAGTGGGAGTTTGAAAAGGCTAAGGAGTATAAAAAACGAATTATTCCTGTGATTAGTCATAGTATTTATGATCGTGATATTTTTCGAGCTATGGGTCTGTCCTCAATTCACTATGTGTCTTTTGTTCGACAGGGCCAATCCTTCCGGCAGTCACTGAATCAATTATTAGATGCGTTAAAGGTACATATAGAGGATCTGAGAGTCTATAGACAGTTGTTGGTGAAGGCTTATGAGTGGTCTGATTGTGAACGTGTCGATCGTTTGTTAATGCTTCGCTATGAATATCAAGAAATTAAGCGGTGGTATAAAAAACGTCATGATCTTCAAAATGTTGATAATCGAGAGTTAGAGCCTTTACTCCCTCGACAAAAAGAGTATATTCAAGCTAGCCAACGATATTTGGCAGTGCTAAGAAAACGTCAGACTCTGGCTATGTTGTCGGTACTGGGTATATTTTCTGGTCTTTCTTTTCTGTTATTGAGTACAACGTTTAGTGAGATTAGAGCCTTAGTTAGATCCTTGGATGATCTTAAGGGGTTAGATGCATTGGTGACAGGCTTGCAAGCTGGTAAGCGTGTGCAGCGTAATTCCTTGTTTGTGGGGTTGTTTCGTTCTAAATTGCGTGCTAAAGCAACGACAGCCTTGCATAGGACAGCACTCAAACTTCGAGAGATTAATCGTTTTGAGAAGCATGATGGAAAAGTATTTTCTGTGACGTTTAGTCCGGATGGTCAGCAACTGGTTTCGGTTGGGGCTGATAAAACTGTTCGTTTCTGGGATTTGGGCAACCCAGGAGAAGAAAATAGTGGTGCGCTATGTGAACAAAATGAGCACCAGGAGATGGGTTTTCATTCGACTTCTGTGATAACACTTGCCTATAGTTCAGATCAAGCATATGCAGCGACGGGCGACGTTAATGGTGCTGTTAAAGTATGGACTTGTAAGGGACAGTTGAAGAAAACACTGTCAGCAAGGCATCAAGTTCGAGATAGTGAAGGTAGACCTCAGGCAAGGCGAGTCAGCCGAGTTCAATTTAGTCCAGGCAGTCAGTATCTTGCTTCTGCCGGTACTGATGGTCAAGTTTTGTTGTGGACTCGATCTGATGACTTTAGAACGTTCATTCGGCTAGAGCATTCGGAGCAAATACCGATTACAACCCTTGTATTTAGTCCGAATGGCAAGTATCTTGCTTCTGCTGATGTGCAAGGTCGTGTTTACTTGTGGGAGATTAATCATCGGCGTCAGAGTCTACCTTCGCTTAAACAGATTAACGTCTTTCAATATAAGGTGGCACCAGAACTGCAAAGTCTGACTGCTTTGGTGTTTAGTCCGGATAGTTCTTTGCTGGCCTTTGCCGGAGTCAGTGGTACTATCCAAGTACAAGATCTAAAAGAAAACAGCGAGCTTCTGTTATCAGACCATGATGGCATTGTCTCTAGCCTTGTATTTAGTTCTGATGGTAGAACGTTAGCCTCTGCAAGCTTTGATGCTACAGTCAAACTTTGGAATCCGAGAGAAGAGAAGGGTAAAGAGTTAATTCATACCTTGAGGGGGCATCAAGGTCCAGTGTATCGGTTAGTTTTTGGGCCTCAGGATGATGTGTTAGCGACCGGTGGGGCGGATGGTATTGTGCGTCTATGGTTGCGAGAGAAGGGAATTCAAATCGATTCTTTTGAGGGCCATGAGGATGAAATTTCGAGTCTTGCTTTTGCTCCTAAACCTTCGCTGGGGTATGCAACGGTGCTAGCGTCTTCGAGTGATGATGGCAGTATCCGGTTGTGGGATATTGATAGTCCTATTCGGCCTTTGCCCCATAATAGTGATGTGTTTGATGTGACCTTTCGACCTGATGGCATGGTAATTGCTTCGGGGGGAATGCAGACGGTGAGACTATGGCGACTGGATGGTACGTCGAAGTCTGAGATTGAGTTTGCCAAAAATATCAAAGTTTGGGCTGTTGATTACAGTCCGGACGAAAAAATGTTGGCTGCCGGTGGTTCTAATGGTCAAATTAGGCTGTGGAAGCCAGATTTTGATACAACAATGCCGATTCAGGTTTTGGAGGCACATGCTTTTATCGAAGACGCTGAGGTAAATGATCAGGGGGTTTTAGATTTAAGCTTTAGTCACGATGGTCAATGGCTAGCCTCAGTGGGGACTGATCGGACCCTTAAGCTGTGGCGAGTGGATGGTAATCAGCTATATCGCTACACGACGGTGGAGCACTCTAGTGATGTGACCGCTGTGGCCTTTACTGCAGATAATCGGTTTGTGGTGACGGGGACTCGAGCAGGCAGTTCCAGTATTAAACGGGGGCTTACTCTGTGGGAGATGCCTGGGAACGGTGATGCTCAAGTGAAGTTAGTTTCTAACGCGGAGGTTGATGAGAAACATGCGGGAAGTATTTTAGCGATCGCAACTCAACCAAGCGGGCAAGGTCTCATCGCCTCAGGTGGAGAAGACGGCAAGATTAACCTATGGGATGCGTCTGGTCAATGGATAAAGTCTCTTGACGACCACAGCGATCCGGTTACTCAGGTCAGCTTTAGTGCCAATGGCCGTTTTCTAGCCTCATCTAGCGAAGATGGCACTGTTCGACTTTGGACATCCCGAGGAGATCTCATTTCTGTACTAGAACGTCATAAAAGAGCTGTATCTAGTGTTGAGTTTGCTCCTGAAAATGAGGAAGTTTTAGCATCATCCAGCGCGGATGAGGACGTCCTCATCTGGAATCTATGGGATTTAGAGGGTGTCAATCTGACGGCGCGCAATCAGAATGGAGAGATTCTCAAAATGCTTGTATCAGACGGGTGTGAGGCCGTGTCTCCATTTTTAGAAAATAATTACCCGTTGGATGCGATGCATAAAAAAATTACTGACGAAGTTCTCTTCAAGGAAATCAAAAATTTGAAGGATTTTTGTAATGGCACCTCGATTTTTGGGTTTTCCCAGATCGAGCAGATGAGATATACCTTCTTTACGAAGCTCTACAGCCTGAAGGATCATTGACAAGATCACAACTTTGATAGTGCCTGAACGATATATCCTGCGAGCTGCTATGGGCGTTTGTCTGTAGTTCCTTAGGCAAAATAGGAATGACTAGGGCTACACCAATGGCAACTGTATAGATACAAGTGAGGGTTTTCATAATAGCTCCGTGGAATAACTACCTACGCTAGTGTTATTTCAGATGTCTGAATGGCTTACTGCATACTTCTATTGAAACATTGAATTTCAGGATATGTGTCCTCTTACATAGCCGCTTTATCGGCTGTCATAGAAGTTTTAAGTTGCGAGTTCGTTACAATAATTAATATTGGGCCGTTAGATGGTTCAGCCCACTCTATTTTTTGATGCAGAGGCCTGTTCAGTGGCCTTTGCCGGGAGCATCATCCTTTACGGAGTAATTGTTTTGAATGTATTCGTCACCCTAGAGCCTTCTTTAAGGCGTAGTTTAGCCGTTATGTTTGTGGCGGGGCTGTGTTTTTGGGCAGGGTTAGCGGGGTTATTGCCTGTACTGCCTCTATATATTGAACAATTTGGGGCCAACGGTCAGCAAATCGGCTGGGTAATGGCGAGTTTTGCGATCGGACTTTTGACGATGCGTCCGGTGATGGCTCGTATGACTGATGAACGGGGACGAAAGCCTGTTTTATTCATTGGCTTGATAGCCATTGCGGTAGCACCTTTGCTTTACTGGCTGGTTCCCTTGTTCCCCGAGATGACTGGCAAACTATCCGTGGGTGATCGTTTCTGGCAGATAGATTCAAGGATTGTGCTGATGATGATCTTTAGGGCATTTCACGGATTGAGCATTGCCTCTTTTGTAACAGCATATAGTGCCTTAGTAGCTGATCTTGCTCCACCTGGTCAGCGAGGAGAGCTGATTGGGTATATGAGCTTGGTGAATCCGATTGGCATGGCGATAGGGCCTGCTTTGGGCGGCTATTTGCAGGCAAGTGCCGGTTTTTCTCAAGTGTTTGTTTTGATGTCACTGCTTGGGTCTGTGGGATTGGTATGTGCTGTCACCATCGCAGAACCTAAGCGGGAGATATTGACAGCACGACGTAAGGTGGCTTTTTGGTCTTTGATGTGGATGCCAGCAGTACGGGTGCCAGCTCTTATGTTATTGCTGGTTGGTTTGGCTTTTGGTGGATTGGTTACCTTTGTGCCACTGTATGCGCGTGAGTCAAATATGGCCCTCAACATTGGTTTGATCTATACAATGTCTGCATTGTTTAGTTTTGGGATTCGGCTGTTAGCTGGTCGCGCCTCTGACCGTTATGGCCGTGGCCCTTTTATTTCTCTCGGTTTGTTTTTTTATTCGGTTTCGATGATGGCTCTATGGCTGGCTCATAGTGAGGCAGCTGTGCTCGTTGCTGCGGCATTACAAGGTATGGGGGGAGGAATGCTGATTCCTATGGTGGCAGCACTGATGGCCGATCGTTCAACGCCAACCGACCGAGGATTAATGTTTGGCTTGTGCCTGACCGGGTTTGATGTGGGGATTGCTCTAGCAGGACCTGTAATGGGACGAATTGCCGATTTAACTAGCTATCGAGATATTTTTGGGGTGGCAGGCCTGATGACCCTCCTGGGGCTTGTGCTCTTCACCACAACGTCCAGCAAAACCATTCGCCACTCTGTGAAATTTTCGCTTCAAGGTGGCAAAGATGTATATGCTGTGTCAAATTCGACACTATAACGAGCCTGGAGGGATTCGAACCCCCGACACCCTGGTCCGTAGCCAGGTGCTCTGTCCACTGAGCTACAGGCTCTAACAGAATTAAACTCTAACATACTGTTGAGACGGTATCCAAGGTTTCTATGGCAATTTTTGAGGGGGTGGGCCAGTGGCTAATCAAGCGAAGCAGATGTCGTTAAGTCATCTTGATGGAGGCGGTGCGGCTCATATGGTAGATGTTTCTGACAAAGCGGTGACTCAGCGTGTAGCAGTGGCGGAAGGTTATTTGCGGATGACTCGGGCTACGATGGAGGCAATCCAAGTGGGTGATTTGCCTAAGGGAGATGTGCTGGGCACGGCGAGAATTGCTGGCATTATGGCGGCGAAACAAACGTCTAATTTGATTCCGTTGTGTCATCCGTTACCTATTAAGACTGTGGAAATCAGTTTAGACCCGGTGCATGATTGTCCTGGTTATCATATTCAGGTCATGGTGAAGACGGCTGGTCAGACAGGGGTGGAAATGGAGGCGCTGACAGCAGTGTCGGTGACGGCCTTAACCTTATATGACATGGCGAAGGCGTTGGAAAAATCGATGCACATTGAAGGTATTCGGTTAATCAGTAAAACCGGAGGTAAATCGGGAGACTATACTATTGATTAATTGATTCTATGTATCTTTTTGGTGTTTTATGCCTCCCAAATGGCCACGGAAACCGGATCGCGCCGACCCGGCTTATCGCAAGTTAGAAGATCGGTTGAACTTTGCTGTGCATGTGGCAGCGTTTACGGCATTTAATTCGGGGCTTTGGTTTTTCCATGGGTTTATGCCAGGGACACTTTTGTGGTTGCCCAAATTGACGTTGCCATGGACAGGCCTCTTGGTGATCCATGGGATTTGGCTGTTTGCGATCGCAACCTACCCTACATCTTTGTCGCCATCAGACAAGACTTCGTCGTAAATCGACAACTTTGTGAATGCATTTTACGAACCGATCCTTTCAGGAACTAGACCTTTTACCCTGATGGCAGAATGACTTTCCTCTAGAAAGAACGAAATACCATGGCTTATCCCGGTGCGGCAGCAGTAATTGAAGCATTGGCCGCCGATATTGGCGACACGGTCTATATCGATGTTGCAAAATGGCACTTGTATCTACGGGATACATCGCTGCATACTACTCTGGCGGAAAAATTTTATCCGATGGTGACCGATAGTGATCTTTCTGAGACGGGGGTGGTGGAAGTATTGCAGGCAATTCCTGTCAAACTAGGTGGTGGTCGTCGCTCCCTGCCTCTGAGCGATCTAGTACCGATTCAGTGTCAGGTAGATCTGCTCGATTTGTTAGAGCGGCATCGCAGCGAGCTTTAAACTACTGTCGGATTCCTGAAAGCTGGCCTAGACTGTAGTGGGCAATATTAAATAAAACGCTTTTAATCAATACTTTGCAAATGGTAAGGATATTGAGTTCATTTGAGTTGTTTATCGCTGTAGGGAAGCATCCGTGAACGTTTTATCGTTTTTTGATAACGCTTTAAATTTAGATTTAGTTACGAATTCCAGTGATAGTCTGCCCGGTGGAGCTCCGCTACTCGAGTCGCCATTGTTAGCGATCGATTTTGATAGCTTACTTACAGATGTGGCAGTAGTTGCTAGCGATGCGATCGCAGATGTTGATCAAGCTGTTGAGTCTACCACTGAGCTTGTTATCAGCACCCTGGAGAATCAGAACGTCGATATAGATACAGTTGATGTCAGTGGCTTGATTCAAGACATTATCAATTTCATTGACGCTCTGCCTGCTGATGCAAATATTGCTGACGTACTGTCCGAAATTGATGTTCCTTTTCTCTCAGATGAGGACTTCCTTGATTTAGTGACCGATGTGAGCAATCTGATTAGTACCATTGCTCCTGACTTGAGTGAGCTAGCCATTACTCCCCTGTTAGAGCAGGGTGTGGCGTTTCTCGAGGAGGCGAGCACAGGTGTTGGCACCATCACCGTTGATGGCACTAGTCTATCCGGTGAGTTAACCCTAAATGGTGAAACTAGCACCTTCACAACCGATGTTTCAGATGAGGTTGATGATTTTCTAAGTGATGTCGGTGACTTCTTGTCTAATATTACTGGGAGTGCATCCCTGGTTGACGGTCAATTTACTGGGAATGTGCTGGTTGACGGTACCGAGTATGACCTAAACCTAGATGTTACGACTACTTTGGCCGATAGCCTCACCAGCTTTTTTGAGACAACAGATGCCACCCTACCTTTCACTAACGGCGTCATTGATATTGATTTTGAGACGGTGTTTGGCGATATTGATGGGACGATTGATTTTGCCGGAGGTGATCTTGATCTAGACCTAACCACCCCCTTAGGGAGTATAGACACCAGTCTTGAATTTCCTGAGGATGCCCAAATTGACGTGCCCGTAGCCCTAGCAGGATTATCCGACATAGAACTGGAGTTGGATCTGGCTGCCGGGGTTTTGCGTGTACCTCTTTTAAGTGGATTAGATATCTCTCTTGATATGTTTTCGGGCGAACTGGGTTTTGCCGATGGGGTGGCAACGCTGACAGTCAATAATCTTTTGCCAACACCTGTATCGGCAGAATTTGATATCGGCCCTCTGGCTAGTCAAGTAGCGATTGCTTTAACAGAAGATCTCCAGGGTGAGCTAACGATTGATGCGGGGATGATCGATGGCAATATTGTTAGCAGTCTAGGAGAAGTTGACCTGACGGCATCTGTGGATGATCTATTATCGCAGGCGGCTAGCGTCATTGACCAAACGACGGGCGAACTGACGCTTAATAATGGCATTGCCACTGTGAATTTAGATACGCCCTTGGGCGATCTGATAGGAAGTCTACAGCTAACGGTTCTAGACGACACCATCGTGAATGAGCTTAGCTCGCTAGCTTAATATCTAGGTTGCCAGCCTCATAAAAGGTGTCGGCGATGTTATTTAGCAAGCATAATCCAGCTGTCTTAGAGAGATGGCTGGATTATTTGTATGTCAAGACTTTAAGCCTTACCAAATGATAATTACTTGCCAGAAATTTACGAAACTTAAAAAAATAACGTTTCTGAGAACGGCTGATAAAAGTTAATATAAAGGTACTTAATGGCTACCATTCGTTACATAAAAGAATTATGGCTGGATTTTTTGGACTTTTTGGCGGCAACAAAAACAAAGGCCTTGAATCAAAAGAGGCGTTTTTTCTAGATGAAGATGAAGCCAAAACTTTTGGCGACATTGATTTCATGCGCAAGGAGGTTGTTGTCCGTCGTACATTCGCTAAGAAGAAGGGTATGGAGGAAATGGAAAGTGTCAAGAGCATTTCTTCCAGCGCTAGTAAGACTGTTGGGGAGGCGCGCTCAAGCTTTGGTTCTTCTTCTTCTTCCGCAGATAGTACATCTGCCAGTAAGCCTGTAACTCCCCAGGCGCCTAAGTTTACGAAAAAAACTAGTTCTGGTATGGATATGTTCCGTAATATGGCGAAAGATATTCGTCGTTAAGAATGGGATAGTTTTGTTGCACTGACCGTTTGAACGGTCAGTGCTTAGCGCTAGTATTCCTGTTTTTGTCAACGTAGGCACTGAGGTTGTGTGACAGCCTCAGTGCTTTTTTATGAATGGTCCTTGTGAAGTGGAAGTTGCTATGTTGTCCCAGTCCGATGCTCCTCTGGCAAATGCCTTGTGGGATGTTGCCTATCGTCACCATGCGGCTTTTTATACGCCAGGGCATAAACGAGGGCGGGGGATATCATCTCTGCACCGGACTGTGTTTGGTAATGATGTTTTTCGAGTGGATGTCCCTGAGCTGCCGGAGCTAGACGATTTATTTGCGCCTGAGTCTGTAATTTTAGCAGCTCAGTCTTTGGCGGCTAGGGCGTTTGGAGCTGAGCAAACTTGGTTTTTAGTCAATGGGTCTACCTGTGGTGTGGAGGCGACGCTGCTAGCGACCTGTAGTCCGGGCGATAAAGTCATAGTGCCGCGTAATGCTCATCAGTCAGTTTTGTCGGGGTTGATTTTGTCAGGGGCGATACCCGTGTGGATTGCACCGGTGTATGAGCCGGTGTGGCATCTGGCGCTAGGGGTTACAGCGTCTGCGATCGCAGACGCCTTGCGCCAACATCCTGATACAACAGCGGTGGTTGTGGTGTCTCCTACCTATGAAGGGGTCTGTAGCAATATTTCAGCGATTGCGACGGTGGTCCATGGATATGACATTCCGTTAATCGTAGATGCAGCCCATGGTCCCCATTTTGCTTTTCATGGTGAGCTACCGCCCTCAGCACTGAGGGGCGGGGCTGATATTGTGATTCACTCAGCCCACAAGGTTCTATCCGCGTTTACTCAAGCGGCCATGCTCCATGTACAGGGCGAGCGGTGCGATCTCAACCGTTTAAATCAAGCACTACGTATGACCCAATCCAGTAGCCCGAGCTATCTGTTGTTAGCCTCCCTGGATGCAGCCCGGCATCAAATGGCGAACCAAGGCCAGGCTCTGATGGAGCAGACTCTGACCCTAGTAAAATTGGCCCGTTCTCAGCTGCATGAGGCTCAGCTCCCTGTGTTGGATATGTCCGATGGTACCCATGGCTTTCAGCAGGATTTGACTCGTCTGACCGTAGATATTTCTGCCTTGGGCATGACCGGCTTTGAGGCAGATGTTTGGCTGCATCAACGGGGGGTAACGGCGGAATTACCCACCCTTCATCAGTTGACATTTATTGTTACGCTCGGTAATTCTACCCAAGACATTCAGCAATTAGTCCAGGGGCTAAAGCAGCTACCAGCTTGCACTGTGGTTGCTAAGCGCCCCTCCCAATCATTTCGGTATGATCATGTGACCAAGGCCGATGTATCCCCCCGCGAGGCCTTTTTTTCCCCCAGTGTGACCTGTGCTTTGGAGGATGCCGTTGGTGCTATTAGTGCTGAGACGGTGTGTATCTATCCCCCTGGTATTCCTCAGCTGATGCCCGGTGAGACCATTACGGAGCCGCTTCTCAATACCTTAAAGATGGCTCAATCTTTTGGAGCTCATTTCAATGGTCCAGAAGACCCCACATTGCAAACGCTTAGAATTTTGCACCTGCCAACGGTTTAAGCGGCCCCCTAGCCAGTCTTCAAGAACAGCGCTATCCTCAGGCTATTCCAGTGTCTTAAGGCAGAATTTAATGGAGCCCCTCTGGCCCTACGTAACTCCCGGTATTCCTGACCAATTTTTTGAGCAATTGCCCGGTATTCCCATGAGCCAGCGGGAAGTGCGGCTGGCGTTGCTGAGTGCCCTGAGGCTTGGACCTAGGGCCGTACTCTGGGACATTGGCGCGGGTACGGGAACCATTACGATAGAAGCTGCGCTGCTGTGTCCTCAGGGGGCTATTGTCGCTGTGGAGCGAGATCAAGATGTTGCTACACTGATCAAAAGCAACTGTCAGCGCTTTGGCGTCGCCAATGTGGATGTGGTCGTTGGGAATGCGCCCAGCTGTTTTAGCAGCTTGCCCCATGTGCCTGATGCCATTTTGGTTGAGGGGGGACGAGACTTAAAACCTCTCCTGGCGGATGCTTGGGAGAAGCTTGCGGCTCGCGGCCGTTTAGTGGCGACGGCAAGTAACTTTCAATCGCTCTATGCTATCTCGGAAAGCTTTGCCGATCTGCAGGTGCGTAATATTGAGGTGATGCAGACGGGAGGAAGTCGTTTGGAAATCCGCGGCTCGAATCAGGTCTTAAAGCCAATCGTGCCGACTTTTATTCTGAGTGGCGAAAAGTTGTAGGCTGTGATCAGTTCAGCTCCATACTACATGTGTCTGACACGTTGAGAGCTATTTGTTGAGGCAGCCTGTGAATAACTGCTTTAGGTAGGGTAATAGGTTTGACTAGATATGACAGTTATTTGTCAAGCTGCCTCGGCAGCGTGTTTAGTGTGAGAAGTATGGACTCTTGTGCTCGTAGATGACATCTGAAGTTGCTTGTAGATATCTTTGCTGAGGCTGAGTCGTGTGTTGTAATGAACTTAGGGACGATGTAAGTTAATACCTCCACGTTTGCGCTTATCAAGATGATATTTGTACAGAGCTATCTTAAATATTTGCCCATAGGCTAAATATTGGGGACAGGCTTTGATGATTGCATCCATAATATGACCAACTGTCCAGGAGCCGGAAGCTCAGGCCAGAGGGTCAGGATTATCGTAAATATTTCTACTTATCAAACCTGCGGTTTCTAGTCATGATGACCGTTGATTATCCATCGAATAAATCGACTAATTCCTCGGTTGTTTCGCCGCTGATCTGTTTAGATATCACAGTTGCGATTCCAACCTATAACGGTGCTGATCGGATTCCTGTAGTGCTTGATCGACTTAAGCAGCAGTCAGGTATGGAGGGGCTGACGTGGGAGGTGATTGTTTGTGATAATAATAGTTGCGATCGCACCCCAGATATCGTCGCAGAGTATCAACAAACCTGGCTGCAAGATGTTCCTCTTCGGTACTGTTTTGTCGCGGAGCAGGGAGCTGCGTTTGCCAGACAGCGAGCTGTGGTTGCAGCACGTGGCAATATTGTTGCTTTTCTCGATGATGACAACATTCCTGCGCCAGATTGGTTGAGTCATATAAATCGCTTTGCCAAAGCTTATCCTCAGGCTGGTGCGTTTGGTAGTCAAATTCATGGCAATTTCCAAGGAGAGCTACCCGAGGGGTTTGGTCATATCGCCTGTTTTTTGGCTATTGTTGAGCGGGGTAGTAAGCCCCATCTCTATAGCCCTCAGTCTAAAATTCTTCCACCAGCCGCTGGTTTAGCTGTTCGTAGAAAAGTATGGCTGGATGCAGTGCCACCACGCTTATTTCTAAACCATAAAGGTAAATCTGCTGGTCTTGCTAGCGAAGATCTAGAGGCGATGTTGCATGTTCAAAAAGCGGGTTGGGAAATTTGGTATAACTCCGATATGGTGATTACCCACCAAATTCCTAGCCAAAGATTGCAACAAGACTATTTAATTGCCCTATTACGTTGTGTAGGATTGAGTCGATTTTATATCCGTTGGTTAGGAACCAAAGACTGGCAGCGATTCTTTAAAGTACCTGCGTACATCGCCAATGATTTACGTAAGCTGGCTCTCCATTATCTACAAAATGGCCTTCGACAGAGCACGTTGAATACTGTGGCCGCCTGTGAGCGTTCTTTGTTGACAAGTACTGTAGTGAGTCCGGCATTTTTGCTCAGAAAAGCATATCAAGACTTTTGGCAAAATCGTTTAGATAATACCCAACTACCTGAGCGGCAACAGTGGCTGCAGCGTTTGACAGACGCTTTCGAAGGTCGTCAGTTAATACTGTATCAGCAGGCAATTATGTGGCTTGCTGATACAGCGTCTTCGGAGAATGAGCTAGCTGTTCCTAACCAGTATGAGATCCTGTTGCGGTTGCGCCACAGTTCCTCAGAGACTACCTTAGCCGCCCCGGCAAGTTTCTTCCCTACGGCAAAGCGCTATGGTTTGATGGGAACCTTAGATCGGCGGGTTATTCAGCAGGTTTGTGAAAGGTTAAGCTCTATATCTGTCAATGATATTTATTCAATTAATTTGTCGGCAGCAAGTGTCTGTGATCCTAGTTTTGTAGATTTTTTAGAGGAACAGCTCAGCCGCCACCCGCTGAAACCAGAGAACTTGTGTTTTGAAATTCAAGCGTCGGTGCTAATCAACTCATTGACGGCAGCGAAGACACTACTCAATCGTCTGAAGACATTAGGATTGCGAGTGGCTATCGATGAGATTACCCAGGATGTAGGCATGTTTGATGAGTTCACTCAGTTTTCTATTGATTGTTGCAAGCTCAGTGCAAGCATCTTGGCTGATGATGATTCAAATATATCGGCTTGGGTTCAGCTAGGCCAGCAGCAAGGGGTTCAGTTAGTTGCAAAAGGTGTGGAGACTCAACAGATGGTCGAGCAGCTTCAAGTTCTGGGTGTTCGCTATCTACAAGGCTATTATTTATCGAGGCCAACGTCTCTTGTTTAAGGTATTGCGTGCCGAAAGATGGTTGATTTTACAGTTGTTATTCCTACTTATAATGGTGCTCAGCGATTGCCGAGAGTATTGGATGCGTTGCGATCTCAAATTAATACCGACTCTATTCAGTGGGAAATTTTAGTTGTCGATAATAATAGCCATGACTCTACTCAACAGATAATCAAAAGCTATCAGGCAACATGGACTGGTTTTCCAAATCTTCGTTGTACCTTCGAAAAGCAACAAGGCGCTGCATTTGCCCGTCAGCAAGGCATGCAAGTAGCCCAAAGTGAATGGATTGGATTTATTGACGATGACGTGATTCCAGCATCTGACTGGGTCGCTACTGCCTATGCCTTTCGCCATAGCTGTCCTAACCTAGGGGCTTATGGAGGACAGATCCACCCTCAATTTGAGATTGATCCTCCAGAAGACTTTAAGCGGATCCAATCCTTCTTGGCAATTCGGGAGCGAGGAAATCAGCTTCACCTCTATGATCCCGAGAATCTGGTCTTGCCTCCTTCGGCTGCTTGGGTTGTGTATCGACAGGCTTGGCTAGACTCCGTGCCATCCCAACCGAAATTAAGCGGCAGGGTAAAAGGCTCCATGGTGCAGGGGGATGACTATGAGCCTCTAATCTATATGCATCTGGCTGGCTGGAAAATTTGGTATAACCCAGATATGCATGTTAGCCATCATATCCCTCAGGGACGTTTGGAGACTAGTTATCTCATCAAGCTGAGTCGTGGTTGTGGTCTCTGCATCTATTCGCTGCGGCGAATTATGGCAGATAGCTGGGCTCAACAACTGCTGCTTGCAGCCAAAATTACCGCTGGTGGGCTTAAGCGTGCTCTACGTCATCTATGCCATCATCAGACACTTGTTTTCACTAATATTGTCGCTAGATGTGAAATGGTCTTTTTTTTAAGTAGCGCTATTAGCCCCCTATATTCCTTGTGGGTTCGTTTACAGCGTAAGTCTCTCACTTGATACAAGACCTGTTTCTAGACAGCATCCTTGAGCAGCAGCCTTTAGTATCTTCGTAATATCTCTTGACCAGTTTTTGTGTCTATAACCGTCCGTAACTATGTCTATAAAAACACCGCTTATTTCGGTTGTTATTCCAGCCTATAACTGTCAAACAACTATTAAAAATACGCTGATGTCTGTTTTTGAACAGACTTATTCTACTCTCGAGATAATTGTCATTGACGATGGCTCCACAGACGCTACATTAGATATCCTTAAGACATTGGATGACGATCGTCTGACGGTTCTGACTCAGGCCAATGCAGGCGTTTCAGCTAGCCGTAATTGTGGTATTAGACATGCAAGTGGTGAGTTTGTTGCTCTATTAGATTCAGACGATCTGTGGTTACCGAATAAGTTAGCAGATCAGCTAGAAGCTCTTCAGAATGAGTCTCAAGCAGCTGTTGCCTATAGCTGGACTGACTATATTGACGAGGCTGGCGAGTTTGTGCGTAAAGGTTACTACTGTCATTTCCAGGGAAAGGTTCATCGGCAACTTTTGCTGGGTAGTTTTCTAGAAAGTGGCTCTAACCCTTTGATCCGACGTCGTGCATTAGAGGCTGTTGGCGGTTTTGATGAGTCCTTACGGACCTGTGAAGATTGGGATTTGTGGATTCGTCTATCCCTCTACTATTCATTTGTGGTTGTTCCTATGGTTCATGTGAAGTATAGGATTGCCACACACTCAAAATCATTTCTTTTAGATAGGCATGAAGCAGGTGGTTTAACTGTGATTGACAAAGCATTTTCTCAAACATTAGATTCTGCTCAATTAACGAGATCTAGAGTATTATCGAACTTTTACAAATATCTTCTATTTAAGCTTTTAGATGCACCCAAAACTCCACATTTAAAAGAGAGCTATAGTTCTCAACGTGCCCTTAGATATCTAGGGCTTGCTATTTATTATCGGCCCCAGTTATTAAGGCAGACGAAGGTTATTCTCTCTGCGTTTGCTAGAATTTTAGCGATGCCGTTACAATTTTCTCCTTGATTAGCAAAGGGTGCTAATCAAGGAGAAAAACAGCTTGTTATCCTTGACTTATAATCATCTTTTTTAGATAGCAACGACTATGGCAATTAATAAGCAGAGGTTAAAAGTACTTTTATATGGAAATCTCTTTGGAGCTTATCGTTCTGAAAACCTAGTGAAATATTTGCTAGACTCAGGCTATCGAATATCGATTATATCGCCTGAATTTTTTTATGAAAGGGGTGAGAAAAAAGACCTTTTTACTAAGGTTTTACGTGTTGTATTTTCTGGATACTATTTGATTGAGCTGTTTATCAAGGCAGCACTGGCAGATGTTATTTATCTCTTGCCGCTGAATAGTGAGCTGATTCGTCCAGTAATATGGGCAAAGCGTTTATTTAAAACAAAATTGGTAGTCGAGATGTATATTTCAGCTTACGATACATTAGTTCGTGAAAAGGCAAGAAATCTCTGAAAATACTTCTTCTGCTCGGTTGCTATATAAGATTGATCGACTAGCTCTGACAGAAGCTGACTATGTGATTCATCTTTCACGATACGAACTCAGTTACTGGGAAAAGATTTTTGATATATCTTTGTTAGAAGAGAAGGTTTTGATTGCCCCCTTATTTTGTGAGCCGGGATTATTCAGATTTCAACATCGGAGAATTCGTGTGCAACGCTTGCATATCTGTTGGTGGGGGACATTAATCCCGAGTCATGGACTCTCTAATATTCTTGAGGCTTTGCATAAATTGCATATTCGCGGTGTCGATTTTATGTGTGAACTGTTTGGTTCTCCAGCTAAAGGACGAGAGTATTTAGTTGAAACCTATGAAACTCAAATTGAGCAGTTAGGTCTAGGTGAAGTAGTGACTCTACGGCAAGATTTAAAGTTTGTTGACTCCTCATTACCCCAATATCTGATCAAGAATTGCGATCTTGCGTTAGGTATTTTTGGTAATACTGAAAAAGCTAAGGCGGCTGTTCCCAATAAACTAATTGAGGCGTTAACGTTTGGTATTCCTAGTTTAACAATGCTTACGCCCGCACTGAAAGAGTTTTTTAACCCTGGCGTTGATTTCTGGACTTGTGCGTCGTCACCGGAGGCAATTGCTGACACCGTGGGGCAAATTTATGAGAAAACAGCATACCAGGTTGATTGGAATAAAACACAAGAAAAGGTTCGTCAAACCTTTTCTATCAGCAACTATCATCAGGTAATAAAGCGAGTGCTAGATGCTGCTGTTAATGATATTAATGTCTGATCCTTAGACTGTACTTTTTCTGAAAGAAAGAGTCTACATTATAAAAAATATTAGAGAGTTATATAGTTAAGCATGGAGTAAAAAACTCTATGAATCCATTGGTATTTGACAGATTTAAAGTACTTAAGAAGTATCAATATCTAAACAATTACCAGATTGAAGATCGCATAGATGATAGCACTATAGATAATCTCTGCGTAATTTATTGTTCTAGCCATGGGATCTACCCTGATAGAAAATCGGCTTTCTATAAAGCTATTGTTCAGGAGGATCGATATGAATGGAAACGTAATATGATTAAAACTGCTAAAAAATCAATTTTTGTTAGAGACTTAAAAAAACAGTGGTATTTGGAAGGTATTAATCAATCCGTTAACTCACTTAGCAAATTATTAGATTTTTTGAAAAAAGAGACTACTGGTATGAGATTAATCTGTATTGGTAATTCAGCTGGAGGATATTTAGCTACTCTTCTAGGCTGTGAGCTAAGAGCCTCTCATGTGTTTTCATTTTCAGGCCAGTTTTCTTTATATCATTATCTAAATAAAGAGAAAAGTAGGGTGATGAATCCAATTTTACTCAAGTATGAAGAGACACAGATCGCTAAATCTTTCTATTCGCTTACAGCCATAATCGAATCGAGCCAAGTTCCGATCTTTTACTTCTATCCCTTAGGCAGCCAATCTGATATTAATCAGGTTTTAACCATTGAAGGTGTAACTAACATATACAAAATTCCGTTTAACCTGAGTGAGCATGGAAAAACTTGCTGGCCAATAAATTTTTCACCTTTGTTTAAAGTGGATGTATTCGAACTGAAAAAACTAAGTGAAAAGTTTAGAGACGGAGTTGATCCGTTCTGCTTCTCTCTTCACGTTTCGGGTTATAGAAAGACACTAATATTTTTAACTATACAAACTCTAAAAATGTTCTGGCATTCTTGTCGAGCAAAAATCAAATATTTATAGGGTTTCTCTACTCGAACGATTACTGAAATTCTGAGAATATGATCTAACCAGTGAGCCGATTAATAAGGAAAACTGAGGTGCTCGATATAGCTACCTATTAGTCGTGCTATCGATCTCACGTAATTCGTGTTCAACAGCATAGAGGCAGAGATTTATGACAATCAGAAACACTGATTAACTAGGATGAATGCTCATGTAGAAAATTGTTTTTTGAGATGATCTGAGAGCCGAATTGCAAGGGTAATAATAGTGAGAGTAGGATTGGCATATCCAAGACCTGTAGGAAATATCGAACTACCTGCGACAAATAGATTTTCTATACCGTGAATCTGACAATTGTGATCGACTACTCCCTGGAGAGGGCTATCATGCATGCGTGTTGTTCCTAAGTGGTGATGAGGGCTTGCAATGTAGGGTCTACCCCCCATTCCCAGTTCAAACTGTGGTTGGAATTCACCTAATTTAGATTTGTTTACTGCTTGCCGGATGAGCTCTTGACTCCGATTAAGAGAGTTAATGTCAGATTGGCTCCAAGTCCATGTTAGTTTGGTTCTGGGATAACCTAGCTGATCTCTTTGCTCGCTTAGGGAAATCCGATTGTTTGGATTGGGTGTTTGTTCTGTTTGTGCGGCAATATAAAATGCAAAAAAACGTTGCTCATTCTCTGGTAAGCTGGACCATCCTCCACGCATCGTATTGTAAATGGGTTGTTGTAGCTTAAACGCACGAAATCGTAGATAGTTGAAAATCTCATCAATATTAGATAGTGATTTTTGTAAATATCTAAATGCTTGTGGAGATACTTCCCGGTGTCGCATTAGTTGCGAAAACTTTCTAAAAAATGCTACTGACTGAGTTTCCAATCCTGCAATTTGTGGGACAAGTGCGAGTCCAATATTTAATAGTTTTTCTTTTCTCAGTGTTTCTTGTGAAAAAATAAATCTCGCCATTGCAGCTGTTCCTCGGGCCCGATGCAAGTCATAGAGTCCCATTTTTGTAAATAACCTTCTGTCTCTAGGCTTCAAGATGCCAAAGTTAAAGGCAGGATGATCCATGTAAAATCGGCCAACGAGATCGTTTTGATTACCCAAACCTGATGCGTGTACGCTATTAGACAGAAGTAGAAGACGAGCATTCTCCATTCCACCCGTTGCTAGGATGAATGTCTTTGCCTTGATGGAAAACTGTTGTTTCAACTTAGTTTCTATACGAACTGTTTCAACTATTTTTCCATCTGCGTTGGTTAAAAGCTCTACTACATTAGCGTGGGTGTAGATATCTATATTGGGTGTATTCCGCAGCTCGTCAATGTAGTCTTGGGCAAAGGCAGCTCGGGGACCAAATTGAAAAATACGGCTTTCGATGCCGTGAGTACTCAAATCGAGTTGAGGTTTCTGGGCGGTTTCCCAGTCTTCGGCTGCATAGGATAATGGCCCAATTTTGCAAATTTTTTGTGCTCGCTGATAATAAGGCATGAGGTGAGAACGGTCAAATGGCCAACCGCTGTAGGGAATTTCATCTCTCTGTTGAAAGTCGATTTCATCGGGGATGACATGCCTGACGTTATAGATGTTTTGAGCTACATCTTCATCATCAATTTGAATTTCCCAGAAGTTTGACGAGCCGCCTAGCTGACGGCATCGCCCTGCTGTGAGTTCATCCTTGGGATAACCAGAGTTTGAAACTATTTCACCTGCGCAGAGGGCCTGAGTTTCTGGCTCAAATTTGCTGCTGCCACTTTCTACCAGACAAATATGGAGAGACTGAATAGACGATAGCTCACGTGCCAGAGTTATACCGGCAGGCCCTGCTCCAATAATACAAATATCAGTTTCTAGCTGGCGACCAGCATCAATAGTACGGATGTCAATAATCATAGAGAGAATTTTCTTACTAACTCAAAACTATCAATACTTAAGGGAGCGGCCGACAAATAAAGTTCCCACCGATGCCTCTTCCCTCTTACCCCTTTTCTCTTCATCTTTTCCTATTCTGAGCCAGGGATTCTATTGTCTGGCATACCCCTGATTGCTCAAGAGCTGATACTTCTAGCAACCTTTAAAGTGTTGTTCTGAAAGGAAGGTTAAGGTGTGTAATCATGCCCACCTGTGCTCATACGACAATTCCTTGCCTAGGGTTTAGGTTGTGATAGTTTATTCTACCTTAGCTCTATGCTCAAGCCATTGTTGCCAGCGATGTTCAAACCATGTGAGGATTCGATCAATCCAACGCAATAGGCGTTCTAGGGGATGCTCTAGATAACTGACGTCGTTAACGTTAGCCTCAAATGCATTGGGAGACTTACTAGTCAATCTCCGTCGGGCATAGTTGTTCTCATGGCTAGATAATCGTTGGGCCTTTGTTCGGACAGTACTGGAAGCAGATGATGTTGGGTGAAAAATGCGAGAGCTTGGCTGAGCTGCAATATTGTTATTTGTAATATGGGGTAAGCTGATTGCTTGGGGACCTGGTATTATTTGCGTCCATGCTTTTTTAAACTCCATAGGCAGTGATGCTATAAATACTGCCCCAATGGCCAGAATAGTTTTAATGGACAAGCGCTTAGTTGGATGGGGAACGATAGAGCGTGATTTTTGATATGCATTCATTACAGCGGTAATGTAATGCTTGAGGTCTGTTTGTTGCTCTGGTGTAAAAATATCGAAAACCTTGTTGCTGGCATTGATCAAGACCAGTTTTCGAGTTGCGATTGAGGATGCTAGTGTGGTCCCATGTGGCAGTAAATCAGAGGTGGCTTTGTGGTCTATGGCAGTTGCAGGAGCTTTGAGACTGGCTTGGTTCTGAGCTCTGTTAGGGCTGCTTAACCCTTTTGATTGTCTCTGAGTTTGAATAGTCCTGTGACGACGGGTAGGTTGTAAGCTACCTAGTAGTAGTCGAATCCGCTGAGTTGTATTAGTTAAAAGAGACTTTGCCTTGCGTACGAGATTACCTGTAGGCGCAATATTTAGCTGTGCTTTTTGATCTGATGATAGGAGTTGTTGAGCATGGATAATAACAGCCGTTAGGGATGAATCACTACCTGCCTCAAGCTTGATGGCCGTTTGAAATGACAGTCGCTTGATAGAGCGGGGAATGATAGAGCGTGATTGTTGGTAAGCATCCATCACGCGGTCAATATAATGTTTGAGATCGGCCTGGTGCTCAGGCGTAAAAATATCAAAAACTTCGTTGTTGGTGTTGACCAAAATTAGATTGTGAGTCTTGATCGAAGATGCTAGTGTGGTGCCATTCTGGAGTAGATCAGCTGCCACTTTGCGACGTATACCGATAGTACGAGCGGTTAGCGTGTCTGATGGATGCTGAGAGCTTTGAGTGTGGGTTAAATGATTTGATGGTCGCTGAGTAGGAGTACTATTGGTGGTATGGTTGGCACTCCACCAGTGGCTACCTGGCAGTTGTTTTTGAATTTGCTCAATTGTATTTAATAGAAGAGATTGAGCTTTTTTCCCAAATTCGCTTGTGGAAGTGGCTGTTAACTGTGATGTGTCCTCTGACGTTAGGACCTGTTGCGTGTGGGTCAGAATTGCAGTGAGGGTGTGGTCGATGTCCGTGACGTTTTCTTGGGGGATACTAATGGGCTCTGACGGTTGCTCTGATTTTGTATTGTGGCCACTCAGGACAAAACTGGCTTGCTTCACCGCCTGCATGATGGCATAGAGCGGAAATACAGCTACCTGTGCGCCCCAGACAGCGGTGGATTGGAGCTGTCGCCAAGCTCGATTCTGCCGCTCTAGACCTTGCTGCCACTGCTGTAGTGCAAACCTGAGTAATTGGCTTTGGTATGGGCGAGACGACGATGGCATAGTGTATGGCAAGTATTCTCAGATACTTGATATCAGATACTCAATCAATCCTAGTGCGATCTTAGCGGAACGATGAACGCCTCCACTCCATTTCTAACAAACCTCATTCAAGCGTTACGAACTTACAGTCAACAAGATGTGCAGATGCATTGGCAGGGGTTGTATGACGATGCTGGAGGTGGGTTGACGGCTGCTATGGAGATCGGGGAGCAATGGGAGGTGATGCCGCTAAATGAGCGGCGGCATATTGCCTGGCCACAGGGCCGAGTGCTGTGGCTGTACCAACGGGTGACGGTGCCTGAAATGCTCAAGGGTTATCCTGTGACAGGTTTGACTCTGCGTTTATCAACGGCTTGGTGGGCGGAGGATGCTCAGCTATATGTGAATGGCGAGCTGGCCCAGGCGGGGGACTTGTTCGATTTTTTGACTCGTGTGTGTTTGAGTCAGTCGGTGACGCCGGGCCAGGTGTTTGATGTGGTGCTGCGGTTGGAAAGCCCGAAACATGATGCGGGGGCCCTGGTGCGATCGCACCTAATCTACGAAGCCCTTAATCATCCTATTAGCCCTGAACCCAGCTTTGTCGCGGACGAATTGCAAGTTCTGCAGTACTATTTGCAAGCCTTGGCTCCCGAAAAACTGCCCATAGTCGAAGCGTTGATTACTCAAGAATGGCAGGGAAGCAGCGGCGATGTGCATCAGCGCTTAGCCAGTCTGCGCCAGTGCCTATTGCCCTATGGCGATTGGGTCAAACAGCGACAGATTCACTGTGTGGGCCATGCCCACTTGGATTTGGCTTGGCTGTGGCCGGTGGCCGACACCTGGCAGGCTGCAGAGCGCACCTTTGAGTCAGTATTGGCGCTGCAACAGGATTTTCCCGAGCTGACCTATACGCACTCTAGTCCAGCTTTATTTGCCTGGTTAGAAGCTAATCGCCCGGAGCTGTTTGAACGGGTTCAGCAGCAGGTAAAGCAAGGAAAGTGGTCCATTGATGCTGGGTTGTGGGTCGAGCCGGAGCTGAATATTGCCAGTGGAGAAGCGATCTCAAGACAAATTCTCTATGGGCAGCGGTACTGCCAAGAAAAATTTGGTGCCCGTAGCCTGATTGCATGGTTGCCGGATACCTTTGGCTTTTGTTCACAGCTGCCCCAGCTATTAACGTTGGGCGGTGTGGAGGTGTTTGCTACCCAGAAACTACGATGGAATGATACTACCCAGTTTCCCCACGAACTCTTTCGCTGGCAGTCTGCTGATGGTAGTGAAATTTTAGGCTGGACACTACCCCCCATTGGCACCGATTTTGACCCGGTGCAGATGGCTGAGTATGCCGTCAAGTGGGAGGAGAAAACTGATATTACCCATACCTGCTGGCTGCCAGGTGTAGGCGATCATGGCGGTGGTCCGACGCGAGATATGTTGATGAAAGCACGACGGTGGAGAGAGTCGCCGTTTTTTCCTCAGATCGAGTTTGCGACACCACAGGAGTTCTTGCATGAGGCCCTGGGGGCAGGCAGCCTGGACGATTTACCAGTCTGGGACGATGAGCTTTATTTGGAGCTACATCGAGGATGTTACACAGCCCATAGCGATCAAAAACAACAAAATCGTCGCGGGGAAGATTTGTTATACCAAGCAGAAGTCTGGGCCACTGTGGCGCAGCTAGTAGCCGCGCAGCCCTACCCGAAGGAGAGACTAGAGGCCGCCTGGAAATGTTTGTTGTTTAATCAGTTTCACGATATCTTACCCGGTTCGTCGATTCCTGAGGTATTCAAAAATGCCAATAAAGAGTGGGCCAAGGTGCAGACTTGGGGGCAGGAGGCTTTAGCCACAGCACTAGAAGCGATTGCCCAACATGGTGCTATGCCCGCTCAGGGGCAGTCCTTGTTGGTATTCAATGCCCACAGTTGGGCATGCACCGAGGTGGTGGAGATAGCGGTACCGGCGGGGCAATGGCATATTCTTGATGGTGAGACAAATCAGCCAGTGAATCATCAGGTCAAGCAGGTTCGAAATTCCTGGACACAAGGACCGGACACTAGCATTGACGGTTGCTTCACCCCCTCTAACTCCCCCTTGCCAAGGGGGAGAATTGGAGTTTCCCCTCTTACCAAGGGGGGATTAAGAGGGGTATTGCAGGAGTTTGAGCCCCCTGCCGACATGTGCATACACGATAGTCCAGAAAAAGAGATAAAAAAAACTGACCAAATTCTAAGCTTTGTAGCTCGTGAGGTGCCTGCTGTGGGCTACCGCATGTATGTATTAAAAGAGAATGTGTCAGCGATGACAGAACCGACAGACGACCAGATAGACGAATCGACAGCTGAATTTGTTTTAGAAAATGACTGTTTGCGGGTTGTAATTTCTCCTGAGACTGGAGCAATTAGCTCCTGCGTGCATTTGGCTACGGGGCAAGAGATCTTTAGCGCCACCGCCAATCAGCTCCAATGCTTTGAAGATAGCGGACAATATTGGGACGCTTGGAACATCGCGCCTGACTACGCGGAGAAACCCTGTGCCCCTGCTACCCTGGTGACTGTTGAATGGATGGCGCGTAACCCTATTTGCCAGAGACTGCGGGTTACGCGGCAGCTAAATCAGTCGACCATTATTCAAGACTATGCTCTAGAGGCTGAGTCACCCCTATTAAAGGTAGAAACGTGGGTAGATTGGCGAGAGATCCAGGTGGTGCTCAAGGTCAACTTTCCGGTGACGGTGCAGTCGGACCATGCCACCTACGAGGTGCCCTTTGGAGCCATTAAGCGACCGACCCAACCGACTACGGATCATGATCGAGCCAAATGGGAAGTGCCTGCGCTACGCTGGGCTGATTTAAGTGATGATACCTTTGGTTTAAGCATTCTGACCGATTGTAAGCATGGATTTGATGCCCAACCCAGTCAGCTGCGGCTAACGCTGCTAAAGGCACCTCTGTGGCCAGATCCAGGTTGCGATCGCGGCCATCATCACTTCACCTATGCCCTCTATCCCCATCTAGGCAACTGGCAAGCAGCTCACACCCCTCACCATGCCCAAGCTCTCAATATTCCTCTGAGAACGTATATGGCAGCAGGGCAACTGGCTAATGGGGCCGCTGGTCGTAGCTTTCTCAGTCTAGACTCCGATCATTTGATTCTGTCAGCCTTCAAACCGAGTGAGGCAGAGCCCAGCCGCTTTATTGCCCGCTATTACGACGCCTATGGCATAGCTTCAGAGGGCACCCTCACTAACAGCTTAGGACTGATGACTTTAGACACTGCCGTCAACTTACTTGAAGAACCGATTGAGTCCTTGCCTGCTCGGCCTTATCAAATCCAAACCAGATGTCTGGTGTCTGATGTCTGAGAAGCTAGGAGAAGCATAGGGGCCGAGCTGTTGTAATAACAGCTCGGCCCGTTTCTGTATATTGACGTAGCTAATAAGGGGTGGGGTAACTATAATTTGTTTGTCTATAAATACATTCAACCCAAATATGCCCTATCAGTTAACAGTTGAACTAAGATAATTTGAACTTTTCTTGAAGCCACAAGCCTTAACATTTAAGCTGGCATAAAAAGCTACCGTACTATCTGTAGTGTCTATACATAAACGCGTTCAAGAACTCAGTAATTACACGCCTACGGGAGTTTTTTCATTAGCTGTTGGGTTGTTATAACTAGTCTCTCCGTCTGGGTCTTTCACCCGGTCTAGATCAATATCCAACACCTGCATATTAAGCCCAGCTTTGGGAGCACTATCTGTTTTTGATACGTAAGGTACGGGTTCAACACTGCCAGTACAGATAATCAGCGAACCTTTTTTCAAAAAAGAAATTTTTCGCCAAGCGGCTGACCCTTCCCAAATACTCAGTCGCACGGTGAACGATTCATTGCGATCTTTGACTCCGCGCACATAAATAGTGCCATCCGCCACCCGCGTCTGTTGACCATTCCGCAGGTCTACAGTTTTAACGACGACGTCAGCAGCTAAGTTGCCGCTGACGGTCCATTTATTGAGTCCAGCACTAGACATAACAAGATACACTCCCTTGGGATCAGTTCGTTGACTCTCTTAGGGTGCCCAAGTAGATGCTGTGGGTTGATATGTTGTTGCCCCTATCGGTGGCGGATGCCATCGTATATCTTGATATACTGCTCACCCGGCAGGTTCCAGGAATAGTCGCAGGCCATTCCCTGACGCTGTAGTTGCTGAAACCCTTCACGGTCGGTATACCACAGGTCAAGAGCCCGGTCGAGGGCAGTCTCTAGAGCATAGTTATCGGACTGGTAGAATACAAAACCATTACGCTTTTCAGGTGGCCTACCTTCGTCGTAGTCAATGTCAAAGACTGTATCCACTAAACCACCGACGCCGCGCACCACCGGTACAGTGCCATATTTAAAGCTAATCAGTTGCGTTAAACCGCAGGGTTCGAAGTTACTCGGAACTACCATGATGTCGGCTCCCGCATAGATTAGGTGGGATAGTTCCTCATCAAAGCCCAGCTCCAGGTGACAGTTAGGATTGTCATTCTGGTGGGCCTTTTCATACTGGAAATGGTCGTTGATGCTAGCGCTAGTTGCCGAGCCCAGCAATACAAACTGAGCCCCTCGGTTCAGGGCCCGGTACATGGCGTGGTGTACCAGATGCACTCCCTTTTGCTCATCCAATCGTCCAATGAAGGCCACCAGAGGCCGATCATCATGACCCAGCATCAGCCGTTCACGCAGAGCCTTTTTGTTGTAGAGCTTATTTTCTAGGGTGTCTGGTGTATAAGAATCAGATATATAGGTATCAACCTTGGGATTCCACAAGTTGTAGTCGATGCCGTTGAGTACGCCCTTAAACTTGTGCTGGTTGATATGAAGCGTATGGCCCAGACCATAGCCAAAGTCACCGTGGTGAGCTTCCCAGGCATGGTGGGGTGACACGGTTGTGACCGCATTGGAGTAGGTAATACCCCCCTTCATATAGTTCAGCGCGAAGGGATTGAAATTGTCTTGCAAGCGCTCAGGGCTGAAGTAATAGGGCGCACGATTGAGGCCAGTGGCATAGAGAACCTCGGTACCTGCGTTGCCTTGGTGCTTAAAGTTATGGATGGTGTAGCACACCCGCTGGTGCTCCATGCCGTGAAACTTGTAGATTTCAAACAGCATTACCGGTACTAACCCTGTCTGCCAGTCGTGGCAGTGGATCACATCGGGGCGTTTGTTGCTCTGCTGTAGAAACTCTAGGGCCGCCTTGCTAAAGAATGCAAAACGCATGGGGTCATCGTCGCAGCCATAGTACTTACCACGACGGAACCAGTTGTCCTTATCATGGGGCTCAATAAAGAAACATAGACGGCCATGTACCCAGCCACAGTGCACATCGCAGATAACCTCTGATCCGTACCAGGGCACTTTGAGGTCGCAGTAGGCATCGTGGAGACCCCAAATGTGGTCGTACCGCATGCAATCGTATTTTGGCAGAATGAGTTCTACTGTATGGCCACGTAGTTCTAGCTCACGACTGAGACCATAAACAACATCCCCTAAACCTCCGGCCTTAATTACCGGAGCGCATTCGGAGGCGATTTGTACGATATACATGCTTACCCCTTGCTGCTTATAAAAAATGGATTTTAATGTATGAGCACTTGACGAACTAATGCACTAGATAACTAGGCATTAATTCCTATTAAAATGCCATTGTATAGAAACATGAAGCGTTCTGCAGCTTCTATCCAGCAGAATTTGATATGGAAAGTTAATGATACAGATGTACTTAGGCGCTTTTTTGAAA
Source organism: Cyanobacteria bacterium P01_B01_bin.77 (assembly GCA_039028535.1). Lineage (GTDB taxonomy): Bacteria > Cyanobacteriota > Cyanobacteriia > Phormidesmidales > Phormidesmidaceae > Leptothoe. The sequence goes on from JBCCHX010000079.1 coordinate 28,931, forward strand.
AGGCTAAATTGATCACGTAGCTAATGAATTGAGCAAATTCTCTTTTTGTGAGTGTGCCGGATTTAGCGTGACAGACTTTGTTTGAACGGTGGCGAGCTGATTGGCTATGGGGTTACCCACCCTACAGGGGATGGGTTTTATCATGGTTAGAGTATAAGTTTTCTAAACGTAGTTCACCTGATGGGCTATATAGCGGACGATGGTATTCATTGCACAACCAAAAGTTCACCAATGGACTCGCCATGAGTATCACTGTATGGCGGAAATGGGGCTGTTTGCAGATTGCCGGGTGGAGTTGATTGAAGGGCAAGTGATCGATCTGGCTGCTATGCGGAGCCCCCACGCGGTTGCTGTGGATTTGATGGGCACTTAAAGCGGTGTTTGGGCTGGGCTATTACATTCGGCAACAGAAGCCGTTTGTGGTGAGCGATATTTCTGAGCCAGAGCCAGATGTAGCGGTGATCGTAGGGCAAATTCGAGACTTTACCGATGCTCATCCTACCGAAGCCGCGCTGTTTGTGGAGATTGCCGATTCTTCGGTGACCTACGATCGGACGGTGAAGCAAAGTCTCTATGCTAGGGTCGGTGTTACCGACTATTGGATTGTGAATTTGGTCGATCGACAGTTAGAGGTTTATCGACAGCCTGTTGCGGAGCCGGATGCTAAGTATGGCTTTTGCTATGCGGTCTCAGAAACGTATCAGGCTGGTCAGATGGTTGCACCGTTAGCGATGTCAGAGAGTGCTGTGGCTGTTAGTGATATTTTGCCCTAAGCTTATATCTTGTATCTAGCGGGGAAGCGCAAACCCGCCCAGGGTTGAAAACCCTAGGCTAACCAAAGGGTGTCCATTGGAAGGGACACAATTATCAGAGACGTATCTTTAGGTTTCCCTTCCACAACAGTTAACTATGTTTACCTGTGCCCGGATAAAGAAATAGAGACACCATATAGATTTATCGGCGTTGCAGTTGTAGATCTATCTATAACGGGTTTAACGTCTACTTAGTAATGCTTACTGGAGTATTCTCTCAGCTACAGCGCTCAGCACAATCATGGGAAGAATCCTGTTGCTGAGGTTGTGACTTGGTAAATAAATTTATCAATGGGATATATCAGCTGCCTGTTGATAAGATTTAAGGGAGATTAAGTCTAGATATGTTATTCGAAAACCTTGAGCTTTCCAAAAGAGATTTGTCTATTTTTCAAATTGAGGATACTAAAACGAGGTTAAATACACTCCAAAACTATTTCTTTCCAAGATTAGAAATTCTGCTAACAGAGACGATAAGGTTAGTACAAGTAATATATGATGTAAATCCTTATGAGAAAATGACCATATTGAGAACCCCTAGGCATAGACCAAAAGCGCTGAATAAAGATGATAGACCGTATGTAAGAATAGGTTTAGGCGGTAAAAGGGGTACCAAAAAACTTAGGATTAAGAAGAAAGACGGTAACCCGTATATTCACAATAGTGGAAGGCTATATTTTTTCATCACTCCTGAAGGATATACTTCTGTCTATATCTATTTGCTTGGGATATATCCCAAGCAAAATTCTGAAGTAATAAAGATCTGGAAAGATTTCTTTAATAAGTATTTTTGTCCTCTCAATAATATTTTTCTTTTAAATCATATTTCTCATCAGAATGCATCTCAATTCATACCTTTTAATGAGGTTCTTGAAAAGAGGAATATAACAGAAGATGAATTGCTACCTATTGTTTTTACGTCTGTAGATTACTTTTTTCCTATCAGCTTCAAGACTGGGATTTTTGAACTTCAGTTGGCTTTTGTCGCTCTATATCCTTTGCTTGAAGCCTCGATAGATATTGATAATGGGATAGAGTCTGATGTCTCTAAGATGTTTGAAAAATATGAAAGATGGTATATAGAGAAAGGAGCCAGAAGTTGGTGGCAAGAGAATGTAGATACTGACCAGAGCGGAAATTATAGAGATGAATTTATAGAACTTCCTAGAATTGATAGCTATCGATTTACTAAGCCAGGGCTATGGTGGGAAATATTAGCTAGAGATCAGTGGACATGCTGCAGTTGTGGCCGCTCAGTAAAAGAGCATGGCGTAACACTACATGTAGATCATATTATGCCGCGTTCTAGAGGGGGAACTGATGCACCTGAGAACTTGCAAGCTTTATGCATGAAGTGCAATATTGGAAAAAGCAACAAAGATGCAACAGTGTTATCCCCTAATGTATAGGGATGTTGACTGTGTAAATGTAAGCTACTAAGCCTTCCTCTGAAAGCGATACCGATAAAACCGATGCCTTGGAGCAGGTGGAAAAACTTGCCGAGGTAGGTGGTAAAGACCCCCAGGAAAATCAATTGCGGGCAAAGCGGGCGATCGGGGGTGATTAAGGATATTACTCAGGGACTGACTGAGAGGATGTTTTAAAAGGTAGAGCCAAGTATCAAATCATGCCAGTCTCCTCAACATCAAGCGAGTCATGGCAATGTAAATCATGGCTTCAGAGGATTCAGGCAAGCGCTCATAATCCTTACTCAAGCGCCGGTACCA
>JBCCHX010000080.1:0-30767 GCA_039028535.1 Cyanobacteria bacterium P01_B01_bin.77
CAACAGAAACAAAGGCTGAAAAATCTGGGAAAAAATCTCTCAGCACTTGACACAAAACACCCCTATTTGTTCAATGAGAGAATGGCCATAATTTCCGGAATTACCCCCTCGTTTCGCGGCCATAATTTCCGGAAGCCACAACGGCTCAGAAGTCCTTACACAACCGTCTGTTTCGGGTTCTGCAAAAAAATCAACCGGGCTCAAGGCAACCGGTTTTTATTGTCCGGGAGTATGAGCGGTAATAAAACTGAAAAACTTCATTAATTTCACCAATGGGGATACTTTTTGCCTGCCTTGTTTTGCCCAAAACTAGCCACCGAGTTAATTCACTCCATGCAAGTTACACGAAGTAAGTGGATCAAAATATATCTAACTCATTGGTATATGGTTACTAGAGAGTGGATCAACTAGATGATCCAGTGTGGATCAATCTAAATCTTTCGTTGATGGCGGATCAAAGCGTCACATTAAATTGGCACATTTAAGTCAAAATTAGATCAGCCTTTTTGAACGATTCTTAAAATCCTTTTTCAGAGAAGGTTTCAAAGATCGCATATATCGACTTGAAATCGAGTGTGCCGAAAGGTACCGTGGGTTCGAATCCCACCCTCTCCGTTGTTAAGCGTTATTAATTTGTGTTTACATCCCTGCTGTCAACAGTTGCTGTGTAGTGAGCATGAGCTGGGGTAACCCTAATGAACCAGCTCTGGCACAAGAACCCCTATGGCAGTGATAACCGATGATAACGCGGGCAAGTGCAATCAAGCTGATGGTTGGGGTGGTTAACAGTCATTGGGAGACAGACTATGCTCGTAAAGTAGAAGAGTATTCTCTCGTTGGAATCTCAGAGTACTGGATTGTTGAACACTTATTAGGATTGGTCATAGCTATGTTTCAGAACGAGGCAACTATAGGTAAAAATATGCGATAGGAATATGTGTGATACCTGACGACGATGGCCATCCAGTGAATCATGGTGAAACCAAACGGCTTTGTACGACAGCAGAGAACATTACGAACCAGAATGTTCCGTTTGGTGAAGCTAATAACAGCTGGGCTGTTTGGTCTGGCAGTAGCTCTTGTCGCCTACATCTATATCCCCCGATCGCTACCCCCACCACCCGGTTCATTTATGCTCATTGCCCATCGAGGTGTCAGTCAAACATTTCCATTAGAAAGCCTAGAGAATGATACATGCACAGCAAAAATTATTTATCCACCCACCCATAGTTTCCTTGAAAATACTCTGCCTTCTATGCGGGCTGCTTTTGACTATGGGGCAGACATGGTGGAGCTTGATATTCATCCCACCACCGACAATCAGCTGGCTGTATTCCATGACTGGACCATAGATTGTCGAACAAACGGCAACGGGATTACCCATAAGCAAAGTATGAAACTGCTGAAGCAGTTGGATATTGGATATGGTTACACAGCAGATGGGGGACAAACCTATCCCTTTCGTGGCAGAGGTACTGCCATGATGCCAACACTGGATGAGGTACTCACAACATTTCCCGATCAAAAATTTCTCATTGATCAAAAAGATAGATTTGATCACACAATTGAATTATTGTCGGACACACTGCGTCAATACCCTTCTCATCAGTTAACAAATCTGTACCTCTTTTCAGGAAAAGAACAGTATGCTCAACTAAAAAACGATATTCTAGACGTGCAAAGACTATTCTCATCTCGGCGAGAAGTCAAAGACTGTATCCCCGATTATTTAAAGATGTTGATTTCAGGGCAGCTATCGGATATTTGTAGCCGATATGCATTCGGTGTACCTATTCGCTACCTTAACTATGTGCCTGGTTGGCCCGGTCTTTTTCTATCCAAGGCACGACAGGCTAATTTACAGGTTTATGTGCTCGAAGTTGATACACTAGATAGCTTGGAGAAAATTCAGCATTTACCCCTGGATGGGATTGTCACCAATCGAATTGAACGGATTGGACCACTCATTCGACGGTAGAAATTTACATGGTCATCATGTGAATCTCTTATTGTTGATCATGGCGTATTGGCTGTACAAGGGGAGATTACTCTTGTTTTCGTCGGGCTACGGCGGCTCCTGCTATAGCAACCAGCGTGAGCATCGATGATGGTTCCGGTACCGCCGTGGGGGACGCCCCAGGAGTTTTCATAGCAAGCGGACCGATAAATGTAGCCTGGGCTAGCTCCTGATGGGCTGCTGTGGTGGGATGGCGATCGTCCCAAAATAGAAAACTGTCTTGGCTGGCTGGGTTATTCAGGCAGGTAGATACCAATAGACATCCATCTGTCACATTACTATAGCCAAAGACCGCTGGATCGCTAATCGCCTGATTAAATAAAGAGAATGCATCAAGGGCAAGAATCTGGTTACCTGGGAGCAACCCCAAGTTACCAATAGCGTCGTCTAGTAGAGAGTTGTGAGTTAGGGCAAGATTGCTAAGACGCTGGGACTCGGAGTCAGAGATCAACCCTCTGGGAGTCCGTCCTAAATCGGGTAGATTAGGTACGAGAAAATTGCGAGCACCGGTAGCATAAAGCTGCTGTACGGCTGTTTCTAGATTACTGACGGACTGGCTAGTTAAAACGTCAGGATCATCGCCTAGATCGGCTCCCCAATAGTCATTGGCACCAGCCCACACGACATAGAGCGCGTTTGGATCTGCCGTAGCATTGGCTAGAGCTAAATCGGTCTCAAACCAGCCAACTTGGGTAAGCACACCGGGGATCAGTTCGCCAAAATCTGTTGACCCTTGAAATCCGGTTTGGGCCCCACCAAAGGCAAAATTAACACCAGTCGTAGACAGTGTTCCGTTAAAAAAGGGACTGACAGCCGGACCATCGACCGTGAGGGTAATGGGAGACGGCACTGGCAATGTGGGAGTTAGAACCGACAGCTCAGTTGAATTGGTCAGGGACAGCTCCAGCCCATCAGCCAGATATTCTACCCAAACAGGTCCGTTAGAATTGCGTCCCTGAAAGTAGGGAGGATCGGGAGGGCTCACAGGAGGAACAACAATACCTGGAGCCACCGGTAGGTCATTGACGGCTAGGGTAGCGTTAAACACATTGCCAGCATCAGATAGGCTATCACCAAAGACGTATAGCTTGCTAAATGTAGCAGCTGACACCTCTACTGGTGATAATACAGAAATACTAATCAATCCCACCAGAGATAGTTTGGTAGTAGACCATAGTTGGGGCATTGTTTTTTCTTTAATCAGGCACTACATTAAACACGCTCCCTAAACGCACAAAAACTTGTGTGAAACGCTTAGAGCAGGCTGTCTTAATTAAGATATATGGAGCTGCCAAGGTAAAATACACCCATCAGACAGCAGCAATTGCGTGGCTATATTGAACCACTGTATTTCTATTATGGGTCATAGATTTTAAATTTCTTTGCAAGAAGCATATAGGGTGCTCAAAGGATGACTGTACGAAACTTTAGTTCAACGATAAGCATAGGGGATTGGAAATAAACAAGGTGAGCCATTTCCATCAGCAGTCGTAGCATCATTACATTGTCTGCCACTGCCTCACCTTGCTATTTGATTAGGATAAACCTGAACAAAACCTAGTGGCAATGGCTAAAGCTGTTGCTAAAACTGAACGCTTTGAACAAATTCAGAAAGAGAGAAATCAGAAAATCACAGTCGTTGTGATATTGAATAAATAGATTTAACGGGTTTTCAGCTGCTGGCGAGATGATGTCACCCACCCATAAAACCGATGTCCTTCTCAGATGGAACCAGACGGATTTACGGATGGCTAAGCCACTGGGGGCAAGGATTCTAAAAACCGCATGAGGCTATTTAAAAACTGTTTTCCCAGTAGAGCCGCTAGGAGGCCACAAAATAAAATAATTATCCCCGTCACTGTTAGATTCCAGGTGGTTAACGCTGGCGTAATCAGGACCCATGGAATCAAAGAGACGATGAGTCCCAGTGCAGTACCTAGCAAAAATTGATAGGTAATCTCTTTAGGGGGGCGCAGTTTTGAGCTGTTTTCCTGATGTGTCATCTCAATTGTCCTTTTTGTAGTTTTTGTCAGGTGAAGCTATTGAAACAAACTGAGGGAATCTTTTTCCGCCCATGCTAGCAAATTTCATTTGTTCGTTAGATTATGGACCGACCACCTGGGTAGGTGAACCCATAAGCGCTACGAAAGCACCTGCCTTACTAACGGTAATTTTCGTAGGAGACTACTAACACCAAAACAGAGGGGAACGCCAATGAGCGTTACCAGACTAAATTTGGCCAGTGGCTCGATAGAATTGTGGGCAAAGATGAGCTGTAAATAGAGAATGACTAAAAGATGAATGAGATAGACCGTATAGGCATTGTTTGAGAGGATACGTAAAACTTTGTTCTGAAAATTGAGCATTTCCCGAAACAAAATGAGTAACCCCATACAAAGCCCCACACAAATCGTTGCTTCCCAGCCACTCCATACGGCAGATCGCCAATCCCAGCCGCCTCCAGCAATGATATCAGGCAGGTTGGCAAAACTATAGACGTAGCGCAACAGGGTGGCAATGAGACCAATCCCCAGCCAAAGAAATCCTTGGGTTTTGGTAATCTGTCTGAGCCAGCTGCAGCGGGCGGCCATAATGCCTATAACAAAAAGGCTGGCGTACTGGGGCAAGTGGGCAACCTCGGTGGGTACACATCCAAATAGCTGTACCCATCGATCGATGGGATACTTAATGCGAACAAGAAAGGTAATGCTTGTTAAGCTCAAGAGATAGGCCACCATCGGGTGAGAGCCAAGGCAATTGGCGAGACCGGCTATATGCCATCGATGCTGTCGGCTGATCTGTCGCCATAGGCTATAACAGACAGCGTAAACCAGCAGATGTACTAAAAACCAAAGGTGGGCAACTTCGATATTTAGGGGGTGTAGATAGGTTTGCATAATAAATGCAAAAAAAGAAACGGATGGAGTATCTAAGCGATATAGTACGATGGGAAAGACCAACAGGCTAAAAAAGACTAGGGGGATGCCCAGGCGCTGAAATCGAGAGAGTAAAAACTGTTGCATTCCCTTGCTGTCATAGGCTGCTGGTAAGCAATACCCTGAGATCAAAAAGAATAGTCCCATAAAGAAAGCGGCGTTAACCGCAAAAAATGGGTCTAAAATCGCTGCCCGCTCGGGGTTAACAATGGGCCATACTCCGCCAGTTGGCCCATAGAGCTGGGCAGCGTGGTGGGCCACCACAAGGATGGTCAGACAGACGCGAAGATTGTCGATAAACAGTAGTCGAGTGGCCATAGTGTTTACAGATGCAGAGGACACTACTGTTTGGTAGATGGATTTTCCAGTTGTTCCAGGGCTGTTGCGATCGCACGCTCCTTCTAAGGGTCGGTACCTTGAGCATACTCTACTGGAAGGGCTCTCCGGCTACGCTCAAAATTTGATCGCCCACCTTAAGGCCAGCCTTATCCACTGGTCCCCCGTCAAAGATACCTTTGATAAAAATATTACCCGCTTTCTTCTGGGTGACAATGCCAATGCCAGTGTATTTCAGCTTGCCCTCTGGGAACTGCTCAACCAGCTGAGTCTCAAATTCAGACACCCGTGGATAAAAAATAACCAACAGCTGATAATAGGCTGGGTCATCCTGCGTATAAAGGTGTGTGTGGGAGGTTTTTAACTGGCTCAGCATCTGATTAATCAGAGTTGCTTTGTCGTCAGAAGCGGCCACCTAGGACCGATACTGTTCTCCTAATTCGGTCCAGTCAACACCGTTAAAATCTGGATCATAAAAATTGTCGTTGACTGTTTCCTATACCTTGTCAAACAGCGGTTGCTGCTGTGATGCTACCGAACTTGTCAGTCGATGCAATAGACCAAAGGATAGGCTCACCAAAAGGATAATCAGCAGTCCCTCGAAACCGATTTTCTCTCGTCGAAAAACCATAGTTAAGACAGAGCTAATGAATCATCAGGGGGAGAGAAGGGAATATAGGTCTGGACAATGCGATCAATGGCAACACGGTGCTGGTTTGGCACTCTGATGTTCATCCTAGCAGGTAAAAATATAAATCGTGCGTGAAGATAAATAACGAGAATATTTGGATGATTTATATCCCAGGTGTAGGCTTTCATTCGCTGCCATGAAATGAAATTGTATAAAAAGCAAAGGCCGCTTTCTCTGAGTTCAAGTTTGTTCAACCCGAGAGAGAAAATAAATATGGCTAGCATCCACCAAAAGGCAATTTTAAGAGAAAGCTGTGCAATTTCGGTTGGATTATTGGCCACGTCTGTGAATGTGACCCATGAAACTCCGGTGATAATAGCTGCGATCGCAAACTCGGCAATACCGAGCCAGAATAGCATTTGATTGTGCCAGGTGTGACCGACATTGAGCCGTAGACCACCTGCTTTGCGTTTACGTACCGGCCAGCTCACTAGCCACAGACTGGCGCTGATAATGTAGGCCAGATGGATAAAACTCCAGCCCGATTGTTTCCACGATGCAATAAACGCAGAGGTAAATGCGATCGCAACCCCCAGTACAATCCAGGGCAGCGCATGGCCGATCTGCCGCCATGCTGCAGGTTGCCCCATGGCCTTGACCAGCAGCCCATAGGCCACTAGCAAGCTCAGCCCGACCGATAGTATGTAGCCCAGAAACCAAGCCATCGTTATTCGTATAAGTAGTATCTAGTCCAACTCTAAAGGCCCTATTCGGAAATTCCCATGACAAAAGTCATCTTTAACGATGACATTTCGACATGGAGTTAACAGTGTCCAAGCTTAAGCTATTAAATAGCCAGACATTGCCGATCCTCAGGATGGTATAAGCCGTCAGGGAATGTTAATAACAACGAACATAGATCGGTTTATCCCCTAACTTAGCAATCGCAATAGCTGAAACAGCCTGTGTCTATGATCCTTCAGAACCCAGACGGGAGTGAAACCTATTATCTAGAACGGGGCGATCGCAGTGCAGAGACCCTGTTGTTGCTCCATGGTATCGGAGCGGACCATGGTATGTGGCAGGCGCAACTGCAGCCTTATGTGGATGCTGGCTTGCATCTGTTGATTCTCGATCTGTTTGGCCATGGTCAATCATCGCCGCTGCCTAGTGGTCAATTGTTTCACTGGCACAATCAAATCAACTGGCTGTTAGCTGACAGAGCTGTCAAAACATGCACCATTATTGGCGTTAGCATGGGGGGCGTGATCGCCCAGTCGTTTGTTGTCGCTTATCCTCAGGTGGTCAACAACCTGGTGCTTGCCGACACCTTTGGAGAACTGCGGACCGTTCGTGAAAAACTGTTAGGCCAGTTTCAACTAATTGGATTTCATTTATTTAAACGATTGGGTAAACAGCAGCTAGCCAACAGCATTAGCCAGATCTATCGTGCTGACTATACCCAAGGGGCTCAAACCTACTTTAAGCATGTTTGTTTAACTGTAGATATTGACCAGCTGATTTTAGCCAGAAAAGCGATCAACCAGATTGATGTTTTAGAGCATCTGTCAGACGTGACTATTCCCACTCTGGTTATGGTTGGTGCCGAGCTGGGTCAGTTCTTTATTGAGATTAATCAAAAGATCGCCAGGGCTCTGCCCAACGCTGAATTTGTGATCCTACAACAGTCCATAGACCCTTCTAATCTGGTTAATCCAGAACAATTTAATCATCAGGTGCTTGCGTTCTTAAATGGAAAACAGCTCAAATGAATATACAGTCCTTGGGAGTCGGAAAAACAACATTAAATGTGCGTAGGGACCTCTGCTAGACACTGACAAATCATACTAAAGAGAGGTCTATTACTGATAGCTGGAGCCATGCAGCGCTGCTGTAGCTGACGCAGATACTGAAGTGCTTTTGATTCAGCTTCGAAATCATCGCTGCTGTAGTGGTCTAATAAATCTTCTAGCAGACAACCAAAAGCCCTAGATTCAAGCCTTTGTAATGCTTCTCCTGTCACTTTATCACCTAAGTTATAAAATGATGCAGCCCCAAAGTCTCCAAGAATACTCTCTCCTTGATTGTTGACCAAAATATTATGGGCATAGAGATCGCCATGCATAATCCCTTGGTTATGGAGATGCTCCACAACCGACGCTATTCCCTGAGCAATCTTTAAAAGAACTGGTAACGTAAATGTAACGCCATCACTGTAGGTGTCTCGGGTGCAGGTATCTAGATTTGGAGCCCCCCCAAGATTGACATAATCAGAGGTAATCAAGGAAAACACTAGACCGGTTTTTCCTTCAATGGGTTGACTCAGTTCTCCTAGCACATTGACCAAATTTGGATGGGCACCAGCTTTGATGCAGGCCTGCATTTCATCTAACGGTAAACCATCACTGGTCATGTCACCCTTAAACAGTTTTACGGCCACCGTCTGGCTAACGCCAGAACTGGGCTGCCACAGAGCCTCATAAATTATCCCAGAGGCTCCCTGACCCAGGACTTCGCCTAGCCGTAGTTCAGCTGGATCAATGGCTGCGAGGGCTGTATTGTTTTCTGGGACTGAGCAGCAAGGATTACCTGCATAGGCTAGCCAGGTTAACCGAGGCAGCGTTAATAACCAAGGCGGCAGGGTTTGTAACTGATTAGCCGCTAGACGAATAAGTTCTAAGTTTTTGCAATTCGCCAGTTCATCCGGTAAAGACTGTAGCTGATTTCCCGCCAGCATGCACTTTTGCAACTGGCTCAGTTTACCAATGCTACTGGGCAGGGTGGTCAGCTGGTTATTGGTGAGGATCAGCCACCGAATTTTAGGGGAAAGGGCATCGGCGCTAATGGTTTTAATTTGATTGCCCTTAAAACTCACCATGGAAAGATTTGGGCAAGCAGCTAGCACCTGTGGAAATTCTTCAAACTGGTTATTGTTTAAAAAAACAATTCTGAGCTTTTTTAGCTGGGAAAATTCTGGTGGCAGGCTACTTAACTGGTTATTAGATAGGTCTAGAATTTCTAAGGAATCTGCTCGCTCTAAAATTTCTAAGGGAAATTCTATCAAATTCTGGGATAACTTGAGACGAGGTTCTCCCATAGATGTATCTAGTTTTAGAGTATGCATATAGGTATTTAAACTTAGAAGTTTGGATTAGGCGGTATGGAAGTGGAGTTAGCCTTACTGTCCACTGAGCTCAAGGGGGCATCCAACCCTCATTTTGATATAGGACGGCCTGTTTGATGAGGGTTGGATTTTCCACTCCAATAAGCGTAACCAAAATACATGAGCACACCCAGCTGGATAGGTACTAGGATCAGATAATTTTTGAGAAAGGGGTTGATTTCTATATGGGCAAAGATCTGACAGTAGGTTAAGCCAGCCATTGCTAGTCCAGCTTTTAAGGGTAGGTTACGATGATGATGCATGGCGATAGAGATAGATGAATGGGGCCTAGCTGTTCTAAAGTAAGTGACTCAAGAGAGATTGTTGCATATCTGTGGCTAGGGTGCCGGTGATCCAAAGCTGATAAAGCCGGACGCTATGGTAGCCAAACAGGAGCACAAGCCCACTGAGCCATAGGCTACGACGCTGCCACCATAGACTCCAGACACGTTTGGTAAACAGTTCAAGGCTGAGTTGGATGGTGGCAATACCCCATAGTAAAACGACGAGGGGAGCCAATAGATGATATTTGCTGACAGCTGACCATTGGTTGTTTGCGATCGCAAACACAGCCCTAGTCATTCCCCACGTAGGGCAGGGGAAACCCACCAGTGCCTTGAGCGGGCATCCCCAAAAATTGACCTCATAACCGAACCCATGGAGCAGAACAATTAAGAACGGTGTACATAGCGCTCCTAATATTCCTAATCGTAAATAAGTCGATGATTTAGACAATGCCATCTATAACCATGATTTAGAACCAGGGTTTCTTATTGGTAATGTAGGTGCTGACAAACTCTTCATCTGATTTTGTCAGGTATAAAATCCCTTCAACTAATCCAATCACACCTACTACAGCAGCACCAATACCGCAGGTAACGGTACCACCCACCAGACACACCAGCAGCATGATAATACCTTCGTTGGTATAGCCCAGATAAAACTTATGGATACCCAAGGCCCCTAGTAAGATGCCTAAAATGCCAGCTACAACTTTCTTATCAGAGCCATCAGATCCACCTGAATTAGTCATATCACTTTATTCCTCTTTAAGTGTGTTGCTACCGTGTCAGTTGCCATTATCTAAAACTGGGCAATTTGTTTTCCAATTTGCCCAGTTTTAGGAATAGAAAAACTCTAATATCAAGCTTTGACTCAAAATGACGTATCATCGTCAGCTGTGATTCTACCGCTGTCAGCTTGAGAGATAAACCAACCAGTGAAATAGGCTACCAGCTAAATTGGACAGATGAAATCATACCGGTCAGCAGCAATGTCCTAGTTCTTCTAGTAGATCAAAGAGCATCAGGATTAAATATTCAATTATCGAGACTTGAAGTTACTCTGCTGTTGAAACAGCCATACTCTTTTTTTCTAAAATATGTGAATAAATATCAACAATTTTTTGAGTTTTTACATCCCATGTAAATTCTTTTGCACGTTGAATAGCCTCACATGACATGTCATGGCGCATTATGTGATCCTCAACTAGTTGTGCAATGTAAATAGCTAATTTTTCAATTACAAACTCTCTAGAGACAGGGCTAATTTTAAATCCTGTTTTTTCTGTTACATACTCGCCAATACCGCCATTGTCCACCACGATACAAGGTAAAGCATTAGCCATAGCCTCTAAAACCACTGCTCCACCAAACTCACGTACGGAAGGGAAACAGAAAATATCGGAATTCTGATAATATTCTAAGGTTTGATATTGTTTAATATGGCCAGTGAAATGAATATACCCATCCAGTTCAAGGCGTTTTACCTGATGCTCTAAGTTGGTCTGTTCCGGACCCCTACCAACAATTGTTAGATGAATTTTCTCCTTCACAGATGTATTAAGTCTACCGATTGCCTCCAAAAGCATATCAGCACCCTTGTAAGGAACCAGTCGCCCCACATACAGAAGTTTAACCTTACGTTCTACAGATACTTTATCAAGAATTTTAGTCTGAACTACGTCTTTATCAGATCGTATAAACGAACTAGTAATACCGTTCTCATAAAATAGTTCTATTTGATCGTCTAAAATCGTAGGAAACAGTTCTCTAATTAATCCTAATGTGTAGGTAGAACCTGCCAAAATGTAATTGGCATTTTTATAAGTCTTTCGATAACCGGGTATAAGCGATCGACCAACCGAACGAAGGAAATTCAAATAAGCAAATTCACGATTGGCTACAGCCTTGAATCCTTTAGGAAAAGGGACACCACCATTTACTGGTCCCAGAATAAAGGGAGTTTGCCGACAAGCATTGACTGTTTTGACCGGATAGCGAGGCATCATTGGTGTGATTGCATGAACAATATCATAGTCGCCTCGGTTGATCGCCTCTTGAAACTGGCTGTAGACTAGTCGATTAAATTCCCAATAAGCCGGATAGGTCAATGTATTCATCAAGGGCCAAATAATCTGTCCCTTAAATGTACTCAAACGTTCACCAATATTTTCCGTTGCTTTAATAAAATCACTATTGTCGATATAAACAATAGATCTATCTGCATGAATCTTCTCTAGCGCTTCTTTATTGCGCATGTGAGTTACTAACGTTGTATCTACAAATCGACTAATGCCGTTGTAGAGGTGATATCCTTCGAGGGGTACAGAATTCCATTCAGGATTACATTGCTCAATAACGAGCAGTACTTTCAGTCGCTTAGTATTCATATGTAAATTCTAATTTTAGAGAGGTGTTAGAGTACTCTTATAAAAATACAGCTCTTGATGTCTTATCTCTTTGCGTCCTGAGATTAGAAAGGAAGGGAGATTACTGATATCTATGCTCTACAATTTCACCATATTACTCTTCATCTGCTGTCACAAATTTGGAGAGAAGCTTTACATAGGATGATTGATAATATATCGCTGGCTCTGTAATTTCCCAAGCGAGCAAGTCAAATTCACTCGTGTCAATATAAGCCTTCATAGGTGGTCCCGCTGCGAGCTCACTATCCCCGGAATAACTACCATTAGGACCACCAGCTAAATAACCAGGAGCAGGACCTCGTTTAGAGGTAACTGCATTTTGATAATCTCCAAAGCCCAGCCACTGATGATATATTTCATTGATAGAATTTTCTGCACCATACTCGTACATATTTGAGAGATAAACAATTCCTAAAGGATTAACTCCATGAAAATAGTTTATAGTTCCCAAAGCTCGCTCAGTGTAATCAAACCATTCAGCTACATTGATACCTAGCAAAACCGGATCATAGTTTGTGTTGCCATAATTTGCCTTAACCTGATTACTACCCCAGTGATACTGCTCATCAGGCATATAAGCGCGAAAAGGATCTAGAGCATCGTCGTTGCCATAACTGTCTGTATTTTCAGTAAGTGTTAGTTCAAACGCATCTAGGATCTCTTGCTTTAAGGCACTATCTGCATTAGAGAGTTGTGTGTAAAAGAGTAGAGCATCTCCCTGTATCGGATTATAACGTGACCAGGCACCATCGTTAAAAGGAGTAGATGAGTATACGTTTTGAGCCACGTAGTCTGAGTATTTAAGATCACCCGTTATAGCGAAGAGATAAACAGCTGCAGTAATGCTGATACCTAGCTGGTCTTCAGGACTTAGATCTGCATCCCCTGATTTAATTTCCTCGTTATCACAGTCAGTCTCAATCGGATTGTTCTGATACCAGTTCCAAGCAGCTATTGATCGGGCTTGAAGCTCATCTGCATAATCTTTAAGCTCAGGGAATGAGCGCATTTCATATGATGCATGAGCAAACGTGCTTGCAAGTGTAATCGTAGATGATGAACATTTAGGACCGTAGTATCTTGGTCGCTTATCTTGGCTAGGAATTGTTGTTGCCTCAGAGTAATCAAGCACACCCAGCTTAATAAAAGCTCCGCCATCATCATCCTGCATTCGCATAAACCAATCAAGTTCAAACTTGACTTCATCCAATAAATCAGGTATTCCGTTTCCCGATTCAGGAATATTAAAATCATCGGTCCAGATTTTAGGGTTCTGCCCGTAAGCACTTAGGAGCTGATGCACTGGTTGAGAAGCATAGGTAACATATTTATTAGTATCACCAGCATCAAACCAGCCACCTCGCATATCTCTAACTAAGCCTAGATTCGACTTATCATGCACAAAGCGAGCTTCTGTATCTTGATCTGGTCCAAGATATGCTGCAGCATCCGTCCAACGTGGATCGGCAAATGGCTCTTCTTTAGCAAACCCACTTCGCTGATAAAAAAACATTTTAGTTGCCGCAATTAAGACATCTCGATAGACATCGTCACGAATATCAAACTCTGCCGATCGAGTCTCCTCATCTTCTCGAACAAGGACATAGCTGCCAGGTTCTTTAACCTCTGAAAAATCAACCCACCAAGCACGTTCTCCTGATTGAGGATGAAATGCTCCGTCTCCCCACTTAATTGGAGTAATAACATCAATAACTTGATTGGTTTCCACATCCTTAAGTTCATAGGACTGAGCCCCGTCCGGGTGCCCGATCACAACAGCAACTTTTGGATCTTGAGGACGGTAACCAAACTGATCAACTAGAATTTTTGATTCTCGATCCTCAGATATTTTAATGCCGCCGGAACAACTCATGCTTCCCATCGCAACAAGAACTACACCAGTGATACCCAACAGCTTTCGAAAAGCTAACCTACACGACTTTAGAGAAATAGATTTAAACATAAGAGCCTCAGTACAAATAACGTTAATTACTACAAATATATAGTATTTTTTAAGAAAATTTGAACAAGACAAAAACACCTTATGATTATCGCCAATTTCCCTGATGTCCCATCAGTCCAGAAAGTGTTCCCATTCCCTTAAAAATATTTAACAGAGCTTTAGCAGCTTTATGTTTACCCAAAAGCATTGACGGACCAATAGAGACGGCTCCTATAAAGATTAAAGCTAACCCTTTAATCGCCCGTATAGACTGGATTTTTATCGAGGGATTAAGTTCCGTTTCAATCAAGCTATGACAACTCCAGCCCCAAAAACCTCTATTCAAAATCCATTTTAATGACATACGTTCATCAACAACAGGTTCATGTAAGACTGCATTATCAGCCCAAACTATCTTATAACCAGCCTTATGCAAGCGTGTAAAAAGATAAACGTCCTCTGCTCCCTTTTCAGCAAAACGATGATCAAAAAGAGGCTCACCCTCTTTAAGAGTTTGGAGAAGTTGAGTACTAAACATCACATTGTTTGTAAAGGCAACTTCCATTTCATGCCCAGTTTCATATCGATGAGACGAATAAAAATTACCAGCTCTAATCCAGTCAGGAACTTGCTGCTCTTCTTTATAAATAGCCAGTACTGGCCCTGTCACAATTTTTGAAACAAATCTCTTCTGGTTGATCAAGAGTTCCTCAAGCCATTGAGGTGCCGCTATTTCATCATCATCGAGCATAGCAATAAAGTCTGAGTCTTTGGCTACCTCTGCGATACAGCGATTACGGGCAAAGGTCACACCTTGGTTAGTCTCTACAACATACCTCAGCGGCCAACGAAAACTAGGTCTGAAAATATCAACAATGGTCTTGGCAGAAGCTGCTGAATCATTGTCAACAATAATAACTTCTATCGTAGGTACAGAGATACGTGTGAAGGTCAAATTATTTAATGACTCCAATAAATCTCGTAACGGCTCAGCTCTTTTATATGTTGCAGCACAAATGGAAACCTTAATAAGATCACTAGATGGGACAACATTACCATCACTAGCCTTAGGAGATTGATTAGAAGTTATCTGCATCTTTCAGTAATATTCTCTAAGAAAGCTGGCTGTGGTTAAACGTCAGCTCTAACCCTTTACAACGAATGAGTATTTAAAAGTTTTTTCAAGCTGAATTATCAATGAAACTTTGATAACTATGAAACTCACTTGTGGGGCTTCACAGCAGTTCAAAAAAAGATTAAGCCGTAGGTTATTCTCTCTGTCAAAAAATTATGCTTTAACCTTTTTTTGAGGCTCTTGTATGGATGAAGGGACTATCCCTCTAGTATCTATATTGACTAATTGCAATAGATACTCACCATATCCAGATTTTAGTAAAGGTTGTGCTAATTCTCTTAGCTGATCCAATGTTATGTAGCCTTGACGGAAGGCAATCTCTTCTGGACAGGCAATTTTAAGACCTTGGCGCTGTTCAATCGTCTCAACATAGCTGCTAGCATCAAGAAGAGATTGATGGGTTCCTGAATCTAACCAAGCACTACCTCGTCCCATAAGTTCTAATCTTAATTCGCCACGCTCTAGGTAAATTTGGTTAACTGTGGTGATTTCCAGTTCTCCTCGAGCAGAAGGACCGATACTCTTTGCAATTTCAACAACTTGATTGTCATAACAATACAAACCAGGAACTGCATAGGAAGATTTAGGATGCATTGGCTTTTCTTCTAAACCAACCACAGTTCCATCAGCTGAAAAGTCGGCAACACAGTAGCGTTCAGGATCTTTGACAAAATATGCAAAGATTGTAGCGCCATGAGTTTGTACAGCCGCTCTTTTTAGAGTATCTGTAAGTCCTTCTCCATAGAAAAGATTATCACCAAGAATCAGTGTTACAGGATCACTCCCAATAAAGTCTTCTCCAATGATGAACGCCTCAGCTAAACCCCTAGGCTCTGGCTGAATTTTATATTGAATTTTGATACCCCATTGGCTCCCATCTCCTAAAAGTGTTTGGAAGGCTAATAAGTCTTCAGGCTTAGTAATAATTAAAATGTCTCTGGTCCCCATAAGCATTAATGTCGATAGGGGATAATAGATCATAGGCTTATCATATACAGGTAAAAGTTGTTTACTTGTACTATGAGTCAAAGGATATAAACGGCTTCCTTTTCCACCAGCTAAGATGATGCCTTTATTAATCATGAAAATTGCGTCCTCAGGAACAAAAGTGCTGAAAGTTTGATTAATTTGAATATCCTGAATACTTAGATATTCGATAAAAGTTGTTTAAGTTCTCGTAAGTCTTTAGAACAAAAATGTTCAATGATTCAAGTCTTAAAAGACTTACTTGAGTTGATCTTTAGCCATATACCTTTTCATAGTAGGCTTGATACTCTTCTGACAACAAAGGTTTCCACCAACTTTGATGCTCAAGATACCACTTGACAGTAAGGCGTAGTCCTTCCTCTACCGTGAAATCTGGATACCAATCCAAGTCAGTTTGAATTTTTGTTGCATCAATTGCGTAGCGGCGATCATGACCGGGACGATCTTGAACAAACTGAATTAATTTCTCATAGGGAGTGACTGGCAAACCTGGGGCTAATTCTTCCATCAGTTGGCCTATCATATGTACGAGATCAATATTCTTGATCTCATTGTTGCCACCAACGTTGTAGGTTGCGCCTGGATGAGCCTTAGTGAGTACAGCTTCTATAGCGCTACAATGATCTTCTACGTATAACCAATCTCTAATGTTTTGTCCATCACCATAGATTGGCAACGGCTTACCTAACATTAAATTGATGCACATCAGAGGGATGAGCTTTTCGGGAAAATGATAAGGTCCGTAGTTATTGGAACAGTTCGTCATGAGAACTGGTAAGCCATAAGTATGGTAATAAGCATTAACAAGATGATCGCTACCAGCCTTAGATGCCGAATATGGACTATTCGGACTGTAGGCAGTTGTTTCTGAAAAAGCTGGATCGATTGAGTCTAAACTGCCATAAACTTCATCGGTGGAAATATGATGGAAGCGATAGTGGTCTGGGCGTTGATTAATCGTCCAATGATGTTTAAATGCATCTAGTAGAGTGAAGGTACCAACAACATTTGTTTTGATAAATGCATCTGGACTCAAAATTGAACGATCAACATGAGATTCTGCAGCAAAATGAACAACTGTGT
Organism: Cyanobacteria bacterium P01_B01_bin.77; assembly: GCA_039028535.1. Taxonomy (GTDB): domain Bacteria; phylum Cyanobacteriota; class Cyanobacteriia; order Phormidesmidales; family Phormidesmidaceae; genus Leptothoe. The sequence goes on from JBCCHX010000080.1 coordinate 16,941, forward strand.
CAATTGACTCTTCTTCCAGCAATAAATGTATAAGAGGACGATCGCAAATGTCCCCCTGGACAAATCTAAAATTAACATCCTTAGCTAAGGGTTCCAAATTTTGGGAGTTACCAGCATAGGTAAGAGCATCCAGAACAACTACACGGTCATTAGGATATTTTTGACGCCAGTAGTGAGTAAAATTGGCGCCAATAAATCCAGCTCCTCCAGTAATTAAAAGGTGTCTTATAGCTTTCATATCTTGGTAAATCTATTTGTTGAAAAAATCGTCAAGTGTGATTCGAAAATCTTCAGAATTACGAACATTGCAGCCATTAGCAAATGAACAAAGAAATTTTTCTCAATCACATTACGATTCTTAAAAGACTAGCTCTCTATTATCGTTCCCGCCACTTGGATAGACTCAAGCAAAACTATAGAAGTTCCAGCAATTCAAAATTCCAAGATACGGATAGCGGAGGGCGTCAAAGAAATCCTACTACCGTTAGAGATGACAGCCACCATAAGAATCAAAACGTATTTTCATGGTTCTAGTCGGTTTGGTGTCATCCAGCATAAACTCAATTAAGACAATCCAACTCTCAAATCAGAAATACTTGGTCAAAGCGACCATATTCTGAAAAGAGCCTTTTCGGGTGCCTTAAATCTGTTGAATCTGTTGATAGCGCTCGTCAATATAGCCCAAGATTATATGAAACAGGAAGTTTATCAGATTTAGGGTCAATAAAAAGAGGCAAGATGCTGTTGCCCATGTCCAAAATTGTGCTCTAAATGATATCCCTTAGTTTTGAGGATATTGTGGTTTTCATTCTCAGTTTTCTAACGACTGCGTCTTACCTCAACCACAGCAATGATCTGTATCAGGGTGTTGAGATTTAGTGAGGTAATCCAACTGTTGCAGTAATTTTAACTTCCAACTTACGAACGGATATTGTGTATGAGATAGCGCGAGTAATCCAGTCGTGCAAGCCATGACAATATCAACCACAGCCAATGCATTCGAATATCTCTTGCAGTAGCCATGCCCTCAAGCATTTTAGCTCATGGTTCGCTCAAAGTAGAGAGGAATTTAAGTTATCCTGTTAGCAAGAGATAAAATCATCAGATACCCTCAACAAACGTAAGATACGCTGTTGCAACTCAGGTAAAGAAGAGAGAAATCTTGGGCACACGCCATTAACTTCCTGATGGTTAGGGTGATTCTCTGAAACGCCCGTAGTAGTTGCTCAGCCATCTGTTGAATAGTTGCCCGTTTTGGATTAAGTAGGTGAACTCAATCTTTTATAAGATAAGAGTGTGCCCCTAAGAATCAATGTCTGAGGATTATGCCAGCTCCCCTCCATGCTGCCCTCACAGAAGCTGCAGAGTAGACTCTGTCATAATTGCGCATGGCTAGTTGTCTGCCCCACTGAGTTCGGAATCGGATGCATATCGTGCTGTTGAACGCCCGAGGATAGAACGCTCCCGCCATAATCGATATTTTTAACTGCCATGAACATACGGTACGCTCAACCCTAAAACGCTGGAAAATGAAAGATTAGGTGGCCTTTGGGAGGCGACTGGGCGAGGTCGTAAAACGACTTGAGAACTCGAAGACCTATCTTGAACACTACTATTTGGATATGGATGAGCTTACCTATGAGTGTCCAGTTGGCCACCAAACTCTCTCAAGAACATAACGTCACCTTGGTTTGGCTCAGATGTATCGCCTGCTTAAAAAAGAACTTTCGCTGGAAGCGAACCCGGCAGCAGGGTCATCTAAATAAACAAAATCTCGTGGTTAAAGCCTTGGCTCGAAAGCAACTCAAAGATTGGCGAGCTACCTCGTCATATTCTGCTATTCTTTTCACAGAAGACAATGGTTCCGTATTGACTACAATGACTCGAACCTTTAGCATCTCGAAGAAAAGCGTGATTGCTTGGGAACGTCGCTTAGCGGATCTCAAACTCACCTTAATGCTCTATTCTGTAATGCATGAATTTATTCATCAAGAGATATAAGGAGATGAACTCTACACCAAAGTCGTCACGACCGTTCCCCCCCTCCATGTCAGTAGACTGGACACTTGTCCTGATGGAGCGCAGCAGTCGATTCTTGTAGGAATTGCACTGTGGTCGAAAAGACAAATAGCTGGTTGAACAAGCATTAACGTGTTTACCTCAGATGGTAGAAAAAACCGATAGCATTAGCCTCTTGCTCGATGGTGAACGATGGTATGGAGATCTCTTGTTTGAAGCTGGAGATATATTAGGTACAGTTGTTATCAATTCGATATGCAGTCTAATGCCTTATTCAATAGGGGATAGACTATCCCCATTAAACGGAAACAGTGCCCATTAGTCGGGCAAGACAGTTAATGAAAACTGTGATTGGACATTAGTTAAAACTCTGATTGGACAGTTAGATAACTGATTAGAGATTGAACGATTATTGGCACGAGACCTTTGGTATTTAGCCAGTCGCTTGGCTCGAAAGTTATTAGCTTATACTATTATGAGTTAACTCAACCGGTAGCAGAGCAGCTCGTGTCTACAGTTTGCTCTGTTGCCGATTGAGAGAACAGGAATTAGTTGCATATCAATTAGTAGTTAGTTGGCTCAGAAAGTCGCTAATTTTCTCTGCACTTCGTCGATGACTAAACTTAGCAGAAATTTTTTCTCGGGCAGCTTTGCCTAATCTCAATGCTAATTCCTTATCTTGAAGAATACTAATCATAGCCTCAGCCATTGCCTCTGGATTTTCAGGAGGAACAAGCAGTGCATCTGCATTGTGTTCAATAAGTTCAGCGGTTGCACCGACACTAGTCATTACAACTGGCGCTTCCATTGCCATAGCTTCCATTGCTGCAACAGCCCCTGCTGCCTCGTCCAGACTACCCATAGCATAAATATGGGCTTCCTCATAGGCTTGCCGATTACGTTTCTCAGAAACGGCTCCTAACAATTCTACATAATCTGTTAGAGAGTTCTCTTGAATGAATTTTTCAATTACTTTCCGATAACCAGAACCGCCTTGCTCGTCTTCACCACCAATTTTCAGTTGTGCATCAATACCTTGTTGACGAAGAATTTTGACTGCTTTGATAAGATAAATATGTCCTTTAATAGGATTCAATCTCCCGCAAGAATAGATTTTACAAGCCTCATGACCATTCCAAGGTAAATAAAGAGCCTGACGCTTCATCGTGTCAAGATTTACGCCAACAGGCGCAACATCAATAGCTTTAGGCAAGAACTGAGATAACTTACTTCGGGCTTCTTGATAAAGTTGCTCCGATTGAAAAAGACCAAAAGAAGCGTACTTCCACTTTTGTTCTTGGTTAGGTCCATAAGTATCTAACTTTGGTCCAAGTAGAGCTAGGCTGTAGGTAGGTCCACCTAATAGAAAAGAAAGCATAGCAATGTTCGCAACATTACCGCAACATGGGACATGAACATGGGACCAACCTTGAGTTTTAGCAAAGCGAACCAATTTTGCCGCAAAAGGAATAAGAGCAAAAAGATATAACTTTTGCCTTAAAGACATCCCTGGAGCATTGAGTCCCATTTTTAAACACTGCAACCAATTTCGTGGGCCTGCCTTTAGAAGCTCTTGTGAAACATCAATCAAATCACTAAAACTCAGCGGAAACAAGTAACTAGTAATACTTTGTGCTGCTTCCGACCAGTCATGAGATCTTATACTTTTTGGAGGTTTTTTGCTTGAAAGTAGCTTTGATTTAATTCCAAGATCAGCAAGTGCCTGGTATTCTCTCCACAAAAATATATGTGTTTGACCGGGAAATTCAGGAATTAGATATCCAATATCCCAGTCATGATTAAGTAATGGCGTCTGTTGGTGATTAGTTTGTTGTACAGAATTAAGCATGGCTAAAAGCTCTTGTGTTTATTGAGTCCTGTGACTGACTAGAAAGTGAAAAGTTTCTGCTACTTTTCTAGTATTTGTTGAAGTTATTAACTCAAGTCATTCAAGGGGGCAAATGACTTGAGTTTATTCGTGATTCTCAGACTCGCGATGAAGCCCTTTGACCTCAGTTATTTTGCGGCCTACTTTATTGACTTTAATGCCATCACCCACATACACTTGTTGTTGCAGACAACTGTTTCTGATACGCATGAGTCCTCAATCACAGATCCCACTGATACTACAGCCCTAAAATTTTGGACGCGCTTTGCTAGTTCAACGCTTTTTCCGATTTTCAACGAGATCAAAAACATACCGTTTACAATTTCTCGATATACCTTTTGAATCGTTGTCATTCCTACTAGGAACTGAAAAAATCTGAAACAGAAATATCAATCGTTGAAATTATTGACTCATCACTATTTGGTTTGTAGCAACTTTAGAGCTTCTTTTACTTGTGTTTGTTTTTGAGTCGCTAACTGAATAATTTCACAAATTCTACCAATATCCTGTAATGTTACTGCAGTTCCTGTAGGAAGAGACATTACCTTTTGAGTAAGTTTCTCTGTTTCGGGAAGCATTAGATGGGAATTTGGATAGTAGGAGCAGTATGGTTCCATCTTATGACAACCTGGATAAAAGTACCGTCGCGCCATAATATTTTCAGCATGTAATACCTCAACTAATTCATCACGACTAATACCTACCTCAAGTTCATCGACTTCCAGAAGAACGTATTGATAGTTATTTTTTTCTGTCTCATCAAAATGAACTAGCCGGATACCTTTTAATTCACTTAGTTCATCCTGATACTTCTTGTAATTTTGATAGTTCACCGCAATAAATTCTTCAATACTCTCTAAACTAGTTATCCCCATAGCTGCTGATACTTCAGTCATTTTTCCATTAGTACCAATAGAAACGACATTATCGTATCCTAAACCAAAGCCAAATTTTTTCATCGACCGAATTTTAGTTGCTAATTCATCGTTATTGGTCATAACTGCACCACCCTCAAAGGAATTGAGAAACTTGGTAGCATGGAAGCTAAATACCTCAGCTTCGCCAAAGTTCCCCAACATACGACCTTTGTAGGAACATCCCACTCCATGAGATGCATCAAATGCTAATTTAAGATTATGGCGTTTAGAGAGTTCGGTAAGTTCATCAATTTGACAAGGGCGACCCCAGACATGGACTCCCAGAATTCCACTAGTACGAGGTGTAATCAATTGCTCCACTCTGGCCAAATCAAGCGTATGGGTTTCTGGATCAACATCACAGAAAACAGGAGTAATCTGTTGCCACTGAAGTGCATGTGCTGTAGCGACAAAAGTGAAAGATGGAACAATTACCTCGCCCGTCATACCTAATGACCGAGCAACAATTTCTAAGGCGATAGTACCATTGCACATAGCAATACAGTGTTTAGCACCTGTAAAAGCGGCTAAACGTCGTTCAAACTCTTGTACATATTGTCCGTTATTCGAAAACCATTTACTATCCAGTACATCATTAATACGCTCCATAAGGCGAGCTCGATTCCCAGTATTTGGACGCCCAACGTATAATTTCTCGGAGAAAGCTGGCGCTGCGCCAAGCACAGCAAGTTTAGTGGATTGAGGAGGAGTTGTTGTAAAGACCATGAATTCTAAGACCAGAGGTAAGTGAACGATTCCGAGAAAAAATTTTCAATTAGACATATTTGAAATTGCTTTTAATAGTCGAGTAGGCCATCTTTCAAAAAATCAGGAATTTTCTACAACAATTTCTAAGCAATTCACGTAAGTGATGAAAGCCTTGTTAGGATTGATTAAATCTATCTTTCAAATAGCTTTTAACTAAGAGGTTAAGCTATCCACTATTGGGTATACAGCTATTATTATTTAATCATATAAATCTTTTTTTTGGTTTTTGTTTGTTTATATCTTTGCCGTTATTTATGAATAGTTGATAAAATAATAGAATCGATAGTCAGCCTATTTTTGACTAGTTTTCAGAAAGATTTGTCCGTTTATTGTAGAAGAACACTAGTCCCCATAGAGTCACAAGTTTAAAGGTTTCAGAAATCAGCGTAGCCGAAGCTGCACCATACCAAGAAAACTTTGGAATTAAATATATGTTTAATCCTAAATTTAAGATAGCTGCAGATACTTGTAAAATACTTCTGATTTTATGGAAACCTGAGCCAGTGAGAACATCAGCTGCAATAAACTGAAGTGTTGCAATTAAGTGAATTGGAGCCAGCACTCGTAATACGTTAGCTGCATCTGCATAATCTGGGCCTAAAATATCTGTAACAAATGGAGCAATAGTGATCAAAGATATTGCAGAAAGAAGCCCATACCCTATGGCAACAGGCACTAATCGAAATGCAAATTTTAGTCCATTTTTAATACCTGACTCACCGTGTCTTAAAAAACGAGTGTAGGTTGCACTCATTACTGCAATAGTAATTAAGTATCCCACATCTATAAATCGATAGCCTGCAGCATAGATACCCGCAGCTCCAGCAGTTGCTAGACTAACTAACATAGTCTTATCGATTTGTGAGTTTATATCTTCTGCAGAATTAGAAATTGCAAAAAAAATGCCTTCACTAAACTCAGGGGGATATTTCTTTAGATTGAATATAGGAGCACCGAATAACTGTATAACTTTTGTCAGTGATACAGTTGCTGGCAAAAGTGAGCCAACGCAATAAAGATATCCCCATGCAATAATGTCTCCATCTTTAATAAAGACTAGCAACATAACAGCAGCTAGAAACTTCCCAATGCTATATAGAATCTTGGCTTGAGCTGCTAGCCTATAATGATCAAAGGCAATAAAAGCAGATGACGCTAGTTCCCACATTTTCAGTCCAACTAAGTCGGCTAATATTATTAAGAGAACAAGTAGTAGCGATGCCTTATTGGGAAAAAGGAGATTTGCTATAACTAATATGAGAGGAATAAACCCGAGAACACAAATCAAGCAGGTTAGTAAGGTTGTTCCCCAGTATCCCCTAAAGACTTTTGGATTCCTTGCAACATTTTTAAGGAAAATATCACTACTGCCAAAGCCTACAAATGGCATAATCAACTTGATAAATGCAGTGATACCAATAAATGTACCGTAGTCTTTAGATCCTAATACTCTAGCAACAATAATAAAATAGGCAGCTTGAATGAAAATTCCAGCTCCTTGAGATAGCACCATCCAAATACTATCCTTTACTAAAGACGCCCTAAGGAGATTATTAATACGCTCAATGGTATTTTTCACCTGATCTATCAATTCCCTATAGAAGATTTTTTAGTTTCAAAATTGTGCTTTATAGCTTTTTGTTCAGAAAAATAGAGATAAGCAGGCGTACATATAGTGTTTCTCTATCTAGCGACGTATATGCTTAAAGCTGAAAAGCATGTTAATCCAAGGTTCTAATGCATTCCACTTGAATGAGAAATGCTATATAACTGTGGAAATATTGGTTTAGATCAAAAGACTTTAGAATATATAAATATCTGGACTTAATTTACAAATCAGTCCATAAATCTAATCTAGTAGTTTGGAGGAGAGGTATTTTAACCACAAACATGAAACTACGAACTAAAAAAATAAATTAAAATCATCTGATGCACTTATAAATTAGTTGTTTTTTATTTTATTATTTACGATCGTTCGTTTATGATTTTGCTTCTTAAAAACTCACTCTTTTCTGTCAAACTAAATCTATCAATATCAAGTAAGCATTTTGCCTCAAATGATGTTGTGAAGATGGTCATGACTAATAATACCCATAGAATGCTATTCGAAGCTAAAAGAGAAGTCTCTGACAAATTCACAAGGACTGTAAACAACATATAAACAGCAGGCCAACTGCCTACCCATGATTTGAATAAACGAACCCTAGCTATTCCCCTAAGTAACGTTTGCCAAAGTGAAAGACAAACCATTGAGCTCCCTATTATACCAATTTGCAATGTCATATCAAGAAAGCCATGGTGAGCATCTGGTACCTCCCAGCCTACTCTCTGAATGATATACCTAGATTCCCCAGCAAATCCATGCCAAAACCCTTGGAATCCATATCCAAAGGCAGGTTCTTGCCCAATCTTAGTGTAAATATATTCCCAAATATCTGTTCTTCCAGTTAGTGTAGGATCTTTTCCAACTAGTCCCAGCGTAAAAGACATTATTTTACTGTAGCCTACACTAACAAATACTGCTGCAACAGATATAATGATAAGCGATAGAAAAAGCTTACGTGGCTCTGCTCTGAATACTCTGGTTATCAAGACAATAGCCATGATAAAAACAGAATTCAGTAATCCCCCTCCAGACGTCGTTTGGATAATCAGTAAAAATGCAAGAAACAGTCCAATAAGGTACATCCATGTACGTTTGACCGAGTACTTTCTTACCTGATTAAGCATAATCAGCATGACTGAACATGCCAGCGCCATTAACTTACCTGTCTGATTTTTATGGAGAAATACTCCTCGCCATGCACCTCCATGAACACCTGCCATGACACCATATTTAGGCAATGCTATCGCAAATACAAAGCTAAGAATTACTGTAGTAAGAAGTACATAGCTTAAGATTGTTATTTGTTCTTTAAGGGTAAAGCGACAGGCCATATAAAACCCAAATAGCGTAGTGAAAGACAAAGCTATGACACCTTGAAATGTTTCAGCAGGAGTATAAGACCATAAAACAGATAAATTAATATATATAGAAATAGCAACAAATAAGGGGTTACTGAGAGCGACATAAATTGTTCGTTTATACCTGCATATCAAAAATATCAGGGTCAAAAGATAGTTGATTAGATAGCATAACTTGATTGGTGTGTAGTTAGCTGAGCCAAAATCGAAACCATCTCCTTCATTAGCTCCTCCAGTAATGAAAAGCATGAATACAGCTTCTGAATAAACAAATAGAGAGAAAAAGGCAAATGCGTATTCAAATTTGTTTAACCATGCTGAGCCAGAAAAGCCAGAGACTTTATTCTTGATAGGTTCTCTAGATAAAAAATCATTTATTGAAATACCTTTAAGCACCATAGTCCTACAAGATTGAAGTGGATTTTAAAGTAGGTGATGTTTATCACTATTCAAAAGAATTAGTGTTGGTTAGGCACCTAAAAGTCTTCGATTATTACAATTCAGAGGGGAGATTATAGCTATCAGGATCGTAGACTTTGTTGATACCCTTGACATCCACTGTGAAAAAGTCAATAGCAACGATAATGGCGAGAGCTAATGCAAAACCGCCAATAACACCCATAACCATAACTTTAACAGTTGCTTGAGAGGATGGCTTTTCTGGAGGAATCGCAGGTTCAATAATTTGAAGAAAATTAGTAATTTGATTTTCTGTGACTTTGAGTTCCTGACGTTTGTTTAACAAATCTTGATAAGTGTCTTGGGCTACGGTTAAATTACGTTCTAGATCTCGTTGACGTTGTTCCAATTCAGGAAAAATACTTATCTGTTCTTCATACTGTTGAATACTTTCTCGAACAGATGCTAGAAACTCATACAGCGCCTTAGTCTTTATATCGTTATCAACATACTGTTCAATAAGCTTTTCTCTGGTCTTTCCAAGTTGAAGTAGACCTTCTGAAACATCAACTCCAACTACATTTTCTACTCGCTCATCCAATAGACTATTGAGTGAAGACTCCTGAGCGCGCAAATCTGAGAGAATGGGACTTTCTTCAGTAAATTCTACCTGTCTTGACGCAATCTCTCGACGAACTTTATGAAGGTCATCTAAAATACCTTGAATTTGTTTGGATTGGCTTAAGCTATTGGCTTTAAGTGCATCAGATACACTGAGCTGAAGTTCATTACCCAAAGTGGAACCAACTGCCTCTTTTTCTCGAAGGGTAGCCAACACCTCAGATTCTTGCTTACGCAAGTCACCTAAAAACTTAACGGCTGTAGTAGCTTCGAGAGACAAATCTACTACATTATATGTTTCTCTAAATGTCCTAAGTGCAAACTCAGCTTCTCTAACTTTTTCAGCGTTGATAGGTAGCTGCTCATCTAAGAACTCACCCGCTGCTGCAGTATCTAATTGAGAACTTTCGAGTTTCTCCGCTCGATACATCTCCATTAGAGTATTTAGAATATTAGCTGCTTTTATTGGATCTTCGTCCAAATACGCAAAGGAAAGAACATCTGTTGAGAAAACAACGTTTACCTGTAAGTCCTCTAGTAAATCTTCAATTTTTAATGGATTGCCTTCATCATCTTTCAACTGCAGTGTATTGATGGTTTTTTGCAGCAAGGGTTTAGATGTGATTAGCTCGATTTCAGAATTAAGTGGATTAGCGTAACTAATTGTTTGTAAAGGACCTGTTTCCTCTTTGTTTAGACCAGTTAAGCTAACCGCACGATCTTGCTTAAACAGTAGCTTTGACTCGGCTAAATAAGTTGGTTTCAACATCGTGCTAACGACCCCAGCTCCTAACACAGTTAGTAAGAATGCCGTTGTTGCAGGCACCATGCCACGTCGGGTTGCCGCGAACAAATATTGTATGTTCAGATCAATAATGTTACGGATAAAATTCATAGTGAGTTAAACCACTCTCAGAAGGGTTTATAAAGTGAGAATACTGAATTAGCGATTGAAAGACGTAATATATGAACTCAAAAAGTAATTCATCGGTTGCTACTGAACGCCAAAGAGACCTAGAAATAGATTTGTGAGTGGGGAGAAAATCAAACCAGCTGTGTCAGCTGTAGCAGCAAGCCCTGATCGCGAAACAATGATAGTATCTCCATTTTGTAGCACTGGATTTTGCTCATTATTCACACCCTGAGCAAGATCGATTTCGACTGAACGCTGAGTTACTGCACCATTCGGGTTGAGTCGAATCAACTCAACCCGACTTTTACGAGCACGTCCATTAAATCCACCAGCCGTCATAACTGCTTGATTTAGTGGAGTATTTGGAGGAACTTGAAGGCTTCCAGGCGTTAGCACTTCACCAACTACGTTTACTGTAATGGATGTAGGAGCAAATGTGGTGTTAGCCAAAGTAATGGCTTCTGAATTATCAACAATTTCTGCCGTTGGAATAATAATCCGATCGCCATCTCTGAGTAAAACATCCTGACGTAGGTCACCTGTTTCTACTAAATTCCAAAGATTGACATCAATAGGTTCGTTTAGCCCTTCACGACTAATCTGAATGGATCGAACATTTGCAGAACGTGTAATCCCACCAGCATTACTAATGGCTTGGGTTAAGCTAGGCCAGAAGCGAGCCCGACTTTCACTTGACTCAGATTGTTCTCCTGCTTCTGAGTTAACCTGCAAAGTGTAACCGCCAGGACGCTTAACTTCTCCAACAAGGCTCACTCTAAGTGGGCGTGGTTGGAGAAGCTGAAATGTGATTCGTGGGTTGCGAATATAACGGCTATACGCATTGATAATTTTAGCTTCAGCTTCAATTGGATTGAGACCCGCCACATCGATTTTACCGATCCAAGGTAGGGTTAGGGAGCCGTCCAGCAACACAATTTGGTCAATGGACTCCTTGAAGACCTCAAAATCTACCAGCACATCGATTCGAATTTGATCACCAGGGCCCAGAGCATAGCTCTCTAGAGCAACCGTTGAAGGTCTTGTATCAACACTGAGTGAAAGGGATTCTTGAGCAGCCTCAGGTGAGTCTAGTGATGGTAACTGGGCTAGTGCTGCTTGGGCGGCAAGATTACCAGCCACACTGCTAACCATTAACGCACAGGTAAATTGAACGACCTTCGATCTAAGAGAATACAGGCCAATGGTGGCTAATAGTTGCCATCTATGTGATGGTTGTTTGATAGTTGTTGGCTGGACGGTTTTCATGGCTGGCTTCAGGAAATTGCAGACAAATGAAAATTGCAGGCTAGTTTGCATTAGCTCAGTTATAGGACTGAGCTACACCCAATAAAGTTTCAAGTTCTCTCAGTCTTTAAATCACTCGATGAATAGCGAAAACAAACGTCCCTATGAGTTCAGTACACTGTTACATCATGCCCGCTCTGGCTCCGACTATTTGGTCCAAAGATCGCACTTTAACGAGGTTTCGTAAATTTACGGTTTAGCTTTAGTGGAGGTTATAGGCTAATGGCCGTATTTAGGCATGTGCAAAATACGCTCGTACTCCAAGACGTTTAAAAACTGAGTTTTAAGCAATCTCTAGATGGAAGGCTGCATTAATAGGGACTGTTGCTGTTGCCGATAAAGCGAGGCTGTCAGTGCATACTGCTGAATCCATCGATGATCGTCGCTACTACCTTGTATCCAGTGATCTAATAGCGATATCCAGTGTACGGGTAGCTGTAGTGATTGCCAGGTTTTTTGGCTAGCTGAAGATAGTTTATGATAGGCTTCTGGGTGCCTAATGAGGTAATCAATGTTTTGGGAAAGGGCGCGAGCGTTACCGGCTGGGTAGATCATGGCATTGGTACCATGATTGAGACTGCCAGAAAACATGGGGTGATCGGAGGCTATGATGGGGGTGTGAGCCTGCAAACATGCGTTTAGGATGACATTAGAATTTTCTGGTGATTCATGGCGACTGGGCATAACAAAAATATCGGCCTGACGGATAAGATGCACAAGATTGTGGTCAGGGATATTTTCAATAAACTCGATGTGGTCCAATTGTAATCGTCTAGCTTGGGTTTCAAACCGCTGGATGTCACCTTGACCTACGAGCTTGAGTTGAATGGCGTAGCCTTGAGCCTTGAGTTGAGCAGTGGCTATGAGTAAATCTCCAATGCCCCGGGTGCAAAGAATAGGGCCTGCATAGATTAGCTGTAGGGGATTGGGATGCGATAGCGATAGCGCTGACTTGTCAGTTCGCAATTGTTTTGGTTCAAACGTTTCAGCGCGGTTAGAGGGAGGCCAGTCCCAGGGAATCAATTTGTCTCGCAGCACACCTATTTGTGCTAGTGCTTCGCAGTTGTCTGTACCCAGGCTACCAACCCAGTCAATAGCTTTATGGTTGAGGACTTTGGACAGTTGGTAGTTGTCCCATCGCTGTCTTAAGCCAGGTCCAATCAAAATATCTCGAAACATGCCAATACAGTGCACTTGCTTACGGATCGCCCAGCGAAAAAGCGCAGGATTGGGTACATCGAAGATCATGTGGGTGGGACAAAAGTCTGCAAATCCTTTAAAGATGGACTCATTAGTTTCGGCTAAACCACTACCAATGCCCCGTACGCCTGTCTCTAGAATGACATCGTAGGGCTCATCTGAGACACATCCTAAAATACCGACTTCCTGCAGCTGAAACCCCCATGTGGTTAACCCTTCTAGCATGGTTAATTGCTCAGCGGTAAGCGTGCCATTGGCCATGCCATCTCGATACGGCTCGGTTGCTTGAACAAAGAGTAAACGCAGGTTCTGTGGGTCCATAGAGGCGGCTAGATAGTTAATGTTAGGGGGTATTTAAGCTCGTGCGCGATTAAAAGCCTGTTGGATAGCTCTAGGAACACCCAACCTTGAAACAGTGTTCAACAGCCAGTAAGGATGCAAATAGTGGGAGTATCATCGTCTCACTATTTGTTATCGCTTTTAATTAGCAATAGAAATATTGGTATATTTATTAGATCCTTACGAAAAAGATTTTTTCTATCCTGTCTATGTTTCAATCTTTGCTGAGTCTTTACAAACTCTTTATGGGTATCCAATAGGCCCGTAGACATTACGGTTTAGGCTATCGTGCTGCTATGTCATATTGAGTCTACATTAGCCCTACATCGGTTGATTTAAGTTGTTTCTGTATCATCTATCTCTAAGAGGATGTTTTAAAAGGTAGAGCCAAGTATCAAATCATGCCAGTCTCCTCAACATCAAGCGAGTCATGGCAATGTAAATCATGGCTTCAGAGGATTCAGGCAAGCGCTCATAATCCTTACTCAAGCGCC
>JBCCHX010000081.1:0-30730 GCA_039028535.1 Cyanobacteria bacterium P01_B01_bin.77
AACAGAAACAAAGGCTGAAAAATCTGGGAAAAAATCTCTCAGCACTTGACACAAAACACCCCTATTTGTTCAATGAGAGAATGGCCATAATTTCCGGAATTACCCCCTCGTTTCGCGGCCATAATTTCCGGAAGCCACACCGTTTTCTGTTGTTGGGCTGTTTGGGGAGTTGAATTCTGTGATGTCGAAACTTCAGACACCGTAGCTCCTTCGGCTTGAAGCTGTTCTTGTTCAATCTGTTTGAGGATTTTTGAGTGACTCTTCAGAGCCTTTTCTAGAGTCTCTTCGAGATTGTGTAACAGATGAAAGCGATCTGCCACCTGAATGGCATCGGGAGCGCCCTGAGTCATCCCACGTTTGTACGTCTTGGAACGGTCCCGTGACAAGATTTCAATACCAGGGTGCTCTTCTAACCATGCGGCCAAGGTTTCTGCTGTCCGGTCTGGTAACAAAGCAATGGGATGGTGTGTTTCGAGATCCACCAAGATAGTTCCATAGTGATGACCTTTACGGAACGCAAAATCATCTACGCCCAGAATCCTAGGGGTAATCACCTCGGGTAGCGGCAAGCTGGAGAGAAGGCGCAGAAAGGTATTTCGACTATAGTCGTAGCCTACTCTGTGACTTAATCTAGCGGCGGCTGACCCAGCCAATTCTAAGCCTATGGCGATTAGATGGTCTGTGTAACGAGTCGTACGCCTAGCCCAAGGGGCGACAACACTGGGTATGCGCTCAGTAAAGATTCGTCGTTGGCAGCCATCATTGAGACAGAAAAACTTACAAACCTCTAATAAGAGGGTCAGGCTGAACTGGACTAGGGGTAGATCCCTGAGGGTTCGCTGATAGCGACTATGAACTCGTCCACTGGGAGCTTGGCATAACGGACAATGTGCAATCACTTGAGTGGATTCTACTGTAACGACGAACTGATGGGTTGTCGTATCTAAATCCCAGTGCTTTAAGGCTAAAGCTGATGAGTCAGGTAGTAGATGCTGTAAAAGGTCCATGATGGGATGCGCACAAAGTCCATCCCTATCTACGCCTTGCTACCCCATTTGGATCACCAAAAGCGGCCAAGAGCCCGAAGTTGTGTGAATCAGCAAGTGGCAAGAAAGTGTTGACAAATGACTAAAATCTCTTATGACAGGGTAACTCAATCATTTCCAAAAGTGCTGTTAGATGGAAAGCATCACACCCAGATTGAGGAAATGCTAGTGAAAAATAACTGTTTAGACATTAAAAATGCTACTTATTTACTTATTGTTATAAGAAAACCAAATACCTACATGACCATTATCCCCAGCTCTACTGGTCTCGCCAAACTTATAGCTAAATTCATTCCAATTCCCTGATATATACAAACGATCTAAATACCATCGAGACTCACCTCCACTATTAACAAGCGAAAGCGCATGCAAGTCGTGAACAAGCGGCGCAGGATCTGCACGGTTGAAGTCACCTATCCAGATAACGGGTTGATCACAGGTAAAACCTGAAGAGTATTCCAGGTTCCTAATGGCTCTCTCTAGTGCTTGGGTTGCAAATTTCTTATTCCCAGATTTTAGGTGGAGAAAGACTACTCGTACATTGTCATTACCTTCATCTATGATGAAAGATTCAATGGGACGAACTTCTTGAACATGTGGGTCAAGGTTTTTTTTATCGCTTAACTTCCTTTTGCTTTTACTATTCTTTTGAATAGACATCTTTGGGAGTGATCTACTCGTCCAGAACATGTTAAAACCTGTCTTTAGCACTTTAGATTCAGCCAGTAAAATTGCATCATATTTTGAATATCTTATTGCGCCCCAATTTCCACCACCACCCTGATTCATATAGAGAATTTTCGTCTCAGCACTTGCAGGATTGCAAAATAAAAAAGAACAAAGAGTAACGACTAATAATATTTTCAGTTGATTTTTAAGCATATGTATATCTCTTTCAAACGAAGATTATCAGATTCAAACCTGGCCTTTCATTGACTCCAAATGCTTGCTAACAATACTCTTAGGGAATTGGTCGATTCCCAGGAAAATAAACATTGTTTAGATTCTTTAAGATAAGGTAGAACCAGTCAGTAACCGGATTATTTCCAAGTTGTATGATATCGTCCCAATTTGTCTCTAAATTCCAGACTGTTCCATATGACAACTCGTTATCCATAGGTGCTAACCCAAACTCCTGCCTAAGGTATCCATATCTATTTACAAGATTCTGAGATCTAACGAATCTAGCAGCTTTCTCACCTTCAAGGAGGCCTGCTTGCACCAATTCTACGAATCTATTGAAGTCGTTTTCCGTGTATTGAAAGTACACACCGCAGAATCCACCATAGTCATCACCCTCACAGTACATTGCAGGCACTAATAAATAATCTTGAGCTTCAAGCTGAACACTAGTTTCCTCATAAAACTCTCTCGTTGCACCGTCCACGATGTTTTCATTTCTATCAAGCCTTCCGCCAGGAAACGCATAGTTGCCGCAACCATTTACGCGCATACCTCTAGGGTCTGTCGTGCCTCTAGGATTACGATCACTAGGGCCATAGAAGTAAGATTGCTCGTTTTTTTTCGCAATGAGAAAGTCTCCGGAACCATCATGCACGACTGCATAGACTTGCGTGGCATTAGCTGATGGGACAAAGATAATGGAAAGCAAACAGACTAAAAGTGAGACAAAAGCCAGTCTAATAAGTTTTCGCATGTTTTTTCTGGTTCTTAAGTGTTTTATGCAGCTTCTTTACACATCCGAGAAGTTAACGGGCTACAGCACTCATTGACGATAATGTTCTTTTCTAAGGTAACGAAACAAGTGGCGCATGGCCAGCTTTTCCTGTTTGTGAATCAACACCATCGAGAAGAACAATTCGACCATCTTGGTCATCAATAACACCATCACCATTCTTATCAAAGAACTGGTAAGGCACCCTTAACACGGCTCGACCTTGACTATCAGTAAAGCCTAGAGGCTCACCACCATCGGGTAAACCATTGCCATTAGCATCAAAGAAGAGAGTCCCCCCCACAATGGGACTGCCATCTTTGGAGGCTCTAACAGCCAAGCTACTATCATTTGAACCAAACTCATAGAGAGGGAAATAAGCAATCAGCTGATTCCAGATTTCTATCCCAAAGCTCTTAACGATGGCCTCAAAGTCAACATAAAAGGTAAAGCCGATATCAAATACGCTCAAGGGGTCATCAATAAGCTGCATAGCAAAGTCGTAAGCACGTAGTTTGCCATCATAGTTACCACTAGCAGTAAAGGACCCATTATCAATCGGTTCACAGGGTTCTGGAGTGGTCGCCTCACATAGATCAACTAGGTCAACACCGCCCCCTAATCCAGGGCCACCCTTGAAGTAAGAAGATACCGCCACAATATTGAAGCCTGCACCGACATCAATCTCGGCATTGCCAGCGAGTTCATGTTTATCAAATACAGTTCTGTCGGGTAAGGGGCGCTCAAAGCCGTGCCAGAAGATATGGTTGGCTGCTGTATCACCGCCAGGGCTGTAGCTATCGGGTGTCCAATCTTGGATGTAAATACTATTGAGAAGACGTACTGCCCGCTCACCAGCAGAGAGTTCGCCCTGGCAATCCCACAATCGACCGGGAGTATCGCTGCCACAGGCCGCCGAGAGTAACCCAGCAGTGTCCACACCCAGATCCACATCGGTCAACATTTCAAGGCTGCCGCTGATGATGCCACTTAGGGGTGGGTAAATTCGGAATGATTTGTCGATCAAGAAGTTGATATCCAGATCAGGCACATCCAAAACAATCAGTTCCGCTGGGTCTCCAAAGATTAATTGCAAAATATTCCAGGGATTAGTCAGAATTGGGAAGGTAATAATGCCTCTATCTTGCAGGTCTTGGGTCCGCTTTTTAACCTTATTCATCGAGCTATTGGAACTCGTATTGGTTGGGGCAGGGGCTGGTTTTTTGGGCTTAACCTCCTTCACTGTTGTCGTTGAGATGGCACCATTCAGAGTCTTTGTATATTGGTAGCCCTTATCGCTACCGATAATAATGTGTCCCAACTGATTCACATAGGGCACCAGCGAAACACTCACCCCAGCCATATCTGAGGTATCTTGCAGGGGCGAGATACGAATATCTTCTGGAGCGACTAAATAACCATCTGAGGAAACTACCTGTTCAGATAGTGCCTTGACGCCCGCTAGCTCATCTCCCAAGTCAGACGATATTTTAATCATTTCAAGAATGCCAGCGATGAACTCTAGGAAAGTATCAGCCTGCTTCAGCATAGCTGCGTATTTTTCTCCCTTGGTTCCATCTAGGAAAGGCGTCGGAATTTCCAGGACCGTGACTCGACCATCCGCATCTTGATCAAAGGTCTCCTCTAGCCCCAGGGTGGAAAAGATTTGCATGTCTTTGGTAAGGGCCGAGGCGATTGGTTGAATTGGTTCCAGCTCTTCGCCTAGGTGAGAGAGTGGACCCACCAGCTTGTCAGAGATGAAAGACCCTAAGTCTAAGCCCATATCGTAAATACCAAAGACAAATTCTCCACCCCGACTGGCCACATTGCTAACGTCTGTTGTGCCTTCATAATGAGAGATCAGTCCAATTTTAGCGATCACAGAAGGTAGAGGTAGTTCATAACCATCGTCGCTATCATCATCGTCAACCGGCGGGGCTCCAATACCAGCATTGAACTCAGCATAGAGAGAGGCATCACCGCCTAGGGTAAACTGGGTGACTCCTTTATCCAAGTCATCCAGGAAGAGAATTCCATCCCTGAGAGGACAAGGTTGATAATCAACTTCTTTAGGCAGATCTTTCAGGGCAATATCCAGGTAGGTACGCACCTTAGCCATGGGGTTGATCTTGCCAGGACTAGCCTGTAAAGGCGTGATGCTAAGTGGCTTAGTTGTCGTCCAACCAGTTGTATTGTCACCTGTCAAAGTAACTGAGGAGTTGCTATCAAAGCTAGCCTGAACAACTGGGCCACTATCGATAGTAAATGCAAGCGTTCGGAAACTTCTATCTTCCTCTGCAGAGATAAAGAACTCATCTTTTAATTCCGCAACACCACTACTGGTATTACCACCACCCGATTGAATCTGACCATAGAGCGTCTTCATATCTGTGTAACTCGTCAGGTTGGGGACAGCTTCCCAACCTGAAAGACCTTCTCCTAAGGGGGTTATAGCTGTTTCCAAATTGGGCACCCCTGTAAGAATTAAGTCATCATTAGAAAATTCAGACAGCAGCACGTTAGGACTACTAACTGTACAAGCAGTACTCCCTGAAACGTCGCTGTATGATGCTGACTGACAGTCGATTACATACCCCTTGAATTCTATGGGGCTTGGAGCAGAGCCTGTTTTACTAGGCCAATAGACAGGGTTGTCATTTTCATCTGTCTTGAGTAACTCCTGACATAGTGCTTGGTGCGCCGCATTGTCGTCAGTGCAGCTCAGTGTATAAGTTTCCTCAAGTAAGTCTTCCTTCAGGGAGTAACTGTAAGAACCATCCTGTGCTAGGGCCAGGGTACCGTACTTACCCACGATGTAGGCTGGGTTGCTGTTATCTGCATTATCTGCAGTAATCTCAACCACCCTGTCGCGATCAGAGAGATGACCGACTAGCTCTTGATACACCTGGGCAGGCTCTATCTGAGGGTCCTCAGAGTTAGAAGATGGAACAGGATTAATCGGCTGACTGGCGGCCTGATTAATACTACCGCCCAAGACGTACAATTGCGCATCTCCCTGGAAGTCAACCGAGCCAGAAATTTCAGCCGTTAGCTTACTAACCGCTTCAAATTTAAGATCTCCCTGGTCACAATTTTTACCCGGCTCCATAAATAGCACTGGATACTGAGAGAGGGTATAGAGAGCATGGGTTTTACTTGAAGTGGAGTTAGTCTTTGGATAGACATCAAGCTCGACATCCTTGAAGCCGTTATTCCAGCCTTTGATAGACTCACTGCTACCAGCGGAGAACTCCCAGGTCCATTTAACTTTATAGGTAGAACCAGACTTCTGTAAGGTTCCTGTTATTTTGATTTCTCCATCATCCGTTTGCAACTTATAGGATGCTGACGTCTTATTCTTAAAGGCATCCATGTCATCGCTAGGGGGATAAGCAAAGCTTTTCTTGGTGTTGCCACTATTATTGTTGCCGCCTTTAATAATATCAAAGACTACTTTTTGAGGTTTACACCGGTTTGAGTTGGATGTGTCACAGGTGGTCATCACCTCACGGATGTCTTTATAGGTTGTAGAGACAGGTATCAGGACATCTGCTTCATCAGGAACCTTAAAGTCATCATCTGGCTTGGTTGCGTTTACATCAACTTCAATAGAGGCTGAATAGGACTCTGTCGCACTGTTGAGTGGGGTTGAATCCGTTTTTTGATTGATGCGAATGCTAAATTCAGCTGTTAGTTCCTGAGATTCACGTCCATTAGTATCTACAGCCTTAATATGCTGACTAAACTCAAGAGAATCGCCCGCAAGCGTTGCTAAAGCCGTGTTTAATTGCTCCTTGTATTTCTTGTTCTTGGAACTGTTACTGAGCAAATAACCGTTTGGATCTAACGTTGCACTAACCTCAACGTTAGCAACTTTGTTGGCACTAATGGTGGTCGGCTGCTTTAAGGAGATTTCAACCAGTTTAACCTCTAAGGGATTGCCACCTGTTTTCTTAACAACCCCGACAATGGTGCCTTCATCATAGCGTTTGCCACTGGTCGTATATTTTGGATCAGCTGGCTTCCATTGCCAGTCAAGCTCTAGGCCATCTCCTCGCAAAGTTCCATTTAGATCATCATTATTGGTTGGCTCTTCAGGGCCTGCTGTTGTTTTATCTAAGAAAACAACCCCTTCCTGAAGAATGCTAGATCCTGCCCAGGTACGGATAGGATAGAGCGCTGCGGTAGTAGTGGAAACAGTGTCAGAAAGTGAACTACCAGAAAAGTCATCCAGAAGATAATCTAGGGTAGTTTGGTCGGTGACAATAAAGACCTTGGGTGCCCACTTGTGAGCACCACCTGACGTTTCGGTATATGCCTTGAATTTAATGCCAAAGACCAGGTCAAAGGTATATTTAGCTGTGCCCTGGGCTTGACCGGCAAAGTGACCCATGCCAGGCATGCCCCAATCTGTCTCGTAGGCATCGGTTTGGGCACTAGCGCCATTACCAAAGGTAAGCTTTAAGAGGATTTTTTCAGTATCCAGGGCCAGGACCTGCAAGGGCACCCCATATTCACCAAAGATAGACTGCAGCGCTAGCTTAAATACCCGCTCTAAGTCCGTCGCAGTGAGGTTGGGTTGTTTGGTAATTTCGCTCTCGACAACGGAGAGCAAACGGTCAGCAAAGCTGGGTACTTTGGCCCCATCGGAGCTACCGGAAGTGTCACCAGTGCCGCCGCCACCCATCCGGCCCATCACCGGTACACTGGCATCGTAAAATCGGGACTGTAAAAAGCCCAGGGCCATTTTTAACCCTTCGCTAATCACAAAGGGATCTAGCGGAGTTTCTCGCAAGAAGATACTAGAGTGGGCGGGGCCTATCAGCTCAGCTGTAATTAGTTCATCTGATTCAAACAGGCTGCCTTCGAAACTAGTATTATCGCTAGTGTCTAGGGTGATGCCATCACCTTGAACCGTCACCGTTTGAGTCTCGTTTTCATAGATGGTCACCAACTCCAGGTACCCATCAGCACCGTTGCTGAGGTGATACCGGAAGCGATCATTCACAACACGCTCGTCGACATCATTAAGTCCTGCACTCAACTCATTTGGATCAATGGTGTAAGTATAAAAACCATTGGTTTGTAGATATAAGGTCCCGTGAGAACCGAAGACACTTGCTCCTTGGCCAGAATTTAAGGTGTCGTCAACCACCTGGAGGTCTTCCACTGTATTGATATGGTTAGCCTTAAAGAGTGGATTGGTAACAATGAGTTCGTTGCCAGCACTATTACCATCCTCATAAATCACCCTCAGGTCATCACCACTGGCATCTTGCAAATACATGTTGGTAACAACAGGGGTGAGAGTTGTCTGGCCAACCGCGACAACAGACGCTAAAGGTGCTGCTGCTCCGTCTGATAATAATTCATCACTGTTGATGCCGTCTTTAATCACACTGTCAAAGATAGCGTTGACTTCAGCGTCAAAATATATGCTCTTACCATTGACCCATGCATAGCGATCAAACTCGCCCTCTTGGGTAATGTCAATATTTAAAGCATAGCGGTCTTCACTAAAAGACTCACCCCCATCCGTATCAGGTGTTTTCAGGGTGTAAACATAGGAATCATGGACGGTCCAGTTTTCATCAGTAGGCAAGTTGTTTTCTATCAATTCGTAGAAATAGTTACCATCTGATGTGATATTCAGGGTACCGTAATCACCGATGACCTCCATTTCAGCTGGAGTTCCACCATCATCCAAACTAGAAAGATTAGTTGAGTTGAGTGCTTGAATTTCAACAGCTAGTTTTTGTTGGTAAGTTCTGTCATCGGCAGCTTCAATCTCATAGTCGAAGACATCCAGAACCTTGCCAGTGCCAGAAGCTGAAATATCTTGAATGATTGTCTCGTTTGTATCAGATGTTAAATGGTACTCAAAGTCACCTAAATACTTATCATCCACATCGGTTAAAGTCACAGTACCATAAGTACCTGTTGCACTGATGGTACTATCTGGAACAGCACTACCAGTCAGTTTTGTTACTTGACCTTCTAAGATTTTCGGTTCTTTTGCATTTGCGTCATCTGGTGTGGTCAGGTTCAGAGCACCTTTTGCAGTGTTATAGAATGGCTCGCATTGTTTAGGAGCATCGTTGTTACCGTCTCCATCACAGGCATCATTGTTATCGAGCAGGGTGAAGTAGAGGTCGGTGTAGCGAGGATGGATATCGTCTTCGTTGTTGACCAGGTTATTAAAGAGGCGAACGTCAACGCTCTTCCACTGGTTCCAGTCGTTGGTGTCGAAGGTGACTGTATCAATGTCGAGAAAGGTGAGATCGCGACGCCCAGCATACTCAACATCGTCATAGTAGAACTTCAGTTCAACCTCTGTCTGCGGTTGCGACTTCAGACCCACCCGGAAACCATTAAACGAGCCCTCGTCAATGGCCAGGCCATCAGCAGGGATCACCACCTTGAGACCCACCTCTTCGTTATCCAAAATCCGCACCGCTGCTGTCTGCGTGTCTGGATAGCGCTGGTCTAAGACATAAGGAAGACCTGCCGTCTGCGGATCTTGAATGTCAACCACTACCTTTTCATAGCGAGCCGCTAAGGACTCCTCAGGAGTGAAGTCATCAATGGGAAAGATTGGAAAACTGACACGAGTCTTACCCGTTGGAACAGAGAGAGTGCCAGAGCTAAGGGTGTCATAGCCCTGGAAGTCAGGACCTGGATCTTGGAGGCCATCTGGAGCGGGTGGTTGTGTCTCAGCAGTCGCCCCATAATCAGATGATTCAAATCCATAAATGGTATAGCCTACAGGCAATCCACCAGGCTCTCCCACTGGTTCTGCCACACTCAGGGTAAAATACCCAGGATGAGTATTCTCACCCGCATCAAGGTCAACCCCAGCCCGGACAATGGGCAGATCATTATCTTCAATATTGACTGTGAGCGGTTCTGGGAGTGCTGCCAAATAAACTGGGTCCAGACGGTCTACACTCATGCCGGTTATGGAGCTATTAATGCTGCCTGGGAAATGACCAAATTCACCGGAGTCTTCAGTTAGGTCAGTTGGAGTCGCTGCATCTTGATCAAGATATGCTGTAACCGCATAGGTGACCTTCGCGACATTGGTAAAGTACTCCTCATCTTCTGGTGATGTTTCCGCTTTAGCAACCGTAATCACTAAGTTGAGGGTATGGTTCTGAGTCGTGTCATCAGCTTGCGTAAAGTAAAACGGTCGCTCTACATAGGTACCCACATCCAAGCTCCGCTCTGATGTCAACGCATAGGTGTAGCTGCCATCGGCGTTCCAATCAAGCAAGCCATAGGTGCCATAGAGCATTTGCGCTGGATTCGCCAGCAATACATTGATGTGGCTGTCGTGGTTGTATTCCACCAGATCATCATCAACAGCAGCCACCGCAACCGTGCGCTCCAGGTTCCAATCGTCGGGGGTAAAGGTCAACTCCATAGACTGCCCCGCTAACGAGTTGACGTTAAAGAAAAGACTACCCTGACGAGTTATGGGGTCAGTAACATCGTTACTGTCATCATTGTCACTGTCAAAGAACGGTAACCGAATGCTAAGAGAATCACTGCTGAGGCTGCCATAGCCGTTGTCAATTACATAGGAGAAGTCCTCTGTTTGCCCCGTTGTCTCGGCTAATTTATCCGAAGATTGAGTATAGGTATAGGCCCCATCTTCACGCCAGCAAAGCGTCCCAAACTGACCATTTGTACTCGTGCCATCATTGGGTTCGCCAATAGTGCAGTCTCCACTGTCGTCTAGCAACGGATCCGTAACCATCACTCGACGAGTGATGGGGTCGATATCCACTAATTTACGAATGCGGCGTTGCGGATAAAAGGTAAGCTGACCATCTTCTGGCGCTAGAGTTAGCATGACTGGCTCAGTAGGTTGGCTATTGAGCGCTACTTTTACGGTATTGATTTGCCCCTCAGTGACAGTGACACCACCCGACATCACTGCAGCTTCGGGTAGACTCTCGAAGGTGAAATTTAGTTGGGCTTCATCATCATTATTGACACTGTTGGCAGTCAAAATCTCATATTGATTGCCGTAGCTGCGATCAGCACTCTTGGTAACAAACACATAGCCAAAGCTAGCATTGTCGTCATCAACTTGATCATCCGCACCCCCCACATAGAAGTCTTGAGGGCGATTCCAATCGTCGCTCGTAAATCTGAGGGTGATGATATCGACTAAGGATTCATCTGTATTTTGCTTAGCTACTAAACCCTGCTGAGGATCACTACTAGCAATCTTCAGATAAACATCAGTAGTCGGCTGACTGGTCAGCTGCACTTGGTATTGCTCAAGTGTAGTTGGCGTTTCAGAAACATCAATGGAATCAGTCTCTGGATTGATAATCTCATTTCCCTGGACCTCGGGGGTGGGGTCAAGGATCTGGATGCCAGCGATATCATTGTCCTCAATTTCGATAACAACCAGGTCGCTGCCCTGTTCAGTATGGTAATCGGCTTGGGCTGGGTTACCTTCTACCAATCGTAGCTGAATAAATTCTGTTGTCTCGGCCTGATTATCATCGTTAATTGGGAGGGTAATTGTTGCCTCTGAATCTCCTTCAGCAATGGACACAAACCCGAAATTATTATTAGAGCGTAGGTGAATAAGACCTTTATTGTCACTTTGGAAAAGATCCAGGTCGCCATCGCCATCCCAGTCAGTAAAGCTGTAGAACTCTACTTGGTCATAGGGATGCCGAATGGTACGAGTACCGTAGGTAACATCTCTATCGAGATTGCGTAGGAACGTGGCCACATTGCTATGGGGCGCTTCTACAAAGTAAGGCTGTTGCGCGGTGCCATAGTTTTCAAAGTAGCGGTGTCCCCCTGGCAGTTGTCCCGACCGATTGCGAGCAAAGTCTATCAGTAAATCCTGGTCGCCATCACGATCCAGGTCAATAAACTGAACCATGTAGCCCTGCTGAGCAGACTCTAGCCGAGGCAGTCTGGGTAACAATACCGCATCACGAAGCTGTAAATTGACGCTACGTGCATTACCGAAATCCGGAAGGATAAACTGCGGCACAACGTTGCTTAGGAAGGATCTGAAAACCTGATACATCCCAGAAATAAGCGACGCCTGGGCAATATCAAAATCAAAGTGTTTCATTTGACCGTCGCTGCCCAGAGTGACCAACTCAGGCACACCATCCCCATTGAGGTCAGCCAGAGTGGGAGCAACCAAGCTGCCTAAACTCAAGGCTTTACCATCTGCGAGTAAAGGCTGGGGTGCCCTAAATCTAGCTAAACGCTGATTGCCAGTATTTTCAATCAGGTTGACACCCCCTGCTACGGTTCCTACTAGGAGGTCAAGGTCACCATCACCATCCCTATCGCCAGCGGTGATAGGAGTCGCATCTCCCAGGTTTATGTCGAGATTCTGGGCTGTAAACATAGGTTGACCATTACGGACACCTTGATTGCGATACAGCCAGAGAGAGCCCGAGCCATCCACTAGTGCAACATCTGGCTGACTATCTTGGTCAAAATCGGCCACAGCAAAGGTGGTCCGGCCACCTAGTTGAGTAGCCTCCAGATTTAGTAAATTGTGTTGCTGGGCAGAAAAGCCACTGATTGAGGTAGAACCATCGGTTACATCATCTGGACCCACAGCTTGACGCAGTTGCCAAATAGCTGCCTGCACCGCTGGATCTTGAATAGCAATGGCGTCACCATCCTCATTTTCTAGCTCAGTGGGGGTGGTTTCATCCATTTTGTTAGCTAAGGTCAGGCTATTAAAGGTCCAGTAACCAATTAGCTGACTTTGAATATCGTCATCGTTAGTAGCCAGAGCCTGGGTGTAGCTATTTTGGATTTGAGTATCGGTACGCACTGTATTCCAAATGCGAACTTCGTCAATAGCTCCGTCAAAATAGTTGCTGCCTTCTGAGGCACGTCCAATGGCAGTTAAGGCTTCAGGAAGGGTCATTGCAACAGAATTAGTGGTGCTCTGTTTTTGACCATTGACGTACAAAGTTTGTTCAGTATCAGAAACCGTGTAGGCTACATGGAACCAAGTATCAGACGCGATTAAGCCTGTCAGATCTTTAGAGAATCCATCTAGCCCTTCTAAGCTAGAGCCATTCAGTTCTAACAGCGTGCCAGTATCGGCGACTAATAAGCCTTGAGTACCTGAGAGCGCAGTAGGTCGAAGCCACATCTCTGCGGTTAGTCCATCAGCACTGAGTGGTAAACCACTCTCCCCTAGCTCCAGGGCACGAGGTTGATTTAGCTCATCATGGCCATCTACAGAAACCGGTGATAAGTCTAGAGCAATGTTGCCAGGATCGTTCTTACCAGGCGTATCCAAACTGTAGTAGACATTAATATCTTGAGTAGCTTGGGAATCAAGGGTAACCGTTGCAGTTACGGTTGGGGCATCCTCCTCAATTCCAACAGTCTGATCCGTTGTAATGGTTACCAGCGGTGCGTCAAAATCCGGTAGTGAGGCAAAGCCAGTGGCAATTTGTACCTGGTCGTTGTAACCGCTTAGGTCAATTTCAATGTCTTCTGTACTATTTGTGCCATCAACAACAGTGAAAACTAGATTGTCAGGCTGTGGCCGAGGGTTCGGTTCGTAAAACCATGTTTGCTTCACCGCATCTACTCGCAGCTCACCAGACTCAGTGACTAGCGTCTCGCCAATTCCTGCCACAATCGGACTTTGAGGATTATTTTCAGGCTCATAGGAGATAGAGGTTGGTGTTGAGGTTGTGATATTGCCTGACTGCTGAGCCAAAACCTCTAGGGTGGGTTGGCCATTGCGAAGAGTGACATTGACGTCTGCAATGGCAGTAGAGTTTGTTCCAGCCGCTTCTAAGGTAATACCGGTAATCGTGATATCACCTTGCCAAACACTTGTATCAAAGATGTTGGCATCTACAGTTGCTTTCGCGGATAAAGGAACTGGTTCGCTAGGCGTTCCGGAGGGTACGTCAAACAAATGAGGCGTTAAGCGAACTAGCTCATCACCATTTGCATTTGAGGCGAATAAGTCGCCACTATCAGGATCAAGCGTCCAAGTCCAGTCAGAAATGGTACTACCTGCATCGTCTTTGGCTTCGATTGCTTCTATACCAAAGGTGACGGTGTTAAGGCTGTCACCATTAGCTTTAACGAAGTAAATAGTCTCTTCTTCTAAATGGTCAGGAAAGATCTGGATCTTAATACTATCGGCAGTATAGCTATTCTCTCCAGTGCGAGTATCAACGTTAGTAGTAGCTGTCGCCGTCAGCTCAACGTAGGAGCTGTCTGGGGTATAGTTACCGCTGTCGTCTACTCCAGCAGCCATGGCTGTGACCGTAATATATTTAGGATCGTTCCAATTAGTGGAGTTAAACTGTAGCGGACCATCAGACGATAAATCAATAACAGTAGAGCCGTAAGGGATCTCGTCTAGGGCAACTTCAATGGTCGTGCCTGCATCGGGTTGTGACGCTAGTTGGAAGCCGAGTCGACCCTGTTGACCGACGGTTAGGTTGAGGGTGTTCGGATCAGTGGGAATATCCTGGGGGGTCAGTGTGACATCGGATGGTGAGTTGGATACCATTGCAGCCTCACCTGTCAGCGCACCAATAAACCCAGAGGTAAAGTTAAGCTTGCCTGGTGCTGTATAGAGGGTCTCTTCACCTGTACTCTCATCAATTTCAACTGGAGCACCTGCTAGGGTAATGCTCTCAACAACATAGGATTCTCCCAGCAGATTAATGGGTTCACCTGAAAGCTGAAGCGGAACAATTATAGATTCGGAATCGTCCGGATTCTCTTCTGCACTATTCCCGTCAGCAATTAAGCGAATGGGAACATTGACCTGTGATAAAGACAAGTCATCGGCAGAAAGCAGGATAGGCTCATCTGCAGATGGTGGCTGCCATGCAACGGAGAGATAGTCTGGGCCATCTTCATTGATTTGTAAAACTTCCAGGCCATATCGTTTGCCCCCTTCTAAATAAATGGGGTCAGATATAGACTTAGATTTTTGTTGTGCTTCAGTTGGCTCAGATTGGTTATTTGACCAGTCCCACTGTTGGTAAGCCGGATAGTCAGGGAGGTCTGGATGTGGGTGACCATCTAGAACAAAGTTTTTATAATCTGTGGAATTGAAATATCCCGCTCGATCCTCAAAAACAAACTCAATATCATAACCACTGTAGTCTTCATATACACCAAGATCTTCTCGACCACTACCAATACATCCCTCACTACTCGGTGGCATTCCAAGGTCTAGATTATTGTGAATCTTACTATCTGTAGAAGAACTGCCAAGTACATCAGAGGAAATAAAGTAATGGGCATCACAGACTGGACTAGAATCGGTTGGGTGATTTCTATCGTATAGCGTTAGTTTTGAATTCGCGCCATAGGGTGCAGTACCTTCATCAACGTCATATTCAAGTGTCCATTCTGATCTTAGGTCTTCATCCTTGGCAGCGCGAGTCAACGTAACCTTTGGGCGAGTATATCCAGCAGTAGTATGAAACGCTTCTATATGAGCAGTTCCATAAGGTTGAGATCCATCAACATAGGCGATGGGCTCGTCAAGAAGGTTATCTCCCAAAAGTCGCATTTGAGAGTCGCCATCAGAGGCGATGGCAAAGGTATAGTAACCCGTCTCGGGAGCCGTCAATACAGCGTTAATCTCTCGACCAATTTGTTCTTCTGACGTTGCTTCAGGGAAGTCTAACTCATTGGCAAGGACCTTAGTCATTGAGGGTGAAGAATTAGATTTCTCTGCAATGAACTCATCAATAGAGGTGGCGGCGATACCATCCCAGGTTTGGACAATAAAGCCATTGTCTAGAGCAGCGGGTTTTAAGTATTGGACGGGAATTATCCCATTACCACCACCGGTATACGTCCACTCAACACTGAGAGAACCATCGCTAGCTCCATCGCCATCCTGTTGGTAGGCTAAGGCTTCGATATAGTACTCTTGCCCAGCTTCAAGTTGATATAGATCAGAAATATTGCCATTTTGAGAAATTAACCCTTTGTTTTGGCTAAAGGTATCAACTGGGTTGAACCAGAGTTCTGTCTGAGTTGATCCAGAGGATACGGTAAAACTATAGTCGTCTGCATCTGCAGGGGCGATAAGCGTACCGCGCAACCGAGCATAGGTACCGGCAGGAACCGTCTCAATTTGAAAACCTTCGGTAATGATTTCTGCTTCTGAGGAGTTTTCAGGAAAATGGATACGGTCAGTAGGGACTATTTCAACTAGCGCACTTTCTTTTAGAAGTCCTTGAGCCGTGCTGGTTGAAGTATCCTCTAAATCACGATCAGTATCTTGTTTTTTGATGACAATATCTTTGAGCCGAGGATCATGATTTTGAATTAGCAATTCATCGTCTGTATCCTGACCCAGGATCTCGATTTCAGAAATAAAGTTGGCAATATCGGTTGGCCCTGGTCTATCCGGTAAATGCTGACTAATTAAAACCGTGGGTTCATCGTTATCTTTGAGTATAAACGATGCCGTATATCCGTTTGGTGCAAAGGAAACACCATTCGTAGACGGCGGTTTTAAGGTAATACCAATGACTTTCTCAGCTGACGTAATACTGTCGTCAACCACTGGGTAAACAATTTCAGCACTCTGCCGATAGGCAGGGATGATAACGGTGCCTGTTGATAATGCCTTTCCATCTTCATCAATGGCGTAGATGACAGCAGTCTCTTGCGGTAAGGGTTGCCCAACTCGAACAATAAATCCAGGCATCTCGGGCGCACCTTCGGTGAAGGTTTTAGCCCTGGAGGTCACATTTAGAGTGACGGTTCGTTGTGAGACATCTGGATTATTGCCTTCTGTAATTTTCAGCTTAGTCGGGGCATTAGCTAGGGTGAGGGTTCTGTCAACGGCTCCCCTGTAGTTCGCATCACTACTAGTTGCGGTGACAGAAATTGTGTCGCCAACTGACATTTCTGACACCGTTACTGGCTGATAGGTATACCAGTCACCAGAAGTAAAGGTGAGTGGAGTTCCCTCAGCATAAACGGTTACATTTGCGATGGGTTGACTGCCTAGTTTTACCCAGAAGACCGCCTCATCATCTCTCACAGTGAGGGGATTATCCGTATCATCTGCTGGGTCATCTATGTCAACGACAACTTCTTTATTGATGTCGTCTGCAATGATAATGCTGGGTACAAACTCATCGCTATCGTAAACAGTAAATGTAGCTGTATCTGATTCAGTTTTTATTGTGTAGAACTTGTAATCTCCATCGGGCGTGTTGTCGATGGCATCACAATTTTCCTCACCACCGATATCCTCTTGTACGGCATCAGTACATAGGTTAGCAAGATCATAGCTAGGATCATTGGGGAATTCAGTGAGCGTCAGAGTATACGTCTCTGGATCTTCTTTAACTGCATCGGGAAGTGCAGAAAAGTAGATGCGAGTAGCTCCGGGAGGCAGATCTCCAGGAGGGTCACCGTCTTCTTCGGTGACGGGAATGACGACAGCATTGAAAATCTGAGCGTTTTCTAAGCTATCTATCTGGCTCCCTATAGAGTCGTAATTGTCGTTATTGTAGTTGAGCTGATTTGTAAAGTGATTATTGCCTAGGGAAGAATCAATGATGTAGTGAATGGGCAATCCACCGGCCAAAGCATTATTAAAAAAGTCTCCGTTGACAGATGTATCAAACTGTCCAGATGTCCTATCCCAACCATCAGATGGCTGATTTGCTAAATACTGCTCCTGCGACGAAAAATCTTTATCATTAACGGGACGCTTTAGCTGGACTGTGGCATAGCCTAATCCTTTAATCGCGTCTACATTAATTTCTCTACTCTCTTGATAGGTACCAGATGCGTCACATTGTGTATAAGTATCTGGTTCAGACTCTAAGGCATCTGCCGCATCACAAAGATCAGGTTTTTGATTATCACCTAGAAACTCAACCTGGTAGTTGATATCTTCAATGATGATCTCTTGTCTGTAACCACAAGGGTTATGAATATCTGTAATGTCCGTATTTTCTAGATCACAGATACTGTCTGGATCATCCTCACTAGCTTCTATATCAGCATTAGTAGCGAGTCGATAACCAGGACCGAGCAATAAATCAACGACCAAGTCTTCGTCGCCCTCTAGCAGCTTGTCAATGAAAGTTTGAATACCGCTATAGTTCCCAAGAGCATTGGTTGCATCAGTATTTGGGATATTAATGTAAA
This sequence comes from Cyanobacteria bacterium P01_B01_bin.77, assembly GCA_039028535.1. Lineage (GTDB taxonomy): Bacteria > Cyanobacteriota > Cyanobacteriia > Phormidesmidales > Phormidesmidaceae > Leptothoe. The sequence continues at coordinate 17,899 of JBCCHX010000081.1, forward strand.
AAGACTGGCTACCGCTTGGAGCAGTAAATCCGTAAAATATTTTGCCGTTTTCATCCCAGGAAAAGTCAGTTCCTTGCTCCAGACCATTACCAGCTTGGGCTAAGGCGTTATCTTTGCTCAGGTAGAAATAAACTTCTGTACCTGCAGAAATAGTTTGACCATTTATGGATGAAACCTTGAGGTTGATGCGATCTCCTTCATAGACTCTATTGACACCTTCTGCGCTAATATCATCACCATTCAAATTTTCAAGCGAGAGTGCTAGAGCTGGGAGGTCGGTACTCCTTCCAGTAACATATTCATCAGTCGTTTCATCACCCTCCTGAACACCAAAATAACTATCGACATCAGGGCTCCCATGATCAGAGTCGTTACTATTTACAAAAAGATCACTCCCATGTTCGGCACCATTGTAGAGACTATCTTCAACATCCCCACAAATCCTGTCTGTTGCATCATCGCTACAACCTGATGCCCCCCCTATAGCGCTGTTGTTACTAAAGTCACTACTGCTTAGCTGAAGGATACCCCCATTCGACTCACGGACAAAGATAGCTCCTCCTAATCCAGCACCACCGCCGCCATCTCCACCAGGCTTGTTACCATAGTCAGTATTACCTGGCTCTCCGTCGCTGCCATTACCTCCGTAAGTGCCACCATCTCCGCCGTCACCTTTTGCTCCTGCTTCGCCAGTACAACCGCCTATACAACCGGCATCGTGGTCGCTGCCGCCGCCGCCGCCGCCGCCGCCGCCGCCACCCCAACCACCGTCTCCGCCATCTCCACCATCTCCACCAGCATCACTGGACGTATTATCAGACTTTGCACTACCACCACCACCACCTGATCCGCCCCCAGCTCCAAAACCAGGGATTACAATGGAAGTACCATCCCAATTGCCATGCTGGCTAGTTGCAGCCGGACATCCCTTCTTGTTGTCGCATGAAGAACCACCTTGCCCTCCAGCGCCCACTGGCCCCAGCAAGGAGTTATCTGAACCAGTTGTAAGTTTGGCATTGAAATTAAACTCTCCACCCTGAGATCCACTAGAACCAGATGAACCTTCTGAGCTTCCTCCTGTTCCTCCTTTGCCTGCTGAAATCCCACCAATAGCCTGGTTGTCGCTGAAGCCAGATTGGTCAACAATGACATCACCCTTATTAATAAAAAGAGCACCTCCAGCGCCTAAACCTCCCCCACCGCCACCAGAAGCACTACCACCTTTGGCTATGCCACGAGCAAATTTGACATTGAAAAAAGCGACAAAGCCACTATCTTTACAATCGCTACAATCTTCAGCACTCTTATTAACAGAGAGAATCTGCTCACTGCCGCCACCATCAATAGTTAAACCATCATTTCCAACGACCCAAATATGATTAGAGCCAGTGAGGGTAGGCAGTGAATGGGGAGGTTCACTACTTGGATCACTTGTCAAGTCAATGGTGCCAGTGACATCACGAGCATCGATTAACACATAAGAATTATCATTCTGATCAGCATCCTCCAAAGCCTCATATAGGGATCCCATCCCTGAGGCTGCAGTACTTGTAACCTTAATAACTCCGGTTGAGTTGATTATTGCACTGCTAAATTCTGGTGAAACATCTGCCTCAGATATAAACAGGTTGGCATCTGCTATTCCCAATGTTTCTGCCGATTGCAAGCCTTGTGCCTGAGGTTCAGCCGTTTCTGCAGCTGCCCGCAGATTAATTGGCAGACTTTCTATCACTGCATCTGATGTTACAGGTTGTGCGGCAACTGTGACTGTATTGACCTCTGACGGTGACACTGCCATAGATAAATCCATGGAGCGAGATATCGCCAGTGCCGGGAATGGCATGGAGACAATGGTCAGGAGACAGGAAAGTGCAACTGCAAGACAACGAGTAACAAATCTTGGCATCTTTACAAGAACCTAAGGAGGGGGGGAGGGGGCAGAAACGGATACAGCCTAAACCGAGTCAAAATACTGATATATCGAATCTAGATGGATACTACAAAAAGGCTAACAATCAGAGAGAAAGCCTTTAGGACACAAGAACATACAATTGAAAAATGATGAGTAAGAAATTCTGGCGTCGTCATCAAACCTGAAGGATATAACAACGAAAAAAGCCTGAAAAGCAAGAATAATGATATCTACTGGGAATATAGTACAAGATATACACGGTAGTTAGCAGTAAAGAGAAATACATCTCTACGTTCTAACCTCATAACTCTTCTTGAAAAGACCGAAAAACATTGACCTGAACACACCCGGTTGCTGAGCATTCTGGACACAGCGTTATATCCAGAATGCTCAGGGTTAAACTAGATGTCTTCTATATAATTAGAAAAGAGACTTATTGTTAGCCTACAACAGCACCTGTAACAGGGTGAGATTGATTCGAGCCAGATAGTTGCGCAACAACCTCGCCTGCAGCCGATTCCTCAAACTTGATCTCCTGAATGGGAGCAGCAAGCTCAATATTGCGGGTTTCTAACGCCTGCTGCAATGCTTGGAGCAAGTCGCGATAAACACTCCAATAGTCCTCCGTCTTTGTCCAAGCATTTAAGCCGATTCCAATTTTGTAATCATAGCTCGAACTCCATGGAAAGATACTAGCCCCTCGATCTTTAAGGACCTTTGGATGAGCGTTGGTGATATCGGTCCAGATTTCACTTACTTGACCAACATCCTGGCTAAACTTGGCATTGATATTCATCTTTACTTTACGAAAATCTGAGTGGGTCATGTTGATGATGTCCCCTCCCCAGACAGTATTATTTGGCAGAGTAACAATATTTCCACTAAAGTCTTTTAGCTTGGTACTGGCTAAGGAAATAGAATCAACATAAGCCCAATAACCGGCCACCTTGACCTCGTCACCTACATCAAAGGGCTTATTGACCAACAGCATCAAACCGCTAGCAAAGTTACCCAGGTTGCTCTGCAGCGCAAAGGCTAAGACAAAACTGGCACCACCAACAACAGCTAAAATGGGTCCCAAATTTACCCCAACGGAAGCTAACGCCAGTAGCCCACCGACCACTAATACACCCCGTTTAACCACCATGACAATAAAGCCACGGAACAGGTTAGAAATGTTGTCCACTCGTACCAGGGCTTTATCGGTGATCTTGCCTGCCCGTGGGGCGATGACAGACGCCGCCACTAAAATGCCGCCAAATTTTAGAAGATTTAAGCCCCATCGGATACCTCCCTCTTCTGACTGCAGCCAGGTAGTAAACCGTAGCCCCAGCCCTTCAGTGTTTGTGATGTTAAACTCAATGCCATTGATGGCGTCTGAGTATTGACGATAAATTGCGGGATCTCCCCCCTTGGCCTCCAGGTCATCCACAACTGTGCCCAATCGGCTAACCAGGGTTGTTTGCTCAGTTTTTAGTTCAGTTACAGCAACCACATTCTTCTCTTTTTCGGAATCGACAGCACCATCGATTTCGGCTGTCTGCTGCTCAATGCTTAGCTCCAGATCACTAATTTCCTGTGCTTTTTCTTGTAGTAGCCCATACCAAGCATCGGCTTCTGCCTGCACTTGCTCCTGGGGCAGAGGCTTCAGCATGATTTCGAGCTGATTGGTTGGGATGTCCGGATTATCAGCTGTGAGCGGGTCTAAAGGTTCTGCCTCTGCCTCTTCAGCTGCAGGGGTCACAACTTCGACAGATGCTTCTTGAGTATCTGATTCAGCCTCTTGAGCTAGAGCAGGCAAACCTAGAACAGCAGATAATGAAAGAATACTGGTTGCCGCACTGGTTACTGCTATGGCTTGAAACTTAATCAGAACAACAAACTTACGCATTGTTTTCTTAGGGTTCCTAAATGCTGATCAAAGTAGTTTAAACAATATGAGAACGTGTGAAACAACTATCCCCATAATCATGATTCATCTGGCATGGAGAAAAAGCAGGTATGCCGCTCTCTATTACTAATCAGATTAAAAAACAAGATCAAAGCTTATGCAATCAAAAGCAGACTTTTAATACTTAGAGGACTACATAAAAGTTACATTCATCGGTTGTGTAGCAAGATATAGCTTGGCGGACATAGCTGCTATCTCATATGCAGTCTTTTGAGAACAATCAAACTAAAGCTTTGTACACCACAACATATACAACATTATTTGCACCACAAATTGAGTGGGTGGGTTAACTCCATTTCAAAGCCCATTACAGGCGCAAGACTCCTTGCAAAGTAGGTATTCAGGGGATCGATAAAAGCTGTATGTAAGACTTTAGAGGTACTTTTATCGATTTTGCAACAGTGCTCAAGCAATACCGATTAAAACATTATGAATCTCAGCTTGATTGCCTAGTTTAGGAAGGGCAATTAAATAAAATCTAGTTTGGCTGGACTTCGACTCCGCTCAGGCCTCCAATACGAGTATTGAGGATCATGGATGTTATTGGTGCCTTGGTCCTTATTCAATATTTTATCTGATGCACAGATTAGTCTTTGCCTTTGTAGTCTGGTTAACCAAACTCACGAAAATGCTCCTTGGATTTATCCGCTATGTCCAAAAGCATTCCAAGTCGTATAGGTCAGATTAGTCATGTTAATCTGTAGTAAGAACATTAAATGTCATAGGAAAAATATTGCCTGATAAGTCACATCTGTATAGGCCTATAGATCTATGGATATAGCGCTCTATGTGGATTAAATCTGCGAGTGTATTAGGTTTATGGGCCGATTAGGTAGATGGATAAGCAAGCAGCACTTACCTTGATTCAAAGCATACTAGCTCCGCGTAAGCTTAGTTCCCTTGAGGAGATGGTTATTTGCTATAGCTGGGAGGGTAAACGCTATCGCGAGATGGCCCTATCGCTAGGTTATGAAGAGGGCTATCTGAAAGATACAGGGTCTCGTCTCTGGCAATCTCTGTCTGACAGCTTAGGGTATTCGGTTTCTAAAAAAAGGCTGCGTTACACACTAACGGAGCTTGTGGCGCAATCACAGATTGCGAAAGCCGCCCCAAAAGCTGACATGGTCAGCCCCGAAAACGCGCCCGCAAGCCCACCAGATAAGGCCTCTCTAACAGAGCGATCGCTGCCTGACTTGGAGCAGTTGCTCGAATATCCTGGCTCCCCATTATCATTTGGGTCGTCCTTCTATGTTAGACGTTCGCCAGTTGAAGAGTTGGCTGTTTCAGCGCTCCAGCATGAAGGGGGATTGCTGCGCATTAAGGCTCCCTGGCGTATGGGCAAAACGTCTTTAATAAATCATTTGCTGGGTGAGTGTCAGCAAATGGGGCATGCAACGGTTGTAGTTGACATGCGTCAGGCAGACACTACATCTTTAGAGAGTTTAGATGCATTCTTTCGCTGGTTTTGCTGGTCTATTAATCAGCAACTTAATCTGCCCTGGGATCTCGACAAATACTGGTTTGAAGATGCTGGTAGTAAGCTGAACTGCACCACATATGTGCAGGAGCATATTCTGGCTCAGATTAACTCTCCTTTAGTGATTGCGATCGATACTTGCCACGCTCTGATGGAATATCCCGTCATAGCTAAGAATTTTTTTGCCATGCTACGGTCTTGGTATGAGCAGGCTAAGGTACGTCCTCAATGGCAGAAGCTACGATTGATTTTGGCCCATGTTGACACTTTGAACTTGCCGGTGCACGCGCATCAATCCCCTTTCAATATTGGGCTGCAGGCTGAACTGAATTGCTTGACCTACCAACAGATTGACGGCTTGAGAAAGCGCTACTCTCTGGAGATAAAGGGTCCCGAAACGGCTGCTCTGGAGTCGCTGGTAGAGCTGGTTGGGGGACATCCTTATCTGATGCAGCTGGCGTTCTACTGGCTAAAGTCTGGGCAGTTTTCTCTGGAGCAGATACTGCAGGCTGCTGCAACCAATGGAGGCATCTATCGAGAATATTTGCGGGGTCTCTGGTTGATAGTGCAACGGGAGGATGCTTTGATTAAAGCGCTTGGCCAAGTTCTGTTAACTCCTGAATCGGTCTATTTAAATCCTGAGAAGGTCAATGCTCTGTTGGACATAGGCCTTGTGGAGATGACGGGGTATCAGGTCAGACTTCGGTGTGAACTATATCGTGGCTACTTTAGCTTTCTCCTGGAACAGGAAGGTGTGTAAAATTTAAAGAGTTTCGAGATAGTCGATGGTGGCTGAGAGCGCAGTTTGTACCGCCCCCTGCACCGAAGCATGGTTAATCGCCAAATGTTCCCCCGCAAAAAAGACGCGGGGCCTTGCTTTCAGATAGGGTAGCCCCAGCCACCCTTGAAACTGCTCACGTTCACCGGGAGCAAAAAACGCATAGGCACCGGACCCAGGCTGGTGCACTTCATCCCAAATATGGTGAACTGCCTGATCCACGTAGGATTCAATCTGGGGATGGAGCTGTTTGAGGTCATTTAGGGTGTGCTCAGTGCGATCGCACACTGCCAAATCTCGAAATTCTCGGGCATTCTGTTCCCACCGATAGGCTGCGGTTAGTGCTGCCGATTGGTAAGACTTATCAGGATTAAGACCCACCCAACGGGGCTCAGCCGATGATGTATCCGCTATGCGGGCATTATCACTGGGATACCAGCATTTTTCAATGTTTAGGTCTGTAAAACTGCCTCCACCATGGATGCCATCGGCAAATTCCCACGGTCGAGCTGTACAGTGAAATAACGTTTTGGCAGCACTACAATACCCCAGATTATTGATAGCGTATGCTTGTTTTTGGGGCAGTGGCGGATCAAACTCAATATTGGCTAGGGCAGTGGCTGGCACGGTGCAGATAACGGCATCAAACTCCGCCGTTTGTCTCCCCCGTAGACCAGTCCAGTGGAGCCTGACACCCGTATCTGTCATTTCGATGGCGCTCACCTGGGCTTGGCTGATAATGTTGCCAGGAAGTCTTTTCAAAAAGGCATTTACCAGGGTTTCAAGTCCCCCGACTAATTTGTACTGCTTGGCTCTATACCATGCAAAAAAGTCAATTAAGCCATTGAGTAACGATACCTGCTCATAATGGATCATCCCGGTGGCATGGCCGACAAATTCAAACATGTCGGGGGAGATGCGATCTCGAAAAAATTGAGTTAACGATAGGCCGTCATAATGTCTAAGGCAAGGACTCGTAAACTCAGGCGAGAACAATTCCCATTTTTCAGTCTCAGAAAAAGACTCGATTAATTCCTTTAGGAGCGTGTCATAGATAGTTGCGGGATCTTGTCGCTCTGCAGGCTGCACATGATACCTGGAGAAAAGTTTATCGTAGGCATCAATTCTACTTTTCTGACCTCGCAGATGATAAAACGCCTGGGAATTATAGCTAATGAAACCCTGAATTTCTAAGGCAAATTTCTCAATATAGTACATCACACATTGATGGCTGGAGGGAATACGCATAGCCCCCAATTCTCCATAGGTGCCATCATTAAAATAATGGGTCTTTATCCGTCCACCTAAACGGGAATCAGCTTCTAGTACTGTGACATGGTGCTTGAGTTGAGTAAGTTCATAGGCGCTCACCAGCCCGGAAATACCGCCCCCAATTATGGCAATGCGCTGACGCTGTCCGCCAGGATCGTAACGACTAAAATCACCTGGGTGACGGTATAGGCGATTAAAGGAAAAAGGCTGATCCAGATCTTGGGTGTGGCGGTATGGATTAAACATTAGCTGTTTATAGCAGTTCCCCGTTGAGATGAATATATTGGCGAGGTGAGGCAGTGGGTATTACCGAAGCGGATCAGAGGCATGTCCGAAGGACTATTGGGCAATGGGCAATAGATGGGAATTCAATGCGCTTGAGAAATGCTATGAGCATGTAAATGATGTAACAAAAAACTGTCTCACTAGATACAAGACTCCAACAGTGAATCACAAAAAATCCTTAAATTCATCATCCAAAAAGTCTTTCTTGTCTGAAAAGTCTAAAAGGTCTTTTCCTTATCCAAAAAGTCTTTCCTACCTGAAAAGTCTAAAAGGTCTTTTCCTTGTTTATATGCTTCAGGATACTCCTAAATTGATGTAGAATTTTGGTGCTTAAGAATAGCGTCCCAATAAGCAGTCGTGTAATGTTTGGATTATATTCAATTTGAACAGTATGACAACAAGTATTGAGCAAGAGTATGGCTGTAATTAACTCTTGACGGATCGCTGTTTTATATTTGTTGTTTAGAAGATTTGTATCTTTCTCAAGAAATAAAGGTTCTAGAGTACTGAATGTTTCAGAGCATTCTTAATCAACATAGAGTGCCGAAAATTAGATTGGATTGGATTGGTATTTCACTGATAATGTCTTATATGGAGTGTATGTGAATGGTTGCACAAGTCTCTAATCAGGGTGTCTCTCCCATTATTACAGAAAGTAAGACTCAAGTTTTTACCACAAAGCTTGAAATTCAATGTCCCCCTGAGCGACGCACATGGCAACACATATCTCAAGAAATTGCGTCTCTTTCTCTACCAGGTACTCCTATCCGGTTGGTATTGACAGCTGTTAAGGCAGACTCGTTATTTTTTGAATGCAGTTTTATCAACACCGATAGACAGCCGGTCTGGCCCTCTTTATTGAATCTGAATGTTCGTAAGAAAGTATCTAATCAGCCCTTTGTCGCGGTCAGTATCATTCCCACAGGGGTAAGGGCGGAAATTGGCGGTTTTGCCGGTGATGCTACACCTAGCACTAATCTTTTAGCCTCTGCCTGTGACTATCTGATTACAAATCCCAATGCGGTGACAGCTTCAGATCTCTACTTTGCCCAGGACAATGTGTTGTATCTAGAGGGGAACTTGATTTGTCAGCTGATGCTGGGAAATATTGGTGTCATTCCTGAAAAGCGTGACCATATTGCAGCCATTATTGAAAAGCCAAAAGATGAGCGATTTCTCAACAATGTGCTCAATGCTTTAAATGGGTTGCGTGCGGTGGGGGGGATTACCATTGACCCAGTTGTGGTTACTGCTGGACCGATTGAAACCACTTGCACCTATTCTCAGTTTGGTAATGCCTCTGGAGAATTTCAAGGTATGAATGAGTTAATGGAGGCGTTAGATGTGGTGGAACAGTCCTCAGCCGGAGCCGTCGCCTTAATGACGACGTTGCTGGTGGATGATAGTGTTCGTCAGGCCTATTACCGAGGAGAAACTATAGCGAATCCCTGGGGTGGGGCAGAGGCGATCATGACCCACATGACGACTAATTTCTATGGGTTAACAGCTGCCCATGCACCTTTGTTGTTGGAATGGGAGCACACAGGCTTTGGTAAGCTGGTTGACCCCAGGGATGGGGCGGAACTGATTTCCAGCGCCTATGTATGTTCTCCCCTGAATGGTTTGATTAATTCTCCTCGCCCGGTAAGCTTTAATACTCCTGTTGCACCAGGGGAGACTCGACTCTCTGTGGAAAATGTGTCGGCGGTGGTAATGCCGGAAACAACGGTGGGTAATATTCCATTCCTGGCCTCCTTAGATCAGGGCGTGCCCGTTATCTTGGTGAAGGACAATACGACGATGTATGACATCACGCCCGAGGCTCTACAGATTGAAACGAAGGGTAGACCGATCTATCGGGTAAATAGCTACATGGAAGCGTCGGGGCTATTGTTGGCCTTGCGCAATGGCATTGCCCCCGAGAGTACGACTCGTCCCATGCCTCAAATTCAACCTGTTTTCTTGTAGCCCATGAACCAGTCTGCCTCTACGTATGATGTGATTGCTGGCCATAACTCTGATGTGCAGGCCAGGCTTTATACCCCTGCGCATCAAGGTCGGGTTCATGCAGGTGCTTATCTTAGTCAAGAGATGTATCAGTATGATGTGCCGTTTTTGACTCGTCCCCGTACTGAGCATGTGGAAAAACATTTCTCTCAGCTCTATGGTACTGAACATACGTTTTGGCTGACGGGGGGGGGTAGTCAAGGGGTGCTAACAGCCTGTGCGTTGTTGGGAACTCAGTATAGGAAGGTTGCGATCGCACTCAATAGCCATATTTCCACTGTCAATGGCATCATCCTGGCTGGTTTAGAGCCCTACTTTATTCCATCCCAAACGTTGATGCCAACGACGGAGGAGATCATTACAGCGCTGGAAACTACCGGTGTTTCAGCGCTGCTGCTAACCCATCCAAGTTACGAAGGCATTACCGTCGATCTGGCCCAACTATCCGATTATTGTCGTCAGCACGATATTGCCCTAGTGGTGGATGAAGCCCATGGGAGCCATTTTCCATTTCTAGATGGGCCGTGGCCATCTGCGATCGCGATCCACGCCGATATTGTCACCCACAGTTTGCACAAATATACAGGTAGCTTAGTGCAAACAGCGATGCTGCATTTACCGATGGGGTCTCGGTTTACGGTGGAGCAAGTGATGGGGGTAATCCCTTTATTTGAGGCAACAACCCGTAGCAACTTGTTGCTCCTCAGCATTGAAGATGCCATTAAGCGAGGTTATTCAGAGAAAGGAAAGGCGCTGTTTGCTCAGGCCATTGGTGAGTGTAACCGCCTTCGTGATCAGCTAGAACAGTATGGCCAAGTATTGACCTATGATCCTGACGTTAAAGATCCGCTTAAAATCTTTTTGAAAAGCGATCGCGTGTTAGGCACTGAGCTAGCTGATATTTTGGTTGACCTGGGTCTGGATGGTGAATTTGCTAACGAAGAGGGGGTGCTATTGCTTTTTTCGTTTAACCATAGCCCAGAAGACTTTGAATTTATTCAAAAAAGTTTGGCCATGGCAGTTCCTATCCTTGAAGCAAAAACAGTACAAACCCCATTTCCCTGCGATTACTTTAGCCGTCGTCCTCAAATGAAAGTCTTACCAAATCAGGCATTCTTTAGCCAAAAAGAGAAATTGCCCCTTAACCAGTCCCTTGGCAGAATTAGCGGTGGCTGTATTAAGAAAATTCCACCCGGCAGCCCAATTTTAGTACCAGGGGAAGAAGTTACAACCTGGCACCTAAATCGTCTACCTCCTGAGATGACTGTTGACGTTGTCAAAGAGTAATGGCTATTAGCTAAATAGGGCTTGCTGAATAACTCAGAAGCACTGGTGTATAGTGATTTCAGCTAATAATATCGAAGTTAAGTGCAAGGCCATTTAACGAGTTTTCAAGGGTTTCAGCCGATTCCCCCTTGCACCGACCTATCGAAACAGCATGAAAAAGTAACGTATTTGCGTTGGTTCAGCCCCGAAAAAGACCGATTAGACTTTTTCAGCAAGCCCTAAATAAATGGGCAACAGTGCTAATAAGAGATGAAGCTAACTTTAGCTATAACAAGGTTCTTAAAGACTTAATGGAGTTGCGATTCTATGGGGACTAAGGAACAGCGCATTGGAGAGCAAGCCAAAGATTTTTTAGCAAAAAGGCCGTGGTTAAATGAGATCTGTGACAGTAAAAATACTAAAGAATTAAAAGACAAATATGATACCTGGGCAAGTACCTACGATGCAGACTTAGAAAAAGATTGGTCCTTTATGCCCGCCACCATAACACAGACATTAACTCAGTTACTTGACAACATAAATGTAGCCATCTTAGATGCAGGTGCTGGTACAGGGCTAGTGGGTGAAGCTCTATTCAAACAAGGATATAAGAACCTTACAGCCGTAGATCTATCTGAAAAAATGTTAGCGCTTGCCAAAGAGAAACACGTTTATCAAGATCTGCATCAAGGAAATCTAGAAGAGCCTATTTTCGGTGATTCAACCAGCTTTGATGTGATTATTGCGGCTGGAGTGTTTGCCTACAGTCATGCTGGGTCCAAGGTATTAGACAATCTCTTCAGTCTTTTAAGAGACAAAGGCTTATTCTTGTTGACCATACGCCAGGACTACCGCCAGCAGATGCAGTCAGCTTTAGCTCACCTATCGTGGTCATTAGTCAGCGAACAAACATTCTCAATGTATGATGACGCTATATTGATGTATCTGCTTACCTTTAGAAAGGACTGATTATTATGGATATTCAAGCTGTTGATAATCCAGTACTCTCCGGGCAAAAAAGATTTGTGAGTATTACTGATCGTGAAGATGTATGCACCCTGCCTAACAGTGTTTGGAGACCCCTAACTCAAAACTATCATCTACAAACCTGGAAAGGTATCCCCATGGATAAAAGTCCTTTGGAGATTGCTCTTTATCCCATGCTAATTTACGAACTTCAACCCAAGACAATTATTGAACTGGGTGCAGATATGGGAGGAAGTGCAGTCTGGTTAGCAGATCAGTTGAAGTTATTTGATATTGAAGGTCTTGTTTACTCTGTTGATATCGATTTATCTTTACTTGATGAAAAAGCCAAATCCCAACCCCAGATATTTTTTTTGGCAGGTGATTGTAACCAGATTAGTGAAGTTTTACCAACCACACTACTTTCTACACTTCCTCATCCCTGGCTAATAATAGAAGATGCTCATGTTAATTTGGTTGGCATCTTAGATTATTTTCATGATAATGGTTTGCAGAGCGAGGATTATTTAATTATTGAAGATACTAATCAAGATTTGTGGGAGCAATGGTCAGATTGGGATGACAAAAAATTTATTGAACGGATGAAATGTAAGCTTCATTTACTAACAAAATGGCTGATACAGCATCAAAATGAGTACTTAATTGATACTTGCTACCAAGATATGTTTGGGTACAATGGCTCGAAAAATTGGAATTCAATCTTAAAAAAATCAATAGGAATAAAATGAGTATAAACAAAAATATTGATGCAGGAATTACTAGGACTGACTAGTTCATTGAATGAGTGAGTAAGTGACGGACTGACTGACTGACTGACTGACTGATTGACTGACTGACTGACTGACTGACTGACTGACTGACTGACTGACTGACTGACTGACTGACTGACTGACTGAC
>JBCCHX010000082.1:0-29530 GCA_039028535.1 Cyanobacteria bacterium P01_B01_bin.77
CAGGCGGTTCATCTGGTCTGGCTCGATGACCAACCTCAGGTCTCGAACCTTTCACCTGAACGGCTGAAGATACTGAAGTTTCTGGGCGCTCCCTGCCAGAAATATTATTTGATTTGCTGACCAACCTGCGGAATGTCTGTTATATGGTTTTTAAGGCCTGTAAAGAATGGGCAGCGATATCATTGTCTGCTTTTTTATAGGGATTGAATATTAGTCAACGCGACCGCGACCGGTCAAAATAATCATGACCTCTTTGAGACCTCCGGTGGAGATGAGGTCACTTCAGTCGTTGGTCTGAGAGCAGTTTTTGCTGTGTAGATTTTTGATAATGATGGGGCCAATCTACCACAATTGATTTCACTGCCTCTAGCTTTCGATGAAGTATCTTGCAAAATCGCCTGGTTCAAATATGATCATGATTGCTCCGATGATGTAACGAAAGTTGTTTCGTTAATATGTATATATACCTTTGACAGATAGCGAAATTCATATCATATATAAGATATCACTCAGCATTTGATATTCCAAAGTGCAGGTTTCCAAACGTTTGTTACCCTGTTCAGGGTTGGCCTTTTCAGAGGGGCAATCTGATGAAATGGCGTAGCCTCTTTTCAAAATTTGAATTGCTGAATGTTCTCACTGTTTTTATTCGAGGTAGTAACATGCCCACAGCAAGAACCACTATTGATCTCCCTCATGCCCCCAATTCCTTCTCTGGGAAAGATATTCACGTGGAGTTTCGAGCCAATGGTGTCACTGACGTGCGAGACAGCAACAACAACCGTTCACTCAATCAGCAGAAGGTCCCCGATCACCTTATCCTTGAAGTTAAAGACGAAGACAATGAGGTGATTCATGAAATCGTTATCTATGTGGACCGCTCATAAAACGATTGCCCATAATTGCAGCCTAAGAGAGAATATCTTTTTACATTAATGAGGACAAAAAAGTGACTGTCTATTTCCCACGACCAGCCAACAATTCCTTTTCCGGCAGAGTCATCCACGTAGAATTTCGTCCGAATGGTGTCACTGACGTAAGCGACAGTAATGGCAATCGTTCGCTCAATCAGCAAAATGTTCCAGACACACTGACCTTAGAACTCCAAAGAGATAACACTACGACTCAAGTGCTCACGATCCATGTAACGAGATAAGAATATCGGAACATGGCACAGCAAGGGGTGATCCACTTCCTTGTAGTAGATCACTCACTATAGTAGATCACTCCTTTTTATTAAGGGTTAGGATCGTGAACTAAGGAAGCGTAAGATAAGTCGTAGGAGGAGTAAAGAACAGGCTACAAAGTCACAGAATGCAACTTACTACGACCGCTCAAGGTTTGTGTAGCGAGGATAGGCGCGTTACATTTGTCCCTTCGCCTTCACCTGTTCATACAGCGTTTCCATTGCCTCAATAAACGAATTATCCCGATCCCAAAAAGCTGGAAAGTCTCCCTGCTTCTTAACTGGAATCCCCGAAACCGAACTATCAGGCAATGCCTCCATTGTCTGAGGCAATCGCTTAGCCCCTTGCCAAAACTCTCTCAGCTCAGTTTTAGCAGAGACTTTTACCATTTCCGGCTGCGCATAGTAAGAGTCCACTGGCCTAGGAGGCTGCTGCTCTAGCTGCAACTCCGCTGACAGTGCCTGTCCCAACGGTGACTTTGCCAGTTCCTTTAGCAGTTCTTCTCGTGATAACCCCCGTAGCTCAAATAACAAAAACGGATCCTGGTCTAGCTCGGCTGCTACTAGATAGTAGACTCCCGCAATATGCTTGCAAGGATTACTGTAGTCTGGGCAAGAACAACTAGTCTTAAAATCTTTTCGACTCCCCGGTAAAAGATTTAGATTTAGCTGTTTAAATGTATCCTCAATGTTGTCAGGAATCTCATTTAATAGTAACCGAGAGATCAGACTGGCCTTCGATGCAATTAACGCCACCGCCGCTGACCACTTGGCCTTACTCAGAGGCTGAAACTCGATGGTCGTAAAATAGAGTGGCTCTTTATACACTCCAAAATAAGGATTGACAGAGCCCCGCACCTGGGCCGTGACTAATCCACCTTCAATGTTGAAACTGAGGACCTTTTTTCCCCTAGCGTAGGATCGTCCTCGGCTCAGACGTCCAGAGTCGGTCAATTTCTCAATCGCTTCGATAAATTCTTGTCCCCACCAGGTACGGCTAAATTGGCTCATGCTCCCTACTCCATAATTGCACTCTTATTCAACGAAATTAGCTTTCTAAACGCATTATTATCCAGTTCCGTTAACCACGATTCGTCCGCTCCAACAATTGACCCGGCCAGCTTTTTTTTATCTTCGATCATCTCGTCAATACGCTCTTCTAGTGTGCCGATAGCTACAAACTTATGAACAAACACATTCTTTTTCTGTCCAATCCGGAAAGCACGATCCGTGGCCTGGTCTTCCACTGATGGATTCCACCAGCGGTCGAAATGGAATACATGGTTGGCCTTGGTTAGGGTAATGCCAACGCCACCTGCTTTGAGCGATAGCACAAACACCGATGGTTCGGTTTCTGGGGTTTGAAACTCTGCAATCATCGACTCCCGTTTTTTTCGCGAGGTGCCGCCATGGAGATAATAGGTATTGCAGTGAAACGTTTGACGGATGTATTTCTTCAAGGCAGAGCCTAGCTCGGTAAACTGGGTAAACACCAGCAGGCTATCCCGCTCTTGCATGGCTTCTTCTATCATTTCGGTGAGACGGGTGAGCTTGTGCGAACGCACCGCCGTAAATTCACTTTCATCTTGTAAAAACTGTCTCGGATGGTTACACACCTGTTTGAGCTTGGTCAGTGTAGCCAAAATCAACCCCTTACGCTGAATGCCTTCTGCGGCTTCTAGCTGATGCTCCACATCCTTGACCACCGCCTCATAGAGCGATGCTTGTTCCTTGGTTAGGTTACAAAATAACTTTTGCTCCACCTTATCCGGCAGGTCTTTGATAATCGACTTATCCGTTTTTACTCGTCGCAAAATAAACGGTTCCACCAGCTTTTTTAGCGTGGTTGACTGGCGCGGATCGTTATTTTTTTGGATAGGCACCTCAAAACTCTTGCGAAACTGTGCCTGAGTGCCCAAATAGCCGGGATTCAAAAAGTTAAAAATGGACCATAGGTCCAGCAGACGGTTTTCAATCGGTGTGCCGGTGAGGGCCAGTCGATGAGGTGCAGAGAACTTACAAATCGCTTTAGTGAGAGCCGCTTTTGGATTTTTAATATTCTGCGCCTCATCCAGTACGATACGATACCATTCGATACTGTTAAACAGTTTTGCGTCTTTTCTTGCCAGGGCAAAGGAGGTGATTAGAATATCGTGCTCCCGACAGGCTTCTTTAAAGGTTTTAGCATCCTTAGCACGGTCGCTGCCGTGGTGTACCGTCGCCTTGATGTGGGGGGCAAACTTATGGATTTCCCGCAGCCAGTTGCCGACAACGGACGTGGGTGCAATAAGCAGGGTGGGGGGTAGCTGAATCTCTTTTAGGGCCTGCTTTCGACGCCCCTTTTTGGGCGGCTCCGGCTCTCGCTCCTGCACCATGCGGGCAATCACCTGCACAGTCTTACCTAACCCCATATCGTCGGCCAGGCAGCCGTTTAAACCCAGCTGTTCCATATACTGCAGCCAGGAAACACCTCGTTTTTGATATTCTCTCAGCTGACCCTCGAAACTATCGGGGGTGTCCACGGGCTGCAGCCGACTTTTATCACCCAGCTTGTTGAGCATATCGGCCAGGGCATCTTTGCGATCGCACTCCACCTCCAACTCGTCATCCTTAGCCGCTGTCAGTTTCATAAACTCAATAAGCGACAGTTCGGGGTTCTCCGCCTGGTGAGTTTTCCAAAACTCCAGCATCTGCTGCATCTTGTCCTGGTCCAGCTCCATCCACTGGCCGCGAAACTGCACCAGGGGTGTCTTCGCATTAACCAGCTGGTTCCATTCTTTTTCGGTGATTTTCTCGCCACCGATGGCCAGCTCATACTGATACTCCACCAGCCGATCCAGCGAGAAATAGCTCTTAGATTTATCTTCCCTACCTGACAGCGACTTGCCCTTGGCTTTTAGACGAACCTTAGCCCGCTGCCGTCCCTTGGGTGTCCACCAGGCAGGCACAATCACCTTGTAACCAGCGTTTTCTAACACCCAGGCCGACTCTTTGAGAAAGTCAAAGGCTGCATCCAGCGTCAGGTCAATCCCCATGGGCTGGTCGGTTTCTAATCCTTGCCAAAGATCGGGATAAATGCGGGCTGCATAGCCCAGATTTAGCAACAGGTTTTGCTCAAAGTCTCCCCCCAGCTGGGCTTTTGCCTGTTTTTGTTGCTTGGGCCGCATCTGCCAGTAGTCCTCTAGAGTGACCTTTAGTGAAGGATCGTCCTTGGGAGCCACCTGAAACTGCAGTTGCCAGGGATCGCTAGGTTTGGCCGGGTCTTGAAGATGAAAGTACAGATAAAAGGGCTGATTGGTCTGGGTGCGCACGATGCGATCTCGCCACGCTTGCCATTGTTGGTATTGCTCTAGACCTTCAGACTGGGGCCACACCTCCAAATCTAAACAGTCAGTGAGGAGTGAGTCTGCAATAGTTTTCTCAAATACTTTAGTCAACTGAGTATGGGCAACAACTTCGGTCAGCAAGCACTCAGAAAAATGACGCAGAAGAGATAATCGATCATAGAACCAGGGGTTTTCATAGGGGTCGGCAAACCCCGCCGCACACATCAACGGCATGTACTCTACATACTGCTCCAGCATGGTTTCATACTCTTCCCCAATGTAGCTCCACCCAGAATAGATTTCAAATTCATTTGGCGGTTTGCTGGCAGCGTTTTTTCGCTTGGCTGTGGATTTCACCCGAGGTTGAACGGGTGCTAACGACCTGTATTTTAGGGCAGGAATATAGTGAGCCTTTAACATCACTCGTTTCAATGTCTGGGTAAAGTGGAACCAAAACAGCAGATCAGCTCCTATCTGGATTTCACGCAAATTATGCAGTGTGAGAAAATGAAGTTCGTTCAGCAAAGGAATAACAGAATTAGGCGCAGCTTTAATCTTGACGGTGGCCGCCCCTGCAACGGGATAACAGTCGATTTCCCAGTAATCGAACTCAAAAGTATCGGGTAGTTCTATCTCCAGGTAGCGTGATAATTCTAGCGATGGCAAGGGCTGCCCATCAACCGTTGGCAGCAAAAAATAACGGGGTTCAACCCGATCGACTAATGGATAACGATCGGGTGAGCGCACATCAAACTCACTGGTGAGTAGGTCAGCTAGGTCATCAGCTGCCAGCTGTTGAGGATGGCGCTCTTCAATCAGCTCACTCTGTTCTTTTTCAGTGGTTTCAACCCATAGATAGAATTGGCCCGATTGAATAAAGTCAGTCCCAGATTCAGGAATCCAGGTGCCGTGAAGGATTTGCATATCAAGCCACGGAAAATAACGCAGTAGGTACCCCCTGGGTCAGACCCAAGTTAGCGCTCATACTAGCGTAGTTCCGCCCTGGCGACTAATGTGTCTGTTCTCTACCTTGCTGTGACGACCAATTTATCGACTGCAGCCAGATTGATTAGTAGTATCGCAGCTGCGTTTTGGTAAACTCGACCTATCCATCGGCATCAATGGGGTGCTGGGCGGGGTCGATCTCTTTGGATGCTCTTAAAACTGTTGGTGGAGATTTGAGTCTCTGCCCAACAGGAGCTGCTCGGAACGGGGGTAATATCTGGTTTTTATTTTTGTACTGGTTACGCTATCACACACATGAGCTGAGGCAACCGATACTGGCGACTGCTCAGATGATTAATAGCATCACACACCCATGCTCATGAAGTCCTAATGGCCGTCTGTCAGCAGGCGATAGATGATTGATCAGGCATTAGTCACTAGATGCTAGTTTGGCATCACTTTTTGGTTCCCAAAAGTTTTTGTTACCTGTGAATAGCCACCCCCTTCAAGGTGGCTAACGAGGTTGCTGAATTTGAGTCATCTTTTCTATGGACCAAAACGCAAGAAGCATTTAGTTTTTTTCAAAAAAACTAAAAATCTAGAATGAGAAATTAGGTATTTACCTTTATCATCTGTCTAGAATTTTACACCTTGACAGGGCTCTACCTATGAATAGGCTATAGCTCTCTTCATACAATAACAGTCATACATAAAGAAATTCAGAATACTGAAGATATTGTCCGAATAACATATGGCCTCTATGTACTACGTATCATACAAATATATTTTTATGTGAAAATGCAAACTTCTAGCTTATTGCCTGTACCAACTAGCCAGCTAATAATTCCTGAAGAGCCTCCAGCTGCTGTAGCTACTTCGGATACTGCATATAAGCCATGGTTTTCTTTGATTGTACCAACGTTCCAAGAAGCTGATAATGTCCAAAATGTAGTGCGAATTCTGTCAGGCTTATTAGACGAGGCAACTGGAGGAGAGTATGAACTCATCATAGTAGATGACAATAGTCCCGATGGTACCTGGGAGAAGGCTCTTACTCTAATGTCTGACTATCCCAATTTGCGTGTCATGCGTCGAGTTAAAGAGCGTGGTCTTTCCACTGCAGTTATCCGGGGCTGGCAGGCTGCACGCGGTTCAGTGCTAGGAGTCATTGATGGAGATTTACAGCATCCCCCTGAGACTCTTCTAAAAATGCTTGATCAGATGCGTCAAGGTTCAGATCTAGTTGTAGCTAGTCGACACGTTGAAGATGGTGGGGTTAGTAACTGGAGTTTTTCTCGCCGTATTTTATCTCGTGGAGCTCAACTACTGGGATTGATGATCTGCCCAAATGTGGTGGGAATGGTATCAGACCCCATGAGCGGTTACTTTATCGTGCGACGTAGTGCAATTGCCAATGCTTTCTTAGATCCACGTGGATATAAGATTCTCTTAGAAGTGATTGGGCGTGGACAAGTATATGATGTAGCTGAAGTAGGCTATGTCTTTAAAGAACGCCTGGCTGGTGAAAGTAAAGTCACTTATCAGCAATATGTAGATTATATTATCCATTTAGCCAAGCTTCGGTCCAGAGGCCGTGTTGGCTATCTGCGTCGTAAACTTCAACTGCCGATATCCCGTCTCATCCGCTTTGGGACTGTGGGCTTAAGCGGAGTCTTTGTCGATATGGCAGTTCTGTTTCTGCTAAGTGATCCAACAATGGTGGGATGGAATTTAACTCGCAGTAAAATACTAGCTGCAGAGACTGCTATCATCAACAACTTTATCTGGAATGATCTTTGGACGTTTGGTGATATCTCTAAAAAACAGCGAGGTTTAAAGCCAGCCTTGAGACGTTTCTTGAAGTTTAATTTGGTTTGCTTAATAGGATTGACTATTAATGTGCTGTTATTGAATTTACTATTTAATGTATTTGGGATTAATCGTTATTTCGCTAATTTTATAGCGATTGCTCTAGTTACGCTCTGGAACTTCTGGATAAATCTCAAGCTAAGCTGGAGAGCAACTAATACCAAATAAAACAATTCCATAGTTGTTCATCAATAAAACAAGCCTAGATCGTTTCTCTATCCAGTGAGATACATGCTTTGAAGTCCAAAAGCTTTGCAGTCAATGATCCTGGTGCACATTGTTTGGGTGAAAACCTGTATATTTTTCTAAAATTGAATTGAAATTAAAGGTAGAAAAAATGGCAAACCCATCATTTAGATTCGCAAAGACGTCATCTTTTTATTATTTTGTTTTAGCCATAATAATGGTTGTCGGTATTCTGACTAGGCTTTTCTTAATTAACTCTCAAAGCCTTTGGATAGATGAAGGATATAGTATTTATTTTTCTGATGGATCTACTATTCAAGACGTACTTGATAGATTAAATGAAACTTGGCTGAGCGATAGGTTTCGTATACTTTATTACTTATTTCTTCATTATTGGAGGAGGGTATTTGGGGTTTCTGGATTGTCTTTAAGAATTCCATCGGCTCTTTTTGGCATTGCTTCAATTATAGTTGTTTACTTGAGCGCTTTTAGAAATTTTGGCAAAAGTACTGCTACTGTGAGTTTCTTGCTAATGTCTCTTAGCTCTTACTGTATTTATTACAGTCAAGAAGCAAGAGATTACTCTATGCTCATATTTTTGATAGGCTTGCAATTGCTTTTTTTCTTGGAACTTATCTGTCAGGATAAAAAAGATAACAGATTATTATATGCTCTGTTTGGGGTTGTGACGGCAATTAATATATTTGCCAATATAATAAATGTCTTTTTTACGCTTGCCCTATTTTTGGCACATTTTTTAGTTACGAGAAAATTCTTCCTGGTCTTAAAAGTTTGGTTGCCTGCAGCTTTGTTTTCTTCTCTGCCACTTTGGTTTTATGTTAATGGTGTTGCCGGTAGATCTCCTGACGCCATAGGAGTTTCACGTCATGGGCTATCTGTTTTTTTTAATGTTGCATATAGTTTATCTGGCCTACTAAGTGGTACAACCTTTGGTCCCACATTAATCGATCTTAAAGGATCCGATAAGATTTCGATTGTACTGCAAAATATTCCATACCTTTCACTTTCACTGATATTAGTGATTTCTGTTTTGGCGCTGTTGACGTTAGTGGCATGGGAAGCCTTTAGAGGACAATCGAAAATTGCGATTGCCATTCGAGTCTTGTTGTTGACACTTGTTTTTTCTTTTTCTTTTGGGGTGATTCTTGCGATTTCAACTGGAATGAATTGGTTGCCTCGCCATATTTATTATATTTGGCCTATTCTTGCTATTTTAATTCCCTCGCAGTTGAGTCAGTATTGGGAAAAGAATATATCAAAGAAGAAAACACTCAACTTCTTGCTGAAATTTGTGCTCATTGTTTTTTTGGTTGTTAACTTTATCTCTGTTCGCAATCTTTTCTTTGTTGCCAAATATGCTAAAGACGATTTTCGCGGTGCCGCAAACTATGCTAATGAAGCAATTGATGAATCTACAACTCCTGTTTTAGTTGGTGGTGCTGGTAATAATGTTCTATTTGATTATTATGACAGTTCAGAAACTTTAGATGGCCATATGGTTGTGTGGAGAACGCTGAATAATGAAATTGAGCTTTCAAAAGGTATGTATGACTTAACCAATGGCTCACAAAATGTGATTCTTATCGCTAATCGACAACACGTGATTGGGCCTGATGATTGGATTCAGAATCATATGGAGCCTAATTACCGGCTTGATAAGCGAGTTCGTTCTTTTCAATTTTTCGATATTTATCACTTTGAGCTTAAAGAGTAGAGCTATTCGGTTGTGAATTCTCCATCTTAAATTTGAGAATGTTCCTGTGTCTGTCCGAGAGAGATAGGTGGAGACCACAAACTGGAAGGATATGACCTCGCTTAGATGTAGATTTCCGCTATATCGGTTAAGGTGAATCATCGGTTCAAGAACTCCAACAAGCTGGAGAAAAACTGATTAGCCAGCCTCAGGAGTTGTTGTTCATGGTGTCGGGATAATAGTTGTCGTTGATAGTTGATCTGAAAAACTATCAACGACAATCTGCTGACACCTACTTCCCTTTCCACTCACCCTGCGGCAACCAAACGGCTCTATCCGGGGCCTTGTCCATTCCATAAACCCAGGTCTCACCCAGAGGTGCTCCATCTAGATTAAACACAGATACGCACCAACGCGTATAGGTTTCTTAAGTATCAATTTCATCCTGTGAAGCATCTTGGCGATTGGGCGTGTAGCCTTCCAAATTATCCAGCCCTGCCATTGCCGCCTGCTCCAGGGTGAACAAATAGCCCTTTACCCAGCCATCACCCAGGGTCAACACTGGATACCCTTGTTTGGGTAAATCGTAGAGTAGTCCCCGTACCTGAGCGGGTTGGAATGTTTTTAATACGGTGCACAAAACTGCTGATGGTAAAAACCTCCGGGCTTGAGTGTGCCATAGACAAAAACATTGATGGGTTCCATGATGAAGCAACAAGTCTTTTACCCTCAGAGTAGCGTGGTCAAGACTCACGGCTAGGTTAAAAAGTGCTGACTTCAGCCGGTTGATTACATAGTTTATTTAGCTGCTGTGCAATTTGCTTAGCTTGGGGCTGATGTTCGATAGAATTCCAGTACCATAAGGCATCTAAGTAGTATTCAATGGCCGCATCTGGATGATTGGTGATTTCGGCTATATGGGCGATTTTTCCGAGAACTGTGGCGATCCGCCCCTGGATTCGAGGCGTGGGGGGGGTTAGCGATTGGTACGCTTCTAATGCCGCCTTAAATGAAGCTAGGGCAAAGAGGTAATAACGTTGGGCATTGTAAACCTTTCCCATCATGCTTAGGACAACTGCAGCACAGTACTGCCCCTGCTGGTAGTCCATATCCACCAAGGTATCGCTCAATTGGAGACCACGTTCCAGTATGTTGAGAGCGAGCTGGTGCTGCTTGCGACGGCTGTGGCGTAGACTTAACCGGCAGAGTCGTAGAATCTCAAGCTTGAATCGGACATCCATAGGCGGCTCCGCCGGATTAGAGGCTTGCCCGGCATTAAGTTCATTGAGTCGTTCCGTAAGCTGAGCGGCGGTAGTTTGGTTATTATCGCGTTGAAAAGCTTCTATAGCACTCAAGTAATCGAGACAAGCTTGATCCAAATTACCGAACTGAATGTTCAGATAGCCTAAGGTTTGGTGGTAGCGGCCGTCGGAATACATAGTAGATATTCTATGGTGGAGTCACACCTATTACTCGTGCTGACCACCCAAAGGTTATGCAAATTAAATACATTTCTTTAAACGACACCTATGGTGGTGGTAAGTTCCCAGTGCGAATCGTTGCCAGATTGTTTCCAGCGACCTCTGCGGCCCAAGACGAATGAACGCAGGTGTTTAGGCGAGTTTGCCCGCTATGCTAAGAGCACCGATTTGAGAATATTAAGGCTATGGTCGTTGATAGAACCCCAGTTACCCTACTGCTCACAGCCAAACTCCTAGATAAGCTGCGCCCCTATCAGCGCGAACAGGATATTACCTCTGTATCCGAGGCTATTTTGACAATTTTGCACAGGCATCTCAATATGCCTGACAAGCCCACACCGCCATTCTCCACTAGTCCTTCTATCTACGATGGCGTCGAAGATGGTGCCTGCGAAGTGCTGAGTGAGTATCTAGATGCCTAGGATGACTGCCTCAGAAGATCCAGTAACAGTTTTGATGCCATTAGAAAACACACCGTGGCTACCACCGGGCGAATCAACGCGGCCCCTTTAGCTAAAACGATTCTGGCTCCGATGGAGGCACCAATCACCTGACCTGCCAGCATGATCAGGCCGACGCGCCAATAGACCTCGCCAAAGAGTAGAAAGTACAGCAGCGATGACACATTACTGGTGCAATTGAGGACCTTGGTTTGAGCAGTCGCTTTGGTGAGGTTATAGCCCCGCAGGCTCACCAGCGATAGGGCCATAAACATACCTGCCCCTGGACCAAAAAAGCCGTCATAGAAACCCAGTAGCGGGGCGATGAAAATGGCAAAGGGGCCTTGGGCCAGACGCTGTTTCTGGTCAGTAGCGCCTAGCTTGGGTGATAGGGCAAAGTAGGCACCCATACTGAGCAGTAGAAAAGGAATAACGGCTTTGAGCACGGTGCTGTCTATTTGCAATACGAGCCACACACCTATTGCAGCGCCTACAAAGGTCATTAAAACCATCAGTTTGATATCTCGCAGCCGCACAATCTGCTGACGCAGAAAGTAAAGAGAGGCCACCAACGTACCCCCGCTGCCCTGCAGTTTATTGGTAGCTAGCGCCGCTGTTGGCGGCATGCCCACCATCAGCATTGTGGGTAGAACAATCAGTCCGCCGCCACCGGCAATGGCATCGACACAGCTAGCCACTATGGCTACGACAAACAGCAGTACCACCGTATCGACGCCTAGATGCATAGTGCTCCCTGAAAATGAAACTAAATCTGACTCCAGGCAACCTATCACAGTCAATGACGTGACTGGTTTAGAGGATTAGTGATGGCCAAACCCGCTACAGACTTTTCACAAACTGACGCGGAGTGGAACCTTTGACCTGCTTGAAGACACGGGTAAAGTGGGACTGATCGCTAAAACCAAAACGATAGGTCACCTGGGTAATGGACTGCCCTTGTTTAAGCCGTTGAGCGGCCTGCTCAATCCGACGTTTGACCACATATCTGTGGGGAGTGATTCCCAGGATCTGTTTGAACAGTCTAGAAAAATGAAACTTACTCAAACCGGCCTGTAGCGATAAGTCAGATAGACTAATGTCCTCGGTAAGATGGGCTTCGATATAGTCAAGGACAGCACCTAAACGCTGGCGTTCAGACACAGGCAAGCCGGTTAAATCAGCCGGCTTCTCCAGGCTGTAGTGGTTGACAAAGTGTGTGGCTAACGCCGTTGAGAGGCTATCTACATAGAGCTGACCGTTGGGAGCGCCCATTTCGGCCTCAATTAACAGGGCCTGCATCAGCATTTGCAAATGTTTGTCCTTGGACTGGTGCTGCCGACGGAAGGTTTTGTGTTCCAGCAGTGGCCGCTCCGGCATCAGCTCAGTCAGCTTTTGAGGGTCGAGGGTAAGCAGTAAAAACTGATTGTGACCATCAATCCGATGGGAAAACGGAACGCCCGCTGGATTAATCCACAGATCGCCTGTCTCATAGCGATGAGTTTTAAAGGTATTGCCATCCTTCCATTCCCAGTCCAGCGCTGGCCCAGTATTCATAGCGAAATAATGCTGGGTGACGGTGACATCATCGGGGGTAAA
This sequence comes from Cyanobacteria bacterium P01_B01_bin.77, assembly GCA_039028535.1. Lineage (GTDB taxonomy): Bacteria > Cyanobacteriota > Cyanobacteriia > Phormidesmidales > Phormidesmidaceae > Leptothoe. The sequence continues at coordinate 12,744 of JBCCHX010000082.1, forward strand.
TCCCTCGTTCTCCCCTTTCTCAATATGGATACCCTGCCATGGCAAGTCCTTGCTGGACACGATAATGCGCCCTGGGGTGACATCCGGTTTGGGGGTCAGGGTGTGACTGTCAACAAAGTCTATCTGGCTGTGCACAGAAGCTTACCTAGAGGCTGAGCAATTTTTTTCCAAAACTGAGCAAAGGAATTCAAGATTTATTTTAGCGGCTAGTTAATAGTGGTGATATGCAAACACACTGTTGATAAAGGCACCTATGGATTACTACACGTTAGGAAACACTGGCTTAAAGGTAAGCCGCTTGGCCCTGGGGACGATGACCTTTGGGGATGACTGGGGCTGGGGGGCGGATGAGGCCAATGCCCGCCAGCTGTTTGATGCCTATGTGGAAGCAGGGGGTAATTTCATCGACACAGCGGATTTGTACACCAACGGCAACAGCGAGCGGATGTTGGGGCGGTTTATTCGAGACAGTAAGAGCCGCGATCGCATCGTCATCACCACTAAATTTAGCTACAATGCCGAGCCTGGTAACCCCAATGCTGGCGGTAACGGGCGTAAAAATATCCTCCGCGCCGTCGAGGGATCCCTGGAGCGCCTCGGCACCGACTACATTGATGTCTACATGCTGCACACCTGGGACCAGGTTACCCCGGCAGCCGAGGTTATGCGCACCCTAGATGACCTAGTGCGCTCCGGCAAAGTTCGCCATGTAGCCCTGTCGGATGCGCCTGCCTGGTACGTAGCCCAAGCCCAAACCCTGGCCCAGGAACGCCACTGGGAACCCATCAGCACCGTCCAGCTGGAATACTCCCTGGCCGAACGTAATATTGAGTTTGAATACACCGCCCTGGCTAAAAACCTAGGCACCAGTCTGATGGTATGGTCTCCCCTAGCCAGCGGCCTGCTGTCTGGTAAATACAAACCCTCCGAGCAGGGGGGCGAAGGCTCAGGCCGACTGGCGATGCTGGCCAACAGCGGTAACCCGGCTTTTGATAAGTTCACTGAGAAAAACTGGGCCATTGTGGCTGAGCTGGAGCAAGTAGCCAAGGAATTGGATCGCTCCATGGCTCAGGTGGCGCTGAACTGGGTCGTCAATCGCCCCGCTGTAGCCTCGGTGATTATCGGAGCTACCAAGCTGCATCAGCTCCAGGACAACCTGGGCGCGTTGGACTTTGAAATTCCCGCCGAACTGCAGCAGCGGTTGGACGATGTCAGCCGTCCTGAAACTCGCTTTCCCTATACGTTCTTTGAACCCAGCCTTCAGGGCATGCTCAACGGTGGTGCCACCGTCGGGAACAAGCCTATGTCCTTTAACAAGCCTGTTTTAGTGGAGGGTGCGGGAGCTGGGGTAGCGGCAGAATAGCTAACGGCTAAACAGCAGCCAGACACCCGCCAAAGCTACGACGGCCCCACAGACAGCGCGCAGGGTGATACGTTCGCCAATGACCAGGGCCATGGGTAAAACCATAATGGGACTCGTAGCCAGCAGTGACTGGGCAATCCCAGCGGGGGAATACTTTAGAGCAACTTGCTGGAGCCAGATGGCTAGATAGGTGCCAAAGAACGCTGCGATCGCAACGCCTCCCAATAATCGACCCGAGAGTCGCGGGAGGGATTGCGATCGCACCACTACCAGCCCCCCCGTACACACCAACCCCGCCGACAGTCGCAGCAAACTACTCCACAGCGGATCGACAACCGTATCCGCCAACGCCGCCCGCGATGAAACAGTGCCTACCGACTGGGCCAGTGCTGCCAGCACCCCCAGACCAATACCCCGCACCGTGGAATCAGACTCAAAGCCCCCAATTCTGGGGGGGTGGGGGCCTCGATAACCAGCAGCCTCTTTGTCAGAAATCTCCCTAGGATTCCGTTCAGTAATGACCCAGACAATGCCAGCGATGGTCAGTGCCATTCCCACCCAGGCCAGTCCCGACAGCTGCTCTTGCAAAAAGACCAGGGCAATCAGCGCCGACATGGGCGGCGTCAGCATTTCTAGTAGCAGCGCCCGCCGGGGTCCCAAGGTATTTACCGTAGCAAAGTAAGCAGTATCCCCCAGACCGATCCCCACTACACCGCTAGCCAATAGCAGCAAAACCGAACCCAGCGGTAACGCCGCCAGTAACTGTTGCCGCACCGCCAGGGTGAGCACGATAAACCCCACTGCGATCGCACCCTTGATTAAGTTCAGAACCAGTGGCGACAGTTGCTTTCCTAATCGGCCAAACATCAGCGTCGCAAACGCCCACAGCCCTGCCGCCCCCAGTGCCGCAATTTCTCCTTGAAACATCTGTTGAGTTCTCTTTGTATTCTTGAAGTTAACTGGTAAGACTTGAGTTTCAGGCTATAGGCATCCTACCTGAGTTCTCATGAGCTGCGAGTCGATAGGTTTTTGAGCTACAGGATTAGTGGCATCCTAAAGATAAGCTCATGCGTGGGCGCTCTGAATTTATGGCACAGCGCAAAAATAGTGCCCAAGCCTATGTCCGTCGCTTTTAACCTCGACCAAGCAGCCCTAACCCAGCCGCATCACACATCCCTCTCCGCCGCCCTAGAGGCTAGCCTTGCGACGCCCCTAACCATAGGCACTGTCAACGTTTACAGCCGGGTCCTACAGTCCCCCCTATCTGGGGTTACCGATCTGGTATTCCGTCGACTAGTGCGCCGCTACGCTCCCCAGTCAATGATGTATACCGAAATGGTTAGTGCGGCTGAGCTGCACCATGTACGCAAGCTTCCTCGGGTGATGGAGGTGGACCCCGATGAGCGACCCATCAGCATTCAGCTCTTTGACCGCCGACCTGAATTTTTGGCAGAAGCCGGGAAAAAAGCCGTGGATCAAGGGGCGGACACCATCGACATTAATATGGGCTGCCCCGTTAATAAAATCACCAAAAACGGTGGTGGCTCATCGCTGCTGCGGGATCCCGACACAGCTGCCCGCATCGTTGAAACAGTCAGTGCGGCAGTATCTGTACCCGTCACTGCCAAAACCCGCATCGGTTGGTCCGAGGATGACATCAATGCCGTAGACTTTGCCCGTCGGCTTGAATCTGCTGGGGCTCAGATGCTGACGCTCCATGGCCGCACCCGTTCCCAGGGTTACAATGGCATGGCCAACTGGAGTTGGATCGCTAAGGTCAAACAGGCTCTGACCATTCCCGTCATTGCTAACGGCGATATTTTTTCAGTGGACGCCGCCATCGACTGCTTGGAACAAACTCAGGCTGATGGCGTAATGTGCTCCCGTGGCACCCTGGGGTATCCCTTTTTAGTTGGAGAAATCGATCACTTTCTTAAAACTGGGGAGCGCCGCCCGCCGCCGACTGTAGTGGAGCGTCTGCGCTGCGCTCAGGAACACCTGACGATGCTGGCGGAGTACAAGGGGAAAAGCGGCATCCGCCAAGCGCGGAAGCACATGGCCTGGTATGCCAAAGGGTTTGACGGGGCCGCCGAGCTGCGCGAAAAGCTGTGTCGGATTGAATCAGTAGACGCGGGTTGTGGATTACTAGAAGACGCGATTACGGTAATCTCCCCAGAACTTTGCCGCCATAGTCCCCGAAAGCCCGCTATAGTATAGGCATTTTCTATAAGCGTTTCCGGGCTAGTATCAGCATGTCTTACGCCACCTACAGTTCCAGAGCAGATATGGGCGAGCTTCGCCGTTTACGTAGTCTGCTGCCCCCAGAACTGCAAAGCTGGGTTACGGTAGAACCTGCCATGGATGTAGGCCCACCGCTGATTACTTCCGAAGAACTGGGCAAAGATCAAATTGAAGTTCAAGTTGATTTACCCAAGTGGGAGCAACTAGCTATTGATCAGCGTAATCTGCTGTTTTGGCATGAAGTTGCCCGTGTTCAAAACGACACGATTCCACGGGACGGCTGGGAAATGGCGGCTTTAGCCATTGGCCTGGGTGGTGCTGTCGGGGAACTGTGGGTCCAAGATGGATTGTTGCTGATGCTAGCTTTAGGTCTGTGTGGCATTTCTGGCTGGCGTCTGTACAAACGGAACAACGCAGAAAAAACACTTAAAGAAGCAATGGATGCGGATGAGAAAGCCATTGCCTTGGCCACTCGCTTTGGTTATTCGCTGCCTAATGCATATAAGAGTTTAGGCAGTGCTCTCAAAACATTAATTGAGCAGACACCCAAGAAAAAGCAACGGGATCGCTATGTCAAACGGCTAGAAGCCCTAAAACGTAGTGCTAACCGGGCTAAGGACCGCATTCGCTCAGAACGAGATCCGTCCCGGGCCTATTGAGGCACTTTGTTTATCCACGGCTAACTTGTATTGTTTCTACGACAGAGTTTCCGTTTAGGACGTGGGCAGACTAAAGGTCATACCTCCATACATCTTCAGCCCCCCAATTTTTAATTTGGGGGGCTCGTCTATCTGAAAGCGGTAAATTTGGCTTTTTGTGTGAAGAGTTCGCAAATTTTCACCAAATTTCTTACCTGAATATCATAAAGATAGTTTTAGACTTGTCTATCCAAATCCCCTCTGGCTCTACCATATAGGCTGCTATAGATTTAATACTGCCATCCCCGTGGGTAAAGTCTAGAGGTATGGCTTCTGGTTGAGAACGTTCCCTGCAGACTAAGTCGTAATTGCTAAGCACTATCGAGCAATAGTGGTTATACAGTTAAATCGCTTATCTAACACGACAACTTTATGTGCTTTACGAAGTGTTTTTTGGCTCTATAAAGTGTCTTTAAAGGAGTTTGGTCAATGCAATGATGCCCCTGATTTAGTTTCCCCAATCGGCTCATATTTTAAGATCTGAGCGGGAAATTTTGGACTGTTGTATTTGTGCTAGAGACCTAAGTAAAACCATGATGTAGACCGTGGCTAGGTTAGAGAGTGAGTAACGTTAATGGTGCAATCAGTATTTTTGGCACGGAGTGTCATTGCGGTTTTAGGGCGCCCGCCCTATGTGGTTCCTAGATACGATGCTTGTATTGTCTAGGTGCTGTTCTGGGAACTCTGTCATTACCTGTTTGTATCTTCGTAGAAACGCCATGGAATCTGGCACATTTACGAAAGACATCCTGGACATCCTGTAGGACTGTAGTAGAGAAGCACAAAAAGGTTCTCTAGCTTCTGAGGCTAGTCCTGTTAATTTTGGCCTTGCTGGCGCTTGTTGCTTATTTATTGACCGCGATATCAGTAGTCAGAGCGATTTTCATGCGTATACTTATTTATTCGTACAATTATCATCCCGAACCTATCGGTATTGCCCCTCTAATGACTGAGCTGGCCGAGGGGTTAGTCACTAAAGGCCATGAGGTCAGGGTGGTAACTGCCATGCCAAACTACCCTCAGCGTAAGATTTATCCTGATTATCGTGGTCAACTTTATTGTGAAGAAGAGCGCAATGGTGTCAAGATACAGCGTTGCTATGTGGCGATTCACCCGAACCCTGGGGTCATTACTCGTATCCTATTGGACGGTAGCTTTGCCCTGTTGAGCTTTTTCCAGGCGCTCAAGGGATGGCGACCGGACGTTATTTTGTTTACTAGTCCATCTTTGCCTGCATGTGTGCCTGTGGCGCTACTAAAGCTGATTTATGGTTGTCCAACAGTGCTCAGCTTGCAAGATATTCTGCCAGAGGCAGCTGTGCGTACCGGACTGATCAGCAACCGAACAGCTATTCGTATCTTTGAGGTATTGGAAAAATTTGCCTATGCTAGTGCCACTCGCATTGGTGTGATTACTGATAGTTTTTCAAAAAACCTGGTGAGTAAAGGGGTGCCTGTTGGCAAAATTAAACGCATTTCTAACTGGGTAGATACGAAATTTATTCGTCCTTTGCCGAAGTACGACAATCAGTTTCGACGGAAACATGGGCTGCAGGATAAGTTTATTGTTCTCTACTCAGGCAATATTGCTCGGACTCAAGGGGTAAGGGCGATTATTTATGCGGCTGCTACCCTGGAACATATTCCAGACATTGAGTTTGTGATTGTGGGTGAACAACGCCAGCTGTTCGATCTTGAGGATCTACGCAAAGAGCTAGGTGTGAACAATGTTAGCCTGCTGCCGTTTGAGGCCCGTAAGGATTTGCCAACCATGCTGGCAGCAGCGGATATATCGCTGATTATGCAAAAGGCTAGTGTTGTTGGCTTTAATATGCCGTCTAAAACAATGGTGCTGATGGCAAGTGGTCGTCCGATTGTGGCCTCCGTACCAGGTGGCGGAGCTGCGGCTCAAGCTGTCCGTGATAGCGGTGGTGGTTTGGTAGTAGAGCCGGAAAAACCAAACGCACTGGCCCAGGCTATTCAAACGCTTTACAATGATTCTGCGCAGACCGAACAGCTGGGTAAACGAGGACGGGCCTATGCGATCGCAAACTATGCTTTTGAGCAATCTTTGGATGCCTATGAATCATTACTAACTAGCCTGGTCGATAAAACCAACGTTTCTCCAGCTTCTATGACCTCAGCGCTTCAGCCTAAAAAAATATCCATTAAGCCTTAGCCATAGCTGGCTGCTTTTGCACAATAGGAACAGTTTGTGGAAGTAGGATCTTAAAGATTGACCCTTTGCCCGCTTCACTTTCAGCTGAGATTGTGCCACCTAACATATGCACAAATTCACGGGTAATCGTCAATCCTAAGCCAGTACCTCCGTAGCGTCGCGTAGACGATACATCTGCTTGGGTGAATGCCTCAAAGATTTTTTCTAGCTGATCTTGTTCCATGCCAATACCGGTATCAGTCACCGTAAACTCGATATAGTTTTCGGTTTGATATTGAATAGTTTTAATTGTCAGGGTAAGCTGGCCTTCCTTGGTAAACTTATTGGCATTACTCAGCAGGTTAAGCAGACATTGACGCAGTTTATCTAAGTCACTCTCGATTGAATTGACAATACTGAGGTTTTCCAAGACAACAGTATTGAATCGAGCATCTGCAACCGGGTGAATAGTTTCTAGTACATCCTGAACTAAATCAGCAATATTTACCGGCTCTAAGTGAAGTTCCATCCGACCTGCCTCAATTTTGGACAGATCGAGAATGCTATTAATCAGATTTAACAAATGCTTGCTAGAGCCCTGGATTTTACACAAGTCGGGGATCATGCTCATGTCACCATCCATTTCAGCTTCTTCTTGAAGAATTTCGCTATAGCCAATGATGCTGTTGAGGGGAGTGCGGAGTTCGTGACTCATGTTTGCCAAGAACGCACTTTTCGTGCGCGTAGCTGATTCAGCCGCCTCTTTAGCTTCTTCTAATTCCGCTGTCCGTTCTTTTACCCGAGATTCCAACTCCTGATTATTGGTTTCTAAGGCTGCAAATGATTCCTTTAGCTGTAGAGCCATGCGATTAAACGATTGAGCCAGAAAACCAATTTCATCTTGGCTAACAACTGGAATAGCTTGGTCTAACTGACCATTTTCCAGCTGGATAGCTGCATCTGTAATGGCTACAATCGGTTGAGTAATACGGCGAGATAATAGATAAATACCGGTCAATAAAAGCCCCGTTGCCACAAACCCAATCAGTAAAATATTTCTGGCTAGAGCTCGAGCTGGAGCAAAGGCTTCTTGTTGATTGATTTCAGCTAATAGTGCCAGACTCTGACTTTCTAGCCAGCTATAAACACCAATCACAGGTTCATCCACATAGTTTTCGTAGAGACCAGCGCCACTTTGTCCAGCGGTAGCTTCATCAATCCCAAAACTACTAATTGTTTCAGTTGACTGATTATCGTCATCTGATGAAATCAGGGTATTACGCCGCTCTAATTGACCAACAAGATAGGTGGTGCCTGTATCTCCTAAACCTGTACGCTCACGAATTAGCAAGTCTACATCCTTTAGATCTAGGGTTACGGAAAGAACGCCAACGCGACTTTGATTGCCATCTAAAATAGGTGTGGCAAATGTGATAACAGTTGCTCCCGTTACAGGCGATACATAGAGGGTTGGGACAATCTTATCTGTAGCATTTGCAAAGTAAGTGGTCGTAGCGCCCAAAGGCTGATAGGTCTTTTCTAATGCTTTATTAGTTGAGAAAAGAACAATTCCGCCCTCTGTTAAAATCGAGATTTCCGCCAAATTTGGTTTAGCCGAAATAATGTCTTGCAAATATAGGGATAACTTGTCGTAGGCATCCTGCTTAGATTCATCATCAGCAAGCGCCGTTGTCTGAGTTTTAACCTCCGGCAGACGCGCTAGGAGCAAAATGTCACTCCGCTGGGTTTTAAACCACTGATCAATTTCTTCCTCTTTGAGGGTGGCGGCTACGCTTAAACGATCAAATAATGATTGTTTAATGGTTTCTCTAGCTGAGAAATAGGTACTCACTGAAATTGTCAGTACAGTTACAGCTGACAATAATGATAATGGTGTAATTAGCCTAACTAATAGGCTCTTCTGTCGAATTTTCACGCTCGGTTAGGGTATTTGGTAGAAGGTTGACTGATGGCAATCGCATCCTGATCATTAGCCCATACGCCGGTTTTGACGTTTGAGTAGACTATTGCCAGTCGTCAAAGATTTTCTGAATGGTTGCGATCGCTTCGTCTGCGGCTGAAGCACTATCTAACTCACCCAGGGCTATTTTATTCATGATCTGTCCCCAAACATTTTGATCAGCCACTTCTCCATAGGCAGGATTTAAGGCTTGGTAGGCTGGTCGTGTATTTTGGAGCTGTTCTACGGCTACAGCAATATGGGAATCTCGCTTATCTTGCCAAAACGGATCGTCAAATAGGTCCGGCATGACAGGTAAATATCGCCCCTGAGCACCTTTGGTATAAGCCGCTAGATTTTCTGGCTGTGCGAGGAATGCCAAGAAATCTTTAGCAAGTTCCTGCTGGGGTGACTGGGCTAAAATAACTGCCTGTTTAATTTCAATTACGTAGCGCATGGGGCTACCATCTGGTTTGGTCGGCCATTCAACCGTAGCCAGCTTCTCATAATAGGTTTTACTATCACTTCGCTGAGAGCCAGGTGCTGACAGGGTATGGTTTACGGTCATCAAACTCTTTCGACTTAAAAGAGAGACATTATTACCTGTATTGTCCCAATCAACAGCATCAGGAGGAACAGTGCCATCTTTAAAGAAGCGAGCGTAGTCTTCAATGGCGCCAACGAATGCTTCGCGGTTAGCTGCTGTGATGGCAAAGTTACCAGCTTCGTCTAATACTGCAACATTGTGAGCTTCTAGAAACTGCTCAAAGTTATTGTATGTATCTAGGCTGAGCGACATGGGCATACCAACACCGTATATATCACTACCCTGATTAGCCTGTAGAGTGGGATGAACATTCTGCCAAAAATCCCAGAAGGATTGCCAATCCTTAGGAATTGTAATACGACGTTCCCCTACAGCGTTGATGAGTAAGTCTTCCCAGTAGTGAATATGGATAGCAGACTGCATAAGTGGTACTGCATAATAGCTGCGATCACCGGCTGCTCTGTTTTGGTAGTTAACACCCTCTAGAACATCATCTGTGTAGTATTGTTGGATGGGTTGAATAATGCTAGATACCTCGGCTAGTTCTCCCTCCCAAGCCAGTCGAGGTATCGTCGTTAAATCAGCTGATCCAGAATAGAAGACATCCGGAATTTCTTCAGTCCCCAGGGTTAAGGCACGATCAAGGGCTGTCAGAATATCTTTCTGTGGAATAACACTCAGTTCAACTTCAGTCTCGATCTTGTTTTGATCTTTCCACTGCTCAATGATACGTTTGAGCGCATCGATCTCTTCTGGGTAGAATCCTTCTTGCCACCATATCTTGAGTGGCTTTTCCGATGAGATGCTTGACGTTTTCTGAACCGGTGGCTGTGCTGTAGTACAGCCAGCAGCCAACCCACCTAAGCCATATAAAGATAGTTGTGCGAATTTGCGTCTTTTCATAAATATAATATTTCCAATCTGAACAATCAATCTGAACAACCAATCTGAACAACCACTGTCTTAAAGGTGTGGTCGTTTCAGCTACGTACTAAAAGTTCGTATTCATAAATGGAGGGCAAAAGCTTTAGACTCTCTAAGCTATTTAGTCATAAAGTCGATTAGCTTTAAGGCGAATCTCTTAAGTAAACCTCTGTTTGAATAATCGCTATCGATAACCAAAATACCCTTCATCCTGATTGAATCCATTTGCATCCGAATTATTATGGCTAAAGCATTAAAAATATGAAACAATTTGTCTTTAAAAATCTGTTCTAATTTATTGACATAAACAGATTTTTCAACATAAACTGTTGGCTTATTTTACTAAATTCCTATAGAAAATCATGGGCAAATTTCCAATAAATAATAAATAGTAACTATGCCCTAATTCATCTACTCTTAAAAAGCATAGGGGCCTTTCAGTGGCATTTAATCAAGTCATGATGTTAAATATTCATATTTTTACAATTTAGAGGTCATATACCAGTGGAGTTTTAAGCCTTTTTTAGGCTACCAATAAGACCACAGTATCATAGAGAACTAAGTGGTTTTCGTGATACGGATAATGTAGTAGACAACTTCCCCATAGATTAGAATTATAGTTAGACCAGGTACATAATCTACCGGGTATTTATCGTAAGTCTAATAAAATTACGTAAAAAGTACTGCTTACTTTTTCTTAGCTTAATAGTGTGGTTGCCTTCTGTCGAAATGTTCATCTTGGATATGCGATTGTTTTATCCAAAAAAGGTATATCTAGGAGTGTTTTAAGTGAAAACTCGGTTATTTTTAGTACACTTAAATTTCAAGATTAGTGATTTCCACCTAACTGTTCAAGCCTAGTAGATGAGTTCAGGAAAAATAAGTAAAGAAATTATATCCATATTAGAGACTTTTATAAGATTTAGAAGAAGTTTCTCTGAGGGATAAGGGTTTTATAAGATCAAAAATCATATTTACAAAGGCGTTCCATAGAATACCTGTAAGCCCTAAACAATAGGCCTGATTGAGTCTTTATCCTTGAAGTGAGGAGGAAAGGATAAGATGTGCGCCCTATCATCAATCTCTTTCGGAGAGTTACTGCTTCCCGGCATAATTGACAGGCTAAAGAAACTATTCCTGGATAGAATGGTACGGTGAAGTGAGGGTGCGATCGCACCCTGATAAATTCTACTTTTACACTCAGAATTTCTTTATCAGACCTGGGCAGTGGCTAGCTGCCGTTGAAGACTTGGAATAACCTGGGGAATTCGAATAGTGAAGATAGTCCCCTGCTCTTCACCATTTTGAGCCGTGACGACTCCACCCAGCATATATACAAATTCACGAGTAATCGTTAGCCCCAGACCCGTGCCATCGTAGCGACGAGTTGACGACACATCGGCTTGGTTAAAGGCTTCAAAAACCTGCTCCAGCTGGTCTGCTTCTATGCCAATGCCTGTATCCTCGATCGTAAACTCAAGGTAGGTCTGATCTTGATACTGCAACGTTTGAATTGTAAGGGTAATCAGACCTTGCTCGGTAAACTTATTAGCATTGTTGAGTAAGTTCAGTAAACACTGGCGTAGCTTACCCAAGTCAGTTTCAATCGACTCAACCGCGCTAACATTATTTACAATAATGTGGTTTGATCTCTTTGCCGCAGCTGAACGGGTCGTTGCTGCTACATCTTCAGCGAGTGCTGCAAGATTGACAGACTCTAAATGGAGTTCCATGCGACCTGTCTCAATTTTTGATAGATCCAAAACGCTATCAATTAGATGTAGCAAGTGTTTGCTAGACCCTTGAATCTTCCGTAGATCAGGAATCAAACTATCTTCACCCATCATCTCGAAATCTTCTTCTAGCATCTCGCTATAGCCAATAATGCTATTGAGCGGTGTGCGCAGTTCATGGCTCATATTGGCCAAAAAGGCACTCTTGGTACGAGTGGCCGATTCAGCCGCTTCCTTAGCCTCTTCCAGCTCGGAAGTACGCTCTTGCACACGTACTTCCAACTCTTGATTGTTGGTTTCCAGAATAATAAATGACTGCTGTAACTGTCGAGCCATATGGTTAAACGCCTGAGCTAGAATCCCAATTTCATCTTTGCTAGCAACCGACAAAGACTGGTCTAACTGACCGTTTTGTAATTGAATCGCTGCTTTTGTAATCTCTGTTATAGGTTTCGTAATACGTCGAGATAAGAGATAAATGCCTGATAACAATAGCCCTGTTGCCACAAAACCAATAAATAAAATATTTCTGGCTAACGCTCGAGCCGGTGCAAAGGCCTCTTGCTGATTGATCTCAGCTAGTAGAGCCAGACTTTGATCATCTAACCAACGATAGACGCCGATAACTGGCTCGCCTGCATAATTTTGATAGAGGCCGGATCCACTTTCTCCGGCAATAGCAGCATCAATGGCAAAACTATTGATATCTCCTGTGGCATCCTTTGCCTGTGCAGATGCAATAAATGTATTTTGTTCTCCTAATTGGCTGATCAAATAAGTAGTACCGGTTTTTCCTAAGCCAGTGCGATCTTGAATCAGAGAATCTACATCCTGCAAGTCTAAGGTCGCCAACAAGACACCAATACGATTTTTAGCATCATCTAGAATTGGAGTCGCAAAGGTAATCGCGGTGGCTCCTGTTACAGAAGAGGTGTACAGGACAGGCTTAATTTTTACAGAAGCATCGGCAAAGTAAGTAGTATTGTCATTACTTAATGACTGCTGTGAATTTTTGAGTTTTTCGTTGGTGGAGAACAAGATTGTACCATCGTCGGTCACGATGGATACCTCTGCTAGATCAGGTTTAAACGCGATAATATCCCGCATGTAAGAGTCCAGCTGCTTTTGGGCAGATGCACTAGCATTGGCTACAGTTTGTTCGTTCCCCAACTCAGACTCTGCCTCAGACTCTGGACCAGACAAAATAATTTCAGTCTGGGATTGAATCTCTGGTAACTGGGCTAACAGCAGAATGTCATTGCGCTGAGCTTGAAACCACTGGTTTAGTTCTTCTTCCTTGAGGGTGGCTGCCACACTAAGACGTTCGTACAGTGATTCTTTTAGAGTTTCTCTGGCCGAAAAATATGTGCTGACGGAAATTGTCAAGACAGTGGCAACAGATAACAAAGATAAGGGAGTAATGAGCCGAAGCAACAGGCTCTTAGATCGAATTTTCACGCTTATTCAGATTCCCTTGTGGGTTTAATAAGTATTTAGTATCTTGCGTTAGGAACTCATCGTACCCAAGAGGACGGTGCAAAGGCAGTAGATGTCACTGCCCGTAGCTTAGCTTATGTAAACCGTTTCGTCGTGACCGCAAGTTTGATGGTCCAGATAGAACCTATCCAAGTTGAAAACCGGTAGTTTCTTCTATGAAAAAACTCCAGTTCCAAACAAGGCCTATACAAAAAAATAATAATTAGCTATTCATATCTTAATAATTTTTCGATGCAGGCCCTTGATCTTTCTTTCAGGCAAGATCAAGGGATGTCAGGACGTTATTGCACCGGCTACTGGGCAGCCAGTTGCTCTAGCAGAGTTCCTAACCGTTTTTGTGCAGCACCATAGGCTTGCCAGTCTCCAGTTTTTAATGCTTGTTGACTTTGGGTATAGGCTTCAAGGGCGGCACTGAGTAGAGCTTGTTGGTCGGCAGTAGGGGCTGGTGTAGGGGCGGCTGAAGCTGGTGGAGTCGCTGGGATCGCCGCAGGGGAAGTGGGTCCTGGCCGTTGACCAAATAACTTAGTTAGGGCGTCTTCTAGGGTTGTTTCCATCACAATGGAGTCTTTGTAGGCTAGAATCACCCGTTTTAGTTCTGGAATGGCATTGCTATTGTCATTTTGCCCTCGTGCTTGCAGGTAAACAGGCTCAACATAGAGAAGTGATTCCTCGATGGGGATAACCAGCAAATCGCCACGAAAGACTTCTGAGCCTTCTTGATTCCAAAGGGTTAATTGTTGGGAGATTTCGGTGTCTTGATCAATGCGGGAATCAATTTGACGGGGACCGTACAGCAGTGCCTGTCTGGAAAACTCGTACACGAGCAGCTTGCCATAATTTTCCCCATCACAGCGCGCTGTCATCCAAGCCACCATGTTATTTTTGCGCACGGGGGTGAAGGGGACAATCAACATAAACTCCTCTGTATCTGATTCTGGGAGCTTCATGATGACGTAGTAAGGCTCTAGGACTTCTGGGTTTTCCTCCCGAGTAATCTGAGTGGGAAAGTCCCAGAGGTCTTCCTGGTTATAAAAGACGTCTGGTCGATCCATGTGGTAAGCCCGATAAATTTGGGCTTGGATCTTAAATAAGGTTTGTGGATAGCGGAAGTGAGCCTGCAGACTTGGGGGAGCGCTCTCCAGAGATTCAAACAGGGTGGGGAAACTCTGCTGAAATGAGGCAAGAATTGGATCGGTGCTATCTACGACGTAAAGCTTAAGGGTACCGTCATAGGCATCAATAACTGCTTTAATTGGATTCCGAATGTAATTCGTGCCATCACTGACAATGCGCTGCATGGCCTGACTTTGAAGCACTGACCGAATGCCTTCACTGCGCCACAGGGGTTCAGAGTAGGGATAGCGATTGCTTAAGGTATAGGCATCGATAATCCACTGTAGCCGTCCATCAATTACTGCTAGATAAGGGTCACTATCGAGGGAAAGAAATGGTGCGAGCTGCTGAATGCGCTCTTGAATCAGGCGATGATAGTGAATCCGTGTATTTTCTCCGGGGGAGGTGGACAGTAGCAGCTGCCAATCTCCTAAACTATAAGCGTAGGCCAACCGTCGAAGGGATGAGCCAATGGGAACACCGCCCACCCCTGTATAGGCATATTGGGCATTGTCATTGCCGAGGGGGTAGTCGAATTCAGCTTGGTCAGTCCCGGTCAAGATGTAGCGATCGGTAGCTTCACCGTAATAAATTCGAGGTTGATCAACGTTTAGATCAACGGAGCTTTTGGGTGGCAGATCTTTGATAAAAAATTCGGGTAGACCATCTTCGGTGACTTTATTTACTGGGCTCATGGCCAGACCATAGCCATGGGTGTAGATCAGGTGCTGATTGACCCAGGTTTGAGCTTGAGCCGGAAGGGCATCATCTACCAGCTCTCGGGGAGATAGCATGACTTGCCGATAGTCGTTATTTAGGGTGTAGCGATCAATATCGACGTCTTGAAATCGGTAATAGGGACGTAGGGTTTGTAGGCTACCATAGGTGCTGCGCAGGGGGCGGTAGTCCCAGAGCCGAATGTTATCAATAGTGCCGCTATTACGGGTGATGGCGGCACCATCTAGCTGGTTTTTAACCTCAAAAGACTGTTGCTGTACGTTGTCTAACCCATAGGCCTGACGAGTTAGTTTAATATTATCGGCAATATAAGGTGCCTCTTTTCTAAGTTCATTGGGTTCTACGACAAATTTTTGTTGGGCCCAGGGATAAACACCGGTAATTATTAAAAAGACAACAGCATAGAGGCTGATGGCAGTTAAAGGAATTAGAAAGCCGCTGCGCCACAGGGAGGCTACAAATAGAATACCGACAGCGATGGTAATAAATCCCATGATGCCGTAGGCTTGCATGCGGGCATTGACGTCGGTATAGCCAGCTCCAAAGACGACGCCTGTGGGTGAGTATAGAAGTTCGTAGCGGGCTAACCAAAAACCAAGGGCAAATACGACAGCTAATCCGGCTAGAAGAACACAGAAGTGAGTTTTGACTTCCCCTGTAAGAAAGTATTTCCAGCCTCGTTCTGGGCGGATCTCGCCTTTGAGGCCATAAATACTAGCAGCTAAGACGACGCTCCACACCAGCAGCTCAGCAAATGCTCTGTGCAATTTTGCTAAAAGTGGCAGCTGGAAGATGTAAAAGCTGACTTCGCGTCCGTATAGGGGATCCTGGCTACCAAAGTCTACCGGATGGAGGAATTTGAGGACGTCTTGCCAAGTTTCTGAGCTATTAACGGCGGCCGTTACCGCTAACAGAGTAATTAATCCCAGGCTGGTATAACGGATTAGAGCTGGTAAATAGGGATCCCACTGAGGGTTTTGAACGACCTTTAGGGGGCGCTCACGAGTAAGACGCTGGGCAACGGCATAGTTGGCAAATAAGACTAGCCACCAGATGGCAAAGGATAGGATTGCGATCGCACCTTGCCAACGCAATCGGGTCCACAGCACATCTGCAAAACCTACCGACTCAAACCACCACACCTCCGTAGTTAGGTGCACTAGCGATCCGGAGAAGGTAATCGCAATAAATCCCCCAAGAATTAACCATAGCCACTTTGCACTCATGCTCTAGCCTGTCAGATAACGCTTAAGTATCGAGGATTAAGCAAACGTTGCCAGTATTGCAAGTTTTCCCGATACCTTAGATCCTAAAAGCTTAGCGCACGCTCACGAATCCCAGAGCCTGATTTCAACGTATCTCCATCAAAAACGAGTGCTTGTGGGAAATAGCACTGACACAAATCCAAGTAAATCATGGGTCTGGTCTAGAGCTGACTAGACTGCAAACTGTCCGCATCCCTCTACGCATGTGTGGATTTTACTAAGCGATTATGAAATGAAGGATTTTGTTGTTTGACCAATCTAGTTTTGAATCAAGAGTTGGGCACAGTCATAGACGAGGAACAAAATCTCCTAGCTCGTATAGTTGTTAACCCAGATAATCAACTAGTTTTTTGACAAGATGAATTACCTCCTAATATCTCTCTTTATTTTCGGGGCCTTATTACTATTTTGGCTCAATCGGCGTTTCAGGGAGTTAACCAAGCAACGTGGTCAATAGACTACCCAGCAAGGCTTTCCCTCTTTTTCTGGCATTATGCACAAATTCAACGAACCCCAAATATATCGGTAATTTTTCTTGAGAGATCCCTCGA
>JBCCHX010000083.1:0-29176 GCA_039028535.1 Cyanobacteria bacterium P01_B01_bin.77
CCGGCGAAGAGATCCACTGCGATCATGCTCTGCTCCCCCTTTCCACCGGCTCCGCAGCACTGTCGACTTCGACATAGAACGCTTGCTTCCATTGGGTAGAGGCGTAAACTTATCAATAGAAGCAGTATGTGCAAAATAACTATAACTTGACCAGGTCTGTGCTCAAGGTTACCCATGAATACAAAACCTTTAACCATAGAACTTAGCGAGCAGGCATTAGAGAACTTAACAGCCTATTGTGAGCAGACTGGCCTGGACCAAACAACCGTTATTCAATCCTATCTGTTGACCTTAGGAAGGTCAAAACCACAGTCAGTCAACGAACACAGTACGGAATTCGCCCCTCAGCAAGTCAGCAGTCATGCAATTAATCACCTGCAAGCGACGGTTCAAGACCTTGAGCGCGAAAAAACAGATTTAGAACTCGTCCTTGAGACAACGTTAGAACATTCTGATTACATCACAGCGCAGTTGCGTACGGCAAAAGTAGCAGCTGAAGCCGCCAGTCAGGCTAAAAGTATGTTCCTGTCTAGAATGAGCCACGAACTACGCACACCGCTAAACGCAATTCTAGGATTTAGTCAGCTATTAGAAAATACTCAGTCTCTGAATTCTCAACAACGACAGCAGCTGACCATGATCAATCGCAGTGGAGAACATCTGCTGATCTTGATTAATGACATTTTGGATATGTCTAAGCTCGAGGCTGGTGAGGTGACACTGGACACTAGCGTCGTCGATTTACAAACACTTTTGTATGATCTAAAACTGAGATTTTTTCCGAAAGCAGAGGTCAAAGGGTTACACCTAAATTTTAATTGCTCTCCTGAGCTACCTCGGTATATAGAAACAGATGCTGTGAAGTTAAAGCAAGCATTAGGACATCTGTTGGAGAACGCGATTAAGTTTACTGAGCATGGACAAGTTTGTCTGACAGTCAGTGCTGATATAGGAGAAGAACATCAAGTATATTCAGAAGTCAAGACAGTTTATCTTTTGTACTGTGAAGTGACAGATTCTGGCCTAGGGATTGCTGAGGCTGACATTGAGTCAATCTTTGTACCCTTTGAGCAAACGCAGGTGGGCTGTAATCTGCATCAAGGAACTGGACTCGGTTTATCGATTAGTCAGCGTTTTATTCAGCTCATGGGGGGACACATCACAGTCAACAGTCAGGTGGGCGTCGGCTCTAGGTTTGAATTTTATATTCCCGTTTACCAATGCTCATATTTGTCTGCAGAGCTGTCTACCGATTATACGATTGAGCATCTCAACAGTCAGCAAGAACAACACAGCAAAAATAGAGAAGACCCTCCAAAGGAAACAGCAGTTTTATCGAGCGCAGAACTGCTCGATAAACTGTTGGCTGATATGCCAGTTCAATGGATAAATGAGCTTCACCATGCAGCCAGTCAATTAAAAGGCAAACGAGTTATGCAGTTAATTGAGCAAGTACCAATTGAGAAAGGGGCTCTGGCGCAACATCTGAGGGAGCTGGCAGAAAATTATCAGTTTGAGCAAATAACTGAGGTATCAGCCCGTTAATTGATGGCAACGTCGTAGTGTTCGTTTCATTATGCTAGATCTCGATATTATTTGGGTCGTTGGCTGTTCAGGGCTCGTTCTCCTGATGCAGCCAGGTTTTATGTGTCTAGAATCGGGGCTAACCCGTTCTAAAAACAGTATCAATGTCGCTATCAAAAACTTGGCAGACCTCGGACTTTCCATCTGCTTTTTTTGGACATTTGGGTTTGCATTGATGTTTGGGACATCTTTATTTGGATGGATTGGCGGCTCAGGCTTTTTTGTGAGTGTGGAAAGTAATCCTAAACTGGCGGCCTTTTTTATCTTTCAAATGCTGTTTTGCGGTACAGCTACCACAATCACGTCGGGGGCTCTAGCAGAAAGGCTCAAATTTAAGGGATATCTAGCGATCGCAATGCTAATCTCTGGATTGATCTATCCCCTGTTTGGCCATTGGGTTTGGAATGGTATCAACATAGGCACCTCAACTGGCTGGTTAAGACAGTTGGGCTTTGCTGATTTTGCGGGAGCTTCCGTAGTCCACAGTATCGGCGGCTGGGTTTCCCTTGCCGCGCTGCTAGTAGTCGGGCCACGTACCGGACGGCTGATCGACAGTCCTGACAGCCAACCATCTCGACGGCGATTACGCAAAATTCACGGCTCTAACCTCCCCTTTTCCGTCCTAGGAACGATGCTGTTGTGGGTAGGCTGGCTGGGGTTTAACGGCGGCAGTACCTATGCTCTTAACGATCAGATTCCTGGCATTATTGTCCATACCATTATGGCCGGAGCGTCAGGGATGATGGCAGCTACGATCATGGGGTGGCAAAAACGACGGGTAATCGAAGCCGAAACCCTGATCAACGGCTCACTGGCTGGTTTAGTTTCGATTACCGCCTCCTGCCACATTGTCAGTACCCCCATGGCAGTTCTAATTGGGGCCACAGGTGCTCTAATTATGATGACTGCGGCCAGCTATCTCGAACACTATGGCGTTGATGATGGCGTAGGAGCCGTTGCTCTCCACGGATTTACCGGAGCGTGGGGGACTCTGGCCTTAGCTCTATTTGGCAATCTAGACCTGCTGGGAAGCGGGCTGAGTCGTCATGCCCAGCTGCTAGCCCAGCTCTTGGGCGTTAGTACTGCTTTTGTATGGGGGTTTGGTATCAGCTATCTCATTCTCTGCAATATTAATCGCATTTGTCCCTTAAGGGTTACGGAAGAAGAAGAAGAAATCGGGCTAAATATCTCGGAACACCAGGCCAAAACAGAAGTGTACGATCTGTTTCAAGTTATGGACCAGCAGGCTAAAACTCAGGATTTTAGCCTCAGGGTGCCGGAGGAGCCCTTTACAGAAGTTGGTAAAATTGCCCGACGTTATAACCAGGTGATGGCCTCCCTTGAAACCTACGCCCATCAGCTGGAGGACCTGAATACTAACTTAGAACAAACAGTAGCCAAACGTACAGCAGAACTCACTTATGCCAATGCAGAACTAGAAAAAACTAATGCAGAACTCAAACGTCTTGACAAACTAAAAGATGAGTTTCTGGCCAATACCTCCCATGAGTTGCGTACTCCGCTCAACAGCATCATTGGCTTGAGTGAAGTTTTGATCGAGTGGAAACTGGGACCGCTGCCCGAGCAAGTCTCTGATAACCTGGCCATGATTGCAAGCAGTGGCCGTCGGCTGTATAACCTGGTTAGCGATATTCTCGATTTCTCTAAAATTCTCCATGACAATCTCAATCTTAATCTCACAGCGGCGGGACTACGAGAGGTGACCGAGATTGTTTTGCTACTATGTCGTCCTTTAATTGGCCATAAGAATCTAGATTTTGTTAATCAAATTCCCTCAGATCTGCCCCTACTGCGAGCAGATGAAGCTCGTCTGCAACAAATTCTTTATAACCTGGTGGGTAATGCTGTTAAATTTACAACCGATGGTCAGATAGACGTCAGTGCAAAGATAGATCCCCAGACACCAGAACAGGTAATGGTAACGGTGGCAGATACTGGAATTGGCATCCCTGAAAATAAATATGACAGTATTTTTGAGTCCTTTGTTCAGGGGGATGGTACCACTGCAAGAGAATATGGTGGCATGGGCTTGGGTTTGGCAATCACCAAAAAATTGGTGGAATTGCATGGAGGTAAAATCTGGGTCGAGTCCATTATCGGTCAGGGAACTCAATTTCACTTTACCCTGCCAATTGAGCTGCAGTCCGAGACTGTACCGTCCACCCCCAATCTTTTAGTACTCCCGGCAGCACCGTTGCCAGTCAAAGACTCTATAATTCGCACTACTCCATTGACCACAATGTTGTCTAAAACAACAGTTAAGGACCCTATTGATTCAGTAGCAGTGGCTGTAAAGCTGTCAACCGATCTGTCCGCCGACAGTGATTGGCACCAAACGTGCAAAATTTTGATTGTGGACGACGACCCAGTTAATTTGCGAGTGCTCAATAACTATCTGGCACTCGATCAATATCAGGTGACCCAGGCCCCCTCCGGACCGGATGCTCTGGCATTAATCACAGCTGACTATCGACCAGATTTAATTATTCTAGATGTGATGATGCCGAGAATGACGGGCTATGAAGTCACCCAAACCTTGCGAAAAAAATGGCAGCGAGATGAGCTACCTATTGTATTATTAACCGCTAAAAATCAGTTGGAAGACGAGGTAGCAGGCTTCAAAGTAGGCGCCAATGACTATTTAACTAAACCCGTGTTTAAAGAAACGCTTTTGGCTCGGATTGAAACCCAACTGGCCTTGCGAAAAGAAAGTCTTGAACGGCAACAGGCTGAGGCGGAACGTATTCAGTCGGAAGCGGCTAACCTGGCCAAGTCAACATTTTTGACCCATATGAGTCATGAGCTACGCTCTCCGCTCAACAGCATTATCGGCTTTGCCCAGTTGCTCAATCGTGACCGTTTTTTACAGGCCGAGCATCGTAAGCGAGTCGGTATTATTAACCACAGTGCAGAACATTTGCTGTCCTTAATCAACAATATTTTAGATATTTCCAAAATCGAGGCTGGGAAAGTCACCCTCAGCGAACATGAGTTTGATTTGCACAGCTTATTAAAACAAGTATTGACCATGTTTGAGCCTAAGGCTAGCTTCAAGGAACTGACTCTGACACTGGTGCAAGACCCACATCTACTACAGTTTGTTGTGGCTGATGAGGTGAAGCTGCGACAGATTTTAATTAACCTGATTGCCAATAGCCTTAAATTTACAGACCAGGGAAGTGTCACTCTCACAGCGACCCACGTCGATGATGAGGGAATGATTGGTTTTGAAATTCAAGATACAGGGCCAGGGATTGCTGCATATGAACTGGAGCAGCTATTTACTCCATTTGAGCAGACTGCCGCAGGTCGATCCATTGGTCAGGGTACGGGGCTGGGATTATCAATTTGCAAAAAGTATGCCCAACTGATGGGGGGAGATATTTCTGTTTGTAGCACGGTGAATCAGGGCAGTTGTTTTACGGTGCAGATTCCTATGGGTCGGGGGTCTGCATTGATAAAGAATCAGAGTATTAGCGATCGCATGGTAATTGGCCTCGCTCCATCTCAGCCGAAGTATCGACTGCTTATAGTAGACGACTTGGTAGAAAACACACAGCTGCTCTCAGAGCTATGCCATTCTGTTGGATTTAAAGTTGCCACTGCCTGCAATGGTGTGGAGGCTGTAGAACAATGGCAAACATGGCAGCCCCATTTGATTTGGATGGATTTACGGATGCCTAAGATGGATGGGTTTGAGGCAACTCGGCAGATTCGAGCAGCGTCTGCTAACGTCTCTCGTCCCCCGGTAATTATCGCTCTTACCGCCAGTGTGCTTAAGGAAAAACGTGAGGAGATTTTAGCCTCGGGCTTTGATGGATTTGTAGCCAAGCCCTTTAATGCCTCGATCATTTGGTCCACCCTATCGCAATATTTAGGGGTGGAATTTATCTATGATGCACTCCTACCTGAGTCGGCTTCAGACGGGAATGTCATGATGTCTTCTAGGCCAGCTCTAACCTCAGAGGTATTGGCAACCTTTCCTATGGAGTGGTTACGAAAGATGCATCAGACGGCAGCCCGGCTAAAGAGCAAGGAGGTGCTGCCCCTGATTGAGCAACTGCCAATTGAGTACAGGGAGCAAGCAGATGGCCTCAGAATTTTGGCAGAAAACTATGAGTTTGCCAAAATTCTAGAGCTGCTTGAGCCCTTGGTGTCCAGGTCAGATGCTTAAATAAAATTCCTCAACAAACATGGATTGACGAATTTTGACTTTTATGAGAATAGAGTAATTTCCCCTAGCTTTTCTCGTTTTTACATTACTTTACCTTTTAGAGAGGTAGAAGCTGAGCTGTAAGTCTGTAAAAACAAAATGCGAATTAGGCTTGAAGTCCAAACAAGTGATTTGGGCAATCGACACGTGTGACCTCAGTCACTTATTTTATCAACTTTTGCCAACACCTGAATAAACCTGAACATTTCGGTATTTTTTTTGCTGTTGAAACCGACGATAGTAGAGACAT
This sequence comes from Cyanobacteria bacterium P01_B01_bin.77, assembly GCA_039028535.1. Classification (GTDB taxonomy): domain Bacteria; phylum Cyanobacteriota; class Cyanobacteriia; order Phormidesmidales; family Phormidesmidaceae; genus Leptothoe. The sequence goes on from JBCCHX010000083.1 coordinate 6,069, forward strand.
CGAAATGAGTGAATAAAGAGATTTTTAAGTAGCGCCAAAGGCTAAAGCTGAGTTGATAAACCCAATCTGCATCAGTGTTTTTTGTTCAACTAGTTTTCGTGCAATAAAGCATAAGGAGAAAACCATGCTTTTACTTCAGGGAGTATTTCTGGGTTTTGCAGTTGCAGCACCATTAGGCCCCAATGGAGTGCTTTGTATCCAGCGCACCCTAACCTATGGACGTTTGGGTGGACTACTTTCAGGGCTGGGTTCGGCAACAGCCCATGGAGTCTATAGCTGTATCGCAGCTCTTGGCTTAGCCTTTGTATCAGATCTTTTGGTTACTCAGATTACCTGGTTTCATGTAGTAGGTGGATTATTTCTCTGCTATTTAGGACTAATAACATTTCGCTCAAAACCGTCTACTCGGGTGATATCCGCTGAGATAGCTCCTCTAAAAAGAAAGAAAGAGATTATCAGAATCTATATCTCGACGCTGACACTGGCACTTCTAAATCCGATGACTATTGTCTCATTTACTCTAATGTTTGCTAGCTTTGTTCCTGCCGATCTAAACTATGAGCAAGCTACCATGCTAGTCGGAGGTGTTTTGTTAGGCTCAACCCTATGGTGGCTAATTCTGAGCAACACGATATCGATACTGCATCGATGGTTGACGCAACGTCGCTTGAAGTTTCTGAACCGGTTCTTTGGTGTACAAATTTTGGGGTTTGGTATCGCTGCTTTAGTTAGCTAGCAACCAATATTAGTTCTGACTACAGTGAGGTTATGGTGATCGACTCTGTGCTGCTTTTGGCCTGTTGCAGGTTGCGATCGCAACCCTCCACAAACTCCTCTAGTCCCATATCCAATGTTGGTTGCACCGTTATAATCCCGATGCTAAGGGTTTGACCAATTTTCTCAACAGCCTTCAACAGACGTTGAGCTATTTTCTCAGCTGTTGTTGTATCGAGAAAAATCATGGCAAAGGTCAACGTACCGTAGCGACCCACTAAGTCGTTAGGCCCCTGTACAATTTGCTTTAACACCTGAGCAACCTGGACCAGCCCTTGATCCCCTGCTGCAGCTGCCTCTTCTTCATAAAGATTGGCCTCATTTACCTGAGCCAATATCAGTGTTAGCGATGTTTGAGCTTGTACGGCCTGTTGCCAACACTCTAGTAAATACGCATCTAATCGACGACGACTGGCTACTTGGGTCAGTTCGTCTAGGGCTGCCAGCCGCTGCAGCTCCTGAATAGCCTGTTGCAGTTGAGCATTTTGTGCTTGAAGCTGGCGCTGTAGGTGTTGCACTTTGAGCTGATTTTCTACCCTTGCCAGTACTTCCACCACTTTGAAGGGCTTAGAAATGTAATCACTTCCACCTGTCGAAAATGCTTTTACTTTGTCCCAAGCTTCATCTAAGGCACTGACAAAGATAATGGGAATATCCTGGGTGATTGGATTAGCCTTTAGCCGTTGACATACGGTGTATCCATCCATATCGGGCATATGAATATCCAACAAGATCAAATCTGGTTGCTTTAATGCAATGGCCTGCAGTGCTACAGTGCCATTAATGGCTTGCTGGACTTCATAGCCCTGTTCTTCAAGCAAGTCAGACAGCAGCCTCAGATTTTTTGGCTGGTCGTCCACTAATAGAATATTTGCTCCTGATAGGGGCTTGATGGTGGGTGTATTCGTTAGTGGTGCAGTGGTTGGCGGTTTAGTAGCTGGCGGTGAGATTGCACCAGATGTAACCGTTGGTGCAGGAGTTGCATTGCGCATTGTTTTCTCAAGCAGTCTGCGCACATTGGCTTTTGTAACTTTTTGATCTAATGCTTGGGAGATCAGCTGCCACAGCTTTGGGGCAACATCTTGCTTGACATACTTTGCTGAATATCCACACTCTTCAGCAATTTGGTCATAGGTTTTACGTTCTCCTTGGAGAGCTGCGATCAAAATTTGTCTTTGCAATTCGCTACAAAAAGTTTCTGTCTTTTTATAGATTAGGGTTTCGGCAAATTCTAATACACCGTCAGTGTTGTTCATGGATAACGCGTATTCGTTTTTAGGCTAAGAGTCTAATGTTTTGAGTGGCTTTTTAGCTGTCCTGAGTTTAGCAATTCCTTGGCTGCTTAAAATCACCTTACAGCTGCTCCGCGATTGACCAGAGTTTGTGAGGGTCTTCGCCAATTGTGACCACTGTAAAATTCTTCTTTTCAATGTCAGAACAGTCTACATCGTCTGCCTCTGTCCGATAGACGAGCAAACACACACCAGAATAATGAGGATCGCATTCAGCTTCCTGTGCGATCGCAATGCAAAAGTTGTTTAACCTCCAGGACAGCCTGCTACAGAGTATCTTGTAGGTCAAGACTTTGCCGAATCCGCAGAGCAATATCCCGAATTAGCGTTTGTTGGACTTCACTAGGTGGACATTGGGTCTACAGTTTTGACTGTCTCAGGGCTGTTCGCACTGCAAATTGCAAACCCTCAGTCGTAAGTTGCTGCTTGACAATATAGTCTTGAGGCCCCCAGCTTTAGCGCCTGACTTCATCCCCTAGCCCCGTCAGCACCCTCACCAACTACATGGCCTGCTCAAGACAAATCTCTTGAATTAAATGGGTACGCTCCATCAAATATTGCTGAACCTGGGAACGCTCCTGTGGAGAAAGAATAACTCGGCTGTCAATTTTGTGGAGCAATAACCGAACCCGATCCCTTTCACCTCTTCTTCGCAAGTGAGCAGCAGGCGTTTCCTCAACGACTGACCAGATCAATCTCAGTAGGCTCGTATCCATATACGCCTCTCCTCAAAAAGAGAACTTGAGAACTTTCATCCACTGTACAGGTTACCACAGCTTCTTTAGATTTGCTTAAGAATTGATTTAGTCAAGCTATTCCGTTAAAAACGCTATGAACTCGACTGTGGCCGCCAGCTTCGAGAATTCAGCTAATTAAATTTTTCAATCGATGCATCGATTGAAAAATGAGACGCCAGCTCAAGAAAAAAATATGAAGAAAAAATAAAATTCATGAATTTTATCAGAATCTATAAATGAAAACCTGTCTGGAATTTACGTGTCTGGTCACTGAGCAGCTCACATTTGTAACCAAACTCTATTCCCTACCTCAGCCTGGAAGTAAGGATTTTCCTATTTGCTACGACTGTAAAGGCAGCGTGAAATAAAATATTGATCCTGCACTTGGAATGCTTTCCGCCCAGATGTGCCCCCCATGGCGATGGATAATTCGCTGTACCGTTGCCAGTCCGATACCATTGCCCTCAAAAGCTTTGGCCGATGGCAATCGACGAAACGGACGGAATAAATCATCAATATCGGCCATGTTGAAGCCAATGCCATTGTCCTGAATCATGAAAAGACCGTAGTTAAGCTGTTTTGCCATCTCTGGCATCGATGCTGGCTGTTGTGACGCCGATAGGTGGCTAAACTCAATTTCAGGTGTTTCCTGGATTTTGGTGTACTTCCAAGCATTTTCTAACAGGTTATCCAAGGCAACTCGCAACAGTCGCTTATCAACATATACTCTTGTCCCGGACAATTTAGACATCGTGAGGGCGCGGTATCCATACACCAGTTGAAGCTGTTCTGTGAGCTCTTTCACTAAGTCATGAATGCGTAGCCAGGAGCAGGCCATTTCCATCTGGCTAACGCGCGAAAACTGAAGCAACCCCTCAATGGAGGCCCTGGTTTGTTCGCTAATAGTCTGGATTTGTTGGACTTGGGCTTTGCCCTGAGCACTCATGGTGGACTGTTCACCCTGTAAGAGTGCCTGATTAAGCTGTCCAATGCGACGCATCTGATTCCATAGGTCATGGGACACCATGTGGGAAAAAACCTCCAACTCACTGACGGCAGACTGCAGCGCATCTGAACGGGCTTTGAGGTCCATTTCTAAGGCTTTACGTTCAGTAATGTCCCTTAGGGAGATTAAAAAAGCGGGCTGTTGATCCCAAACAATTTTGACGGTGCGTAGCTCTGCCACCAGAGAATTTTGAGTATGGGATTGAACGTCAATTTCCACCTTCTCGTCAGTCATCAATGGAAAGCCTAAGGGCTCTCCCACCAAATCTTTTCCAGATCGACCCAGTAGCACTTCAGCCGCCGGGTTCACAAACTGCATAATCCCCTGCTCATCGACCACCAGCATCCCATCCGCATTTTTGTGGATGAGGGTAAAAAACTGATCAGAGGCTATTGATTCAGGTGTCAAGGTGGTCAGGCTCCCAGTAATGTCCCTAACTAAAAGTATGCACCTACACTCCACCATCTTGAAAGAGTTCACCCATGCGATCGATCTCAACTTGATTGAGATAGACTGGGTTGCCGGTTAAGATGCCGGTAACATTCCGGAAAGGGCGACCAATGTGCATGCCTTGATGGTCAATGGTAAATTCTCGAATATCTTTGTCATGCATCGATCCCCGCATTTTTAAGACGGTCAGCCCCCGCCGTACTTCACCATACATTTCAACATATCGCAACAAAATAATCGAATCGGTGATGGTAGAAATGTGAGCCTCTGTAATTGAGGTGCCGCCTACAAGGCTGGGAGTAGTTGAGGTAAATAGACCCGCTACCTCACTCTGTTTAATATGAGAGGTCAGACTGATAATAAACTCTCGAAAACTCCGCAGTGTGGAAACTCTTTCTAGAGCTGACAAACTATCAATGGCCACTCGATTAGGCTTAAAAGAATCCATGTCTTCTTTGATTTTGACCATGTGGTCTTCTAAGCCAGTGGTTTCAGGATAGCGACAAACCACCTTCAGCTTACCGTCACGTTCCATCTGTTCATAATCAACGCCCCACCCTGTGGCATTGCGAAAGAGCTGATCGCGACTTTCTTCAAAGGCAAAGAGTAAGCAGCGTTCGTCATTGGCTACGCCCCCAGCCATAAACTCAGTCACCATCAGGGTTTTGCCCGTTCCCGTCGCCCCTGATACCAGCAGGATCGAGTCTCGAAAAAAGCCACCGCCACAAATGCGATCTAGCTCAGTACTGCCTGAGGTAATGCGCACATTAGACGAACGCTGCTCCAGCTCAATGGCCGATAGCGGAATAATAATGATGCCCTGCCCCCGCAGCACCGTAAACGGAAACTCACCCTTTTGATGCCCGGTACCTCGATATTTCAAGACTTCTATGGTACGTCGGCGCTTTTCTTCAGCCAGGACATTTCTCAGAATGACTACATTATCAGCCACAAATTCTTCCACACCAAAACGACTGATATCGCCATAATCCTGGGTGCGCTCGGCAGTTAAAATCGCTGTAATATCCATATTACGCAGAGCCGAAGCAGCACTAAAGAGATCGGCTCGGACCTGTCCAGCATCGGGTAAATGGCTAAAAATAGCCCCTAGCGAATCCATGGAAATCCGTTGTGCTTTAATGCTGTTAACCGCATGCTCGGTGCGAGCCAGCAAAGCGCCTAAATCATAGGTGCCGCTCACCATCGGCTTTGCACCTGGGATCGGAGAGGCATCCACAAAAGCCCACTTACCTTCACGCTCCCATTGCTCAATATCCCAACCAAATCCGCGCATATTACGACGAACAATCTGGGGGGGTTCTTCAAAGGTGACGAATACACCATGTTCACCGCGCTTGATTCCTTCTGCCAAAAACTGACACGCAAAAACTGTTTTAGCACTACCTGCAGTACCCACAATTAATGTGGTGCGTCCTTTGGGTACTCCCCCTTCTGATAAAAAATCAAAACCTGGAATCCCAGTTTCTAGTTTTTCAATGCCTTCGTCTATGACGGGGGTCGAAGTAGTTTTCATGGCTGTCATATCTCTAGAAAGTAAGAATTTAAAGATGTGTCGTTGTTAATTCGAACTATGGTTGCATCTGAAAGATTCTGTCACATAGCATGTTTAATAGATTGGTTTATTCTCTAAATCAGCGGCAGCGATAAGGCTGAATACATAGCAATTTTGACAATTTTGAAGTTACTCCCTAGTCTTCGAAGAAGATGTCATTGATCTGGGTGACTTGTGCGGACGAATATCCAATCCCTGAGACAAAATTGTCACATCACTTAGATCTCCAATAATGCGCTGCGCTGGAGGGGGAACTTCTTTAATGAGAGTAGGGGTAACTAAAATCTTCTCTTGCTCTGCTAGTTGGGGCTGTTCTAACACATCGATAATCGATAGCTCATAGTTTTCGGCTAATTCCTGTTCACATAGATGAACCAAGTTTGCGATCGCACGCTCAGAGCGAGGGCTACTGCCTGTAATGTAAAGCTTTAGGATATACGGCTGCTGACTCATGATTCCTCTTGCTGGATACTAGCGTTCAATTTGCTTAGCCCAATAAAGTACTTGCGGTAGTAAGTAGTGAGATAGCCCATCAGCTCTAACACCACCAGTCGTCCTACATCAGCATAGGCTCTTGCTTTAACGACATTCTCTGTTTCATTTTTCTGCTTTAAGGTCAAGGTATGCAACTCAACAACATCCCTAGCTCCGGCCTTCAAAAAACCCAGTTTCTCAGCTAGTGAACGTAAATGTTCAGAGATTGGGTATTTCACTCGAAAAGTTTGTTGCTCTAACACCTGATCCAAAATATGACTATAGTCTTCAACTATTTGGCAAAAAATATCTGGAACTGAATCTTTTAAGAGCCCTGATTCAAATAAATTGGCAGTTACGGTCGCCGGTCGTACCATATAGGCTAACCGTTCGAAATTTTCGATTTCGGTCAGGCCTTGGGCTATGGGCGCTGATTGTAAGGCAGCATTGAGCTGTCGTTGGCGTTCAATGCCTAACAAGAGAGCATAGGCCAATAGATTAGGATCAAGCGTGCGTTTATTTAAAAACCCCTGGGCTCCTGCTTCGATAGCCCTAACGGCAATCACCTCATCTTCTAGCCCAGTCAACACAACGGTGGGGATTGTCGGCACGGCTTGCCGAAGACGTTCTAACGTATCGATGCCATGACTATCTGGCAGATGTAAGTCGAGCAGAACCACCTGATAAGTTGGCTCACTCAAAATCTCTAATCCTTTATTCAGCCGCTCCACATGAAATAGCTGAAACAATTTACCAGACGCATCTACAGCTGGCTTAGATTCTGCCAAGAGTGCCTGCACTTGGTCAAAAACAGACGGATCATCATCAATTAGCAGAACATTGCAGGGCGCATACGTGACCATAGACTAACTCCTACAGAAAAGGAGCATGAGCAATTAATTGAAGCAATCAATTCCGAATGACTTCCCCATTCGAATCACAACTACTACCGATCATGAGATCGTGTGTCGAAAGAATGGCCGCTTCATTAAGCGAACGTATCAATATGATGCTTTTTTAAGTCTCAAAAGTATATTCTGCTGGGGAATTGTATATATATATAAAGGCGTGGATGCGTAAATGAAGTATCCGTAGATCGAGCGTCGACTTAGCTCAACTCTTGAAGCTAGAGGGTTGAGCTAAGTCGAAACCGAGTTAATCGGGCATTAGCCGCAGAGCCCTCTCTCTTTCTATGGCCAATGGCCCCATAGGATCACTCTAACTAGCGCCAAAGGTATAACAGCGCAAACAGAATAATCCAAATCACATCGACAAAGTGCCAGTAAAGCTCGGTGGCTTCAATGCCAAAATGGTTTTCATGGGAGTAGTGGGCAGTCTTGCGAGAGCGAAACAACACCGCCAGCATCATGAGTAAACCAAAAAGTACGTGGAGACCGTGGAATCCCGTGAGCACATAAAACGTACTGGCAAAAATGTTGGTAGTTAGACCAAAAGTGAGGTGAGTATACTCATAGATTTGTCCACCGAGAAAAATAGCGCCCATGACTGCGGTGATAGCAAACCACATCCGCATCTTACCAACATCGTCTTGCTTAATCGCTGTATCAGCATTGTGAATAACAAAACTACTGGAGATCAAGATAATAGTGTTGATTCCTGGTAGTAAAAGCTCTAATCCTTCTGTTCCCTCCGGTGGCCAAGCTGGGGCCATGAGCCTAAAGCTGAGATAGGCAATAAAGAGACCGAGAAAAATCATGCTCTCGGCACAGAGAAAGACGAGAACGCCAAACATGCGTAGGTCTGGATGTTCCTCATGCCCCTGCTCGACATGGGAAACGGCAATGGTATCGGCTTGGTTAACAGCTGAGCTTTGCATAGGAAGAGAGAAGGTATGAAAAGATGTTGCCTACAACGTCGATGGTTTGAGAAGAAAGATGGGGTGGGTTTGCTAGCGCTAGGGCTCAATCCCCTACCTGACGGTTCCCCTTAGAAAAGAGGAACCATAAAACAATCTAGTGCGCATGCGCTGCCACTGCTGCGATCGCTTCTTCGTAAATCTCAGGATCGTCTTTGACTGGAATGTAGCCTAAACCATAGTCATAGGGGCCGGTTTTAATCACAGGCACACCTTCAAAATTCTCATGGGCCGGTGGGGACAAGGTTTGCCATTCCAGAGTGAGCGCGCGCCAGGGGTTAGTGGGTGCTTTTTTACCCCAGTGCCAGCTCCAAATAGCGTTGATGATAAAGGGTACCGTAGATACTGCCATCAGATAGGAACCGATGGTGGCCAACACATTCAAGTCCGTAAACTGGGGATCATAAAGGGCAATGCGTCGATTCATTCCCTGGAGGCCCAGCTGATGCATGGGCATAAATGTCAGGTTCATGCCCACAAAGGTGAGCACAAAGTGCACTTTGCCCCAAAATTCATTTAGCATCCGTCCGGTCATTTTTGGAAACCAGTGGTACAGGGCCATATAGATGCCAAAAATGGATGCCCCAAACAGCACATAGTGGAAGTGGGCAACAACAAAGTAGGTGTCATGGACATGGATGTCGAAGGGCACCGCCGCTAGCATTACACCGCTGATGCCGCCGATGACAAAGATGGCTATAAAACCAATGGCAAAAAGCATGGCGCTGGTGTAAGCAATCTTGCCGCGCCACAGGGTAGCTGTCCAGCCAAATACCTTAATGCCCGTGGGTACGGCAATGGCCATGGTGGTAATCATAAAGAACATCCGCAACCAGGGAGGGGTGCCACTGGTGAACATGTGATGCGCCCACACAATTAGCCCTAAGAAGCTGATCACTAGGCTGGAGTAAGCAATGGCACGATAGCCAAAGATGGGCTTGCGGGCATGGACCGGTAGGACGTCGGAAATAGCTCCAAACAACGGTAGTACAAAGATGTACACAGCCGGGTGAGAATAGAACCAGAACATATGCTGGTAAACCACAGGATCGCCACCTCCCGTTGGGTTGAAGAAAGCAGTCCCGGCCACCAGGTCGAACATCAGCAGAATTAGTGCCCCTGCCAACACCGGAGTACTGATCAAGATCAGCAGCGAGGTGGCAATCATCGCCCAGCAAAATAGGGGCATCTTGAGCAGTGGCATACTAGGCACCCGCATTTTCATGATGGTGACCAAAAAGTTGAGGGCACCTAAAATTGAGGCGGTACCCCCGATAAGGATACTTAAAATCCAGATTCCCTGGCCTAACATCCCGTTGGAAATACTCAGGGGTGGATAAGAGGTCCAACCGGCCTGGGGCGGCTCAAAAAAGAAGCTGGCCACTAGCATGATGCCAGACGGGGGGATCATCCAGAATGCGATCGCATTTAATCGTGGAAAAGCCATATCCTTAGCCCCAATCATCAGTGGGATTAGATAGTTGGCCAGTCCCGCCCCCGCCGGTACAATCCACAAAAACAGCATGATGGTGCCGTGGAGTGTAAGTACACCGTTGTAGGTTTCAGGTGTAATAAAATCAGGGGCCGGTGTCGCCAGCTCCGTCCGAATGACCGTCGCCAGCGCTCCACCAATCAGATAGAACACAAACGACGTGACCAGATATTGGATACCGATTACCTTATGATCAGTACTAAACGTAAAGAAGTGGGTCCACTTACGCTCATTACCTAATGGTTGTTGAGGAGACGGTGAAGGATCAGGTGTTTTGATAGCCTCTGCTTGTGCCATATGAGTTGTCAGGAAAGGGGAAAGGAGAAAAAAATAGAAGCGGGCAGCACCCACCGCTTATGGAGAACTGTCGATGTCGCTTAGGGAACTAAAGCCATATCCATATGGGAATTATGCAAATGCTCTAGATGATCCGCTGCCATATCGAGCTGCATGGGCTCTTGAAAATGGCCTAGATACTCAGCATCCGTTTCATCCGGTTTCTGACTAGCCGCTGCAACTGCTGTTGAGAGATCTGTTGGCCCTTGAGCAATCCGACTCTGTTCCCATTCGTCATACTCTTCAGCGGAGTGCACAATGAGCTCAGTACGCATGCCACCGTGGTACGCACCACACAGTTCAGCACATACGACAGGGTAAGTCCCTTCGCGGGTGGCCTTAAAGATCAAGGTCGTTTCCTTACCCGGAATCATGTCTTGCTTGATGCGAAATTCGGGCAGCCAAAATGCATGAATGACATCTTGAGCCTTGAGGTTCAACTTAACAAACCGATCGACGGGAACATGAACCGTACCATCTACAATGCCTGTGGAAGGATATGTCATCACAAAGGCAAACTGCAGCCCCAACACATCAATGTTGAGGATGTCGTTAGCTGATTCTCCAACAGTTGGCGGTTCACCTAATCCGGACGCTGCCAACATGGGATAGCTAGAGGTATCTTCTCCAGGGGAGGCATAGGCTAATTGGACTTCCTTTGAGGAATGGTGTTCCATCAAATTGAGACCTCCCATCTCAGTATAAATTTCGAAGCTATATACTGAGAGGCCTAATACGATAATGGCTGGGATCGCCGTCCATACAATTTCCAGGGGAATATTGCCCTCAATGTGGGGGCCGTCGGTCTCATCTCCTTTTCTCCGACGAAACCGGATTAAGGCAATTACCAGGGTGCCCTCAACAATAAGAAACAGCCCCGTGCCGATGGTCATCATCAGATTAAATAGCTGATCGACCTCACCCGCTTCGGCGGATGCCTCGACAGGCATCAAACCGTGGTTTTGGCCATACCAAAGACTGATCAGCGTGACGGCAATGCCGATCAGCATGGTGATAATGGAAGTAGGAATACCGTTCACGACTCGAACATTCTCCTGTGGGGTGGTCTGCTGTGCAAAAACAGAAATTGGTTAAGAACTGGCTAGATAAATTAGGAACCCGAGGTTTATTCTACAAACAAAAGAAAATGAGCTTTTCTCAACTACCTAAGATAGGGTATTCCTAACGAGTTGTTGGATTTTGGGTGATCAGCTGTATCAATTCATAAAGCTGTAACTGAACGTAACGCTATGGGGCTTACTTATAAGGAATGCGGAGTAAGCCTAGTGGGGGATAGCGCCATGGGACAACCAGAAGGCTCGGTAGGTTCCCTCAACCCAAACCCAAGGTAGCGTTATCTCTTTATAAATGACAGGTCTCGTAACGTGCATTTGAGCTATTTAAGGATTTTCTTCAGGTTCTTTTGACAAAGCCAGAGACTGTCATGATTAAGGGAATCTTACAATTCCCTCTAAACGAGAAGAAAACCTAAATGTATTTCATCGAGGGCAAAAAAATTTTCTACCCTGTAGTGGACAGATAAATTTTTCTTCTCTGTCATCAGCTTCTTAAGAGAGTTTTTAGGTTTATGGCCCATTCTTCGTTGTCCACTCCTCATGCAGGCAGTGATTCCACGTTTGATCCCCTTACCTATCTGCGACGCTGGGTGTGGAAAATGGCCTTAGCTACGTTGGTGCTGATGGCCATTGGTAGTGCAACCCGAGTGATGAATGCAGGATTGGCCTGTCCGGATTGGCCCTTGTGCTACGGTCAGCTTGTGCCTAGTCAGCAGATGAATCTTCAGGTGTTTTTAGAATGGTTTCATCGCCTGGATGCTTCGCTGATTGGTCTTATGGCTATTGGTTTAGTCGCGTTGGCTATCCGGTGGCGTCGCTCCCTGCCTACTTGGGTGCCGTGGGCCGCTGGTTTAGTTCTCTTTTTAGTCGTTTTTCAAGGTGTTCTAGGTGGTCTTACGGTAACGCAGCTGTTGCGGTTTGATATTGTTACCGCCCATCTAGGTACGGCCCTATTGGTGTTTTGCACTTTACTAGCCATAGGAATGGGCCTGCTGCCTTACCGGGCAACAGGTGCCGCTGGTAAACTGTCTTGGCTCGGTGGTCTCGCCGTAGTACTGGTCTATAGTCAAAGTTTACTCGGTGGTCTGGTGGGGTCACGCTGGGCGGCTCATCAGTGTTTTGGTCTGGCGGAGCTGTGTGGTGTGGTCAATGCTCACCTGTTAGGGATCGTGCCTGCTAGCCTGTCGGTGATCTTTTTGGCTGTATTGGTGTGGCGGACGCCAGCTCTAGATGGTGTGTTGCGATCTCAAGCTAACATTGCCTTTGGCTTACTTATTCTCCAGCTAGTCTTGGGGTATGCCACCTTCCGTCTCCACCTCCAGGTAGAGCCTCTCACTGTTTGTCATCAGGCCATCGGTGCTGCTCTGCTAGGCACCCTTGTTTGTTTTACCGTTTTATCTGTAAGAGATTCTTCCCTATCCGAAGAGAATCTTAAATCTTCGGCAATCCCCTAAGCCTCAAATCTCTTCCTCTATTCATCTTTGTACAGACGTTCCATTGAACGTCTCCCAAAAATCTGTACGGACGTTTCATTGAACGTCATTTCCACCCTTCATATTTTTCCTATGCAACCTTCTAATCTTGCCCCTGGAGTTCACCACGAGAACTTTGGTCAAATCTGTCGCAGTTACTATCAGCTTACCAAGCCCAGAATTATCCCACTGCTACTTATCGAAACAGCTGCCAGCATGTGGGTCGCGGCCCAAGGACATCCAGATTTGTTGTTGGTGCTGATCACCATGGCTGGTGGCTGGCTAGCTGCAGCATCTGCCCAGGTGATCAATTGTGTCTATGACCGCGACATCGATTACGACATGGAACGCACCCGCGACCGTCCCCTGCCATCGGGACGGATCCAGGTGCGCGACGCCCTAATTTTTGCTGGGGTATTGGCTGTGGCATCCTTTAGTCTGCTGACCTGGTTTGCCAATGTGCTCAGTGCCTGTCTGGCCATGGCTGGAATCGTAGTGTATATCGGGGTATACACTCACTGGCTGAAGCGGTCCTCCCCGCAAAATATTGTTATTGGTGGTGCGGCCGGTGCCATTCCCCCCATGGTGGGCTGGGCTGCTGTTACCGGTAATGTGGGCTGGGCTGCCTGGATTTTCTTTGCCATTGTGTTTGTATGGACCCCGCCCCACTTTTGGGCACTGGCTATGCTGATCAAAGATGACTACGCCAAGGTTAATATTCCGATGCTGCCAGTGATTGTGGGCAATGAGGAGACGGCTAATCAGATTTGGCTATATACGCTCTTGCTGGTGCCCGTCACATTGCTGATGGTATGTCCTACCGAAGCCTGTGGGTGGCTATATGGTCTATTGGCACTGCTGCTGGGTGGGCTGTTTCTACGTAAAGCCTATGATTTGAAACAGTGTCCGTGCGATCGCGACCTGGCTCGAGGTGTTTTCAAATATTCCATCTTTTATATGATGCTGCTATCAGCTTCCATGGTGTTAGATAGCCTTCCCTTCACCCGCCAAGGCGTCCATGTCCTACTTGGCACGCTGGGTATCGTTTGACATCAATGCTTTTAGCCAACGCCGCTCCTGTTTAGAATTGGATGTTCCAAGTCCGGATTCATTCCAGGAAAATTAGTTTTTTTAGCCATGGGCACCTAGCTACTAGCCGAGTCTTTATTCATTCTAACGATGCTGGTGTGGAACCACCTAGTCTTACGATTCACGACTACAATGTAGGGTGATTCGTAAGCCCTGAGGGGCGTCTACGTGAGGTTCAGGATGTCACAGCAGCCCGCAGTTGTAATCGAAGATCTTCAGAAGCACTACGGCGATGTCCAGGCGGTAAAGGATGTCTCATTGCAAATTGAGTCGGGGGAAATCTTTGGTTTACTCGGTCCCAATGGTGCTGGTAAAACTACGACCATTCGTTGTCTGTGTACCCTCACACTGCCGGATGCAGGCAGGCTAGAAGTGATGGGAGTTTCCGTTGTTGATGACCCGCGTCGAGTGCGGCAACGGCTGGGATATATCGCTCAGGAAGTGGCCTTAGATAAGGTGTTGACCGGTCGAGAACTGCTGGAGCTACAGGCAGCTATCTACCATCTGCCGGGCAAACTGGCCAAGGCCCGTATAGACCAGATGATTGAGCTACTAGAGCTGACTGACTGGGCTGACAAGAAAACGGGCACCTATTCCGGCGGTCTGAAAAAACGTCTGGATTTAGCGGCAGGGCTGCTACATCAGCCGGATGTGCTGGTTTTAGATGAACCGACGGTAGGTTTAGATATCGAAAGCCGTTCGGCGGTATGGCGATTTTTACGACAGCTTCAGGCGGCGGGTACCACAATTTTGATTACCAGCCATTACTTAGAAGAAGTGGATGCCTTGGCCAGTCGGGTGGCTATCATCGATCAGGGTAAGGTCATAAGTTCTGGGACTCCGGCTGAACTCAAGGCTAAGGTCGGCGGTGAGCGCATTACCCTACGCATCCGTGAGTTTACTCCGCTCAATGAGGCAGAACAGGCCAGTGAAATGCTGCAGAGATTGCCCGTGGTGCAAGAGGTCATTGTCAACAGTGCCCAGGGTAACTCGTTAAACCTGGTGGTTGAGTCTGAATCGGATGCTCTGATGACGGTGCAACAAGCGCTGAAAGCAGCGGGGCTGCCGACCTTTGGCATTGCTCAGTCGCAGCCCAGTTTGGATGATGTCTATCTAGCGGCAACGGGACGCACCATTATGGATGCGGAAATGGCGGCTGCCAGTAAGCGAGATATGAAAAAAGAAATGAAACAGCAGAATATGAAACGGTAGTTGGCCTAGTTTCAAGGTTTTGATACCGGCAGTGCACCTAAAGAGAATAAAAGAGCAAACCTCGCAAACTATAAAGAGATGAGCAGTTCAACTATTCAAAACAATCAGCTGCAGCAGTGGAAAAAGGATGCGATCTCATCCCCCGGTTTCAGCGCATTCGTTCAAGAAACTCTGGCCTTAACCAAGCGCCTCTTTATCCAGCTACAGCGTCGTCCGTCCACGCTGGCTGCTGGTATTGTCCAACCTTTGATGTGGCTGATTCTATTTGGTGCTCTGTTCCAAAACGTGCCCCAAGGGCTATTTGGCGATAGCGTCAACTACGGACAGTTTATTGGTGCCGGTATCATTGTCTTTACAGCTTTTGGTGGCGCTTTAAATGCTGGTCTACCGGTGATGTTTGACCGGGAGTTTGGGTTCTTAAATCGACTGCTAGTGGCACCACTGGTGTCTCGTTTTTCCATCGTCATCGCCTCGGCTCTATTTATTGCCGCTATGAGTTTGGTTCAGACGGCCGCGATTGTTGCCCTGAGTGCTTTTCTCGGTGCTGGCTTGCCTAGCATTGTGGGTTTGGGTTTGATGATAGCCATTATCCTGATGCTAGTGCTAGGAGTGACCGCCTTTAGTTTGGGGTTGGCGTTTGCTCTGCCCGGTCACATTGAGCTGATTGCCGTCATCTTTGTCACCAACCTGCCCCTGCTGTTTGCTAGCACAGCGCTAGTACCTTTGTCGTTTATGCCCCGCTGGCTCAGCACCATCGCTAGCCTCAATCCCCTCAGCTACGCCATCGAGCCCATCCGCTATCTCTATTTGCACAACGACTGGACCTTCAATAGCATCGTCATGGAGACTGCCTGGGGTGACCTATCTATGGGGATGTCACTGTTACTGCTCGCCGGTTTCTGCAGTGGCGCATTGGCCCTCACCTATCCCCTGATTAATCGCCGCATTGCTTAGGTGCGTCCAGTGATTCTCCATATTCTGGACTTAGTAGGGGTGGCTGTCTTTGGCGTCAGTGGTGCTTTAGCCGCCGGGCGGAAGCATCTCGATTTGCTCGGTGTGGTTGTGATTGCAGTTGTCACATCCATTGGCGGAGGGACTTTGCGGGATCTTTTGCTAGACCGGCATCCCGTTTTTTGGATTGAGCGTCCCTTATATCTGCCGGTAATCTTAGGTGCAGCCTTGTTGACGGTGCTCTATACAAAACTCTTCAAACCGCCCCATAAATCCCTGTTAGTAGCCGATGCTTTCGGTCTGGCACTGTTTTCAATCAGCGGTGCCCAAATTGCTGAACAAGCTCAGTTGACAGGGCTGCTGATCGTAGTGATGGGAACAATTACCGGTGCAGCGGGCGGCGTTCTGCGAGATGTGCTACTGGCGGATATTCCGGTGATTCTAAAACGAGGCCGTATCTATGCGACTGCCGCTATTGTCGGGATCGTCATCTACCTGGGATTACAACAGTTAGGCATAGAACAAACATGGGCGGCACTCCTGGGTATGACCGTTGTCGCTGGGCTCAGACTCGCCGCCATTATCTGGGGATTGATGCTACCGATTTTTAGTCTTTCAGAGGCTCCGTTGGAACCTTAGTTCAAAACAGCCAATTTAAAAAACTGACTATAGTTGCATCAACCCTTGGCACTCTTGCTAGACTGTGGTCATTAATAGATAAATCACAAAAAATCAACTCACGGCATACCATGGCAAGCATCCTTAAAACCACATTGGCTTCTGTAACAGGTCTAGGATTAGTCTTAGGTTTGACCACGGTTCCAGCGCTAGCTCAAACCAATGGTGGGTTTGAGGATTTAAGTGGGGATTCCGATAATAGTGAAGTGTTTAGCGGCAGCGGTGTCAGCCTCACTGACTTACTGAGCAATGCTCGCCGGGCAAATGGTATGAGTTCTGATGAATTCAACCGTAAAACCGATCGCAACATCGACCAGGCTGCTGCTGACTTTCATCAACGCCAGCAGGCAGCTCTCGAAGCTGAGCAGGGTGCAGTTGTAGAAACACCTGAATTTGAAGAGCAGTTTTAGCACTCGGCCCTGTTGCTAACCTGTCACTAAACAGTCTCGGAATCGATATCCAGTTCGCGCAGTTTGGCAGCTAGTTTGGCGGCTCTACTTTAGTCTGCTGCCGTTTTGCGGGTTCAATATCCACTCGTTTTCAGATATAGCATAGCGTTGCTCCTAGCCGTCACGCATCATAGGATCGCAGGCTCAAAGCGTCTTCTCTGGGATAGCGCTGCCGGACTTTCCGGTTATGGCCTAACATTATTGAGTCAGCAATAACGCGTATCCGGCAATGACCGCAACTGTCCCCAACCTATCGAGCCAGTACGATCCTTCCCAGACCGAATCTAAGTGGCAGTCCACTTGGGAAGATAAGGCTGTGTTTAAGGCCGATCCGGACCATGGTGGGGATCCGTTTTGTGTGGTGATTCCACCGCCGAATGTCACCGGTAGTCTCCATATGGGCCATGCCTTTGAGAATGCCTTGATTGACACGCTAGTGCGCTACCAGCGCATGAATGGTCGTAATACCCTATGGCTGCCAGGTACCGATCATGCCAGTATTGCGGTGAGCGCGATTTTAGATAAAGAGTTGCGATCGCAAAATAAGACCCGCCAAGATATCAGCCGCGACGACTATCTAACCCGCGCCTGGCAATGGAAAGAAGAGTCTGGCGGCACCATTGTTAACCAGCTGCGTAAGCTAGGAGTGTCCGTAGATTGGACCCGTGAGCGCTTCACCATGGATGAAGGGCTCACTAAAGCTGTCCTAAAAGCCTTTAACCAGCTCTATCAAGAAGGCCTGATCTATCGCGGTAACTATATGGTCAACTGGTGCCCTGCTAGCCAGTCAGCCGTATCGGATGTTGAGGTCGAAAACAAAGACGTGGACGGTAGCCTATGGCATTTTCGCTACCCACTCACCGATGGGTCCGGTCATGTAGAAGTAGCCACCACCCGCCCCGAAACCATGCTGGGAGATACGGCAGTGGCTGTAAACCCAGAAGACGAACGCTACCTGGAAATGGTGGGTAAAACCCTAATGCTGCCCCTGATGGATCGTGAGATTCCCATTATTGCCGACAGCTATGTAGACAAGGAGTTTGGTACCGGCTGCGTCAAGGTTACCCCAGCCCACGACCCCAATGACTTTGCCATGGGAGAGCGTCATAACCTCCCCTTGATCACCATCATGAATAAGGATGGGACGATGAATGAAAATGCGGGTCGGTTTGAAGGCTTAGACCGGTTTGAGGCCCGTAAACAGGTAGTCGCGGCCCTAGATGAAGCAGATGCCTTGGTACGCATCGAAGCCTATCAGCATAGCGTTCCCTATAGCGATCGCGGCAAGGTCCCCATCGAACCGTTGCTATCCACCCAGTGGTTTGTCAAAGTTCGTCCCATGGCAGACAAGGCTCTAGATGCCCTGGATAACCATCAGTCCCCCAAGTTTGTTCCCGAGCGCTGGACCAAGGTTTATCGCGATTGGCTAGTCAACCTACGCGACTGGTGTATCTCTCGTCAGCTGTGGTGGGGGCACCAGATTCCCGCCTGGTATGCCGTTAGCCAAACCAATGGCGAGATTACCGATTCTACCCCCTTCTTTGTAGCTGAATCAGAAGACGAAGCTCGGGCTAAAGCTGTTGAGCAGTTTGGCGATAGTGTGGAACTAAAGCAGGACCCCGACGTGCTCGATACCTGGTTTTCCTCGGGGCTATGGCCCTTCTCTACCATGGGCTGGCCCGATGAAAATGCCAAGGATTTCCAAACCTATTACCCCACTACTACCCTCGTCACCGGGTTTGACATTATTTTCTTCTGGGTGGCTCGGATGACCATGATGGCCGGGCATTTTACCGATACCATGCCCTTTGAGACTGTATATATTCACGGCCTTGTGCGGGATGAGAAAAGTCAGAAGATGTCCAAGTCCAAGGGCAACGGCATTGACCCGCTGGTGCTGATTAATAAGTACGGCACCGACGCCCTGCGTTACACCCTGATTCGCGAAGTGGCTGGAGCTGGTCAGGACATTCGCCTGGACTACAATCGCAAAACTGATGAATCCTCTTCGGTGGAAGCATCACGTAACTTTACTAACAAGCTGTGGAACGCTTCCCGGTTTGTCATGATGAACCTCGGTGGTCAGACTCCAGCAACCCTGGGGGAACCTGATATTGCCAAATTAGAGCTAGCCGATCGATGGATTCTCTCAAAGTTTAACCAAACCATCACCCAAACTCGAGCGTGTCTCGATCAATACGGCATGGGTGAAGCCGCTAAGCTGCTCTACGAGTTTACCTGGGGAGACTTTTGTGACTGGTATATCGAGCTGGTGAAACCCCGTCTGTATGGGAAAGATGAAGACTCTAAGCTCGTAGCACAACAAACTCTAGCCTTTGTTCTAGATGGCATTCTCAAGTTGTTGCATCCGTTTACTCCGCACATCACGGAGGAAGTTTGGCATACCCTCACTCAGGTCGGTGAGGATAGCTATCTAGCGATACAGGCTTATCCCACAGTTAGGCCTGAACTAGTCAACGCTGAACTAGAAAAAGACTTTGACCTGCTGATTGGAACCATTCGTACCATTCGTAATCTACGGGCCGCAGCGGAAGTCAAACCATCGGCCAAAATTGAGGCTATCTTGAAAACCGATGATACTAATGAGGTACGTATTCTCAACGCCACCCAGGCTTATCTAAAAGATACGGCCAAGGTGGAAACCTTAACCATTAGTGGGACGACACTAACAACCCCTGCCCCCCCTCCAACAGCAGCAACGTTAAACATCAAAGAAGCCTCTGGAAACAAGGCACCGCAGCCTGCTGACGAATCCGACGAAGCTGACGCATTGCCAGAGATTGACTGGGGCGATGGTATAGATGCTATTCAAACTCTCCTAAAGCATCCATTGGGCTATATAGGGCAAGCTTACAACGCCGCTAAGAAACCAGCCTCTGTGGTCTTGTTGCTTTTACTCACAGGCCTTGGTTTGAGATTAGCCGCAGCCGTTGTCTCTGGAGTCAATACATTACCCCCGGTGGGTAGATTCTTCCAGATGATCGGTGTGGGCTACACAGCTTGGTTTGGAGGGCGCTATATCCTTAAGGCAGAGAATCGTCGACAGCTTTGGGAGAATGTCATCGGCTTCTGGGATGAGGTCGTTGGTACCTTGAGCATTGATAGTGCCGACTCGGTGGAGGAGCTAGCAACAACAACCCAGGCTGGTGAGATAACTGCGGCTGATACTCGGCAAATGTTTGCAGGTGTGTTTGGTACGGTGCAGGTGCTGATTCCGCTGACGGGGTTAGTAGATGTGGATGCCCTAAAACAAAAGATCGAAAAATCCCTTGCCAAGGTGGAGGGAGAAATCAAGTCGATCAACGGTCGCTTGGGTAATCAGGGCTTTATAGCTAAGGCTCCTGAGCGTGTCGTACAGGAGGCACGCGATGCGCTAGTTGAGGCGGAAACCCAAGCAAAGCTGCTACAAGAGCGATTAACCATGCTCTAGCCTGTATTCTTAGCGCGCTGATGGGGAGATTAATGTTGCTTATTTAATTCTCAGCTGGATTTTAACTCCCAACTGGTGAAGATTCAGAAGGCGTTTCTATCTTGAGTTAACAAGGGTTAATAACCCGAAGGCTAATGCCTTTGTTGAATTGAGGTATTTGAAATGAAACGCTTTTTGTTTTCTGCACTCACTGTTGTCGTATCTATGGGAGCCATTACTATTGCCGCCAATGCAGCCCAGGTCGGTCTTGGTAATCCCGTCGCTGACTTAAATGAAGATGGCAGGGTCACTCTCCATGAAGTGGTTAACTATAATCGCGATCAACGAGATAAGAGTTAGGAAGAGTAAGCGATTGTCTGAAACTTTGCACTAATGTTGGCCATGGAACTAAAGCCCGCACCGGGTCTTGAACCCGGTGCGGGCTGACGAGCCTCTGGTGGTTAGGTGAGGGCCTTTTTCACTGTTTCTTCTAGCTGTGTCGTCAAAGAGATCTTCTACAATGCGGCTATCGCCGCTATCGCTATTGTTAACCGGGCTCTTACGATGCCATTGGAGGCATTGATGGGCACCTCATAGCCAATGTCATACAGGTTGAGACCTTCACTAAGACTAAAGGAACCCGATAGCCGATCTCCTAGGCCAAGAATGTTGGTGTAGCTGGCTGAGGCAGTGCCTTGTTCGGAACCAGTGCTCGGGGCTCGATAGTTGTCAGCAGTAAACGAAATATCAAAGGGTCTGGCTTCTTGGACGTCTAGGATTAACAGACTCAGTCCTGGCGAACTGCCAGAGGTGAGTTCTGCATTCAAACGTCTTACCCATTGACCTGAATATCTTCGATCTGGCCTTCCACCATCTGAACCTGAACCGTTCCATTGGTTAGATCCTGGTTATTGGGTAAAAAGACCCCCAAGGTAATGTAGCCCATCGTGACTAAGACCGCACATTCCGCAGGTTAGGTTTGAAAATCAGGTAATTTAAGCGGTAACGTTTTTTCAGAGCCGCTGAGAGAAGATGCGCGTCGAGGATATTGATCACTTAGGCATCATTGCCGGGATTGTAGACCAAATCGGACTCGAAGACCTTGTGAATGGGTGTTTAGGCACTCATGTGCAGCAAAAGGTGCGTCCGGGACAAGGCATCAAAGCCATGATTCTGAATGGATTAGGGTTTGTGAGTTCACCGTTGTATCTGTATGAAGAATTTTTTGTCGGCAAAGCGACAGAGCATCTAGTTGGCGAGGGGATTAAGCCATCCCACCTGAATGACGATTATCTGGGTCGTTTGCTCGATAAAGTGTGGGCCTATGGTCCAAGCCAATTATTCAGTGTCGTATCGATGACCGCCTATCAAGCCTTTGGCTTAGATAGCCGTCGTTATCATCTCGATAGCAGTAGTCTGAGTGTCCATGGAGCCTATGACACCGATAACGAGGAGCCCGGTTGTATCGAAATCACCCATGGCTATTCGAAAGACCACCGACCTGACTTAAAACAGTTTGTGGTGGAGACGATCTGTACCAACGATGGGGGAGTCCCGTTGGCATTTGAGGTGGCCAGTTGCATATTCACCTGACTTCGGCAGGCATTCCCACCTAACTTCGGCGGTTAAGTCACACTCAACTTCGGCAGGGTGATTTCGGCAGGCATCTGAACGTGATTATAGATTGAATTAAAATCGGAGAACCAAAATCAATATTGTCTTAAGCGATCTCTTTAAGCGGCTTAACTTTGCTAGTGAGTTTACGCATGGACTCTCCTTTGAGCGATAGCCGCAACGAGTCATGAACAATACGGTCGAGGATAGCATCGGCTAAGGTCGGTTCGTGAATTTGCTGGTGCCATTGGTTCACCGGAAATTGAGTGGCAAACAGACAGGAGCTACGGCGATAGCGGTCATCGAGGAAATCGAGAATCTCTCTGGCATCGGCCTTTGGTAAGGGATCTCGAAGCCATTCATCCAGGATGATGAGTTCGAAGCCAGTGAGGCGTTTACGCAATCGAGGAAACGAGCCATCGGCTTTAGCTAGCTTGAGTTCCATGACTAAATCAGCGGTTTTGAGATAGCGGACCGTATGACCTTGTTTACACAGATGGTCCGCTAAGACACAGCTCAAAAATGTTTTTCCCGTGCCCGTCGGGCCAACGAGCACTAAGTTGAGGTGGTCGACTAACCATTGCCCTTGCGCCCATTCGAGAAACTGTGGTTTCTTCAAGCCCCGTGGTACCTCAAAATCAACGTCAGCAATGGCCGCGCTAATAAAGAGCTTGGCCTGCTTGAGACGTCGCTGCTGTCGCTGCTGCTGTCGCCGTAAATATTCGCGTTCAACCAGTAGTGCCAATCGTTCATTAAATGCGAGATTGTGATACGTGGGCTGAGCTTGTTGCTCCTGCCAGGCGTCAAGGAAGCCAGTGAGCTTCATGTCTTTGAGCTGTTCGAGTGTTTGTTGCATGGTCATGATTGGACGTAGGAGAGATTAGCTGTAGTAGGTCTGGCCCCGTAGATTGTCGTGGTCGATACTCGGTGAGTCGGCCTCCTCGGCCACTATCGGCACCTCATCGAGATGCGCCTTCAAAATGGCTTTCAGGCGTCTGAGTCCGGTCATTTATAGGGTGACAATTACATAGGCAGCTAATCAGGATTAATGACAATTAGGTAGTCCGGTGATATCAAAGCTGCCCATAGAGGAGTATTCAGCATTGACCAGAGACGAAGGCTGTTTA
>JBCCHX010000084.1:0-29015 GCA_039028535.1 Cyanobacteria bacterium P01_B01_bin.77
ATGCACTCTGGAAGACCCTTCAGCAAGGTCGCGACGAGGCCGTCACGCGATGTGGCAACGTCATGAAGGACACGCCTTGGTCATGTCCCTCTAACCGCCCAGCCTTAGGTTTAATGGGGAGCGCTACGTGACTGATCTAGCTAACCGGCCAACTCCTGTGGTTGACTCAGAAGAGCTGGTATTTCCATTAGAAGTTCAACCAGATGACTGATTCAGTTAATTGGTCAGATGGCTGGGGGCAGAGGCGCAAAAAACTCGAGCCTCTGCCCAACAAAAGCAACCTATAGCGTCATATTTTGCAACTCTTGACGAGGATTGTAGCTGCGTAGGGTGCGGAGCTGTTCGTACAAGGCTCGTTCCTTATCAGTCAAGGTTTTTGGGGCTTTGATTAGTACTTTTACCAGCTGATCGGTACGACTTCCCTTGGGCTTGGGCCATCCCTTACCCCGTAGCCGCAGTGTCTGTCCCGAGCGAATCCCGGCTGGAATGTTAACAGAGACACTGCCATCGGGAGTGGGGACATCAATCTTGGCACCTAATACAGCTTCATCAGGAGAGATCGACACCTCACACGTTAGGTTGCCATCGCCATCAAATTGAAAGAATTTGTGGGGCTGAACCTCCACTGTCAGGTAAATGTCGCCCCGCTGTTGGGTGTAAGGATTCATTTGTCCCTTACCCCGCAAACGAATTTTGCTACCGGGTTTTACCCCGGCTGGAATTTTGACGGTGAGGGCATCGCCACCGATACGAAACTTCTTTTGAGCACCATTAAACGCGTCGGCCATCGCCAGGGTAATGCTGGCTTCTTGATCAAACTGGGCGCTGTTGCCACCGCCGGTATCAAACCCAAAGCCAGGGGACCCTGTGGGTTGACGATAGCTGGTGCGGGCACCGCCGGGAAAGCCCCCGCCTAATCCTCCCAGCAGTTCGTTGAGTAGCTCATTAAAACTGCCATAGTTGCTAAAGTCAAAGCCACCAAAGTCTCCAGGAGTGGCTCCGGCCCCAGCACTCCGACCTCCTTGCTGCCAGTAGCGACCAAACTGGTCATATTTTCGCCGCTTTTCTGGATCTGACAGAATTTCGTTGGCTTCGTTGATTTCTTTAAATTTGGCTTCAGCGACCTGATCGCCGGGGTTAACATCCGGGTGGTATTTGCGGGCCAGTTTACGAAACGCTCGTTTAATGTCGTCGGTGCTTGCAGATTTACTGACCCCGAGAATCTGGTAATAATCTTTGAAGTCAGTTGCTGCCATAACCAAGCTCCTTATTGCGATCGCACGTCAAAATACCTCTTGCTTAGCCTAGCAAAGCTTTCGGGGGAAGAAGGTTCGGTATTCCGCCGTTAAAAAATTAATCTGAAATCAAGCTGAGAATCCGGTTAAGATTCAAACCCACTATCTAATCTTTATATTTTGCATATTGTGCGCCTACACACTGCCCCAGCTATCGGGCGGCCAAAATCGTAGGGTAGCGTGACCAATTATATTTTCCACGGGTAAAAAGCCCCAGATATGGCTATCGTTGCTGTCGTTGCGGTTGTCTCCCATCACAAACAAGCGGTTGTTAGGTACCGTGACCGGGTTCATTTCGTAGGCGGGGGATGCCAGAATATAGGGCTCGTTTAGGGGCTGGTCGTTACGGTAGAGCTGTCCTTGATGAACTGCCAGGATATCTCCCGGTACGCCCATCACCCGTTTAATAAACGCCTGTTCTGGTCGATAGCCAACGGCCTGGAGCTGAGGTGGGGGCTCAAAGACGACAATGTCCCCGTGGTGAGGAGGATGAAACCGATAGGAGATTTTTTCAATCAGTAGTCGATCGCCAATGTGCAAGGTGGGATCCATCGAGTTCGAGGGAATAAACCGAGGCTCTGCGACGAATAGTCGAATGACTACGGCGATTGCGATCGCAATCGCCACCAGTTTGGCATTGGACTTTACCAAGGTTTGAATCGATGCCCCAGTAGTTCCGCTAGACGTGCTTCCAGGTGTGTCCCCAACGGCCCCAGCAGATGGTGTCTTTTTATTGGTCATCCTCGGCCCGGTTAAAGTGCCCTGCAATTCTACCCCTTCTCTATTCCCTATGCAGGGATGTTGCATGGAACATCCCTGCATAGGTGAAATTTATTTCATGCCCACATAGTCTGCCCGAGTCCCCCGCGCATCCATGGCCGCTCCTAAACTTGTGAGGGCATGGACATAGGCCGCTGTGCGTACAGCAGTGTCATGGGTTTGGGCAATGTGCCAGATGGCCTCAGCCGCAGCAACCATCTGGTGCTTGAGACGCTGATTTACCTCGTCTAGAGACCAGTAGAGACCGCTACGGTTTTGCACCCATTCAAAGTAGCTCACCGTCACCCCGCCAGCATTGACTAAAATATCTGGAAAGACGGTAATACCCTTAGCCTCTAAAATATCGTCAGCATCGGCATTGATGGGGCCATTGGCCACCTCAAAGATATAGCGAGCCCGAATCGTCTCTGCATTGGCCGCTGTAATTTGATTTTCCAACGCCGCTGGAATCAAAATATCCACGTCCAGACTCAGCAGTTGCGCGTTCGTAATCACCTCGTGTTCCACTAGGCTACAGACGCTGTCGTCACAGTACACCGCCTGTACCGCGCGGGTTTGGGCCTTAAATTTTTGAATACTAGGAATGTCTAATCCCGTCGGAGTATAGATGCCGCCGCGAGAATCACTCACCGCTACCACAGTGTAGCCCGCATCAAACAGATGGCGGGCAACGACGCTACCAGCATTGCCAAAGCCTTGTACGGCAACCGTTTTGGGGGACTGTTCTGCAGATATCTGGTCCATCATTGCTGCGAGCACGTAAAAGGCTCCGGTGCCGGTAGCAGTAGATCTGCCTACGCTACCCCCTAGGGCTACAGGTTTACCGGTAATCACCGCCGGACTGCGCTGCTGTCGAATGATGCTGTACTGGTCCATCATCCACCCCATGATCATGGGGTTGGTATAAACATCGGGGGCCGGGATGTCGGTATCTGGACCGATAAAATTTGCGATCGCATCAATATAGCCTCGGCTTAAGCGCTCCAATTCTGCTTTAGAAAGCTCTTTGGGATTTAGAGTAATACCGCCCTTGGCACCGCCAAAGGGTAGGTTGAGAGCCGCACACTTAAATGTCATCCAAAAAGCTAGGGATTGGACCTCGTCCAAGCTCACCTGGGGATGAAACCGGATACCGCCCTTGGTGGGGCCACGGGTATCATCAAAATGTACGCGATACCCTTTAAACACACGCAAAGACCCATTGTCCATACGCACAGGAATAGACACCTTTAAACTTGCTTTAGGCGCTTTTAGTCGCTCCGCCGCATCGTCAGAAATGGTGACATACTTAAGAGCTTGATCCAGCCGACGACTGGCATCTGTAAGAAGAGAATTAGCCATAGTCCAATGTTATGGGATATTACAGGACCTAGCTACGCCAGACGCCAAAAATTGCCCCCTAACAAATCGACTGCAATAAATATTTATGAAATAACTGTTTATTGATAGTTGTAACGATTGCCCTGGCTACCCATGACCAAGGTGGCTAAACTCTCTTGGGAATTCTGATTGTCTTGGTTTTTTTGAGTATTCTGAGTGATTGGGGGCATTGTCAGGTCAGGACTCGGCAGTTTCAATGCAGTTTGTATCTTTTGTATCTGATGGGGTAACCCATCACCACGACCCACTTGGCCTTCAGTTAACATCCCCGCATAGATAGTTGCGATCGCCACCGTCATGGCAACAGCGGTGATGCCTCGGTTAATAGTCTCACTGGCCTGCTTGGTTACCCACATGATCTCGACTCTGTACTTATCTCAAGCTACTAAATCCTATGGGCAGCCCCAGAGATTCCCCTAAAATTTGTAGATATCTTTAGTAAACGTCGCCTTTTAAAGGATTGGTGTGAGTGCTGTCACTAAAAAGTGACATACCCATCACCACCCCAATTAGCAACAGCTAAAAGCGCAGGTAGTGTAACAAAGTTGTGAGCACATCAGGAGATAGCTGCAGTCGGCGTTTGAGGTCTAGCCAATCCCTGTAAGGTCCCCAACGCTGGCGATAATAAACTAAGCGCTCGGCGAGCGACTGATCGACAGCCAGAATCATCACCAATTCTTCCACACTGGCACGATTCACATTTAGCTGTCTGGGAGTAACCGCGCTCTCCGGATCGTAATAATAAAACTGCACCACCTCACCAAAGGCCTGCAAACGATCCAGGCCAACCCCTGTAATCGCTGCCACATCCTCCCAACAAGTTAAGGGAGTACCCGAGCGACTAAGCTCCACCAACGCCCTTGCTTGATGAATCGAAATACCCGGTAACTTCAACCAATCATCAATAGTTGCTCGATTCGCATCAATGCGGACACCTAATTTCACACCCAATTGCACCTCATCAGCTGACCGGAATCGATAGTAATTGTCCTCGGTCAGTGTTTTCCTGAGGGGATTCAACCGCTCCTCAAGGGCATCCAATCCGCGCAATGCCTGCCTCATCATCAGCCGCCAGGTTTGCCCGTGTCTTGCCATCACGGTATTTGCTCTAGTAGACTGCGTCGTTTTTGCTCAAACTCATACTCTGATAGCAGGCCCTCCTGACGTAGCCGCTCAATTTCGCGCAGACTACGGGCAACTGCTTCTACTGTCTCTTCAACGATAGAGCTATCACCAGAACCACTGGCTGGCTGCTCTGTCCCTGACGATATGGTCAGATTTCCCCAAAGCTTTTGTAGGTGTGGTCCCACCAGATACCATATCCCTTCGGCGGCGCTGGCAATCCGAGGAACCTGTGTACCCCCCAAAAGCATGTACATCAGACCCCAGCCATACTGCCCTGTATAAAACTTATGGACTCCCGCAACTGGCACAGGAGTAGGCTGTAGTGCTCCCAAAATTGCGAGGGCTGCTGAAATCTTTCTATTTTTTTTATGATCAGTCTGAGGCTCATACATAGGCAGCCCTAGAAGCTAATTTTGAGATACATCATACTGAACCCCCTGATTACGCGATCTGGCTCATATCCTGTTCTTTCTGGATATCGTTAGAATTTGGTATGTGGTGGCCAGCCTGTGCATATAGCCGACACATGACTCGTAGATTCAACCAGGGGAGAGAGTTCCGCTGGAGAATCTAAACTCTGGAAATGTGGCGACACCATAAGCCGACTGAGTCAAGCGTAATTTTGCCATTTTGTAAGCATCAACCATACAATTTCTTTGAGGGTCAGTCCAGTACTTGGTAATACCTAGAGCTAAAATTGAGCCTCAAGTCGTCCGGTGCGTTTTACTACTCCAACTCATAATTTCATACAACGATAGCCGGAATCTGCCTTACCTATCTTGTTGATGAATTTTATGTGAGCCAATTCTGAGCCAGCCATTGCATGACCAACGCCAAGTCATTTCAAGATGAATGGATCACAGTAGCTGAGAAAGATCCCTACGCCGCCTTGGGCCTATCTCTAAACTCTGAAGATCGTCGTATCCTGAAGCGCTATCGCCAGATAGCAAAGCTCCTTCATCCTGATGTTCAAGCTGGTAGTAGTGCGCCTATTAGTCAAATATCCGAGCAGCTAATTGCTAAAATTATTAATCCTGCCTATCAGCGGCTTAAGCAAGATAGAAGTCGCTCTGAAGCCCTAGCTAACATGCGGTTTCGGGTTAGACAGCTAGAGCGCCAGGGCAAACTTACCCCCTCTTTCGAGAGTGCGCAACAGCTGTTGCGTATCCCTGAAGCTGAGGTTGAAGTCTTTTACGAAAATACTGTCAATCAGTTAACCATCAATCAGTTTGAGTCTACCGATGGGTTTGCAACGGTTTTGTCTGGGCTAAGTCAGCTAAATTTAGCGTTTTTACATCGTAAAATCAGCCAGCCTATTCGGTCTAAGCGCACCGGGTTAGTGCCTGTTGATGCACCTCACAACTCGACAGAAGTAGATTCTGAACCTGAGACAGCAGCTCCCCCGGAACCGCCTGTCATCAACTATGCAGAAAAGTATGGTATTCGGGCTCGTACATACTTGAGCCAACGCAATTACGATCTAGCCATTCAAGAACTCAGGGAAGCCCTAAAAATCACCCCCAACAGCGTTGAACTCCACTCTATGCTGGGGCAAGCCTATCTAATGAAAAAATCCTATGGTATGGCTCGCGCTCATCTCAAGCGGGTTTTAGAACTGAGTCCAAATCATTCCATCGCTCTAAAATATAGTCAGGTTTTAGAAAAACGCATTGCCGAAAAACGTAAAGCTGAGACTCAAATTTCTCAACCAGACGCTAAAGTTACCCCAGAGCAACCCTGGTTTAAACGAATACTGGGTCGCTAACTGCAGGTAGGGATATCTCACCTTTGCGTATGCTCTATGAGCTTTTACTCTGAAATAGTAGCCGGCTGAATTGCCTCTTGATAGCGCACAGCCAACGAAATCAAGTCTCCGGGAGTATGTGTATGAGCTTTTTTGATTCAGAGATCGTGCAGCAAGAAGCCACGAAACTCTTTCAGGATTATCAGGCCCTCATGCAGCTCGGTAGTAGCTACGGTAAATTTGACCGCGATGGCAAAAAGCTATATATCGAACAGATGGAGAGCATCATGGATCGGTATCGCGTATTTATGAAGCGATTTGAGCTATCCGAAGATTTTACAGCTCAGCTCACCATGGAGCAGCTCAAAACCCATCTGGGCCAGTTTGGCATGACCCCTCAAAAGATGTTTGAGCAGATGCAAGTAACCCTAGACCGCATGAAATCCGATATTAAAGAAGACTGAGGACAGAAAGATAGCTCTCCCCAACCAGGATGGCTAGGGCAAACTCTGTTTCTTAGGGACGAATAAACTCTGATGGATGACGGAAATTTTGCACTGGCTCATTACGCAGGGCTTGCACCATATAATCACGCCAGATGGGGGCTGCATAGCCTCCCCCTGTTGCGCCTCGACCCATGGGGGTATAGTCATCATTACCAATCCACACAGCCACTGCTAGCTGGGGTACATACCCTACGAACCACACATCCCGCTGCGAGTCAGTTGTGCCGGTTTTGCCAGCAGCTGGTCGACCAATGCGAGCATTAGTGGCTGTTCCCCGTTCAATGACTCCCCGCAAAACATCGGTTAGGGCGGCTGTTGCCCAAGGGTCCAATACCAGCTGGGGCTTAGGGGTATTATCTAGCAGTACATTGCCGTCACTGTCAGTAACTTGGGCAATCAAGGTGGGGTCTGAGTGCCAGCCGTTATTGGCAAATGTTGCATAGGCACCAGCCATTTCCATGGGGGTGAGATCCACAGCTCCCAGCGGTAAAGAAATGACTGGATCCATCGGGCTTTCGATTCCCAGGGTACGGGCAACATCAATTACTCGTTCAATCCCTATCGCTTGCCCTAGTTTGACTGCTGGAATATTGCGTGAGAGTTCTAAGGCCCGGCGGATAGGCAGACTCCCCATAAAGGAGCCACCATAGTTTTTAGGCGAATAGTAACCAGAGCCGTCAGGGTAAGTGACGGGCGTATCTCCCACAATGCTGTCGGGCGTATAGCGACCTGATGCAAAGGCTGAGTAATAAACAAAGGGTTTGAAAGATGACCCCGGCTGCCGACGAGACTGTACAGCTCGATTAAACTGACTGCTTTCATGGTCTACGCCACCCACAATAGCTTTTACATAGTGGGTGCGTGGATCGATAGCCACTAGTGCGATTTGATCCGCTAGGGCACCACTGCCAAACCGATTGACATGGGCCTGTTTGACCGTTTTTTTTGCAAGATTTTGCAGCTGAAAATCAATTGTGGTCTGAATCCGCATACCCCCTTTGACTACGGCTTCTTGTCCAAACTGTTCCTGCAGCTCTTGCACAACAGCTTCTGTTACATAGGGGGCTTTACTAGAACCAAAAGAAGTGACTTTGCCTAGGCGTAAGGGCTGTTTTTTGGCTGCCTCTGCTTCCGCTGGGGTAATCCATCGCAGTTTTGCCATGCGATCCAGCACAAGGGCTTGCTCCTGTTTAGCCGCCTGATAGTCTACAAATGGGCTCAGGCCTTCAGGAGCTTTGATTAACCCTGCCATCAATGAAGCTTCAGCCAGGGTCAAGTCTTTGGATGGCTTGTTAAAGTAACTCTGGGCAGCGGTTTCTACACCGTAGGTATTGTGACCCCAGTACACCTGGTTGAGATACATTTCGAGGATCTCATTTTTCTCAAAAATTTGCTCCAGACGTAGGGATAAAACAACCTCAGCAATTTTCCGACTGATAGCCTGTTGCGGGCTCAAAAAGAGGTTTTTGATCAGCTGCATGGTAATAGTGGAACCACCCTGAGTGGTTCCACCGGCCTGAACGTTGGCTAAAAAAGCACGGCCAATACCCACTGGGTTAATCCCACTGTGGCTATAAAAGTTACTATCCTCAACGGCTAATACTGCTCGCTTCAGGTGGGGAGAAATTTCATTGAGATCGACAACTTCTCGATTAGCTTCATCGTGCAGACTATCTAGAAGATTGCCGTCCATGTCGTAGATGTAGCTGGTTTCGGTGGGGATGTAGTTACGCAGCGCCCGCACATCCGGTAAATTGCGAAAGCTGATGGCTAGGCCTACTAAACCACCGGCTGCGATCGCACTACACAGCATCGTCGCCGTCAATAAAGTAGCACCGCTAATCTGCAGCACATCCTGAATGTGCTTGAGTACTTTGGGTTCACCAGCTACCTGGAAAGGAACTCGAGTTTGACGAATCGTATTAAATGCCACAGATACGCTACATCCTTACGGAAATACACGGCAGGCCATAAATTATAAGAGCTACGGCCATAAAAAGACGCTAGATTACGCCCAATATTAAAACAATTAATTTTTCCTACGAAAAAACAGATACCTGGATGAGCATATAGCTATTTCAGCTGATCCGTTCGACCAGTAAAATGAATGGCGTTGCTGAGCCCTGGCGTGATTACACTGGCAAGCTATTCGCCAATAGCACATTTCACCGATTGACCGCTTGGATTATCCCTAAAATTAGCAACAGCAGATGAGTGGCGGCAGGCGTTCCTATGGTCTAAAAACAGCTTTGGGTGAATAGGTCGTTTTAGCCCTCAATATGTGCTCTATGATGGGCACTCGCTGGTCGTCTCTGTTTGAGAGAAATAAGTTATCCGCCACTATAGTGGATTCTGGTCAAATGTCCAGACAAAAATAAAAACTTAGGCTATTTCACGGAGTTTAATAGTCATTGTTGAACTCTGATTTTGCATTTCTACTTATCACCACCACATCATGACCGAGGCTTCTGAGTTTGTAATGTCTGCTATCCCTGAACAGTTTCAAGGGATTTATCGCGGCGTCACTGAAGTGTTTCCCCATCAGCCGGACTCGAACGATCCCAATGAAAGCCTGTTGGCAAGGTTACAGCAGACAGATCGTCCGCTCCGGATTAAATTGGGCATTGATGCGACGGGCTCAG
This sequence comes from Cyanobacteria bacterium P01_B01_bin.77, assembly GCA_039028535.1. Taxonomy (GTDB): domain Bacteria; phylum Cyanobacteriota; class Cyanobacteriia; order Phormidesmidales; family Phormidesmidaceae; genus Leptothoe. The sequence continues at coordinate 9,473 of JBCCHX010000084.1, forward strand.
AGATTCATTTAGGGCACAGTATTCCGGTGCGGAAATTACGGGCCTTTCAAGATGCAGGTCACACGGCAGTTTTGTTGATTGGAGATTTTACCGCTCGGATTGGTGACCCCACGGGTAAGTCAGAAGTGCGCAAACAGCTGACTGAAGAGCAGGTTAAAGCTAATGCTGAAACCTACATTGAACAGGTGCGGCCTATCCTCGATTTTGACACCCCTGGCCGTTTAGAGATTCGCTACAACTCAGAATGGCTTTCGGATCTAGATCTAAGCAAAATCTTGGAGCTGCTGGGCACCATGACCGTAGGGCAGATGCTGGCCAAAGAAGGTTTTGCTAAACGCTACGAGCAGGGCAATCCGGTCTATCTCCATGAGTTTCTATATCCCTTGATGCAGGGGTTTGATTCGGTGGCGCTCCAGGCGGACGTGGAGCTAGGGGGCACTGACCAGAAATTTAATGTGGCGGTGGGGCGAGATTTGCAGCGTCACTTTGGGCTGACTCCCCAGTTTGGCATGATGCTACCGTTAGTCCTGGGCACCGATGGCCATCAGAAAATGTCTAAGTCGCTGGGTAACTATGTGGGGCTCCAAGAAGACCCGCTGTCGATGTACTCCAAACTGGAAAAAGTACCCGACGCGTTGATCTCAGACTATTTTGAACTACTGACGAAACGGGCGTTGGATACGCTGCCGGACAATCCTCGGGAGGCTCAAAAGCAGCTGGCTTTGGATATTACTGCCCAGTTCCATGGCGAAGACGCTGCGCAGCAGGCCCAGAAAGATGCCATCAGCCTGGTGCAGGGGGGCTCCGGGGAAGCTGAAGCCGTGCCTGAATTTTCGCTATCAGCCGTGAATTTTCCGGCGAAAGTCTTTTATCTGCTAGGGGCAACACCGCTGTGTAGCAGCAGCAGCGATGCTCGGCGGCAAATCAAGGGTGGCGCGGTGAAATTAGATGGGGAGAAAGTGAGCGATCCGAATGTGGAGTTTGCTAACCCAGATGAGATTGTGGGCAAGGTGCTTCAGGTTGGTAAAAAGAAGTTTGTAAGGCTGGTGGTGTAATGGAACTAACGAAGCAGTCAGCACAGTCAGCAGCTAAGCGGATTATTGTGCCGCTGGATGTGCCGACGGTGGAGGATGCGATCGCACTCATCGATGCACTCCCCGACGTCACCTTTTGGAAAGTCGGTCTGGAGCTATTTGTCAGTGCTGGACCCACTATCCTAGATCACCTCAAACAGCGTCAAAAACGTATTTTTCTAGACCTCAAATTTCACGATATCCCCAACACCATGGCCGGAGCCTGTCGGGCCGCTGGTCGCTACGGCGTTGATTTAATCACCGTTCATGCCCCAGCGGGTAAAGCTGCCCTCAAAGCTGCCCAAGCCGCTGCCCTAGAAGGTGCAGCAGCAGTCGGTTGTTCGCCCCCTAATCTGATCGCAGTCACACTGCTAACCAGCATTAGCCCTCGCGATCTGGCCTTTGACCTCAAAGTATCCTTAGAACTCACGGACTATGCCCTACAAATGACTCTACTGGCGCAGGATAGCGGTCTCAGCGGCATCGTTTGCTCACCTCAGGAAGCGGCCGACCTACGGCGGGTGTGTGGCGATGAGTTTTTACTCGTATGCCCTGGTGTGAGGCCTGCAGGTTCTGCCAAAGGCGATCAGCATCGGGCCATGACACCAGCTCAAGCCATCGCTGCCGGGGCCAGCTATCTTGTCATTGGTCGCCCCATCACCCAGGCAGACGATCCGGCAGCTGCCTTTCAACAGATCTGTGATGAAATCGCCCATGGCTAATAAGCTTGCCGTTTGTCTATTAGCTGCCATAGTCTTTGGGAACGCCGCACCGAGCCTGGCTCAGTTGCCCCAGCTCCCGCCAGCACCCCCAGCACCGCCCGCGTCTCCTCCGGCCTCGCCTGCCCCGACGGCACCCTCTGAGCCAGAAACGCAACCGCCTGAGCTAGAAACGCCTGAGCCAGAAATCTTTAATTCAGACCCAAACCCAACCTACATCCGCTCCCAGATAGCCTGTCCCACCGACTTCGCCACGCTCTCTGCAATGCTCGTGCGGGATATTCCTAGCTATACCAACCGCATTCTCCAAAGCAGCGTGGCCGATATTCCCACGGCTTACCGGCCAGCCTATGTGATCATTGCCAGTCAACCAGAACGCACACCCTTGGATATGAGGGACTTGGTCTACACCACCAGCCTTGAAAACGGTGCGCCGCTACAGCAGCTGTTTTTTACCACCTTAGAGCGGCAATATTCAGGTCTAGAAGCCACCTCGCTAAGCCACTTTCACTGGTTGTTTTTAGCGCCCAGTGATGAAGGCTGGGAAATGGTGTTTATGTTTTCTGCCATTGATGCAGAAAATGAAGTAATGCTGCCTCCCAGAGATAGCAGTCAGGGCAGCGTGGGGCAAGCGGTAAAGCGGTGGCTGACGGATTGTAAGGCAGAGGCGATTTCTGTTGAGTAAAGTTGTGAGGCTATGGCTGGCTTAGATCCTGCACCTGGCGATGAAGCGCTCACCTGCCCTGTACTCAAAGTGATAGGAAAAACACACTTAAACGGGGGTAAATGAGTAACCGTACAGAAACTCTCGCTAAGGCTGAACGACACCTGAGGAGTGAACTCGTGGCACGAACAATAACTTTAGCTAATGCCAGTTTTATCTCTATTGATCTGCGCCGGGCAGCAACTACGCAACTGACTCAATGAGGATGAATGTTCTTCGAGTGATCAGCTTCAGATGCTTCTGAAAACACCTCATTACCACTGAATATAACCTTAAGCCACTGTCAGGAATCTTACATCCTTACCCATGATTGTGGTGATTCGCTAAAAAGACACGCGTTTCATTCGTCCGTCATAAGGTGCTCCATGACTAGCTTTTTTGTCAGTTACAACAAAGCCGATAAAGCTTGGGCCGAATGGATTGCCTGGATACTGGAAAAAGCAGGTCATCGAGTCGTTATCCAAGCGTGGGATTTCCGACCGGGAGGGAACTTCGTGCTCGACATGCAGCGAGCCACTGCAGAAACGGACAAAACCCTTGTGGTGTTATCAGACGCTTATCTGAATGCTGAGTTCACCCAACCTGAATGGGCTGCTGCCTTTGCCAATGACCCAAGGAGCTTGCAGCGCAAAATTATTCCCATCCGGGTTCAAGAGTGCCAGCCCAACGGATTGCTGCGACCCATCGTCTATGTGGATCTGGTAAACCTTGAATCCAATGCTGCTCGGCAAGCAATCTTGAATGCCTTACCAGAGCGATTAAAGCCCAATTCTGAGCCCGCTTTCCCCAAGAGTCGTCAGGCTGAAAAGCGCAATGAAAAGCCTGAATTTCCTAACGCACCAACTCCTTGGAATGTCCCTTACGAGCGGAACCCATTTTTTACTGGACGCGAGGCGATTTTACAAACCTTACATCAGCAACTGAATCAAGACTGTGCCGTTGCGCTATCCCAAATTCAGGCGATTAGTGGTTTAGGTGGTATTGGCAAAACTCAAACCGCCGTGGAATATGTCTATCGCTATCGAGAGGATTATGATGCTGTCTTTTGGGTGCAAGCAGATACGACATTAGAGTTAAGTAGTGGGTTTGTGGCGATCGCTCAAATGCTAAATCTTCCCCAGAAAGATACATCAGATTATGACAAGGTAGTTCAAGCAGTAAAGCAGTGGCTGAGACGAAACCTCAACTGGCTCCTTATCTTTGACAACGCTGATCAACCAGAATTGGTTCATCCCTTTCTGCCTAAAAATGCTCAAGACGGGCATATTTTAATTACCTCCCGTGCACAAGATTTCCAAGATTTTGGCATCGCTCGTCCAATAGAGATGGAAATCTTAGAACCAGAGGATGCAAGGGTATTTTTGTTGCGGCGATCAAATCGGGAAGAATTAATTTCCCAGCCCTCTCCCAAAAAAAGAGCAGAAGTCCAAGCTGCTACTCAACTGGCAGCAGAGCTTGGGTATTTGCCGTTGGCACTTGAACAAGCTGCTGCGTATATCTTGACTAAGAAAGCTAGATTTCAGGATTACCTTGCAAGCTATCAAAAACGTAGGCTACGGCGTCTGGAAACAGCAAAACCAAAACTTGGTAATTATTCAGATTCTGTGGCAACAGTTTGGACTCTCAACTTTCAGCAGGTGGAAGAAACGGCTCCTGCGTCAGCCGATTTACTGCGAATCAGTACCTTGCTCCACCCTGATAACATTCCTTTTGAACTGTTGATTCAGGGAAGAAACCAGCTGGGAGATGCTTTGGCTAATATCCTAATGAATGCAGAGGAAGATCCTTTGGTAGTCAACGAAATACTAGAACCCCTCTGTGCATATTCCCTAATTCGGGTTGATGAAATGGAGCAAACTTTTAGCATTCATCGCCTACTGCAAGAAGTGACCCGTGCTGAAATGGAAACAGCACATTCATTCCAAATCTGGATAAACCGAGCTATCTTGGCAATCAATCAACTCTTACCGATAAGAAAAAAGGAGGGACTGGAATACCAAGATGAGTACAAAAACTGGCCCATTTTAGAACGCATAGCCAACCACGGAAAGGCCTTGTTTCAAATTTACCAAGCTTCAGCTTATCAATCTTCAGAGGCCGCCCAAATCTTTGATTGTCTTGGTGTCTTTCTACGAGATAAAGGTGAATATTTTTCAGCAGAATCTCTTTTGAAAGAGGCTATGAAAATACGAAAACAGTTATTAGGTGATGCTCATCCTGATGTAGCCTGGAGTCTCAATAGTTTAGCGATGCTCTACGATTATCAGAGCCGTTACACTGAGGCCGAACTCCTCTTAAAAGAAGCCCTGTCAATACGAAAGCGCCTGTTAGGTGAGATGCACTCTGATGTGGCGCAAAATCTCCACGATCTAGCATGGATTTACAAAAATCAAGGGCGCTACAGTGAGGCTGAACTTCTCTATCAAAAGTCCCTACCAATGTTTAAGAAGTTGCTAGGCATTGAACATCCTATGGTGGCTGAAAGCCTCAATGACTTGGGAGGGCTCTATATCAATCAAGGCCGCTATGGTGAAGCCGAGCAGATTTTGAAAGAGTCCTTAGCAATGTATAAACAACTATTTGGTGAAACGCATCCTGCTGTAGCTCGCAACCTCAGTAACTTAGCAGTGGTATATGTCAATCAAGATCGCTATGGTGAAGCCGAACCAATCTTGAAAGAAGCTTTAGTGATGGAAAAACAATTGTTGGGCGACGAGCATCCTGATGTGGCCTTTATCCTCAACAGTCTGGCCAGGCTCTACGACAATCAAGGTCGCTATAGTGATGCGAAACCATTCTATCAAGATGCGCTGGTGCTTTTGGAACGAATATTCGGACCGGATCACTCCTCACCCAACGTAGTGCGAAGAAATCTACAAGGGCTACAGGAGCAACTAAATCAATGAGGGGGACAACACTCAACTCGAGCACCTCACCTATAAGCGTTGTTCATGCCACTAAAAGTGAATTGAGAGTTGCTAAAAGCGCAACTAGTCAACGACAGCATAAGGGGTAGAGCCCTGAATTTTCGACCAGAGAATTTTATCAGCGATACATTGCAAGAAAACTAGTCCAATCCTAGTCCAAGAGGCTAATTTCAAGCATTTCGAGCCATAAGCACAGCTAATGAATCAGGACTATATAGTCTACTGAGAAAGGAGTGCGTAAGCCTTATTGGGAAAGAGATACAGCCTTAGCGTGAGTTTCTGTCCGATTACTCATTTAACCCTAAAACTCTATATTGTGCGTTGAGGTGGGCTGGCGCTTCCCCTCCAGGCTGTAGCACCGAAGACTAGGATTAGCTCGATGCTTAGAGCTTTGTGTGTAGTCTTCTAGCAGACTGTATTTTTTGCAGAAACGTCCCCCAGCTATGGGGCTTCGGCACAATAATAGCCAGCACAAAGAGAATTAGCTGCATGGCGACAATGCTGGGGCCAGAAGGCCAATAGAGCAGGGCCGATATGAGCATGCCCAAAATAGCGCTGAGGGCACCGAGTCCAGCGGAAATTAGGATGTACTGAGTAAATGTGCGGCTGAGTAGACGGGCTGTGCAGGCGGGAATCACAATAAACGCGCTAATCAGCAGGACGCCAACAGCTTCGATAGAGATACCAACCACCATCGATAACAGCACAATAAAAGCTGTTCGTTGAGCTGAAACGGCGACACCGCGAGAGATTGCTAGCGGTTCGTGCAGAGTAATGAGAATCTGAGAACGCAGCGTCAGCCCAATAAACAGCGCACACACCACTAACAGCACCGCACTAAAGATTAGATCCCCAGTTTGCACCGCCAGAATATCGCCAAATAGCAGATTGCTGATGCCACCCTGGTAATTCTCTCGCAGACTTAGCAAGATAATGCCGATTGCCAGGGACGCAGAGTAAACAATATTCAACAGCGCATCTGTCCACAGGTCAGTGCGTTCTAAAAAGTAGGTAACGCCCAGTGCAAACAGGATCGTAAAAGGCATTAGCACCCAGGAAGGGTCTAACCCTAGTAGAAACCCAATGCTGATGCCTAACAGCGCAGAGTGCCCTAAGGTATCGCTAAAGAAAGAGAGCTGCCGCAGAATGGTAAAGCTACCCATCAGCCCGCCCATCAGCCCGGTCAGTACCCCCCCCATCAGTGCCCGCTGCATAAACGGCAGTTGAAACAGCTCAACAGCGCGGACAAGTTCAATCTGAATGGTCATGATGAGCGCGAGATTGGCAGGAATGATGGTAGCGAACAAAATCAGCACCGTAGGCCCGCGATAGGGTCTCTGGGCTGAGGGCATGGTCTGGGGTGCCCTCACAGAGCACGGTGCGGTTTAGACAGAGGACGCGATCGCAACTCTGACGTACCATATCCAAATCGTGGGAGATTTGCAAAATTGCCCAGCCCTGTTCTTTTTTGAGCTGGTGCAGCAGCCGATAAAAGTCGGCTTCGCTGCGGGCGTCCAGCCCAGCCGGTGCTTCATCCAGGATTAGCAGTCGCCGGGGACGGGCTAAACAATAGGCCAGCAGTACCCGCTTGGTTTCTCCACCAGATAGCGCACTCACTAGCTGATCGCGCAGGTGCCAAGCTTCGGCTCGCATCAGCGCTTCTCTGACAGCCTGACGGCGTGCTCGCTGGCCTACCCAGGGGAGCTGGAGACCTAATCGATCCCAGCCCAGTCCAACTAGCTCCCTCACGGTAATGGGAATGCGGCGATCAAACAGAAAGCTTTGGGGTAGGTAGGCAATCTGCTCTCTCACAGCGGTAGGTAAAGTCCCTTTAGCCGACAGCGGCTGCCCCAGCACAAAGACAGCCCCCGAATGACGTGGCAAGATACCTAGAATCGCCTGGATCAGGGTACTCTTACCAGCTCCATTGGGGCCTACAACCGCGGTATCCATTCCCGCTGGCACCGTGAATGAGACATTCTGAACCGCTGCGTAGGACCCCCGATATACGGTCAAATCCTGAACCACTAAGACCGGGTCGCTCAACTATTTTCTCCTGGCCGTATCAATCTGCCTTTGGGTGCTTTCAATTGCGCTTGCTCTATAAGTGCAGCCCTAGCGGGATCATAGCCACGGGCTGAAGTGATTGAAAGGGGTACCAGGTTTGAGAAGACTCAAAGCTGGTAACTAGGTTTTTAGCATTTTCACGCATCGTGCTCAAGTAGTAGTCAGGTTCAATCGCCTCTGGTCCGCCAACTTCTAACGGATTGAATTCGCCAACGCCAATGCCTAAGTCTTTAGCGATGGTGTCAAAAGACGATTCACCTGCCTGAGGTTCAGTCAGAATAGTCTTAAGTCCCTCTGCTTGAACAGTTTCCATGACGCGCTTCACATCATCTGGAGACGGGCTCTCTTCAGGCAGACCCACCAGGACTTCAGATTCTAGACCGTAGCTGCTGGCAAAGTAGGCTGCAAAGTTGTGGAACACAACAAAGGTTTGTCCAGCAAAGGGAGAAAGCTGCTCAGTAATCTCAGCGTCCAGCGCTTCAAGTTCAGAAATGAAGGCAGTGGCATTGGCCGTGTACTCTGCTTCACCTTCTGGGTCAGCGGCAATTAAGCCATCACGAATATTCTCGACCTGCTCAATGGCTCGTTTGGGGTCTAGCCAAATGTGGGGGTCAAATTCACCGTGGTCGTGGCCTGCATGAGCGTCTTCACCATGAGCTTTGTCTTCAGCGTGAGCGCCTTCTTCGTGGTCGTGGTCTTCGTGACCTTCTTCTTCATGGTCGTGCTCTTCATGGTCATGTCCTTCATGGTCATGTCCCTCATGCTCGTCCCCATGGTCTTTCTCGCCGTGGCCGTGGTCATGATGATCACCGCTGCTCGCCAGGGTTTCCACTCCTTCACTGGAGTCAACGGTGACTAGATCAGGATTCTCGGCATTTTCGATCATGTCGTCCAAAAACGACTCTAGTTCCAGACCGTTTTTCACCAGCACGTCAGCATTGGCAACGGCCTGAACATCGCCTGGTTTGGCCTGGAAATCGTGGGGACCCACATTGGCGGGTAGTAGCTGGGTGACTTCAGCGCGATCGCCTGCTACCGCTGTAGTGAACTGGGTGATGGGCAAGAATGTGGTTACCACCTGCAACGACGACTCTGCAGCCACTTCAGCGGTGGTCGTATCAGCTTCGGTAGTAGTTTCAGGGGCTGTGCAGCTGCCTAGGACGATCGCACCCGCAGCGATCCAGAAAAACCGACGCAAACGGCTCGAAGACGGGATGAAGAGTGTAGTTTTCATGGAGATATCGTCCTCAAAGTAATGTGACCGGGTGACAAGTAAATGCTTAGGTTATTCCCAGCAGAAGACCTTGCTGGAATGACATTATGCGAAAATGATAACGATTATCGTTCCTGCCTATTTTACTCTACTTTTTTGACCCACAATCTGGAATACTCGTATCTACCGATTAAGTTAAGAAAATTGCTGTAATGCCCCGCTTGTAAAGGCTTGACCAGTCTCTGTCAGCCTTTTCATATTGAAGCAGAACCGGGTTAAGCGGGTGCAAAGCCCTTGGCTTTTGAGTAATTTACAGTTCTAAAGGAAAGCTGATTGCTGTCTGGACTGTACAGCGTGTAAGTGGCCTGTCCGGGCATGCGCCCAACCGAGCCAACACCGACGACGCGACGGGGTGTTTTGCCCTGGTCTTGAGGTGCTTGAGGACCATCTAGGGTTGTTACCGTGGACGTTAGGCGGCTAGGGGTGACCCAACATTCAAAAGTACGGCCAGACCGCCCGCAAAAGAGATGGTTAGCGTCGGCGCGGATCAGGCGATCGCACAGTTCAATGGCAGGGGTCTCTGGCGTTAGTTCGTCGCCATAGCCAGCCGTGCTACCGTGGATGAGTAAACAGTCCAACTCATGGAAGCCAAAGTGCTGCGATCGCAACCATCCCACCGATGCCCTCGACACCGACTCCCAGAGTGCCTTCACACCATCGCCACCGGCTAGCGCCATTAATTCCGGCGCTTCTGGCAACCCGCTTACCCCATGCAAACTAAAGCACTGCTCCTCCCACCAGCCTACGCATACCTGGGGCACCAGCTCACCGGTTTTGGGAAATCGCAGGCGTTGGATCATGGCCTCATTGTCGTTCTCATTGGCACCCCGCAGCCCAACGATATCTCCTAAAACATAAAGCTCGGTAACGTGCCGCCGCCGCAGGTCTTTCAAAACCGCTTCATAGGCAGCTAAATTTCCCTCAATGCCGCTCAAGATTGCCCACTTCATCGGTTTTTCTCCGTTGCTTCAATGCTGTTACCGTTCGCAAACGTGGCTCGGGTCATCTGCCCGTTCTGCAAACTCCATGCCCCTTGCCAGCCGCCAGGCGAAGATAGGCGGCAAGCCTCTTTCGATAATGGCCTCACAGGTTTTGTGGTAGTCGTAAGGCACTTCTCGCAGGGTCACCTGAGTCGTATCGGTGTCATAAATCACGTAAGTGGCATTGGGCCGACCATGGCGAGGCTCACCCACGGAGCCTGCATTGATAATTCGTTTTAACGGCACTTGAATCTGCTGTCGGGTTTCGCCACTGTCAGCGGCACCGACCCTGACCGACAAGGCCGCATCTTCCAGTCGCCGATCGTAGGGCACATGGGTATGACCGCAAAACAACACGTCCGCATCAGCACTTAGCAGCCGCTCCAGCACAGCGAAGCCATCCATACTGGGTAACAGATATTCATGCTGGCTGTTAGGGCTACCATGCACAAAAAACAAATTATCTTTTCTCAGAGTCATGGGCAGCGTAGCCAGGTACTCTCTCACCTCTGGATGAATGGCGTTGTTGGTCCACTCATGGGCGATGCGCCCCCGCTGTTCTGCCAGCTGCGACGGATAGCTACACTCACAGGCATTTAAGCCCTCGACAATATCTTCATCCCAACAGCCCTGACAGGTGGGAATCTCTAGCGAGCGAATCATCTCCACTACTGCGTTGGGGTCAGGCCCATAGCCCACTAGATCGCCCAAACAATAAATTTGTTCAGCCTTTTGCGCGTCAATATCGGACAGCACCGCATTGAGTGCTTCATAGTTACCGTGAATGCAAGACATCACCGCCAGTCTCATGCCATTACTCCCTCCGTTTCAGATAGGCCATCAAGGCCATAGTGTTGTCGATACTGCCGCTGATATTGAGCCAAGATCTCATCGGATAGGCAGGCCATCAACAATGTTTCCCTAATCGTTTTCTGTTGCAGGTCATACCCCATCACTTCTAATCCGCTCAGACGATTGGGGCGACCCTCTAACCAATGCGGTAGCTTCAGTTCGGCATATTCCAACCCCGGCATCCCATCCACAAAATCCACATAAAAGGCCTGACCGTCCGGTAGCTCAAAAATACCCTTTAGGCGAATCACGTGACCGTAGGCTCCTCCCGTCAGTTCGCTCAGTAGCCCGTCTAGACTTGGCGGGTCAAACACCTGCCCCGTCAGGGGTGCGCGCCACAGTAGCGGTAAACAATTTGTCGGACGATCTGCCTGGGGAATTTTAATTTTGTTGCCTATCACTAGCTCATCGGCCCAGTTATGCCATTCGGATTCGGCCAGATCGGGAGGGACAACCGCGACTCTGCGCCAGGGCAACCCAGGCAGCATGGCTAAATCAATGTGAAACCCCAGCTCTACATAAATCTGCTCCAACTCGGGCAGATCTATCAGCAGAGCTGGGGTTGTGTTCTCTTCTATCACTGACACTTGTGGAAAACGGTAGCCGATTCTAAGCCTATCGACTGCCTCCGCGCCTGCGCCTGGATAGAGGTAACCCAGGCGCGCATCAGTGGTACTCAGACATTCGCTAATCCAGGTGGTTTTACCAATACCTGGCGGACCAGCGACAACTGTGATTCTCGGGGTGTCAGGAGACATAGGTTAACAATCCACCAATTCAGGGGTTTGGTTCATGCTCTGGTTGCGGACCGAGATGAAGTCCAGGTAGGCTCCAGAGTTCACCGCATCGGGCCGAAAAGCGGCTAACCGATGACAGTTTTGGAAAGCTAATTTCACATCGAAGTGCTGCTCAACCATACGCCGAATCGCATCGCCGCCTACCATCCGCAACAGCTGTCCCCGTGCCTGTTCGCTCGGTGGGGGAATCGCGTGGTCAGCCCAGGTTTCCCCGCCCTCGTAGACACGCTCTGCCAACGATTCGACAATCCCCCAGGCGTAGGGTAGCGACTGCCGAATTGTGTCGGCAAAGTCGCCAGCGTCTAGGGTGCCCCAAGCAGCCTGACGGACCAGACCGTCACTTACGTTTAGAGACATAATTTTCCGAATACAAAGATGCACGGATGCGAGTATAAGGCAAAAATGATAATCGTTCTCATTTTAAAGATTTATTTTTAATCTTGCTTGAATTTTGAATTTAATTTCAGATAGCAATTTTCAAAAGTATTAATCTTCAGAGATAAATTGCCAGGTATCATCCAACCTAAATTGGCTCCATAAATTGAACCTCAGGTCATCAGGGCTAGATTGGACAAATCCAGTCTTTCCATAGGAATGGAGGTTAGTCCAAAGCCGCAGTCCGTGTTAGTCAGACTTTAATATCTATGACAGCTTTCGCCAACTGCTCAAAAAAGTTGCCAGCTTCGATAGCCGCCCATATAGTTGAGGAGAATAAAGGCACAGCCCACAACATAATGAGCAAGAGTCGGGCCAGAAATGCTTCTATATTTCCAGTAATGGCTTCCCCAGAGCCAGCCTAACAGTCCTGTGCCTATAACAATCAAGACGCTTCGGAAATAGATATGGGAAAAAGCGAACAGACTAGCAGACCAAAAAATGATTGGCCTTTTTCGATTTCCCAGCACTTTCTCCAGTAGTACAAAGACAAATCCCCGCCAGATCAGTTCCTGAAAAATAACCATCCCCAGATACCGACCATAGTATATCCACTCCAGGTATAGTACCCGTGGACGCCCCATCAGCCAAGGCAGTAATGCCATGCTGAACCCGCCGAAGAGCAGTAGATAGGCGGTGGGGAGAATGCTGGCCCTAATCGAATGCCAATTGATTGAAAGTCCCAACCGATGGGGAGGTGTTCTGTCAGTAATGGTGTAGAACACCAGCGCAAGTAGTGGAATTCCACCTAAAACCAGGAAAAAGAATTTCCTTGGTAACAGATCTAGATACAGGATCAGGGAGGGCAGAATAAAGGCAATGAACAACAGCCCAGTTTCTGGCCTCAGGTATTGGCTAGTAATGACTGAAAAGGATTTCATGGACTTGAGACAGGCTTTTAGCGTTGTCGTGTATTAGTGGTGCTGATCTACTTAAGCCTATGTTCTATTTGCTTATGAGTCCCTGGTCACGGCGAAAATGCAATAAGCCCCAAGCTGGTATCACAGGCAAGATGATACTCCGCTGGAAGCGCTTTACCCGGCTAGACAGTTATTTAAGATCTGCATAAGTGAGATCACGTCGAGCTGGCGGCCAATCAGCACCATTTCTGTTTTTGGAGACGTCACCCACTCGCTATCATCCAGGGTAAATCTGTTGCCGCTAAGTTGAAACAGGTGGCGCTTGGGGCTCTCTTCAAACCAAAGAACACCCTTGGCACGAAACACGTTGGGGGGTAGACGATAGGTCAAAAACTCTTGAAACTTTTTCAGCGCAAAGGGGCGATCGCCCGTAAATGAAACCGACACAAACCCATCATTGCGTAGGTGCTGAGTCGATGCGCTGACCTGATCGATGTCTTGTTGCGTCGCAGCGGCCAGCTGCACATTTAGAATCAGCGATAGGGGCACCTGACAGCGGGTGGTGCGTAACACTCTGGCTTTATCTTGGATAGTATGAATATAGGTTTCTAACGTCTGTAATTTTGTTTCGGGTACACAGTCTACTTTATTTATTAGGATAATATCGCCGTATTTTATCTGGCTAAGGACCGCGTCGCTCTCGTAGTTGACATTAGGGTCAAAAGTTTCAGCGTCTATTACGGTAATCACAGCGTCTAGCTGAGTTAGGTCTCTTAATGCTGTACCTAAAAAAGACAGCATGATCGGCAGCGGATCGGCAACGCCCGTGGTCTCTAGCACCAGGTAGTCGATCTTGTCTCGCCGCTCTAGAACGCGATACACTGCTTCCGAAAGATTGTCGTTAATGGTGCAGCAAATACAGCCGTTGGTAAGTTCGATCATATCCTCCTCAACGGTCACCAGAAACTGGCTGTCAATGTTGATATCGCCGAACTCATTCACCAACACCGCCACCTTAAAATCCTCGAAGTTTTCAAGGATATGATTCAGCAGTGTGGTTTTACCACTGCCAAGAAATCCCGTGATAATAGTCACCGGGAGCTTCTGTGAATCGGTTATGGACGGCACGGATTGCATGGATAAAAAGGTTAGCTAAGTAGGTAATCCTAATCACTTATCAGATATCGAAGGCCCCCTTTTCATGGAAGTATCTACGTTTTCCCAATTAGGCATACTGGGGGTTCCCCAATACTGGGGGAGACCAGATTCAAACCCCCCAGCATTGGGGGTTTGGGGGCAAGAACGGAGAAGCTAAAGGCTTATGCGTCACATCTTACAAAAGATTGAGTACACCTACTTATTTTAGAAAAAGACAGGAAAGGATGCCGGCCTAGACCGACATCCTGGTGTGGAGTGCAAACTCTCTCGATGGTCTTTATCGAAAAGCGGGCTGATGGCGAATCAGATCCATGAATTCCTGACGGGTGCGGGCATCATCGGCGAACACACCTTGCATGGAGCTAGTTACGGTCCAGGAGCCAGGTTTTTGGACACCACGCATGACCATGCACATGTGGCTGGCTTCGACTACAACGGCCACACCCTGAGGCTGTAACAGACCTTGGAGGGCATTGGCAATTTGTTGGGTCAGCCGTTCCTGCACTTGCAAACGACGGGCGTACATTTCACAAATGCGGGCAACCTTCGAGAGGCCAATCACCTTACCATTGGGAATGTAGGCGACATGGGCACGGCCTAATATGGGCAAGATATGGTGTTCACAGGAGCTGAACAGATCGATATCGCGCACCAGTACCATCTCATTGGTATTTTCGTGGAAGATGGCACCGTTGAGCAGGTCGTCCAGCGACTGATGATAGCCCGATGTTAGAAACTTCAGCGCTTTGACCACCCGCTTGGGTGTATCGATCAGGCCTTCGCGGTCTGGGTCTTCACCCAACCCCAATAGCAACGTGCGCACTGCCTGCTGCATTTCTTCGTCGGAGACGGGTGATTTAACCTTAGTGCGAACAGGCTGTTTACGGATATCTTCGGGTGAAACAGAAAAGGTCATAGACAGGCTAACAATTTGTTGATAGAACAAAGCGCGATCGCAAAGTCGGTCCAGAGGACCATCGCAAAGCAATCGGCTCCCTCAGCACCCGACAGGAATGCTGAAAGACTGGGAATTAGGCAAGACAATCCGATAGCTGCTGTCGAAGCTGTGCAGCATCGAGATGTCGCCCAATCAAAACAAGTTGGTTTCGAGGTGGTGTGTGCCAATCCTCGCCCCGCAGGTCAAACCGGGGACCGCTTAACTGAAAAATATTGCGCAGGTCGCTTTCTTGAAACCAAAGAATTCCCTTGGCTCGAAATACATCTTGTGAAAGGTCTTCTTTTAGAAAATGCTCAAATTTCCTGAGTTGAAAGGGGCGATCGCTCTCAAATGCGATAGACACAAACCCGTCATTTTCTAGATGAGATGAGTGATGATGGTGGTGTTCGTGCTCGTGATGGTGCCCGTGGTGCCCGTGGTCATGACCTTCATGCCTATGGTGATGTTCGTGCCCGTGGTGCTCGTGCCCGAGCTCATGATGGTGGTGCTCGTGGTGTCCGTGCTCCTGATCGTGCGCCGTCTGCTCAATTTCTTCGCGCACTAGTTCAGCGTAGTTTTCAGGATTGTTGTATCCCACATCTAAGATCAGTGGTAGAGGCACTTGCCCCTGTTGGCTATGAAGAATTCTAGCACCGGCTTTGACCGTGCTAATGTAATCAGCTAGTTTTTCTAGCTGCTCAGAAGAAGCCAAATCAGTTTTGTTCAAAATGGTGATGTCGGCATAGGTGATTTGTTTTAATGCTGCCTCACTTTCAAAATGTTCAGGAGTAAAAGCCTCGGCATCAACAACGGTAATGATGGAGTCCAGCCGAGTTAGATCCCGCAGTTCTGTACCCAAAAACGTCAGAATGATCGGCAGCGGGTCAGCCACTCCGGTGGTTTCAATTACCATGTAGTCCACCCGGTCAGTCCGCTCAAGTACACGATACACCGCATCGACTAAGCCGTCATTGATCGTGCAACAGATACAGCCGTTGCTCAGTTCCACCATGTCCTCATCCATGGAGACTAGCAGCTGAGCGTCGATATTGATATCGCCAAATTCGTTGACCAGGACGGCCACTTTCCAATCTTGATTGTCACTGAGGATATGGTTCAGCAACGTTGTTTTTCCACTTCCCAGAAACCCTGTGATGATAGTGACCGGCATACCCCGCTTGGGGATTAACTCCGATGAGGATGGTGCTGAGATAGTCATACTAGACCTCACAATTTAGAGTCAAACAATTTAGAGTCAAACAAATGCATCCAGAATTCATCCACAGGCTAAGTCGTGGCAGCACGGGATTTTGGCATCAGAATAGCCAGCATAAAAATGACAAACTGAACGGTAACAATGCTTGGTCCAGAGGGAAAGTCAAACAGTGCGGACACCACAATGCCTAGTGCAGCACTGAGCCCGCCTATAGACGCTGAAACGAACATGTATTGGCTAAAGGTGCGACTGAGGACACGGGCGGTGCAGGCAGGAATCACTACAAAGGCGCTAATCAACAGCACCCCAATTGCCTTAATCGCAACGCCCACCACCAGCGATAGGAGAACAATAAATGCTGTCCGCTGGGCGGTAACCGCAACACCCCGAGATTTTGCGAGCGGCTCGTTTAGCGTGAGTAGGAGTTGCGATCTCAACGTCAGCCCCAAAAACAGCACACAAATAACCAGGAAGATGCCACTTAATATCAGATCGGCAACCTGTACAGCCAGAACATCGCCAAATAGCAGCTGACCGAGGCCAGTCTGATAATCATCTTTAAAGCTGAGCAAAATAATACCAACGGCGATGGAAGAAGAATAAATAATATTCAACAACGCATCCGTCCATAGCCCCGTGCGCTCCAGACAATAGGTCACCACCAACGCAAAAACAACCGCAAAGGGCAATAAGATCAAATCGGGGTCAAAGCCCAGCAAGATGCCCATACTAATGCCCAACAGTGCCGAGTGTCCTAACGCATCACTAAAAAAAGAGAGTTGCCGGACAACGGTGAAGCTTCCCACCAGACCACCTGTTACCCCAGTGAGAACACCACCCACCAGTGCCCGCTGCATAAAGGGCAGCTGAAACAGCTCGTAAATTCGCGTTAGCTCAGTCGCCATCATCGCCATAACAGTAACAATTAGCCGTCCATATTAATACGCCTTCTCCTTATTTAGGCCTAGCGTGTATACACATCTCGGACTGAGGCTCAAAATCCTGTATCACCCCCCTCAATCCCCCTTACGAAAGGGGGGAAGTTTCAGTTCTCCTCCTTACGAAGGGGGAGTTAGAGGGGGTAATGCAGCCGTAAACGCTGTTTCCAAACACTTGTGTATACACGGCAGCTCACCCAGTCTGAAGCAGCCGCGCCGCCTCTTTGGCAAAGTAGGTCAAAATCACGTCCGCCCCAGCTCGCTTAATGCTGGTCAAGGTCTCTAGCATTACCGCCTGCTCGTCAATCCAGCCCTGCTGGGCAGCGGCTTTAATCATGGCGTATTCTCCACTGACGTTGTAGGCTGCAACGGGCACATGGGTGTGCTGCTTAATCCGGCAAATAACGTCTAGATAAGCCAGGGCAGGCTTCACCATGATGATGTCCGCCCCTTCTGCGATGTCTAAGTCAATCTCCTTCAGGGCTTCCCTCGCATTGGCCGCATCCATTTGATATGTCTTTTTGTCGCCAAATTTGGGTGCAGATTCTAGAGCATCGCGAAACGGACCGTAGTAAGCTGAAGCGTACTTGGCTGAGTAGGCAAGAATGCCCACGTTGATCCACCCTTCAGCATCCAGGGCCTGCCGAATGGCCCCAACTCGGCCATCCATCATATCCGACGGGGCCACTACATCAGCGCCCGCTTCGGCCTGCGCCAGCGCCTGCTTTACCAGCACGGCCACCGTTTCGTCGTTTAGAATTTGCCCGTCTTCGACGATGCCATCATGACCTTCACTGCTATAGGGGTCGAGGGCCACGTCGGTAATCACCAAGAGCTGGGGCAGTGCCTGTTTCAGCGCCCGCACCGCCCGCGGAATTAAACCATCGGGGTTATAGCTTTCTGTGCCTGCGTTGTCTTTTTGGGCGTCGAGAATTAGGGGGAAAAGTGCGATCGCACCAATACCCAACTCCCAGGCTGCCTGGGCCTCTTCCAGCAACAGATCTAGTGAGTAGCGAAAACAGCCCGCCATGGAGGGCACCTCCACCTTTTGCCCCTCACCCTCCATTACAAACAGTGGATAGATCAAGTCAGCAGCGGTGAGTACGGTTTCTTGCACCATCCGTCGCAGCGCCTTGGTACGACGCAAACGCCGAGGACGATGCACTTTGCTAGTGCCAGCAGGTACAGCTTCCACGATCGCCTCAGCAACATCTGTGGCGGTTGAGAGGGGGGCTGATGTGGGTGACATAGATGTGGATGACATAAGATGGAAACCCGTTATGATAATGATTATCATTCCTAGACATCTTACATCAATTTTTCGAAATTGCCGCGCTAACGCTAGCGCCGACTTATCAGTTCGCAACCTTCAAAAAATCCATGACTCAGGTTCATTGCACTCCGGCCCAAAAAGCGGTACTCCAATTACTACGACAGCAGATTGAGCCAATCTCGGCCCAGACACTGTATACGCTGATCAAGCAACATCAGCAAATTGGTTTAGCAACGGTATATCGAGCCCTAGATGCGCTAAAGCGGATGGGCAGGGTGCAGCATCGGGTAACGCTGACGGGAGAGAAACTCTACAATGCCGTGGAGCAGGACCGTCACTACATGACCTGTTTGGACTGTGGGCAATCGTTTCCTCTAAGCACGTGTCCTTTGCAGGGTTTGGAGTTTTCACTCCAGCACACCAGCTCATTCACCATCTATTATCACACTCTGGAATTTTTTGGCCTCTGCGAACCTTGCTCAGCTCAAGGTGGGTGACGTTCGGAATTTAGCGAGCTAGAAAAAGGGGATAAGCATCACAATCATGCCCATCGTCTACAAAGTAGTCATTGGGGCAACAATTACCGTGGTGATATCACGAGTCATCTCATCTGGTTAGATGACAACACAGGGGCGCGTTTTCTTAATTTCACTGCTGTTGCTGAAGATGGTTTGTTTTATCCATGGGATAAGAGTAGTCACCTTGTTCAGAGTCTTGAGGATGTGTTGTTGTGAGAAGATGAGAAGTGAGGCGATGGATAGGTGAAAATGAGATGTTTGATTTGCTAAATGAAGCTTGTTGGTTAATCGTGGAGCTGAGCAGCAGCCAGAATTTTGGCATCAAAACCTAGAACACTTATCTTGTCCGCTCCTACGCAGGGTTAGGCGTCAAGGCCAGAAGCTTTGTCCGTGCCCGCCTCAGAATTAAACTGGGATTTCCTGCGTCAAGGAATTTATGGGCAGGGCGCGACCCCCAAAAATTATTGGTAAGACATTGAATCTGCAGCAAGGACCGACCTTTACGCTTGCTGGCGTTTAGGTCAATTTAAATATTTTTCATCCAAATTGAACCCTCATTCGTATTGATAGTCAAGTAGGTAAATATTGATTGATATGAGGAGGTTCACGTTGGACATCCAGGGCTGGTTTATGGAGCGATTGCTTTGTGGTGGTTTATCTAATCTAAATACAAAACATTCGACAAGTGCTAAAAATTAAAATCATCCAAGTTTAACTATTATTCGTATCCATAACTGACAACAATTATATTCATATCCAGCTTTATGCATACGTGAGATTTTCTCGTATGGGATTG
>JBCCHX010000085.1:0-28922 GCA_039028535.1 Cyanobacteria bacterium P01_B01_bin.77
CATTAAGCGCATGGCTCTCAATCTCCTTAATCAAGACCACACGACTAAAATCGGCATCAAGGCTAAACGCAAAAAGGCTGCTTGGGACAATCAGTACTTACAGACCATCCTCACTACTTAGGTCAAATGCAATCGCCATGACCCATGTTTCAAGACAACACCCAGGGCGCAGGCGCGTCCAACCTTCCCCCTGCCGATGGCACCCTACCCGAATACCAATACGAAGCCATTAACCATACCCTGCTTGGCAGCCTCATCGCCATCCGCAACACCATCGCCCTGCTCCACAAGCTCAACTACGCCGAACCCAACGACTGGAGCAAACCCGTGCCCACCGGGCGACCGAATGAAATGATGGCCATTCTGACCAAACGAGTGAGGATGGACTAAAACAACGAGATCGGCTGTGCAGCTGCAGACCGCGCCGGATTGAAAGTCCGGCGCTAGTTGAAGGTTGTCCGCTAAAAGGGACAATTTGATTGAGAGGCGCTTGCGATCGGATCGTGGATCGGTTGCAGCATAATTGACACAATCGGAGTGAAACCAAAAACAAAGCTCCGATAATTGTGCCCCTTCAGTGGACACTCTCGACTAGCCCAGGGCTTCAAACCCTGGGAGGGTTGACGCTACCCCACCAGCTGAAATTGTAATTCTGTTATTGTTGCTAATGCACGCTATAGCCGTATGAAAACTAACTATATCGGTCACGACCGCGCCTACCAACGCAGACGCAGCGATCCTGACTTTGTCGGATGGAATAGCGCTGACGATGTCGCTGCTGTATGGCAGCATAGCTGGCTGCCGCTAATCCAGAAAAATGCCTTTCCCAAACAGGGAAAACTGCTGGAATTGGGCTGTGGGGCAGGGAATCTCAGCATTTATTTTGCCCAGGCGGGGTATACCGTCACAGGGGTGGATATCGCCCCCACTGCTATTGAATGGGCCAGGGATAATGCCGCTGAGGCCAATGTTGACATCGACTTTATTCAAGAGGATGTCTTACAGCTGTCTAGCATTGCTGATAATTTATTTGATATCGCTGTGGATGGACACTGTTTGCACTGCATTATTGGCTGCGATGATCGCACCCGCTGGTTCCAGGCTGCCCACCGTATCCTTAAACCTGGCGGTATTTTGTTGATCAACACCATGTGCAACGAAATACCCAGCAACTCCTACTGGCAACAATACTTTGATCCACAAACACGCTGTACCATCCACAATGGCATTGCTAGCCGATACGCTGGCTGGTCAAACAACATTCTTAAGGAGATTATCCAAGCCAACTTTCGTATCCTAAATGTAGAGATTTTGCCCCCGGAGGATGAGGACGCCCTCAGTGATTTACAAGTCATTGCTCAAAAGCCATAGCAGATTGGCACGTTATACAAAGCGACGATACCCCCTAGGATGCATCCTCCGTATCCGGGTTTACCGCTAGCTAGCCTGACGATGTTCCCAAACAGCTCTGACCAGACGAATCTCGTTATAGTCAAAGGTCTCGCCCAGCTCTTCTCGAATAGTTCTCAGAGAGTGAGATCCCACTTTCTCGATAGCTTCAAAAATGGGCACCTGCCGTTCGGGCGACACTAGCCGACTTAGATCAACCTCATAATCCCCCGCAATCAACCGCTCAATATGTTCGATAATCGTACCCAGTCGGAGTCCGCGCTCAATCGCTATTTCAGATAGGGACAATCCCTGTTGAAATAGCGTGTGGGTAGTTAAATGGGTGGCAGTCAGTTCGCTAGATGGGGCTACCGTTGAGACTTCACTAGCGACAGCATTGGGAGTTAGATTATGGGCCTGACAAAATGATTGAATCGTACTGGTAAATATCTGACCATACTGGTCCAGTTTGCGTTTACCCACCCCCGAAATAGCGGCAAATGCGGCAGTGGTAACCGGGCGCTGCTGAGCCATCTGTCGCAGGCTGGCATCGGCAAAAACGACATAGGGGGGAACAGATTGCTCATCTGCTAGCTGTTTGCGCAGCTGCCGCAGCTGACTGAGTAGCAAAGTTTCGTCAGCACTGAGTTGGATGCGATCGCCTGATTTATCTGGTTTTGCCGATTCTGCTCGTTTGATAACGTGGATATTTACCGGAATCTGTTTTTTTAACACCTGCCAGCTGCCTGAGTTGAGCTTGAGCACCGAATATCCATCAGTGGTCTCTGCTAACAAATCCTGATGCAGCAGCGAGCGGCACAGCTGTCGCCATTCATCTACACTGTGGTCCTGACCAATGCCATAGGTGGACAGCTGGTCGTGGCCCAGTTCTACTAATCTTTTTTTGCGGGAGCCCCTAAGCACGTCAATGACATGATTCATACCAAAACGCTCACGGCAGCGAGCCACACAGGAGAGAAACTTTTGGGCTTCTATGGTCCAATCTTCTAACGGTACCGGATTGAGGCAGTTATCACAGTTTTGACAGTCCCCTGGAAAATCTTCTCCAAAGTAGCTCAGCTGTATTTTGCGACGACAGATAGCACTCTCGGTATAGTTAATCACATGGCGCAGCTGCTGGCGGGCAATGCGCTGTTCCTGCTCATCAGGCTTTTGACTAATTAGATACTCCACCGTGGCCACATCAGCATAGCCAAAGAAAACAGTGCAGTTGGCAGGGTCTCCATCGCGACCGGCACGACCTGATTCTTGGTAGTAGCTTTCGATGGTGCGGGGCAGGTCGTAGTGAATCACAAACCGTACGTCGGGTTTGTTGATACCCATACCAAAGGCAATGGTGGCGACAATCACCCGTACATCGTCTCGGATAAACTGCTCCTGGTTTGTTTGTCGCTCTTCGGCTCCTAACCCCGCATGGTAGGGCAGCGCCGAGATGCCATCTTGCTTGAGACGAAAGGAAATTTCGTTCACCCGTTTGCGACTGAGGCAGTAGATAATCCCGGACCCAGGCTGCTGCTTAACCAGCTTGAGTAAATGGTCATAGCTTTGTTTGGTTTTAGATTTAACCTCGTAGTAGAGGTTCTGACGGTTAAACCCTGAGACAAATATCTGGGGATCTTTTAGCCGTAGCTGCTGACTAATGTCCTGGCGGACACGCTCGGTGGCGGTAGCGGTCAGGGCCATCATTGGGACTTGGGGCAGCTGCTGTTTGAGCTGAAACAGCTGGCGATATTCTGGTCGAAAGTCATGGCCCCATTCTGAAACACAATGGGCTTCGTCAATGGCAAAGGTACTAATGCCAACAGTCTGCTGTAGCTGTTCTAATAAAGGCCAAAAATTGGGACTCATCAGCCGCTCAGGGGCCAGATAAAGCAGTTTAATATCTCCTTTGAGCAGGGCCTTTTCCCGCTCACGTACCTGATCCAGGGTCAAACTGCTGTTGAGAAAGGTGGCGGCGATGCCATTGTCCTTGAGACTACGCACCTGATCTTGCATCAGGGCAATTAGGGGAGAAACCACAATGGTCACCCCTAATCGCAGTAGAGCTGGTAGCTGATAACACAGAGATTTGCCGCCACCTGTTGGCATAATGACTAGCACATCCTGACCTTTGAGGGCTTGTTCAATGATGGTTCGTTGGTAATGCCGAAAGGCATCGTGCCCAAAGAAGTGTTTAAGGGCGGCCTCTAAGGATGGAAATGATGCGACGGTGGGTGCGCTAGCCATAGATGCATAGAACTTCATTGGCTATTTATTTTAGTCTCCCGGCTGCGGCTAAGACCGGGGTAGAACCAACCAAGCTGCTAAGGCCTTTGTAAATAAGTGTAAACATTTTGCCGTCATGACAGCTTGGCAGCTTGACGGCATTGGGTGAGGTCGGTATGGTTACTCCATAGGCAAACGCCTCGTAGAGTATTTCTATTTATTAAGGTTGATATGCAAGGCAAGCAAAAGGTCACTCTTTATATGCCCGATGACCTGCATCGCCAGCTCAAGATTCGTGCTGCGGTAGATGGATCGCCCATGTCTACCCTGGCTGAGCGGGCAATTGGTTTTTATTTAAATCATTCTGATGTTGTTGATGGTGTACAGGGAACAGCGCATCTAGTTTATGAGTGTCCTACGTGTACGACGTCTCTGGTGCTACGGGATGGTGACCTGATGGCGGTTGAATCTCATGGGGACTTGCATGCGGAGTCTTTGACCGAGGTGCCTGATGTTGTTCCTAGCTCGGTACGTTCTGATGAGGGGGAATTGGTTCCTTGTTAGGTGTGGCGACGAGCCTACGGTATTAGGCTGTAGCCTCAGGGTGAGAAGGGTTGGTAAGTCTGTTGGTATCGGTCGATGTTGAGAGGATAAAACTCATGCAAGAAGAGCTCAAGGTCCTAATTAAGGCTCAATATCCTCTGATTTACTTGCTTACGTTCGAGGAAGAGCGAGCGGAGCGCACAATTGCTAGGCTTACTAAACAGCAGCCTCAAAGACGTCTATTTACTTGGACGGTTACCCACGGTGTTGTGGAGTACGGCCAGTCGCGCGGCTCACAAAATAGCAATACGGTTTCTCCTGAGGCAGCGCTTGATTGGGCCATTCGTCAAAAAGATCCTGGCATTTATGTATTTAAGGATTTGCATCCGTTTATGGATTCGCCAGCGGTGACGCGGTGTTTAAGGGATGCGATCGCAAGTTTCAAGGGCACCAATAAAACCATTATTCTCATGTCTCCGGTTCAGGAGATCCCGGTGGAACTAGAGAAAGAGGTGGTCGTGTTAGACTTCTCCATGCCTAGCATGGGTGAGCTTAACAAGGTGTTAACGGCAGAGCTGGGCAAAGCCCAGGGAGCAAACATCATGACGGATGTGCGTGAGAAGCTTCTGAAAGCAGCCCTTGGTTTAACCGAAGATGAAGCTGAGAAAGTATTTCGTAAGGCCAGAGTCGTTGCTGGTAAACTAACGGAATCAGAAGTAGAAATTGTTCTTTCTGAGAAAAAGCAACTCATCCGTCGCAACGGCATTCTAGAATATATAGAAGAGGATGAGACCCTAGACTCAGTGGGCGGTCTAGAAGAGCTGAAGCATTGGCTGAGGCAACGTTCTAATGCCTTTACTGAGCGCGCTAGAGAGTATGGACTACCCCAGCCCAAAGGGATGCTGATTTTAGGGGTGCCGGGGTGTGGTAAGTCTCTAATTGCAAAGACGACGGCTCGTCTTTGGGGGCTGCCCTTACTGCGACTGGATATGGGCCGAGTATATGACGGCTCCATGGTAGGTCGTTCTGAAGCTAATCTGCGGGGTGCACTGCGCACTGCAGAATCAATCTCACCCGCTATTCTCTTTATCGATGAGATTGATAAAGCTTTTGCCGGGGGAGCTGGCTCAGCTGACTCTGACGGAGGTACCTCTAGTCGCATCTTTGGTAGCTTTCTCACCTGGATGCAGGAAAAAGATTCACCTGTATTTGTGATGGCAACAGCCAACCGAGTAGAGCGTCTGCCCAGCGAGTTTTTGCGCAAAGGCCGGTTTGACGAAATCTTCTTTGTGGACCTTCCCAACGAGGAAGAGCGTAAGGAAATATTCAAGATTCACCTTGGTAAGCGACGTCGAGACATAGAGCGCTTCGACTTCGACCAGCTAACTAAGGTATGTGAAGGCTTTTCGGGGGCAGAGATTGAGCAAGGTTTAATCTCTGCAATGTATGAAGCGTTTGCCCAGGGCCGTGAGTTTAACCAACTCGACATTATTGCGGCCATTCGGGCGACATTACCGTTATCTAAGACTATGAGCGAACAGGTAACGGCGCTTCGCGATTGGGCACGGCAGCGTGCTCGTCCCGCAGCTTCATCCGTCGCTGAGTATCAGCGGATGGAGTTTTAACAGGCTTGTGTTGGGGAAATTTCCCTGGCAGAAGGCTAGCCCTAGGGTTAGCAGTTTTTAGACAATGGCTTAGCAAATTACCACTATCGATTTGTTAATCTATTGGCTTTGCGTTTTCTAGTTTTGTATCTCTCATTTTTCCACTGGAGGAAACACCAATGTCTCACTTTAGTACTCTACGCACTAAGATCACTGAAGCTGAAATTCTGACTTCTTCTCTCAAGGACCTTGGTATCTCAGTTAAAACTGAGGCTGATGTTCGTGGTTACAATGGCCAGCGTGTACGTGCCGACATCGTAGCTGTTCTAGACGGTGAGTACGATCTAGGCTGGTCTCGTAATGCCGATGGCTCCTTTGATCTGATTGCTGACCTTTGGGGTGTTGCGAAAAAGCATAACCAAACTGAGCTAATCAATTCTATTAACCAAAAGTATGCGGTAAATCGCACACTGGCAGAAGTTAAGCGTCCCGGTTTGCAAAACGCGAATGTGAAGCTTGTCCTTCAATAGGACAAAGCTACTACTGCTTCCTATACGCGTTCCCGCGCAAACCTAAGCTGGCTCTTTGTTATGAGCCAGCTTTTTTATGGAATTCAGAGTTATGAAAACGACAGCTATTACTAGCGTTTTGCCAATTTTTCAGGCATTTTCAGAGCCCTATCGACTGCAGGTGCTCGAGCTACTGCGAGATCGCGAACTGTGCGCTTGCGATATTGCCGAGAGCCTAGAGGTTAGCGCTTCCAAACTCTCGTTTCATCTCAAAACATTACGAGAAGCAGGATTGATTCAAGGTAGACAGGAGGGTCGCTGGATCTACTATCGATTGAATCTGTCTCAATTTGCTGTACTAGAACAGTATTTATCTGACTTTCGATTAAGTTCAATTTTGCCTGCGCGCAGCTGTCCGGATTAAGCGCGGTGATTTTAATAATCATGCCAAATCTGACGATTAGAGGCTGTTTAAGACCTCCGGAGTAAACGGATTGTTGTTTGCTTGAAGTTGCTGAATCCATTGCTGGCGTTTTAATTTAGCGGCCTCATCAGTCGTGTTATCCACAAAGAACTGAAAATCCATGGTTGCCCCCGATACATCCCCCGTTAACGCTCTGGCCAGACCTCGACTGTCGCGGATATGAAGGTTTTGCGGAGCGGCGGCTACAGCTTGACCACAAATCGTGATGACAGTTTTAGCCGCACCCTTTAAGCTGCCTTGCCAACACAGATCGTTCAATAGGTCACTATTGGCTAAAACATCAGGATATAGCTGTTGAGCTTGGTTAAAGGCGGCCAATGCCTCCGAGACCTGTCCTGTTTCAATGGCAGTAGTGGCCTGAGTAATTTGAGCCTCTGCGGCCAACCGTTGGGCAAGGGAATTGGGAGAAATTGCTAAATTGGGTGACCGTGTTTTCGCCGCTTGAAATTGTGCGATCGCAGCTTCCACATCCCCTTGTTCCGCCAGTATTCTTCCTTCAGCAATAAAATCATTGACCTCCGCTTCTAAGGCTTGTTGCTGAGCAAGCTTCTTAGGTTCGAAAATCAAATACTGATCCAGTACTTTAGCAGTCTGATACTTTTTAGTGGCAGCTGCTATATCTCCTTCACTGGCTAAACGATCACCTTCTTCTAATAAGTGATGAGCTTCTCCCTGCTGAGCAAATTTTTCTACTTCGTCTTGGGGATCTAAGTCCAGACCGGGATTCCACGCCAAGGCTTGCTGAAAGGTCTCCAAGGCTTTATCAGTGTTGCCTTGACGCGCCTGGACAATTGCCTGATTGACCAAAACCTTGGCACTCTGACTTAGCCGCTCCGGAGTTTGACAACGGGTCAACTCACTCAAAACCTTTGGATGACTCTGAAGAAAGGCTTCAGACTTTTGACAACCAGCTTGCACCAACATCTCCAAGTCCAAGTGCCAGAGCAAAATTTTGCCATCACGATGTCCTGTTGCCAGGGTTTTGCCATCCGGACTAAACCTGAGACTAAAGGGAAAGTAATGTTCGGGTGCACTGAACGATTGAACAATCTGCCCCTGACGATCAAACAGTAGCGTCGATGGTCCACTGGTCAACGCCATCAGTTGACTGTTAGGGCTGAACTCCATTGCATTGAGGGGGCCATTAATACCGGCGAAGAAGGAAGATTGTTGATTACCAGCTAAATCCCAAAAAGCAAGGTTGCCATGCCAACTAGCCGTCGCTAAGACTTTACCATCAGGACTAAATTGCAAATCTCTTACCTGAAAACTGCCGCTGGTATTTAATGGCGTCAGGGTGTCCTGTTGCCAATGCCAAAGTAGAACAGTGCGCTCAGGGCCTTTTCCAGTGGCGATCGCCACTACTGGTTCTTGAGGGTGAAAGCGAACAATATCCGCAAAACCCGTTTCGAGAGGTAGCGTTTGTAAAACTTCTCCATCCTTTGACCAGAGCTGTAAGGTACCATCCTGGCTGACAGAAGCCCAAAACTCTCCATCGGGACTGATGCCAAGATTTTTGACTGCAGATGAATGCTCTTTCAACGTAGACTGCAATTCCCCCTGCGCAGTCCAAACTTTGAGGGTCTCATCATCACTCACCGAGAGTAACCGGTCGTGATAGGAGTCAAATTCAACCGCATTCACCTGAGCATCATGGCTATCCAGAGTTTTTAGGGGGGTACCATCGGTCTGCCATAGTCGAATAGTGCCATCGTAACTACTGGAGGCTAAGGTTTGCCCATCAGCTATAAACCTCAGGCTACTGACAATATCATCATGGCCGTCAATGATTTGATAGAGTGAATTTGCTTGGGGGTGCCAGAGCCGTATCGTGCCATCAAAGCTGGTTGAAGCAATGCGCTGACCATCTGCACTAAAACTGGCATCTGTAATGCGACTGCTATGTCCTCCTAAACTTTCAAGTTCATAGCCTTCAATGCTCCAGACTTTGACAGCAGTTATCGACGTGTTACGCTCACCAGTAGCGACAGCTAGCCGTTGACCATCCGGACTAAACTCAACGCCAAGTAGGATATTATCCGTTTCGACTTCTAATGTTTTAAGCAGTTCTCCTGCCATATTCCATAGCTTAACCGTACCGTCTACACCTGCAGAGGCTAGCGTTTGACCGTTGGGACTAAAGGCTACACAATGAACCGAACCTGTATCGCCACGCCAGGTCTTTCGCAAATTACCTGTTTGATCCCACAGCTTAATCATGCCGTCAGCCCCAGACGATGCAAGCAGGGTACCATCAGGACTGAACTTGACATCCATGACAAAGGAGGTGTGAGCCTCCAACACAGACTGAATCGCACCGTTACGATTCCACAATGCTACCGTGCCATCCCAAGCAGATGAAGCAATGGTTTGACCGTCGGGACTAAAGTTCAACGCTGTGACGGTATCACTATGACCCGGAAAATGTTGCAGCTCTTGCCCCTGTAGGTTAAAGAGCCTGATGGTATTTTCAATCGAAGCTGTCAGGACTTGCCCATCAGGGCTAAAGGTTAAACCACCTACCCGTTCGCCCTTTTTGCCATCAATGGTCATAATGAGTTGCCCCTGGTCTTGCCAGAGTCTAACCGCACCATCCCATCCAGCCGTGGCAAATACATCTCCATCAGGACTAAACGCAACTGCTTCGACCCAGTGGGCATGATCTGATAATCGGTTTTGTTCTTGAGTATTCGAGATTGCCTGGTGCAAGGTTCCTGACACTTTATAGGTTAGTGCAGACTCTTGCGAATCAAGCTTATCGAATTGATGAGCCGCCTTTAAACTCTCAATCAGCGCATCCAGCGGTTGTTCTGAGTCCAGTAGAGCATTGGCAGAGGAAACTAGCGCTTCTATCTCTGCCTGCACAGCCTCTTGGCGTCGTGTTTCAGCTCGTCGAAATTGTTGAAATGTTGCTGCACCTAAACCAACGGCTACAACTAAACCGCCCACAGCCGCAATCAGTGCCCGAGTGATTCGCTTACGGACAGTTGCCTCGTGGTCTAGTCTGGCTTGCTGCTCAGCAGTAGCCTGCAGTCGACTCGCACTGATGTAATCACGTTGTAGCTGCGTTGAACGAGGTTCTTTCTCTGCATTCTGAGTTAACCATTGGATGACTTCTTCCAGTTCTTGCCCCCTCAGTAGCAAATCAGTACGCTGTTTCTTTTTCTCCCATTCAAGGGCTTTGACTAACAGACGAGTATGCTCTTTGACATGGGCAAGATCAATGTTAAGAGTTTCTACCAGCGAAGCAAATGCCTGATCAAAATCATTCTCTTTCTTAAAGAACAACCAATTATGTTTACCCAAAGCCGGACGCACCAAGGACATATCAAACCCTTCCCGGTACACAATCGGCAGCAGTCGCTTATTGTTGTCCACCGCATGGTCAATCTCTTGGCCACACACTTTAGATGCAATTGAATCAGGACTAATTACAAAGATAAAGGTATCCGCTCCTTCGATACCAGCTTTGATTTCCTCCCACCAGTCTGCCGTCAGGGGAATATTTTCCCAATCTACCCAGGCCTCGTATTTACTGTCGGCCAGAGCTTGATTCAACACCTGGACAAAGGCTTTATCCTTGCGGGAGTAGGAAATGAAAACGTCGGTCATGGTGGAGCTATCGTTAGAACGATTTATTACTAATTTTTACGCACAGGACGAAGCTACCTGCTGAAGGCTAGAAAATTTATCTTTAAAATAACGAATGTACATCAATTACCTTAATCATGAGGATTCAAACCATTCAGGGGAAACCGGCCAGTGTACTTGGTTTAGCTGGTCAAGATCCTACGGAATCAGGCTGTGTGGATCTAGCTTGGCAGGCGGGTATCAACTATTTCTTTTCCTATAGCATGGGGGATAACAGTCCCTTACTCACAGATCTACAGCATTTAATCAAGCAGCATCGAGAGGCTGTCATTGTAGCCACTGGCAGTGAAAGGCGAGATATTGCTCAGTGGCAGGCCTATTTGGAGAAGATCCATCAAACGCTGGATATCGAGACAGTGGATATTCTCTTTGCGGAATATGTTTCACCTTCCGATGACTGGGAGCAGGTACAAGCCCTGCTAAATCAGCTTTATGCTTGGAAGGCTGAGGGTCGAATTCGCTATGTGGGAGTGACGACCCACAATCGCCCGATTGCTCTCCGATTGATGCAAAATTCTCTTTGCGATATTTTGATGCATCGTTACAACATGGCTCATCGCAAGGCAGAAGAATTCGTTTTCCCGGCGGCTATCGCCGCAGAGATTCCGGTGGTGGCATTTACGAGTACCCGGTGGGGGCAATTGCTAAAAGGACATCCAAATTGGCCAGAGGAACCTCCAACAGCAGCTGACTGCTATCGCTTTGGGCTTTCCCATCCCGCGATTCAGCTGACGCTGACAGCTCCTCAGACCCGTCGTGACTTGGAGGCAAATCTGACTGCGCTGCAAGCTCCCCTTATGTCTGATCAGGACATCGCTCATTGGCAAAGGTTTGGAGATCTGGTGTATGGATCTGGACAAGATGGGTTTGAAACCAACTGGCCATAAGGAGTTAAACAGGTTGAGACTTTAATTCCTAGTTTAAGCTTTTTAATACTTCAGAAGTAAACGGGGTTTTGCCAGCCTTTAGCGCCTTAATCCATTCCTGTCGTTGTAATCGAGCATCATCATCGTCTGTCCAATCTACAAAAACCTGAAAATCTGCGATCGCACCCTCAATATCTCCTGTTAACGCCCTAGCCAATCCTCGGCTATCTAAAATGCCACCATTTGCAGGAGCACGAGCTACAGCCTGCTCGCAAGCATCCAAAACCTGCACAGCGTAGCCATGGAGGCTACCGTGCCAACATAGAGCATTTAATGTATTAATAAGGTTTAATGTTCCAAATGAAACTTGGAAGTCTGGATTAATATCCTTAGCGTTAGAAAACGCTGCAATCGCTGCCTGAATGTCGCCCGTGGTGATAGACTCCTCAACTTTTTTGGACAGAGCATTAAGGGCAATCTCTTCAGCTCGGTTTTCGGGATGAATTGCAAGTGTTTGATCTAAAGCCATCGCTGCTTGCAATTTTGTTACAGCTTGTTGCACATGGCCATCTTTAGCTAACGCTTCACCTTCCGCCAAAAGTTGAAACTGCTTAGCGCGGGTCATTGGCTCCAGAGCTAAATCAGGATTCCACTCTAAAACTGTTTGAAAAGTTGCAACAGCTGTTTGAATATCTCCTGCCTTAGCCATCTCTTCTCCCTGCCGAACCAGTGCAGGTGCGGCTGCGGCTAATCGCTCATCTGTCTGACAAACTTCTAACTCAAGCAAATCAGACGGGACGTTAATCAAATAATCATGCAGCCATTCACAGCCCCTTACCAAGAGCTGCTCTAAGCGCTCGATTTTCCAGATGCGAGCCGTATTATCGTTGGCTGCTGTCGCTAAAAATGAGCCATCTGGAGTAAATGCCAACCCTCTTACTCCACCTTTATGCCCCACAAATTCACCTAATCGGCGTCCCTGCCAATCCCAAAGTCGGACTCTACTATCTTCCGAAGCGGTTGCTATACGGCGACCATCTGGGCTAAAGCGTAACTGGTTCAGCCCAGCTACGTGAGCCTGAAAAGAGTCCAAAAGTTTACCTTGTAAGTCCCAAAGCTCAACATGACCTAGGGTAGAGCCAACAGCGAGAGTCTTGCCGTCAGGACTAAAATCTAGGGTGGAATAAAAACCTGACTTATGAGGAATCTGTAATGTTTGTAGCTCACTACCTTGAAAGTCCCAAAGCTTAACAGTACCATCCCTCGAAGCGGTCGCGATAATTGGCTCGGTAGGATGAAAAACAGCCTGCAAAGCCACGTCTGTATGTCCCTGTAGTGTGGTAAGCAAATTGCCCTCTAAGTCCCATAAGCTGGAAAAAGCATTGCCGTATCCAGCCGTTATCACAATTTCTTCATTGGGGCTAAATTGAACAGTCGACAAGCCAAATTGTTGAGATGCTTGAAACTCGCTGGTAGAATCTTCTTCAATACCCCAAAAACGCACTGTTCCATCTCCTAGGGCGGCTACGATGGTTTTGCCATTAGGGCTTAAGTCAAGGCTTTCAATGGGGCTCGATTCAGTACTGACTGTTTTCAACAGTTCTCCGGACAAACTCCACCAACGCACAGTTCCATCTGTGGAGGCTGTTGCAATGTTTTTTCCGTCAGGACTCACAGCAACATCTTGTACGGCTTTATCATGCCCAGTTAGGATAACTTGATCAGTTTGATTAAGCTTCCAGCGATGAACTGTTCCTGCCCAAGACACCGTTACCAATTCTTGACCATCCGGGCTCAAGTCGAAATCTCCGAAGCTACGTTCTTGGCCTCGTAACTCATGCAATGGTTTACCCTGTAAAGACCATAAGCGAGTTGTTCGATCACTTGATGATGTAATGACTGTGTTGCCATCTGGGCTAAAATCAATCGCGAAAACCCAATTTGTATGGCCCTTAAATTGGGTGATCGGCTTTCCCTCTAAATTCCAGAGGCTGCCCACGCCCTCATTAGTTTCTGGATTGGCAGCAACTGCAATGAAATTACCATCGGGGCTAAATTTCACTTCTCGAATATGAGAATCAGTATTAAAGGTAGTGATGTTTTTTCCTGCAAAGTTCCAAATTTTTACTTGGCCATCATCTGAGCCTGTCACGATAAGTTGCCCATCGAGGCTTACGCTGACACTGTAAATTTCTTCCTGATGCCCCTTTAAGGTCTGAAGTAATTCCCCTTGTAAGTTCCAAATTCTTGCTGTATTGTCCCAGGATGCTGTGATGAATTGTTGTCCGTTAGGACTAAAGGCAATGTCCCTTACTGAAGCTCCATGACCTTCGAACGTCACCTGCTCTTGCCCCTGTAGATCCCACAATTTAGCTAACCCATCTGCTGATGCTGTTGCAAGTGTTTTGCCATCAGGGCTAAATTCAACTTTAAAGACATTGTCTTGATGGCCTATGAGTTCTGCTAGTTGATTACCTTGTAAATCCCATAAAACAGCTTTATTTTCTGTCACAGATGAAGTAGCAATTATTTTCCCATCAGGGCTGTAAGCCACACCAGAGGTAAAGCCATGTTCCGTAGGAAAAGCATGTTTTTCATGAATGGTATCCAGGATTTGTTGCAGTATAGAGACCACTGTGCCGTGAGCCAGGTAATCGGCTGAGTTAGAACGCTGATTAACAACTGCCTGTAGGTCTTGACCTGCTTTCATTGCCGTTACTAAAGCTTCAATTTCTTCAAACTCAAATTGCTGGAGTGCGTCAAGGCTGGTTTGCTCAAGTTCTGCGCTTTTGAGCTTGAGGTTAGCCTGTTGTAGTTGGCGGATAGTGAGACTGCCGACGATTGCTGCGATCGCAACTGTCCCTGCCAATATACCAGCACCAATCCGCACCAGTCGCTTTGCCTTTTCCCCTGCTGCCGTCAACCGTCGTCGGGCATCTTCAACTTCCCGACTTTTAGTAATGTAATTCTTGTGTTGTTCTGTTGGTAGCAGTTCATGGTGCTCAGTCAGAGCCCCAGTCAACCAGATTTCTGCCTCTTCCAGGTCGCTACCTCGTAACAGAAAATCATCACTTCGCTGCTTTTTCTCCCATTCCAGGGCTCGCACCAAAAGCCGCGTATGGGTCTTGACATAGTCTAAATCCGTATTTAGAGCATGCACCAGAGACTGGAATGCTACATCAAAATCATTATCGTCTTTGAAAAATAACCAGTTGTGCTTTCCCAATGCTGGACGTACCCGAGACATGTCAAATCCCTCGCGGTACACAATCGGTAACAACCGCTTGTTGTTTTCCACTGCATGGTCAATCTCCTGGCCACATACCTTCGAGGCTATAGAGTCTGGACTGATGACAAAGATAAAGGTATCCGCCCCTTCGATTCCGGCTTTGATTTCCTCCCACCAGTCTGCCGTCAAGGGAATATCCTCCCAGTCCACCCAGGCATCATATTTGCTGTTGGTCAGAGCCTGGTTGAGCACCTGCACAAAGGCTTTATCTTTACGGGAATAGGAGATAAAAACGTCGGTCATGGTGGGGCTATCAATGCAACAGAATACGCTTTGGTAGAGGGATCTTAATTACTGTAATACGTTTATCTAGGGCCGATACGTTTGGAGGATAGCTATGATTGATTGGTTCTGGAAACCGTTTGATGCTCTTTCAACATTAGAGCTCTATGACATTCTTAGGGCGCGGCAGCAGGTGTTTATCATTGAGCAAACCTGCATCTATCCCGATTTGGATGGAGCCGATTTGAGCTGCTGGCATCTGATGGGGACGATGGATAAGGCTGGCGTAGTGGCCTATCTTCGGGTACTGCCGCCAACGGAGCAACGGGCTGAGCCAGCAATTGGTCGGGTGCTGGTTACGCCGAGTGCCCGTGGTCAAGGTCTGGGGCGTCAGCTACTTGCTGAAGGCATGACGCGAGCTCAGCAGCTGTTTCCTGGCTACGATATTGTGCTTTCGGCGCAGCACCATCTAGAACAGCTCTATGGAGGGTTTGGCTTTCGTTCAGTGAGCGAACCGTATCTAGAGGACGGCATTCCCCATATTGCGATGCGCTGGTCGACCAATGTGGATGAAGCAGTTGCAACTATTGACTGAGGACGCTTCAGCCGTCCATTATTGCAAGCTTTCTAGTACATCGGGTGTGAATGGGTTGTTTCCTGCTTTGAGGGCATCAATCCACTGCTGGCGCTGCGATCGCTGATTTTCATCGTCTGTATAGTCGATGTAGACTTCAAAGTCTGCGATCGCACCCGCCACATCCCCCGTCAATGCCCTCGCCAAACCGCGACTGTCAACCACATTGCCATCCTCAGGCTTCAACGCCACCGCCTGTTCGCAAATCTCGCTGATTTTATTGGCATAGCCACGCAATGCTCCCTGCCAGCACATACTGTTCAAGGTAACGGAAGAGGCGGAATCCTTAGCCTCTGGATCAAATTGCACACTTTGATTAAATGCAACAATGGCCGCCTCGATTTCGGTCTCAGTCGAAAGCTCTTTGGCGACTAGGATATCTGCCCGTTTTAACAACGTGCGAGCAATTTCCATCCGTGCTCTTTTTGCTGGGTCAAAGGCTAGCTCTGGATAAATGTTCAACGCTTTTCCATAGGCTTCCGTGGCGGCCTCCAACGCTTGGTTAGCAACATGCTGCTCCGCCCGATTTAAAGGAACTGACGCCGCGATTTGTTTGGCCTTTAGCAATGGGTCAAAGGTTAAGGCCGCATCGTGCTGGAGCGCCTGCTCAAATTTACCGGCAGCGGCTTCAAGCTTCCCTTGGCGCGCTAGGGCTTCTCCCTCGGCTAGCCAGTCGCGATCAATGCCCTTACAAAGGGTGCGATCTCGTTTGGCCAAATGGACGCTAGTGGCTAAGTAATCCCGTAATTCATGACACGTCTGAACCAGCAAATCGTCAAACCTCAGATTCCATAGCAGCGTCTTGCCATTTTCATCGGCACTGGCGAGTGTTCTGCCATCTGGACTAAAGCTAAGGCTATTGATCGCGCTATCGTGCCCCTGTAGGGTTGCCAATTCTTCTCCATCGGTCGTCCATAACCGAATCGTTTCATCTTTGCTCCCAGAGGCGAGTGTTTGTCCGTCTGGACTGAAGACAACCGTTAACACATTTGACCGATGACCCCGCAGAGTCACCAGTTCCTTGCCTGTCAAGGCCCAAAGTTTGACGGTGCGATCGTTACTCCCCGAAGCTATCCGCTCGCCATCGGGGCTAAAGACGACCCCTGCTACAGGGCTTTGGTGACCTGTCAGGGTGGCCAGTAGGTCTCCCCTCATTGACCAAACTTTGACAGTCTTATCATCACTGGCGGTTGCTAGCTTAGTGCCATCCGGGCTGAATGTCGCTTCCCAAATGCGTTCATCGTGGGCAGTGAAGAACGTTGACTCTTCTCCATCCGTCGATCGTAGCTCTACAGTCCCTTTTATACTTGCCCTGGCCATTGTTTTACCGTCCGGACTAAAGCTCACCATTGTGCCATCGGTGAAGTCTTTAGCCCAATTTGCGATCGCTTCACCATTCTCTAGGGCAAGTGTCTGGGCCGTGCCGCTCCAATCGCCAACGGTAACAGCATTGCCATTGGAGGTAAAGTCAGCCCAAACGACAGGAGTCGTAAAGTCCTGAAAGACCTTGAGCAAAGTGCCTTCTAGAGTCCATAGCTTAACTGTTTGGTCATCGCCGCCACTGGCCGTAACAAACGTTTGACCATCGGGGCTAAAGCTAACATCTTGAACGATTGCATTTTGGCGAAACTCTTGCTGCTTCGGTTTCCAGATGCGCACAGCACCACCGCGATCGCCTAACAGCAGTGTTTCACCATCCTCACCGACATCAATGCTGGAAATAGCAGGCGTAGTATCAAAGCTTTGCAGTAGCTCACCATCGATATTCCACACTTTAAAGCTACCGTCTTCTCCGGAGGAATAAATCTTCTGACCATCTGCACTAAAACTCAATCCCCATATGCCTTGGGGATGTGCTTGTATGCTAGCAAGTTCATCCCCTTGCAGATTCCAAAGCTTGATCACACCTGCTCTGGAAGCCGTAGCAATAAGCTGTCCATCGAGGCTAAAAACACCTCTCCTAATCGTAGACGTGTGGCCCGAGAACGTGGTCATTACTTCCCCAGAAGGTTTTCTAAGTTGAGCTTCGGAGCCACAAGAGAATGTCAGGAGAGATTGGTCCTTGGGACTGAAGAGAGCATGGCATACGGCATCAGGTGCCTCGAAGGTGCTTAATAGGTTGCCGTCCAAATCCCAGAGTTTAATGGTGCCATCGGTACTGGCAGAAACTAATTGTTTACCATCCGGTGAAAAGTCAACGTTTCTAACTGGGCCATCATGCTTCGTGAGTGTTTTAAGGAGTTCCCCAGCTTGATTCCAGAGCTTAATGGTGGCATCTTCACTGGCAGTCGCAAAGATTTGATTGTCTGAGCTTACAGCAATCCAGGCAACCGGCTCAGTATGGCCTGCAAACGTAGCCACCTTTTTGCCATCTAACATCCACAGGTTAGCGATATTGTCACGGCCAGACGAAACAATATATTGCTCATCTGGACTGAGAGCGGCATGCCATACATGGTCGCTATGCCCTACCATTCTGTTACGTTCTGGCGCTTTTCGCAGTGCCTGCTGCAGGGCAGCAATGACACGATATTCTGTTTTCAAAGGCACATCATTAAGCTGCTCTAGCTTACGAGCAGCCTGCAATCCATACACTAGGCCGTCTAAGCCTTGATTTGAATTCAGCAATGCTTCAGCGGATGTTGCCAGAGTTTCAATTTCTCGGCGCTCTCCTTCTTGGCGGCGGGCTTCAGCCACTCGAAACTGGCTAAATGCCAGGATACCAAGACCACTGGCGATGACAAATGCCACGCCAACAAGACCCAACCAGCGACGCTGGCGGCGCAGCTCTTGCTGCTGACGCTGAATTTCCGCTTCCTGACTCGCCTTCTGTGCCTGACTACTGGCGGCGACATACTCTCGTTGCTCTTGGGTCAGACGAGGTTCTTGATCCGCACTTGTGGTAATCCAACCCAAAACAGCTTCTAACTGGCTTCCTCGCAACAACAAATCAGGATTCTGCTCTTTATGCTGCCACTCCAATGTCTTCACCAACAGCTGAGTGTGGGTTTTCACATGGACCAAATCAGTATTGAGGGCCTCTACTAGCGACTGAAACGCAGTATCAAAGTCATCCTCATCGCGAAAAAATAACCAGTTGTGTTTACCTAAGGCCGGACGTACCAG
This sequence comes from Cyanobacteria bacterium P01_B01_bin.77, assembly GCA_039028535.1. Classification (GTDB taxonomy): domain Bacteria; phylum Cyanobacteriota; class Cyanobacteriia; order Phormidesmidales; family Phormidesmidaceae; genus Leptothoe. The sequence continues at coordinate 18,544 of JBCCHX010000085.1, forward strand.
GGACATATCGAATCCCTCGCGGTACACAATCGGCAGCAACCGCTTGTTGTTTTCCACCGCATGGTCAATCTCCTGACCACAGACTTTTGAAGCTATGGAATCCGGGCTAATCACAAAGATAAACGTATCCGCCCCTTCGATCCCCGCCTTAATTTCCTCCCACCAGTCCGCCGTGAGGGGAATATTCTCCCAATCCACCCAGGCATCGTATTTACTATTGGCCAGTGCCTGATTCAACACCTGCACAAAAGCTTTGTCTTTACGGGAGTAGGAGATAAATACATCAGTCATTGTGATAAAACTCCTCTAGCCTTAAACTTCACCACAGATAGCTTGCTGGTTAGGTGGGGGGGCTTGATACTCGGTGTACTCGCGCCACCACTCACAGCCCCGATGCATTAGGGCATCAAATTTCAGCGCTTCTAAATTCCACAAAATAGCGGTTTCATCTTCGCTGCTAGATGCGAGGGTTTTGCCGTCAGGGCTAAATTCTAGATGAAGTATCCTGCTTTTGTGACCAACTAAGGTCTGTAAAAGGTCACCATTCATTGACCACAACTTAATGGTGGCATCTTCCCCAGCAGTCGCTAATGTTTCTCCGTCAGGGCTCAGTGCCATATTCCAAATTACTCCCTCATGGCCCTTCAAGGTGTTCAGTAACTCACCCTTCAGATCCCAAAACTTGGCTGTACCATCTCTGCCAGTAGAAATAACAGTTTGACTGTCAGCACTAAAGAGAACTCGTCTTACCTGATCGGTATGGCTCTCCAGCATGTGTAGCAAATCTCCATTGGCATTCCAGAGTTGTAACGTACCGTCATCATTGCCAGCCACCAGATACTGTCCATCGGGGCTAAATGTCACTTCATCATAAGGTTCTTCTCGATTGCCCAAGGTATGAAGCAACTCCCCTGCAATCGTCCATAGTTTAACCGTGCCGTCATCGCTAGCGGAGGCTAAAGTCTCACCATCAGGACTAAATGAAATATGTGTAACCTCATCTGAGTGACCAGACAATGTATGTAACAGTGTTCCATCTGGACTCCAGAGTTTAACTATATTGTCGCTAGCCGAAGCGAGAGTTTTACCATCGGGGCTAAAATGCACAGCATAGCCTTGAACGCCCAGATGTTCGAGCGTATGAAGTAATTCTCCATCTACACTCCAAATTTTGATGGTCTCGTCATCACCGATGGAAGCCAGTCGTTTTCCATCAGAGCTAAAGGCCAGATCAGTTACGTTATCATCAGTCGCACTGTCATAATGAGGCTTTACCGTCTTAATCGGTTCTCCGTCAGGTGTCCAAAACCTTAGGGTACCATCACCGCTGCCTGTCACTAGAGATTGGCCATCGGGACTATATTGGAGCTTGTCTACATAGGCAGTATGACCTTTTAGAGTATTTGAAACACTGCCTTCGAGCTGCCACAATTTCACTGTGCTATCACTACTGGCAGTGGCGAGAGTTTGGTCACTGGGGTTAAAGGCAAGAGATCTGACCCTAGCCTGATGCCCTGTTAGTGTTTGTAGGAGCGTGCCGTCTAAATTCCAATGTTTAATGGTGCCGTCAGAGTCAGAAGACACCAATGTTTGATCATCAGGATTAAAACGTATCGATCGAACGTCGTTTGAATGTCCAATAAGAGTTGCTATAAGTTCACCATCGAGCGTCCACAGCCTAATGGTCTTATCTCTACTAGCTGACGCCAGTGTTTGCCCATCAGGGCTAAACGCAACCATCTGCACTATACCTTCATGCCCCGTGAGCGTGCGTAGCAGTTTGCCACTACGACTCCAGAGTCTAACCGTTTTATCAGCGCCCCCCGAAGCGATGAGTTCCCCATCGGGGCTGAACGCTTTGCTGTAGGGAGTATTGGTATGCCCAGATAGGGTTTGGAGGAGTTCTCCTTGCCAGTTCCAAAGCTTCATAGTCTTGTCATCGCTGTGGGATGCGATTGTCTTGCCATCAGGGCTAAGTGTAAGGTTCCAAACCCGATTTTTATGTTCACTTAAGGTTTGCAGCAACTCCCCATTGCGATTCCAGAGTTTAAGGGTGGCATCGTGACTAGAAGTCACAATAGTTTGGCCGTCGAGACTGAATTCGAGATCCCACACCTTATCTTGATGGCCTGAGAGGGTCTGCAGCAGTTCACCTTGGAGGTTCCACAGTTTAGCGGTCTGGTCATCGCTCGCCGAGGCTAATATCTCTCCATCTGGGCTAAAGGCCAGTTCACCAACTTGATCTTCGTGTGCGGAGAGTGTGTGTAACAACTTTCCGTCCTGATTCCAAAGTTTGATTTCTCCGCGAGATGTACCAGAAGCAATAACTTTACCATCGGGGCTAATTGCTATTCTGCCAACAGCGCTGTCATGGTCATCCAAGGTTTTAATTTCACGAATGCCATCAACAGCTTGCTGCAATACCTGATGAACCAGCTGGAGATCGCTCCCCGGATACTTTTTCCACCTGTGTCCTGCCTTCAGCGCCGTAATCAACGCATCAGTATTTTGCCCCGCCAAAAACTCCGCGCTTGACTGCTTAGCCAAGGAATCGATTTGGGCAACTTCGCCATTGCGCCACAATTGGTAGGCATAGATACCAGCTCCTGAGGCAGCAACTGCGGTAAAACTCATAATGGCGAGTAGAGACCTGAGAATCAAAATACGCCGCTTTTCCTGATTAACTTCCTGCTCCTGAGCTTCTCGTCCCGCCTGAATATACTCCTTATGTAGTGTGGCTGGCAGTGGTTCCTTTTGTTGCGCAAGGGCTTCCACTAGCCAGTTTTCAGAAATAACAAATTCATCACCCCGCAGTAACAGATCATCTCGCCGCTGTTTTTTATCCCATTCCTGAGCTTTCACTAGCAACCGCGTGTGAGTTTTCACATGGGATAGATCCGTATTGAGGGCATCCACCAGCGAAGCAAACGCTTGGTCAAAGTCGTTATCCTCTTTGAAAAATAGCCAGTTGTGTTTTCCCAAGGCCGAACGTACCAGGGACATGTCAAACCCTTCCCGGTACACAATCGGCAACAGTCGCTTGTTGTTTTCCACCGCATGGTCAATCTCCTGACCACAGACCTTAGATGCAATCGAGTCGGGACTAATGATAAAGATAAAGGTATCGGCCGCTTCGATCCCGGCTTTAATTTCTTCCCACCAGTCCGCCGTCAGCGGAATATTTTCCCAATCTACCCAAGCATCGTATTTGCTATCGACCAGGGCCTGATTGAGCACCTGGACAAAGACTTTATCCTTGCGAGAGTAGGAAATAAAAACGTCTGTCATTGTGGCCACCCTCCTTTAACTTTCAATACCATCGCAGATAGCTTGTTGCTGATCAGGTGGAGTGTCTTGATACTCGGTGTACTCGCGCCACCACTCACAGCCCCGCTGCATCAGCGCATCAAACTCCAGCGCTTCTAAATTCCACAAAATAGCGGTTTCGGCGAAACTACTGGAGGTAAGGTTTTTGCCGTTAGGACTGAACTTTAGCTCAACGACCCCGTCCTTGTGGCCAACTAAGGTCTGTAAAAGGTCACCATTCATCGACCAGAGCTTAATCGTATAGTCTTCTCCAGCGGTTGCTAACACTTCGCCATCAGGGCGCAAAGCCATTCTCCAAATTGCCCCATCATGGCCCTTGGAAGTGTTCAGTAGCTCACCGTTTAAAGTCCAGAACTTGACTGTACCATCCTCGTTACCAGAGATAATGGTTTGACCGTCGGCACTAAAGAGAACTCGGTTCACCTCATTGACATGGCCTTCCAGCGTATGTAGCAACTCGCCGTTGGCACTCCAGAGTTGCCAAGTACTGTCCTTATTGCTAACAACAAGATACTGTCCATCTGGGCTAAAGCTTACTGCTTTGACAAGTGCTTCTCGATGACCAAGAGTATGGAGGAGATTACCTTGGAGAGTCCAAAGTTTGACGGTTCCGTCCAGGCTTGCAGATGCTAAAGTCTTGCCATCAGGACTAAAGGAGATATATCGAACCTGATCTGAGTGGCCAGATAATGTATGCAAAAGATTTCCATCTGCACTCCAGAGTTTGACCGTATTGTTGTGCGCTGAGGCCAGAGTTTTGCCATCGGGGCTAAAGAGCACTGCATAGTAGCCTTCACCACCTAGATTTTCAAGGGTATAAAGCCGTTTTCCATCTGCGCTCCAAATTTTGACAGTCTCGTCAACGCTGATTGAAGCCAGCTGTCGGCCATTGGGGCTAAAGGCAAAATGAATTACAGCATCATCATGAGCTTTTACCATCTTAATCAGTTCTCCGTCAGGTGCCCAAAACCTTAGGATGCCATTGGTATCCCCTGTCACGAGAGATTGACCATTGGGATTGTACTGAATCTGCGTAATATAATTTGCATGGCCCGGCAGAGCTTTTGAAACGGTCCCTTCGAGCTGCCACAATTTCACCGTTTGATCACTGCTGGCAGACGCGAGGGTTTGGTCACTGGGGTTAAAGGCAAGCTTGCTAACAACAGACTGATGCCCTGTCAGGGTTTGTAGAAGCTTACCGTCTAAATTCCACTGTTTAATGGTCTTGTCAAGACTAGAAGATACTAACGTTTGTCCATCGGGGCTAAAGCCGATCCATAGAACATCGTCTGAATGGCCAATCAGAGTGGTGATAAGTTGCCCCTCTCGGGTCCACAGCTTAATTGTCTTATCAGCACTTGCTGAGGCCAGTATCTGTCCATCTGGACTAAAAGCAACTGCTGAGACTATATCTTCATGGCCGGTTAAGGCCTTCAGTAATTCTCCGTTGCGACTCCAGAGTCGGACTGTTTGATCCTCCCCTCCCGACGCCAAGAGCTGTCCATCTGGACTAAAAATCAAGTCCCATGGAACGTCTGTGTGTCCGACTAAAGTGTGTAGTAAATCTCCCTCAAGATTCCAAAGTTTGATTGTGTCGTCTTCACTGTAAGATGCAAACACGTCACCATTAGGACTGAAGACGACATCGTACACTTGCTCCTTATGGCTTTTAAGAGTATGCAACAGTTTACCGTCTCGATTCCACAATTTCAGCATGTTATCGTAGCCTGTGGTAACAATCTTTTTCCCGTCTAAACTAAAGTCAATGTCTGAAACAATAGCATTGTGTCCTGCAAGGGTATGAAGCAGTTCGCCCTGAAGATTCCAGAGTTTAGCCGTTTGATCTCTACTAGCTGAGGCTAGTGTTTGCCCATCAGGACTAAAGACAAGGTTAAGAACGAACCCCTTATGACCAGAAATTGTATGGAGTAACTGTCCATCTTTGCTCCAAAGCTTGATAGTTCCCTCAGGTGTCCCAGAGGCAATAGTTTCGCCATCGGGGCTAATAGCAAGTTCGTGGACCACATTGTCATGACCACCTAAGGTTTTGATTTCGCGAATGCCATTGACAGCTTGCTGCAAGGCTTGGTGGACGAGATCGCGATCGCTACCTGGATACTTCCGCCATTGATGCCCAGCTTCTAACGCCTTAATCAGAGCTTCTGTATTGCGTCCCGCCAAAAACTCAGCATCCGATTGTTCTGCTAGAGAATTAATCTGCTCAATTTCTCCCCCTCGCCATAGGTTATAAGCATACGCACCAAGACCAGTAGCTCCTAAGAAGGCAAGACTCATGATGGTGAGTAGCGATCGCAATACAAAAATACGCCGCTTCTCCTGCTTAATCTCTTGCTCCTGCGCCTGTTGCCCTGCCTGGATATAGTTTTTATGTAGGTCAGTTGGCAACGGATCCTTCTGTTTCTGAAACGACTCCACCAGCCAATTTTCAGCCATCACAAACTCATTACCCCGCAGCAACAGCTCCTCAGGATGCTGCTTCCGTTGCCACTCCTGAGCCCTGACCAGTAAACGCGTATGGGTCTTCACATGTGGCAAATCCGTATTGAGTGTTTTCACCAAAGACGTAAACGCTTGGTCAAAATCATTGTCTTCTTTGAAAAATAGCCAGTTGTGTTTACCCAGGGCTGGACGTACCCGAGACATATCAAACCCCTCTCGGTACACAATCGGTAGCAACCGCTTATTATTTTCCACCGCATGATCAATCTCTTGACCACACACCTTAGACGCAATCGAGTCAGGACTGATCACAAAAATCAATGTATCCGCCCCTTCAATTCCAGCTTTGATTTCCTCCCACCAATCTGCGGTCAGGGGAATATTCTCCCAATCCACCCAGGCATCGTATTTGCTATTGACCAACGCCTGGTTGAGTACCTGCACAAAGGCTTTGTCCTTACGAGAATAGGAAATAAAAACGTCTGTCATAATCCTAGAAACCTCCGTTTCTGGGCTGTTCTATTTTTTCTGACGTGAAGGGATTCTGACCAGCTTTCAACGCATCAATCCAGGCTTGAGCTTGGGACCCACGCCCGTTAAAATCTGGTTGCTGAGTAATGTAATCACGGTAATTTTGGAAGTTTGAAATAGCACCTTCAATATCACCCTCAAGTGCAAGAACAATTCCCCGACTGTCTAGTGTGGGATCAGTTAGCGGTTCTAGCTTGGCTTCATTCTCACAGGCAAAACGGACTGCACTAGCCTTGCCATTAATGCTTCCGAACCAACAGAGATGATCCCAATCTCCACGCTCAAATTCAAATTCAGGATCAAGTTTTTGAGCTGTGTTGTAAGCTTGGATAGCTTTTTCTATTTCGCCATTTTTGACGTATTGCTGCCCTGCTGCAATTTGGCCAAGTGCCGAGAGCTGGTGAGCGATCGCCTCTGCATCCTGTTCAATCTTTTCAGTATCTAGATTGAGATCAATCGTGGGATCCAATTTTAGAGCCTCTTCAAAAGCTTGAATAGCAGCTTCAATCTTAAGTTCCCTCGCTCGCCGCTGTCCCCTCTGTTGTTGACTTAGCGCTGCATATCGACGAGTAATCTGGATGGCATCTTGTTCAACAGTTTCAGTTCTTGGATCAAGGTCAATCGTGGGATCGAGTTCTAAGGTCTTTTGGTAGGCTTGAGTTGCTGCTTCAACTTTGAGTTGATTAGCCAACCGCTGTCCTTTTGTCCGGTGATACGGAGCTGTAAATTTGAGTGCTATTTGAACCGCATCTTGTTCAGATTCCGGTGTATTGGGGTCTAGATCAACATCGGGGTTCCAAATTAGTGCTGACGTTAGTTGCTGTTCTGCAACTTGAGTTTTACCTGTACTTGCAGTTTGAACACTTTTCTGAACTAGGTGCTTCGCAGCAGACTGCAGACGTTTGTGGGTATGACAAGCGGTCAAGTCTGTCAAGATTTCAGGATGGATAATCAAATAGTCATTGAGCCAATCGCAACTTCTTCGAACTAAGTCTTCTTCATCCATGTTCCAGAGTTTAACTATGCCATCTGCCCTGGCAGAAGCCAGGGTTTGACCATCCGGACTAAAGCTGATGCTATTGACCGCAATGCTAGAATTTTCGAGCATTTTGAGTTCTTCACCCTGTATACTCCAGAGCTTGACAGTGCCATCGGAGCTGGAAGAGACAAATGTTTGACCATTAGGATTAAAGCCAATGCTCGAAATACTTCCGCTGTGACCTTCGAGCATTTTGAGTTCTTCGCCTGCCAGATTCCAGAGTTTGATAATGCCACCACTACTGGAAAGCAGAGTTCGACCATTTGGGCTAAAAACAACATTCGATACCCAATTGATATGGGCGTCTATGGTGTTGATTGCTTGGCCCTGAAGATCCCAGAGTTTAATAGTGCCATCTGCACCACCAGAAGCGAGAGTTTGACCATCTGGACTAAAGCTGACTCTCCATATCCCACCTTCATGACCTTCAAAGGTATTAAGTAAGTCTCCGTCAAGGCTCCAGAGCTTAGTAGTTCCGTCATCACTGGCCGAGGCTAGCGTTTGACCATCTGGACTAAAGCTAATGCTGCTAACCCGTTGACTATGACCTGCTAGGGTACGAATTTCTTCACCTTGTAGATTCCAGAGCTTGATAGTGGCATCTCCGCCAGCAGAGGCTAAGGTTTGACCGTCGCTACTGAAGCTGACGTCCCAGATACCTCCGCTGTTGTGGCCTGTGAGGGTACGAATTTCTTCGCCTTGCAGAGTCCAAAGCTTAATAGTGTTATCACTCCCAGCAGCAGCGAAGGTTTGGCCATCTGGACTGAAACGGATGCTCCATAAATCGGCGCTATGACCTTTGAGAGTTTTAAGTTCTTCGCCCTGTAGGTTCCAAAGTCTGACAGTGGTATCTGCGCCAGTAGAAACCAACGTTTGGCCATCCGGACTAAAGCTAACATCTTTGATCCAGCCGTTATGGCCTCTCAAGGTCTTAAGTTCGTCACCCTGTAAGTTCCAGAGCTTAATGGTAGTATCTTCCCCAGAAGAAGCAATGGTTTGACCATCCGAACTAAAGCTAATAGCATTGACAACTCCATTATGACCTTTGATAGTGTTGAGTACTTTGCCCTGTAGATTCCAGAGCTTAATAGTAGTATCTGCACTAGCCGAAGCTAGCATTTGACCATCTGGACTAAAGCTGACACTGCTGACATCCTTACTATGGCCGTCAAAGGTCATGAGTTCCTTGCCTTGCAACGTCCAAAGCTTTATAGTTCCGTCCCCACTACCCGAGGCTAGCGTTTGACCATCCGGACTAAAGCTGACACTGATGACATAGCTACTATGGCCTCTGAGTGTCATGAGTTCTTTGCCTTGCAACGTCCAAAGCTTTATAGTTCCATCACTACTAGCCGAGGCTAGTGTTTGACCATCTGGACTAAAGCTGACACTGTTGACAGAGTTGTTATGGCCTTCGAGTGTCATGAGCTCTTCGCCTTGCAACGTCCAAAGCTTTATAGTTCCATCACCACTAGCCGAGGCTAGCGTTTGACCATCTGGACTAAAGCTGACACTGTTGACATAGCTACTATGATCTTCGAGGGTTTTAAGGTTCTCACCCGCTAAGTTCCAAAGCTTTATAGTACCGTCAGAACTTGCGGAAGCGATAGTTTTGCCATCGGGACTAAAACTTACGTCCCAAACAGTTTTACTATGACCTGCAAGACGGTTCTGTTCTGTCATACCGTATAGTGCTTCCTGTAGAGAGCCAATTGCTCTCAATCGTTGGCCTGAATAAAGGCCACGAGACACTGTTTGAATCTCCTGATATCCCCGAATCGCTTCTTCTAAAGCATCGATTTGTAATCCAGAGGTGGCCATTTTTTCAACCTTGAGGCTTTGAGCTAGGAGCCTGGCATTGAGTTCTCGTTGTTGGGCGAGCTGTTGTTGTTTGACAGCAATAAAACCCAACACAGTCGCCACAACAAATCCAACACTGGCTCCAATCAAGGCTAACGTGATGGCTTTACGAGCCTTCTTCTGCCGCTCAATTTCCGCTTGCTGTCTAGCAATTTCCGCTGCTTGAGTATCTTTTTCCGCTTTACTACTCGCGGCTACATACTCTCGCTGCTCTTTGGTGAGTCGTGGTTCCTTATCCGCACTCGTGGTAATCCAACTGAGGATCGCTTCTAACTGACTACCTCGCAATAATAAGTCAGAGGTCCGCTCTTTATGCTGCCACTCCAACGCTTTCACCAACAGCTGAGTGTGGGTTTTCACATGGACCAAATCGGTGTTGAGCGTGTCTACCAGCGATTGAAATGTGGTATCAAAGTCATCCTCGTCGCGAAAATATAGCCAGTTATGTATCCCTAATGCTGGACGCACGAGCGACGTCTCAAATCCTTCGCGCCGCACGATGGGCACCAGCCGTTTGTTGTTTTCTACGGCATGGTCAATCTCCTGACCACAGACCTTAGATGCAATCGAGTCGGGACTGATGACAAAAATAAACGTATCCGCCGCTTCGATCCCGGCTTTGATTTCCTCCCACCAGTCTGCTGTCAGGGGGATATTTTCCCAGTCCACCCAGGCATCATATTTACTATTGGCCAGGGCTTGATTTAGCACCTGCACAAAAGCCTTGTCTTTCCGGGAGTAGGAAATGAAAACATCAGTCATAACGGTGAGCTGTTAAATTGACTCCTAAGAAACACAGACTAATCCGCTCTAAAAAGCATTTATTGTCAATGAAATAGAGACAATCGTGTTTCTTGCTGGTTTAACGAGCAGCATTACTGTTCGTTAAAGGCTCAGATCTTGCACCTGGTGGAGAAGCGCCAACCCGCCCTGCACTCAAAGTGACAGGGCTAGCAGATTCAATACCCACTAAAGGGGTTAAAGATCGCTGAAAGCTCTAACTATAGAGCCCCACAGCCATATTGTCCCTTCAGTGGACAACTCTCGATTAGCGGTGGGTTTTGAACCCGACGCGGGCTTTAGCCTCACAACCGACTGGGTGCAAGATCTAAATTGACCTAAAAGTTGTTTCAATGTGATTTTCTGTGATTCCGCAACTGTC
>JBCCHX010000086.1:0-28188 GCA_039028535.1 Cyanobacteria bacterium P01_B01_bin.77
GATATATTTGGGGTTCGTTGAATTTGTGCATAATGCCAGAAAAAGAGGGAAAGCCTTGCTGGGTAGTCTATTGACCACGTTGCTTGGTTAACTCCCTGAAACGCCGATTGAGCCATCAGCGTTTTACCAATCCACACTTTCATAAGCTCGCGAAATTTCATACATTTAAGTTATCAAAGCCTAGTTCCTAAAATTTTGATGCTATGTCAACTCCAACCACGTAGAAGGTTTCAATTGAGGCATCATATTGGATATGACTATATTTCTCTCTTTCAAATATTTCCAAGATTCCACCTAATTATATATTCAGCGTCAGATCTGACGGATAAGAGTCATATTTTCGGAATTTATCCGTCACTCTTAGTTAATAACACTCTTATTTTTTACACAACTTATAGGCAATTGTTGACGCATAAATCCCAGGAAACAGTGTGTTATCCGTCACATGTGATAGTTAAGTATGATGAATGGGATAGTTGTACGTCAGATTGGACGGATAAGTATCTCTATACAGGCGTTATACGTCATGTACGATGGCAATCAAAGCCGCTATGCTTACTCAATTGAGCCAGGGAAATTACTCGTCTAAAGTACGTTAGCCGTTCAACTAAAAATCCTATGTCTATTACATTCGGGACTACATCTTGGTTCATAACAAGCGACATCTTAAAGGCCATGTGGCACCTGAAATTAGAGCTTACTTATCGCAACCCAATGACTGGAGTAAACCCATCCCCATCGGACGCTTAAATGAAGTTATGGCCATCTTGACCAAACGGGTGGCGATTAAGCTATAGGCGTAGAACGGGTGGTTTTATGATCGCAATCTCCTAATCATCCGCTCTATAAAATCCTCAAGGGAGCCAGCGTAAAATACGATTATTGATTTCCCATTGCAGGACGCTATTACCTCTTTGCTAAGCAGGTTGACGACAGAGGCTGCGATCTCACGCTAGCTTACATCGGCAAATAGATAACAAATTCAGTCCCTTTTCCTAAAGATGAGTTTACAGTTAAGCGACCACCATGTTTTCCTTCAATCACCTGGCGAGAAATGGCCAACCCTAGCCCTGTTCCTTTACCCACAGGCTTTGTAGTAAACGTGCGCTCAAAGATTTTCTCACAGGTCTCATCATCCATTCCTTTACCATTGTCACCAATCTCGACGGTTACACCACTGTCGACAACATGAGTGTAAATCATGATTTTCTGAGGGTTAGCCTCAAGATCATCATAGGAGTATTCTTCAGCCATTTCATCAAACATATCGATGGCATTGGCAACAATATTCATAAACACCTGGTTTAGCTGTCCTGGAAAACACTTCACCTCCGGTAGGTCACCATAGTGTTTGAAAATCTCGATCTCAGGTCGAAAATCTTTAGCTTTGAGGCGATACTTTAAAATCAGTAAGGTGCTGTCTAATCCTTTGTGAATATTAGCCTTAAGCTTAGTATCGGCATCAGCACGAGAGAAAAGACGTAGGCTAGTACTGATAGCGCGGATGCGATCGCACCCTGTCTCCATAGATATCAACATTTTGGGAATATCGGCCAAAACAAAATCAATATCAGCCTTTTCCCATAGTTCTTGAATCTCTTTTCCCGGATTAGTAAACGCATCACGGTAGGCTTGTAAACATTCGACAAGGTCAGTTATTGACAGCCGCAGCTCACTGACGTTGCCATCAACAAAGCTAAGAGGGTTATTAATTTCATGCGCCACCCCCGCCACAAGATTACCTAGAGCAGACATTTTCTCATGTTGTACCAACTGTAACTGTGATGCTTCTAGCTGTTGAGCATAAGTCTGAGCTTGCTGATAGAGGCGGGCATTTTCTATGGAGATCGCAGCTTGAGCACAGAGAAAGTTGAGCACAAGAATGCGATCGCTGGCAAATACGCCACGAATAGATCGATTCTGAAGATACAGTACCCCTACGATAGTATCGTGGTACAACATCGGCAAACATAAAACACTTTGAGGCTGGTGCTGATTTAAGTAGGCATCAACAATAGGTAAATCTGTTGTCAGGTTATCAACTACCACCCCTGTTTGGGTATGTTTGACATATTGGATGAGCTTAATGGGAGCCTCTAGATCATCAGCTAAGGGAGTGGTACAAAGCTGAACAGTGTCAGGAGTTGCCATTGCCCTCAGCTGCCAACTACCGTCGTTATCAGGCAATATCAGAAAACAGCGATCGCCTCCAGATGTTTTCAGTATGATCTGGGTTAGCTGACGGAGCAGTCTATTCAACAAAATTGTATCTGAAATCGCTTGAGCAGATTTCAGCACTGATGCAAAATCAAGGGCAGTATTGGTTGTGCTAAATAAAGAGTAACTGTCAGCTGCTTGGGTATCAATCGTCAGGGTAGGAGATGCGATCGTGGCCAGGGTATCTAACAAATTTATAGCCGGAGCAGCTTGCTTAAGAATAGACTGAAGCAAATGGGGATAGCGTTTTGCAAGATCTTCAGTTTTAGCCGTAGCTCCCCAATGAGCGTAGCAGTAGTAGGCGTCTTGGAAGTAGCTAGCCGCTACCTTCTCTTTGCCCCAGTCCAAATAAAATTTAGCCGTAAGTTCATTGGCAAGTGCTTCTTCTTGAACATAGCCAGCCTCTTTCGCTCTGCTGATAGCGCGGTCGTAGGCTTCAATCGCGTTTGCTTTGTGACCTAAAATACGACTCTGCTCAGCATCTACTAAATCGAGTTTGTGTTGAAAATTCATAGGAGCAAATTTTGCCCAGTGCTCCAATTTGGTTTTGTTGTCGTTAACTCGCTTTAAAAGAGAATTCTGCTCTGGATATGGAGCATTGTCATACTGAGCTAACGCCACTAGGGAGTCATAAAAATAGAAGAGAGGGACAGTAGCCTGCGCGGTTGCGCCCACCAAATACTTAGCGGTTAGGATTGCCTGCTCGGCTGCTTTTTCTAGCTGGTCAAACCAATAGTAGAGTAAAAGCTTATGTAAGTGAAAACAATATAATCCCAGAATATTACTGGCAGATTGATATTGGGACAGCATATGATCTTCATTAAATGCCTCCCCCACCAAACGATAAACCGTGTCAGATTTACCCAATAAGTTCAAAACTACCTGGCGCAACAGCTCATTATTATTAAGATGTAATTCTTGTTTGATCTGACGTAGTTGTTGACTACGAATAGCTACCTTATGCTCCAGTTCGTGTAGCTCTTGTCCGATTAGATAGGAAGATTGACTATTGTAGTAATGACCTAACGCGGCACCATCTAAATTACCCGATGCCAGCCCGTCCTCATAGGCTCTGTCTAGCAATGGCAGGCTTTGACTGAGATGATGCTTCCAGGGGATTGTCAAGGCAGCCACCATCAGGAATACGCGAGTGTTGATGGCTTTATTATTAAATTTCTCAGATAGAGATAGAGCTAAACGGCCAAACTGGTAGCCTGATTCAATATCGTTACCCTGGCTGCACAGAATAAAACCATAGCGTGCATAGGAACCAGCCGATATCGGAGAATTTCCATGGATGACTGATAGCTTAACTTGCTCTAACACTATCCAAGGAACGAGTTTCGGCTGGGCTAGATAGACGGTTGCAGCGATTGTATTCAGAATAGTTAATGCAGCTAGCGCCCGACGATCGGTCATCGTGGGTACTTCCGCTAGGGAGCGAATTTTGCTATGGGGAATCAATGTCGCCATTGTGGCTAATGCTTGCTGGATATCGGCGTCGGTTGGCGTCGCAGGAACATCAATATCTAGCCCAAAGAGAACCTGTCGTCCTAGTTCAATTGCTGCTAGCAGCTGTTTTTGCGCGATCTTTGTCAGGATCTGAATTTCATAAACCTTGATCTGATCTAAAAAGTGCTTGGAGCCCTTTATTAAGCGTTTTGCCCAGATATGGGCCTGGTCAAACTCGCCATTGAGATAGGTAACTTCTGCTGCTAGATCATGCAGTGCCAGCATCATGTCATATTCTATTTGCCAGCTGCCCAATAACCGTATCCCAGCCATAGCATATTGTTCAGCCAATTCATAGGCAGTGGCGTCTTTAGCTCGATACCCTGCGGTTAGATTTAGTTGGCACAGCTGATGTCGTTCTGTTGAACTATCAATTAGTTCGAGACCTCTGTTCCAATGATTAACAATATCAAACAGGTCAATCTCAAGCTGAGTATCTAATGATGTTTTATATAACAATCGCCCAATTTCTAGATGGGTAATCTGTTTTTGATCATCTGGGATTAAAGCATAGGCTGCCTGTTGAATGCGGTCATGGAGAAACCGATATCTGGCAACAATCGGGGTAGCGGCCACCGTGTCAGCCCAGTCTCCTTTAAAGACATGCGATCGTTGATTTAGAGGATGGGCCAATCTGTAGTCGTTGCTATTTGACGGTTGCTCACAGCTGAAGTCATCCTGAGGAGCAGCAATGTCAAAAAATTTATAGGTTTCATTTTCTGGAACAATTAACTGCTCTTGCAGAGCAGACCATAGTTCTGCTGCCATACGCTCTTGGGATGACTCACAAATTGCTGCCAAAATCGTTAAGTTAAAGCTATTGCCAACGCAGGCGGCGCGCTTCACAACGTGCTGGGTAGATGAGGACAACTTTTGTAATCGTCTCATCATAAATATCACCACATCTTCGGTGAGAGAAAGCTGTCGCACCTTTGACAGATCACACTGCCAAAATCCTGCATCAGCATCAAAGACGATGCAGCTCTGTTCATAGAGTTCTTGCAAAAATTGTGTGGTGAAAAATGGATTGCCCTGGGTTTTTTGATAGATCAGCTGGGAAAGGGGATGGGCCATATCCACCGAACATCCCAGGGTGTCTGCTACTAGGCAATCAATATCAGATGTCTCCAGGGGAGCTAACGTCAATGTGTGAATGGTTTTGCCATGGCGTTCCATCTCATCTAGAGCCAGTATGAGCGGATGGGCTGGAAATACTTCACTATCTCGATAGGTGCCAATTGCCAACAGATATCCGCTATCTGCCTCTAGTACAGAAGCATCCATTAATCGCTGTAGCAAATTCAACGAGGCTAAGTCCGCCCATTGTAGGTCATCCAAAAACAGCACTAGCGGATGGTCTTTGCTGGCAAAAACCCGCACAAAGTTACTAAAGACTAGGTTAAAGCGTTGCTGCGCAGCACTGCCCGACAGTTTTGATAATGCCGGTTGTTCTCCAATTAGCTGCTTTAGTTCTGGAATCACCTCTAGAATGATTTGACCATTGACGCCAACTGCATCTAATATTTTTGCCTTCCACCGGTCCAGAGCAGCATCGGATTCACCCAAAAGCTGTCCTATCAAGCTCCGAAAGGCTTGAACAAAGGCAGAAAAGGGACTATTGCGATTAAACTGATCAAACTTGCCTTGGATAAAGTATCCATTTTGCCGCGTAATCGGTTTATGGACTTCATTTACTACGGCGGTTTTACCAATGCCAGAAAATCCAGCAATCAGCATCAGTTCAGTCGCCCCCTGAGCCACGCGGTCAAAGGCAGCCAGCAGGGTCCGTGTTTCGACGGCACGGCCATAGAGTCTGTCGGAAATGAGAAAGCGATCGCAAACATCCCGTTGCCCCAGCTCAAAGGCTGAAATGTTGCTGTTTGCTTCCCACTGGTTTAAACAAGATGCCAAATCGTGTTTGAGACCGATGGCACTTTGATAGCGATCTTCGGCATTTTTAGCCATTAATTTGGTCACGATTGCGGCCACCATAGAGGGCACGTCAGGGTTAATCTGATCTACGGGCGTCGGGGCCTTGGCTATGTGACAGTGCATCAGCTCCAGCGGATCATCAACTGTAAATGGTAAGTGACCACTTAGTAGCTGATACAGGGTAACCCCCAACCCATAAAAATCAGCTCGATAATCAATCCCGCGATTCATGCGACCAGTTTGTTCGGGAGCCATATAGGCTAAGGTGCCTTCTAGAACATTGGGATTTTGAATTTTCTGGGTTTCTTTAGGCAAGCGAGAGGCAAGGCTAAAGTCGATTAGGGTGACTTGTTTGGAGTCGGGCCGAATCAAAATATTGGCCGGTTTGATATTCTTATGCACCACACGCTGTTGACCCAGACCGTGGAGAATATTGGCCAGCTGCACACCAATGTCTAAAACCTCTGGCAGTAGCAGTGACTGCTGCTGAAGATAGGTCGCCAGGGACATCCCACCCCAATCTTCTATCACCAGAGCATAGCCATTACCTAAAGGCTCTAAGCTCAATGGACGAATAATGCTGGGAAAGGACAGATTTCTGGCGCTCCAATCGCTCAGCGATTGTGCGATCGCATACTGATTACGAAACTGCACCAGTTCACTTAGGCTAGGACAGTCGTGCCGCAGCGCCTTGATCACCACCGAGCACTGTTGCTCGTTCTGGATTGCCCGATAGACAACTATTCTGGTTCCCTCGTATAGTTTTTCCACCAGGGTATAGCCAGAAAGCTTAGCCAATGGGCTCGGAGCGGTGCTGCTTGGGCGGGTCATAGATATGCACAGGAAAAATTCCTAATCTAAAACTAGGTCATATTTAGGATTTCAGGCACCTTGAATATACATACCTCACAAAACCTTATTGATCCGAACTGTGAGTTCATCTGGACGATGCTGGTATACAAATACAGGTTTTATACATCAGCAGTCTCACCATTGCCAATGAGAGAGCATATCATAGCCTATCCCTATGCCACTGGCGCGTCCAAGTGATATCCGATTGCCCCAATAAAACACTGGTAAAGATAATCGTAATCCCACAGAGCTGCAGGGGACTCAACGCTTGATGGAGCCAGAGAAATCCTAAGAGAGTGGCCATGACCGGGCTCAGCAATCCCAGGTAGGAAACAGCAGTAGCAGAGAGCTTTCTAATACCGCGAAACCACAGCAGATAGGCCAGTCCTGTCCCTACTGTGCCCAGATATATCAGACCTTGCAGGTTCGTTGACGTTAGTTCGACAAAGGGCCCTTCCACCACCAGGGCAACTGGCAGCAATAGCGCGCCACCCACCGTGAGTTGCCAGGCAGTAAAGACCAACAGCGATACGGGAGGATGCCAGCGTTTGACCAGCACTGTGCCCAGGCCCATAGTAGCAGCTCCCGCTAGGGCCGCGAGAATACCCCAGAGATCAAGCCGAGCCGAGGGACCGAGGACAAGCATCGCAATGCCTACAAAACCAGAGAACGCTAGTGGAATCGCCCCCTTGACGGGCTTTTCCTGCAAAATTAACCAAGAAAATAAAATTACGAGCAAGGGCTGAATCGCCCCTGAGGTTGCCGCCACGCCCCCCGGCAGACGATAGGCCGCAACAAACAACAATGCCTGAAAGGCACTGATATTGAGCGCTCCGAGAATTAAGATGCGCCACCACCAAATGCCGTGGGGGAGCTTTCTGAGCGCCAGGGTCAACAACAGGCCCACGGGTAGCGATCGCAACGCGGCCACCAGCAGCGGATGCCCAGGGGGCAAAAACTCTGTTGCCACAATGTAGGTGGTGCCCCAAGCAAGGGGAGCCAGGGCGGTTAGCGCAATATCTTCTAACTGAGTAGTGGAGGGTTTCATAATGGGGTAGCCGTTTAGAGAATTAGTCAGATGCAGACGATGCAGCCTGCGGCAGTTCTGTAAATTCAAGGACGTTGAAGTCAGGGTCGCGAATAAAAATCGATGTTTTTCCGTCACCAAATGTGATGGGACCTTCGGTAATCTGAATATGGTGGTCTTCTAAAAAAGTCTTTGCGGCTACAACCGATGCCACTGCGATCGCATAGTGGGTATAGCCGGGGTACCGTTCTGCCACATCCATCAGAATATTGCGTCGACCATGGTGGCAATTACCACTGGCAATCAGGTTGATCTCGATACCGCTGGGATGTTTGACAACAAAAACCTGCTCTTTTTTATCTGCTCGAATAGTTCTGAATCCGAGAGTTTTGTAAAACTGCATGGATTGATCCACATCCATGACTCGCAGGCCAATGTGGTCTAGTTTTTTAATCTGCATAAAGTTCTCCATCTTTAGATCGCGCTGCTGTTTTCTAAAGTGCTGAGACATCTGCATAAATCAGATAGTTGACGATGCGATCGCACTGAAGCTTCAGAATCGTGGCAAACGGCACCGAATACTGGCTACCATCCAGCCGGGTATAGCTCACCTGCCCGTTGCAGATTAAGTCATCTCCTTTCCCCCACACCTGATCAATCTGGTGAGACATTTTGGCAATACTCCGAAAGAAGGCTTCATTGGCCGCTAAAACAGCATCTTTACCCTTCAGGGGTTGGGCATTGGCAAACCGAAAGCTAATGTCATCGGCGAGAAAGAGAGAAAGATCGCCAACGCTAAGAGCATCAACGCTTTTATACAGGTTTGTAATAAATTCAGTCTGGTTCATAGGGTCTCCTATTAAGTGCTTGAACGGGTTGAGGTGTTAGCTCTCTCTGAAAATTTAACTCGACATAAAGATACTTGATCTAAAGGCATGTGTCAAGAATCTTTATGTCGAGATATAATGTCGCCATAACCCCAGACGGTATCGCCATGACCCCAGACCGCATTGACGAAATTCTGACCCAGTGGCAGCAAGAAGGTCCCGATCTAGAGATCTCATCCCTGGCGGTGATTGGGCGTATCTTGCGGCTTGCTCGTCTGATCGAGAAGCATCGAGAGACCGTCTTAGCCGACTTTGATTTAAATCTTTGGTCTTTTGATATGTTGGCGACACTGCGCCGACAGGGGGCACCCTATCGGCTCAAGCCTACAGAACTCTACGGTCTGCTGATGTTGTCTTCTGGCGCAATGACCAACCGCATCGATCGCCTCGAAAAGGAGGGGTTGGTCACGCGTCTGCGAGATCCCAGCGATCGACGCGGCATCAGGGTGCAACTAACCCATAGAGGTATTGAACGAGTTGAGGCGGTCATGCCGGTATTGTTTGCTCAGGAAAATCGTCTTTTAGACGAGTTGAGTCAAACTGAAACTCAAACGTTGGTGGGTCTGTTGCGCAAGTTTCTAGTCGCCCTGGACAGTGAAACTCTCGCTTGAAACTTTGACGCCAAACTGATTCAAAACCTGCAAAGCATGTTCAATGTGGGGGGCAGTGTCTGGATACACAATGCCCGGTGTCTGAGACAGTGAGCCGTCTAAACCGAGTAAGCGTTCCAGTTGGATTAAAGCACCTAGCGCCGTTAGATGCGTTTGCCCCTGGGGATCCACAACAGTGATATTGACCGTTTTGGGGGTGCCGTGGTCGTCGTGGCCAGTAGCCGCGATGTGAATTTCGTGGCTGGCCCCGCTGCCAGGATTGTACAGCAGCGATCGTCGGAGGGGCGTAAAGCGATCGCGACTGATCAGCGCCCAAAGGCCAGAGCGGGTTAAGAACCGCAGGAGATGTGTTGAAAAGGCATCATCAAAGGCAATGCGGGCGGCAACAGTTTTGACCCCCGTAGTGTGTGGCAATGTCAGCTGATCCGGTGTGTCAAATCGATATACGGGCGTAGTATATCCATTGGGAAATGTCACCGTAATCGGGTCGGTGTAGGGAAAGACTCGCTGTAGGCGACCATCAACCATGGTCTCAAAGGGGGTGGCCAGCCGATCCATATATTCAACGGAGTTAGGGCCAGATTTATCTTTGACTGAAAAGAGAACGCTAATATCGATGCGCTCAGGGGTCTGTAGGGTTTGCGCTGCCGCCACAGCCATCACGGCGGCGATGCCCCCCATCCAACCGGATGAAAACAGTGCCGGAGCTTGCAACGATTTGTCCGCCAGTTCTGCCACTGACGCTCGCAACCGTTCGGGCCATCGAGTGACATCCAGGTAGGGGATGCCATGGTGCACAGCATCCATCAGCAAATAGTCATGGGGGTCGTTGACAACGTCCACAATGGCTTTCGGTTGTTCCCCTTGCAGTGGATTAGGTTGTTCAACATCGAGTTGCATCCCCCTGGCCTGGCCTAGTTCTGTTGCCAAGGCCTCGGCTTTTTTGAGGTTGCGTCCGGCAATGACTAACGGTAGATCACGATGGCGCTGGCGAATTAAGGTGGCAATCTGTTGACCAACAACACCATAACCCCCAGCGATAAGAATGCTATTTTCAATGGTCATTTTAGTGAGTTCTCCAACCGAGTTAGAGCATAAATTTGTGGTAAAGAAAACTTATTGTTCAAAGCCCCATGGCCGATCTTGTCGCGAAAATGATAATTCCCAGCGCTGTTATGCCCAAGCCAATGACGGTGAAAACCTGTGGCATTTGGGCTAGCCTGGGATTCTCATCCTGGAGAGAGAGAGCGACAGCAACCGTTCTTTGTTCTGACTCTTTGAGTGCTTGCATGGACAGTGCCATCAGGGGAAACGAAATCAATGTTCCCCATACTTCGATGGCGAATAAGGCAGGGGGCATGGCATCGGGCGACACGGGAAATATCTGGGCTAAATCCAAGCCGTATACTCCCAGGTAGGACAGACCACAGATGGCGGCTGCCATCATGGCCCAGCGCTCAGATTTCATCACAAAGTAAATCAGTAACAAACTGCCCAGCAATAACGTTGTCAAAAATGTATTAAATGCCCCTAGGGTGATGGGATTGATGTGAACAAAACTGCGGGTCTCGATCGGGCCACCGGGCACTAATGTGCTGAGGGAAATGCCCGAAAGTCCTAATAAACCGGCGACCCAGTATTTGGTTTGTAGCGTCATGGTCCTAAACCTCAATAAAATCAACAAATTCAGAAAAATCACCACATTCAAGGCAACAAAAATGAAAGCGAAGTCGGGTTCTATGCCTATTCACCTGAGCGATAAGCCGTTTCCTTCAACAAGTGGCTGACTAAAATTTTTAGGAAGAACAGGGGCAAGAACCATTCCAAACCGGGGGTGGGGGCAAAGAAATAGCGATCGCACATCAATCCAAAACCGAACAGCCCCAACGCAACCGGACGTTGCAAATACAGCGGACTGGCCAAAATTAGCCCTGATGCCAGTAGCAAATAACTTGAGACAGCTGCAAAAAAGAACCCATCTGCCCCGCGAAACAGCCATGCCACTAGGCCAATGTGGCATAGATGCACACTGACAAAGATCATGTGCTGCTGCCAGCCCTGACCTGGACGGTGGTACCAGCGTTTGGCCGCTGCCGTGGCGTTAGTCAGTACACCACCGACTAAGTCAAAGCCCAAAATTGCGATCAGTCCTAGCTGCCAGGGATTCCAGTCAATCGGCAGGGTGGAGGCGTAGAGGGGCATTGCGATCGCAGCGCCCACGGACGGCACTAGCTGTAAGACTAGCTCTGCCGGAGTCGCCCCCGGCCCAATAAATCGATCTAGCTGCCCCTGCCAACCTGAACGGAGTGCGGCCTGGGGGTACAACGTATCAGGCTGCATAAATAACACCTCACAAAAAATATAACAGTTGTTATGCAATTAAGATAATAACTGTTATGATAAATGTCAATGCAGTAGCATAGAGGTTCTCAAACAACGATGGCTCAAAACGATCGGCGTCTTGAAGTTTCAGCAGCGGCCTGGCGGGTGATTGTCCGGGAGGGCCTAGATCGCACCAGTATGCGAGCCATTGCCCAGGAAATGAACTGTATAACCGGGGTGGTCACCCACTATTTCCGCAATAAGCAGGAATTAATTTTATTTGCTCTACATCAGGTGACAGAGCGGTTGCAGGGGCTGATGGAGCAAGCGGTTACTAAGCTTTCAGGTACAGCTCGGCTGGTGGCAATGCTGTCATCATTTTTTCCTATCGATCAAGAGCGGCAGGAAATTCTGCGGGTGTGGGTGGCGTTTTTGGGCTACGCCGTCGGGCGCGAGGGGCTGATGGCCGAGCATTAGCAGAGTGCCGGGGAACTGCGGCAGGCGATCATTCAAGAATTGGTCGCGCTTCAGAGCCAAAAGGATATTCGCCCTGATATTGATCCAGAGCAGGAAGCCAATGTACTGCTAGCGTTAGTCAATGGCGTGAGTCTGGATACCTTGATTCAGGCCAAGCCCCTCAGCCGTGAGCAGCAGGAAGCTGTTTTACAACGTCACGTGAATGGGTTGTGTGCCCCACGATGATGAATGAAAAACGGAAAAGTACGCAAGATTGTGATAGTCCCGCAAGAACTAGACAGCCCCATCTCAATGGCTCCCCTAAGCTAAAACTGTCATTGCTTAGGAAACTTGATTCATGGCATCAGCAACAATCTTTCAAATTGTCTTAATCTTCGCAACCCTGCTATGTTCTCTCGTAGCAGGCTTTCTGTTTGCCTTTGCCTCAGTCGTAATGCCCGGCATCAAACGTTTAAATGACCGAGAGTTTATCCGAGCTTTTCAAGTAATAGATGGTGTTATCCAGCATAATCAGCCAATGTTTGTGGCGGTCTGGGCTGGCTCAATCATGGCTTTAGTAGCAGCGGCGGGGTTGGGCATCGGGCAACTGGATGGCACTAAGCGCCTGCTGCTGATCTTGGCCCCACTGATCTATATACTTGGCGTCCAGTTATCGACCTTTACCATCAACGTACCGCTAAACAACAAACTACAAACTCTAAATATCGATCACATGAATGAAACGGCTCTAAAAGCAGCTCGGATGAACTTCGAACCCCGTTGGAACCAATGGAACTTGATCAGAACTCCCTTTGCGAGTCTGGTGTCGGCCCTGTTGCTCGTTCTACTCTTCAAACTTTGAAAACGTTATGGGAATTTTCCCATTTGGTCGGTGACGCTCTATTTTTAGAATGTTACCGCCTTTTTTGTCCGAACTTATAGTTTGGAGATATCTATTAGGTATGTTCTAAGCTTCAGCTACTGTTCCCATCGCTAGCCTGTCGCATATCGCTGGAGGGTTAGGCAGTGCTATCCTAGCTGAGCTGACTTTGGGAAACATAGCCGTGAAGATTCGTATGTTGTTGGCCTCGTCTTTTTGTGGGCTTTTGATCACGCCTGCAGCACAGGCGCAGATGGCAGATGTCCCGAGTTTCGATGCCAACGGTGATTTTCTCTCCGCGAGGGTACAGGGTAATCGGGGCACCTATCCCCACTGGCAGTGGTTGATCGTTGAGACGGATGAAGCCGGTCTGAACTGTCGTAATGCCAACGGGGCTGTTGTTGTCACCCTGGCCTATGGAGCGGTTGTTGATTCTGTATTTGACACAGATGATGCCATTGACCTGGTAGAAGGGCAGGCTTGGCTTAAAGTCACGGCTAATGTTTTTGATTTACGCCGTCGAGTTGTTGATGAAACGGCTGTGGCTTACACCTGTTACGTGCGAGCAAATACTCAGTACATAGCACCTGTGAATCCAGATACCCAATAAGCCTCTAATAATCGAGGCTAATGGCCACACCCGATCAGCTTTGCTCTGTTATGAACTGTAGATATTTCGGTTATCCCTACCGATCATTTAAGGTGTGAGTAACATACAATACAGAAGTAAAGACCGTTCATCCTGAGTTCAAAATGCTTTGAACGTTGAAGGACGGAAGTAGGGATGGTTTCCCGAAGGAACGCGCCTCTTCGATGCATAGTTTTAGGAGGCGATTCTCATGGCATCTGACGTTTTAACCACTACTGAATTAATAGCAGTACTGACAGCTTACTGCATCGTGTTTTGTCCAGTTTTATGCTGGGCCATCAGTGGCTCAGTGCCGTTTAAGCGACCCTTGCGATCGCTTCAAAAGCACTCCTGCGAAAAACACTCCCGCGCTTAAATCTTAATTGCACGCGACAAATGCCCACTCGGTATAGTCTATGGTTGTGCTTGGGATTGATCCTGCTGTCTGTGCTAGGTGATAGACCCTATGGCCGACCGGACGCTCGACAAAACCCAAAATGCTGCCGTCAGCATTTAGTTCATTAAGAAATAAGTAATACGACTCAGAAGCCAGAAGTCGTTAAGATTTCTGGCTTCTATAGATTCCGTTAGGAATGAGGATTTAATTATGCTCTCCTTTTTGTCGTACAGGTGTTCCATGGAATGCCTCTGCAGAAGCAATTTTTGGATCTTATAAAATCCTTTTTCCTTAGATCAATCAGTTTCCCACCAAATTCACACGTCTAGGCTCGGGCAGTATAGAATAAGGCCGTCCTGCATCAGCCCTAGTCGTGAAATCCACTGCAGATATCCGGACCTTAATTCGTGAGATACCCGATTTTCCCAAACCCGGCATCCTATTCCGTGATATCACGACTCTGCTACAGGATGCTGATGGTCTGAGAGCCAGTATTGACCTGATGGCAGAACAGGTAGCTCCCTACCAGCCAGACTGTATCGTTGGTATTGAATCTAGAGGGTTTATCTTTGGCATGCCCCTGGCCTACCAACTGGGCCTCAGCTTTATACCTGTACGTAAACCCGGCAAACTCCCCGCTGCTGTGCATCAAGTATCCTATGACCTGGAGTATGGTCAAGATAGCCTCGAAGTTCATCAAGATGCTCTACAGGGTGGTCATCGCCCAATAATTGTGGATGACTTACTGGCTACCGGGGGAACCGCTGCTGCGGCTGCTCAGTTAATTCAGCAGACTGGGGCGACCCTAGCAGGTTTTAGCTTTGTCATTGAGCTTAGCGATCTAAACGGTCGCCAAAAGCTACCTGACGGAGTCCCCATAACTACGCTACTGTCATACTGAGTTAGTTTTGAATGTCTTCGCCCATGACTGCAGAGCCTGCTTCTTCCTCCTCTCGTTCTCCTCTGCAGACAATGCAGATGGTACTCACCAGTGAGACGACGCTGTATGTCCTCAAGCGTGTGCTACAGGCCTTACTGACGTTGCTTTTAGCCTCGGCCTTTAGCTTTTTTATCATTCAGCTGGCCCCTGGAGACTTTCTCGACGCCCAGCGACAAAACCCACAGATTTCTCCTGAAACGATTCAACAGTTTGAGCAACAGTTTGGTCTAGATAAATCCGTCTGGGAGCAGTACTTTCGATGGCTTTACCAGGTCGTTACCAAACTCAACTTTGGCGAGAGCTTTGCCTACCAGCGACCGGCGGTAGAAGTCTTAGCCGAACGCATTCCCAATACACTGTTGTTATCCATTGCCTCAATTCTAGTAACCTGGGCAATTGCTATTCCCTTGGGGATTATCGGCGCAGTCAACCACAACAAGTTTACCGATCGTATTCTGCGGGTACTAAGCTACATTGGCCAGGGATTTCCTGCATTAATCACGGGGCTTTTGCTATTATTCTTTGCCCAGCTGACCACCCCTCTATTCCCTGTGGGTGGACGCACCAGCATCAACCACGATGACCTCACCTGGATTGGCAAGATGCTAGATGTTATCTGGCACATGATTTTACCCACGCTGGCCTTGAGTATCACTAGCTTTGCCGGACTACAGCGTCTAATGCGTGGACAAATGCTAGATGTGCTACGTCAGGACTATATTCGTACCGCTCGAGCCAAGGGACTACCAGAAGATCGGGTGATTTATACCCACGCTTTACGCAATGCAATCAACCCTTTGATCACGTTACTAGGGTTTGAATTTGCCAGCTTGCTCAGTGGAGCCTTTATTACGGAATATTTCTTTGGCTGGCCAGGTTTGGGGCGGTTAACGCTGCAGGCTGTACAGTCCCAAGACCTGTATCTGATCATGGCCAGTTTAATGATGGGAGCCACCATGTTGATTATTGGTAATCTACTAGCTGACCTGGCCTTATCCTTTGTGGATCCACGCATCAAGCTCTCAAAGATGAACTAGGCCCATGCAGCCTCTACGCTCCTATAGTGGTCTTTTAGTCGGATTTATTGTCTTTGGTATTGTGATTTGGCTGGCAAGTCGTGTTCATGGTGAGCTAAATGATCCAGGCTTTGCCCAAACGGTACTGATCGGCGTTGCGGGTTGGGCAGGCGGCTGGCTAGTCGGTTTTTTGGTGGCTCCTAATACCAGCCATGAGCTCAAAAATCTCTCCCAGGCCACCTCCACTATCACTGCCTTTGTCGCCGGGTTTGTCATGGCAAAGATAGAACCCTCGTTTACGCCCATCTTTGCTAATGGCCAACTGATGAATGAACCCATCTATGGCATTCGCATGTTGATTTTTATCATCTGCTTTGTGGTGGCTGCTATTAATATGTATGTATTCCGTGAGTTTAACGGGCGATATTGAGAAAGCCTATGTATGCCGTTGAGTCTTCAGAGAAAATTCAACGTTGGCACCAAGCCTATGAACAAGATACCAGCGTTGCTATCAAACAGCTAAAGCACTCCTTGCCCAGCAAATTGGGAGGACTGACCGCTGCTACCGAAAAGATCACCGTTGAAGAGTGCCTCGAAACTTTTTAGAATCGTGATGTGCGATCGCAATCAAGTCACCGTACCATCGTACCTACAGATTAAGCTTCACAACAGAACCATAGGCAACCATAGCTTTTGCTCTTAGCGTAGATATAAAGCAATCAGCACTCTATGTTCACCAAGTCTTACTATCTGCTACGCTCCACTCACGACGGGCAGTACCTGGCTGCAAAGCCCCGTAATCAGGAATCTAAGGGCTTTCTGATGCTGTTTAACGCGGACTATGAAGCTCTCAGCTATGTCAATCAGCATGCCGCTGAAGTGGCAAACCGTTTTACGGTTGAACCTATTAGTGGTCAGCAGCTCAAGCAAATGATGAACCGTTGGGGCTACGAAGGTATTGGTGTAGTTAATGATCCGCTCGTGCCTGAGGTAGATTTTTTGAGAGTCCAATGATGGCTTATTGGTGCCCGTATTATCGATTGAACCCACGATACCCTGGAATGTGGCAGACAGACATTGTGCCTCTCTATCTCACGTATTTAAGACTCAATTCTCTCTGCTAATTCCATCCAACGCTCTGTGGCTGTCTCAATTTCTGCCTCCAAGTCGGCCAGACGCTGGGAGAGGGCCTGCATTTCGCTGTAGTCGCTTGGAGGATTGGTGTAGAGCTGTTTTCCCAAGGTTTCTTTTTCGTCTTCTAGTTCAGGGATTTTCTCTTCTAAGGAGGCATACTCTCGCTTTTCTTTATACGAGAGTTTTTGAGGCTTATCCGAGTCTTTGGGTTTTAGAGTTTTTGTTTTTTCAGGCTTAGGGGTCTTGTCTTGTCTAAACTTCTCGGCCTGTTCAGCTTTTTCTTTATGGTCTAAATAGACCGAATAATTGCCAGGATACTGCTTGAGATTGCCCAGTCCTTCAAATGAGAAAACTGTTTCAACGGTACGATCTAGAAAATAACGATCGTGGGAAACAACGATTACACAGCCGTTAAAGCTTTCTAGATAGTCTTCTAGAATTCCCAGCGTTTGTACATCTAAATCATTGGTGGGCTCGTCTAAGATCAGTACGTTAGGGGCCTGCATCAGGACCCGTAACAAAAACAGCCGTCGCCGTTCACCACCGGAGAGCTTATGGATCGGCGCATACTGCTGGTCGGGAGGAAATAGAAACCGTTCCAGCATTTTGGATGCCGTAATTACGGTGCCATCGGCGGTGGTTACTAGCTCAGCTACGTCTTTTAGGTAGTCAATTACCCGTTGCTCTTCATTCAGGTTCACATCATCAGAATATTGGTCAAAGTAGCCGATATGGATGGTGGCACCAATTTCAACGGTGCCAGCGTCGGGCTGCTCGCGTCCGGTGATGATGTTCATCAGGGTGGATTTACCCACTCCGTTGGGACCGATAATGCCAATGCGGTCCTCTGGGGTAAAAAGATAAGAGAAATCTTGGATCAATGTGCGGCCGTCGTAGCCTTTAGTCACATTCTCGAGCTCAATCACCTTTTTGCCGATGCGACGACCGGCGGTGGCAATGTCCACCTTGCCCTGAACCTGCTTAAACTCCGTGTTTTGCATGTCGCGAATGCGATCAATGCGCGCCTTTTGCTTGGTGCTACGGGCCTGGGCACCCCGTTGTAACCATTTCAGCTCGCGACGCAAGACACCAGCATGCTTTTTCTGAGCGCTGACGGCAGCATCTTCTTGGGCGGCTTTTTTTTCCAGGTAGTAGCTGTAGTTGCCAGCGTAGGGCAGCAGGTCACCCCGATCGATTTCTAAAATGCGATTGGTGACCCGGTCTAGAAAGTAGCGGTCGTGGGTGATTAGAAATAAAGCACCACGATAACGACCAAGATAGTCCTGGAGCCACTCCACCGATAGGGCATCCAGGTGGTTAGTGGGCTCATCCATGAGGATGAGGTCGGGTTCGGAGAGGAGGGCGGTTGCGATCGCAACTCGTTTTCGATATCCCCCCGACAGCGTCCCCACTTGGGCATTAAAGTCCTCAATGCCCAGTTTAGTTAGCACTACCTTCGCCTGGGTCTCCAGCTCCCACGCATTGGCCTGGTCAATCTGCTGCGATACTCGCGATAGCAATGTCATCAGCTGGTCCGTATCGCCTGTAGCCTGGGCCAGCTTGGCAGAAATTAGCTCATATTCCCGCACCAATGCCATGCTATCGCCACTATCGGCAAACACCTGTTCCAATACGGTCAGCTCTTCATCTAGATCCGGCTGCTGGGGTAGATAAACGATCTTACTGCTAGCATTTTTCCAAACTTCGCCACTGTCGATGGGCTCTAGACCTGCAATCATCTTTAGCAGCGTCGATTTACCCGAACCGTTGGTCCCAATCAGGCCTACCCGGTCCCCTTCCTCAATACTAAAGCTGGCATCCCGCAGAATTTCCTTAATGCCAAAATCCTTACTTATGTCCCGTAGAGCCAGCAGAGTCATTAGTTAATACCAAACAACCGTAGCTAGTGTAGCGTGGCCAGCTAACCCATGACTCCGGATTCGTTGTAGTAATCCACGTTTATTAAAACAGAGAAGCAAACAAAATAGATAGATATACAATCATCATTATGAACAAACTATTTAGAAATAGAAATTAAGAGTCTGGCAATAAAGCCTAGTTATCAATTTTTTTAGATATAAATACTGTAGATATTGACTTATAAATCAGTGATCCGAATCATTTTTGCCCACAGCTTGCTGCTTCTACTGTGTAGTTGTACGAACCTTAGTCCACCCCCTGTACCGGTAGAAACAACAAGCACCATCAAAATTGGTGGCTCTGCGGAGACCTACGATGTAATCAAGCTTCTAACCACAGCCTATCAGGACCAAACAACTGATGTTGAGTTTGATTTTTTCCCCCCTAGCCAAACCAGTGGGGGCATACAAGGTATCAAAAGCAACGTCATCGATATTGGGGGCGTTAGCCGCATGATCACTCCCCAAGAAACTGGCAACCAACTTACCTATGTTCCTTTGGTAAAGACCCCTCTAGTCGTCGTTGCCCACAGTAGCGTTACCGGTGTTAATGATATTACCAGTGACCAGATCAACGCTATTTACAGTGGTCAAATTGACAATTGGCAAGCCCTGGGTGGACCTGATGAAGATATTGTTCTGTTTGACTTTGTGGAAGATGAAAATGAGAAGCAAGTGCTCCGGCAAACCTATCTGGGCGACGATTTAGCCATTGTACCCACCGCTATTGTCTTTGCCGAAGATGATGAGCTTCTAGAAACCGCAGCCATCACAAAATTTAGTATGGCCACCGTTCCCTATGAAGAGGCCCTGAAGACACTTCCCCTGACAATACTTAGTATTGATGGAGTATCCCCCTCCAATCAAAATTTGCGCTCAGGTAAATATGCGATGTCCTTACCGTTGGGAGTTGTTCTGAATAAAGAAGCATCTACTGCAGCTGAGTCATTTTTGGATTTTGTCACTGGCCCAAATGGTAAACAAATTTTGACTGATAACAACTATATTTACTAAAAAAATCACTCCCTAATGCCTGACATATCATGGGCTTAACTTACTATAAGCAGCTTCTATCGCAGTATCGTAACGCTTCACTACCGCTCAAAATTAGTATCCCTTTTATTCTGATGTTTCTGGGATTTTGGGTGACCAGTACGGCAGTCGTGGGAGTTTTTGTTTCAAACAAGCTAGAACGGAACCAGCAGGAACAGTCAAGGGAGCTAGCGGCTCTAGTAGAGCGAGAAATCGATCAAGAGCTAAATTCACTGAGGCGAGTAGCTCGTTTGTTGTCCCTTGAACTCCCGATTGTTCAAGGGACAATGGCTCAAGATAGTAATCAGTTAAGGAAGGCTATTCTACCCCTTGTTGGTATTTTGGATACCAATGTAATTACCATCATCAATGGTAAGAAACAGTCGCTATTCACTATTCAAGATGCAGTTCTAAACAATGTGGAACTTCAGAGTCCAGAAATCTATAACCTGGTACTCACAGGCTCAGACCTTGCCACCATTTTGGGTACTAGCGATTCCGGACCGCCTGTTTTGATTGGTACTGCCCCGATCAAAAGTGGACAGGGTATCGTTGGTGGTATTTTGCTAGGGACTGCTTTAGATAATGCCCTGTTAGTCCAGATCAATCGAGCTATTAAAGAACAAATTATTGTGCTGTCAGAAGGGGTAATTATTGCCTCTACATTTCCAGCGGAAACCACTTCCCTGAGAACGCTGGAGCTGTCTGGTTCGAATCCGCTAGTTGCCATTGGTGACGAAGAGTTTTTAGCACAGCCGGTTTATCTAGAGGGATTGGGCGATCAGCAGTTTGAGCTTGTATTATTAATTTCCCAGCAGTCGCTATTGCGAACTCAACGGGCTATCTGGGTCTTTGTGGCTCTGGTGGCGTCTTTGGGTTCAATAATTGCTACGATTCTGGGGTACTGGATTGCCAGAATCGTGGTTAAACCGATTCAAGATATTACTCTTATTGCTCAGCGAGTGGCTGGGGAAAGTCGCTTTGATTTAAGGGCTACGACCAACACCCAAGATGAAATCAATATCCTCGCTCTATCCTTAAATCAGCTGATTGAATGGGTGGGACAATATACCTATGATCTAGAAGAAGCCACCCTCAACCTAGAAACTAGGGTCGAGGAACGGACGCGGGAACTATCTGACACGCTCAAAAAGCTCAAAGATACCCAGGCTCAGCTAATTCAGACTGAAAAGATGTCTAGCCTTGGCCAAATGATTGCTGGTATCGCCCATGAAATCAACAATCCTATTGGATTTATTCAGGGCAATATCGAGCCTTTAAATGAATATTTTCAAGACTTGTTAGAGTTAATTGAAACCTATCAAACTGAATATCCGCATCCCACAAGCATTGTTTCTCAAAAGCAGAAAGAGATCGATCTTGACTTTTTAATCAAAGACTTAAACAAACTCTTAGGCTCTATGAATGTAGGCACAGAGCGAGTTCATGAGATTGTTAAATCGCTCCGTAATTTCTCTCGTTTGGATGAGGCTACGGTCAAAGATGTCAATATCCACGATGGGTTGAACAGTACTCTATTGATCTTGAACCATCGCATCAAACATCAGGTGACTGTGATTAAAGATTATGGCGATCTCCCCTTGGTACGCTGCTTCCCAGCTCAGCTCAATCAGGTATTCACCAACATCATTGCCAATGCTTTGGATGCGATGTTGGAAGATAAGTCCAACATCGCTAACGTATCAGGTGATAAGCATTTGACTATTGTTACCCGTGCCATCACAAAAAAACAAATTCAAATTGTTATTTGCGACAGCGGTCCCGGTATTCCTCCTGAAGTGCGCACTAAGATTTTTGATCCATTTTTTACCACTAAACCGGTGGGTAAGGGTACGGGTTTAGGTCTGGGCATCTGTTTCAAAATTATTCAGCAACACCAGGGCAGTATCGATGTGAACTCTAAAATGAGTCAGGGGACTGAGTTTATCATTACTCTACCCACCGATGTGTTGCCCGCTGATCCGGTCATTGATTTTGCCGCCGTTGTCAGTGAAGGTTAATAGGGCAAGTCTTCAGAAGGATAAGGAGGAGAAGATTCGGCGGCAAGGGGTAGCTGTACTGGATTAGGGGGATAAGCAGACTCTCGTTTTGGCGGTTGAGGAGACTGTTTGCGCCGACGGGAAATATTCTCTTCTGTGGTTTCTTCGGCAATGACTTCGTAGAGTAGTGCGATTTTGTTGCCGTCGCCTTTGCGCAGGACTCGTCCTAAGCGCTGAATGTATTCTCGTGTAGAGCCGCTGCCTGATAGGAGAATGGCGATACGAGCATCTGGAACATCCACTCCTTCATTGAGTACGTGGGAGACAACAATGGTTTTGTAAGTGCCTGTGCGAAAGTTTTGTAAGACCGTTCGACGTTCTTTGACCGGTGTTTGATGGGTGATGGCAGGAATGAGAAACGCCTGTGAGATTTTATAGACGGTGGCGTTGTCGTTGGTAAAAATGATGGTGCGCTCAGGGTAGTGTTTGGTTAGCAACTCTTCTAGGATACGGAGCTTGCCATCTGTTCCCAGAGCAATAGTCTTGGCTTCGCGATGGGCTAACATGGCTCGCCGCCCAGCTTGAGATCGCGCACTAGCTGCTACAAATCGCTGCCACCCTTCAGGACTCCCCAGCCAAATCCTGGACTGTTGCAAAAATTCGTTGCGCTGTTGGATCAGGGCTGCATAGCGACGGCGTTCTATCTCCGATAGGGTTACTTTGAGCTGCACAATCTGATAAGGAGCCAAAGCTAGTCCCGATAGCTCAGCCGCTGTTTTGTGATAAACCACCGGTCCCAGCAGCTGGTCAAGATCGCTGTGGCGACCGTCGGCTCGATCGGGGGTGGCGGTTAGCCCCAGTCGGTAGGGTGCGATCGCATATTCAGCAATGACCCGATTAAAGTCGCTGGGCAGGTGGTGGCATTCATCGCACACCAGTAGCCCATAGCGGTTGCCCAGGTTTTCTGCATGGATGGCTGCGCTGTCATAGGTAGCGACGAGGATATCGGTGCGATCTCGACTGCCGCCACCCAACAATCCAATATCCGCATCGGGAAAAGCGGTTTCCAAATGGGCATACCACTGATGCATCAAATCTAATGTGGGCACCGTAATCAATGTACTTCGAGGAATCGCCTGCAGCGCTAGCTGAGCCAGATAAGTTTTACCCGCCGCCGTCGGTAAAACCACCACCCCCTGCCAGCGATTTTGCTGCCACGCCCTCAGAGCCTCGCTTTGGTGCACGTAAGGATCAAACGTTAGCTGAGGTTTCAGCTCTAGCGCCGTAAAGTTAGCGGCTTGATCGTTAATGGCGATCTGCTCTTGGCGTAATGCCTCTATGAGTGGACGATAACAGTGAGCTGGAATCCGAAACCGCTCAATCCGATCATCCCATACAGCATGGTCGATCCAACTTTTACCCCGAGGGGGCGGATGCAAAATCAACGTGCCGCGATCAAACCGAAGTGTAGGTATACGGGCCATGTTTTTTCTGGAATGGGTGCGTCTACAACTGTATTTACCCGTAGCCATCTACCACGGAGAATCGTTGCCATGGATCAGTCAATGATTATAGGGTTAGCCCTTGCTGGTTTGATTGTTGTACTTAACGGGGACAAAAGTAAGGCTAAAAAGAAATCGGATGCAAAGCCCAGCAGTACCGAATTTGTGGTGCGAGTTAAAGACGGTAACGTTGCCGTCGGTCCCGAATCATAAGCCAGTCATCACCTAAACCAGCCGTCATCGGCCGACCTGCTAGCGTCACGTATTGTATTCCTTGAACCATTCCTGTGCCCAGACCAGCGCCTCATCCCCATGGGTGAGCTGACCGCTGGCCTGGGCGTTCTCAATAGCGCTGAGCAGCTGACCAATATGGGGCCCCGAACTTAGGCTCAACCCCTGCATCAGGTCTTTCCCACTGACCAGGGGAGTGGGGTGAGCAATGGGATCGTTGGCAGTCTGATAGCGTCTCACCAAATCGACAACAGTCTCGATCGGTACCCCCATGGATAGGGCTACCAGGGATACGGCTGGAAAACTAGTGCCTGCTGCCTTAAACAAAAAAAACTGGTCGGCTCGGGATAAGTAGCCCTCCTGCACCACCAGCCGCTCTAAGTAAGGCTGGGTTTTGATCACCCTAAAGATAGCCTGCCCTTCGCTACGGCTATACTTCAATCGTGTCAGCCAGCGGTTAGCCGCGTCTTCGTCCAGCGGCAGCAGCCGGGATAGACGTGCGGCTTTAACCCAGCTGCGGTAGTGCCCAGCAGGCACGGTATCTTTCCAACCATGGAGCAAATTCATATAGCCCGGTACGTTGGGTAATGTATCCAGGGCTTTGTCCAGGGCCGCTAGCTGTTCGGTGTGCTGCTCACTGAGGTGAGGCAGCCAGGTGGTAAATAACCCATCCTGCCACGCCATGCGAAAACAGGTGGCTCCCTTGGGCTGGCTCAAGAGCGCATCTAACTCGTGGCGAATCCGCTCAGCCGCGATGGTTTGCAATAAAGGAGCCAGTTCATGGATGGTGCGACGGGTGTTGCTATCGATGGTAAACCCCAGCTGGGCGGCCTGGCGGTAGGCCCGCAACAACCGTAGCGGATCCTCCGCTAAGTTCTCACGGCTAACCATCCGTAGGGTTTGCTGTTGCAAATCGGCCATGCCATTGAGGGGGTCAATCAGGCGATCGCTCTGGGGATGGTAGGCAATAGCATTGATGGTAAAGTCTCGCCGTTGGAGATCGGTTTCTAGCGTTGGCCCCACTTGTTGAGCAAAGTCAATGGTGGCCTGGTCAAAGACGGCCCGAGCAATTTGATTGTCGGCATCGAGTACTACAAAGCCGGCCTGGTAGCGGCGGGCAATGGCACTTGCGATCGCAACCGCCCCATCGGGCAATACAAAATCCAAATCTAAATAATCCGCCTGGCGCTTTAGCAATGCATCCCGCACGCTGCCCCCTACCACACAGGCCGTCTCCGGCAGCAAGCGACTATCAAAGGGCCAAGTTGTGGGAATCAGGGCAGACGCCATAGACGACACAAAGTTCAACGATGCAGCTCCAAACAGTGCGGCTTACAATTCTCCTACATTGCGTCGCTTGTCGGCACGTATTCCAGCACCTAATTTTTAAGCCGTGACTAGATTTTCGCTAAAACGAACGGCTCAACCGCACAATTTGCAACAAATCTTTCTACCCCTATTTTAGCTGCGCTACAGTAGGAGCAACGCCTTATCCCCTGGCACACAATCATCACGCCTTTCCCCTGCCATGTGTATTTGCATCAACTGCCACTATGTTGACCGCTGCATTACCTACCATGCGGTGGAAACCAATCATCGACAGCCCCATCTAACCGATACTCCAGATTTTGACCCTCAAAATCCTACGATTAACGCCAACATTACTCCCCCAGTGGTCAGCATAGAAGGCGATCGCATTGTCCAATCGGGCGACTTTGGGTTTGAATACGACGTGGTCGGCTGCAACAGCTTCCAGCAAGACACGGGCAGATGGGCCAAGCTCCGCCCCGGCGAAGCCATTCCTACATAATCAATCGGCGTAGGTTGGGTTAAATTTATGAAACCCAACATCGGCGAACGTTACAACATCGTCAAACGTCTTGGCAAAGGTCAAAATGGCCAAACCAGCTTGGCGTATGTTTTGACGCCGAGTTCTGCCCCCATATCCGTCGTTATCAAGCAAATCTATCGACCCTCAGAACCGCTTGATGACCTCACCAAACGGCTAAAGGCCGTCGGACAACATCCTCAACTACCTGCCCTCCTCAATAGCTGGCAGTCATCCGACGGTCAGTTTCTCGTCTTTGAGCACATTGCAGCTCCCAGTATCCAAACCCACACACCGCCCTGGCCAGCCACCCAGCTAGAAACCGAGCTGCTGTCACTTTTGCCAGTTTTAGAACACCTCCACAGCTTTCGCTTGGTCCATGGTGACATTCGCCCTGCAAATATTCGGCAAGCTAGCCCTACTCAAACGCCCATTCTCGTCGATCTGCGCATTACCCAGCGTCTAAATAAACACACACCCACTCTAGCTACGACCGTAGGG
Organism: Cyanobacteria bacterium P01_B01_bin.77; assembly: GCA_039028535.1. Taxonomy (GTDB): domain Bacteria; phylum Cyanobacteriota; class Cyanobacteriia; order Phormidesmidales; family Phormidesmidaceae; genus Leptothoe. The sequence goes on from JBCCHX010000086.1 coordinate 25,825, forward strand.
GATGCTGCCTATGCCGCCCCCGAACAGACATTAGGACAGCTAGTCTATGCCAGCGATCTCTATAGTCTGGGTCTGGTTGCCATTCATCTTCTGACTGGACTAGCCCCCTTTGACCTCTATTCAGTCGCTGACAGTCGCTGGATCTGGCCCGATTTTTTGACAGACCCCCTACCGAAAAACCTCAGCCAGGTCCTGCCTAAACTCCTAGAACGCTCCTTAGAACGTCGCTACTCTAGCGCCGCTCAGGTCCTTGTGGACCTCAAAAAATCCCCTGCTGTATCCCTTCTGGATAAAGCTCGCTCTCTGCTTCCTAATCAAGATTTTCTGCCATCTTTACAGGTCCCAACGCGCCTTCTCTCCCCTGCCGACACCGCAAAGACCTCAGCTTTCCAAGCAGCTGGGCAGTCCACTGCGCCAATTTCCTGGCATCGCTTTTATCAACTCACCCCTGGCATCACCACTGCCCTGGCCCTCCAGGGAAAAGTCTTGGCCCTGGGTACCCACACTGGCAGTGTACTTATTTGTGATCTGACAGCCGGAGCAGAAATGTTTACCCTAGAGGGCCGCCATCATCGAGATCGCATCACTGCCCTGGTTATTCATCCCCAAGGTCACACCCTTTACAGTAGTAGCAGCGACGGTACCGTTAAACTTTGGGATTTGAGCCGTGGAAACTTGCTGCACACCCTGACTCAACCTGGCTGGCTACCGACGGATTTAGCCATGGCTCCCCCCTATTTAATCGTGGGCGATGGCGGTGGTCACATTACGCTTTGGGATCTAGAGCAGCTGACCTCTAGCCATAGCTTTAACCAACATCAGGATTGGGTGAGTGCGATCGCAGCCAGTAATAATCGGCTGGCCAGTATTAGTCGAGATCGCACCCTGCGGCTGTGGTCCATTCCAGACAAAAAACTGATTGATACCCTACCCATTCGTCCAAGTCAGGCGTTGGCCCTGCATCCCAGCGGCAACTATGGGGTGGTCGGCAATAACCAGGGGCAGGTGGATGTGTGGACCGTGGGGTTATCGGCTAAACCGAACCGCCTTTGCCAATTAGAGGACAGCATTACGTCTCTGGCCCTGAGTCCGGATGCCCGGTTACTGGCGGTGGGCAGCGAGGGGAATACATTGCGGGTTTACCAGGGGACCAGCGGTGAGTGTGTATCAGAACTGGTTCAGGGGTGGGGTGGGGTGGCGATCGCATTTGATGGTCATACCCTGGTTAGCAGCAGCCAGGATGAAACCGTCACCGTTTGGCGACGGATACCCCCGAGATTAGCCAGAGATTAACCATGAATATGCCATGATCGAAATCGCTGTTTGATTTTCTTGCTGGTTTACTCTATGGCCTATGCTCCCCCTGCCCCCTTAAAACCTGGGGATTTACTCTATGCAATTACCCCCAGTGGTGCTCTGCGAGAAACGACTAAGTTTAAGGCGGGGGTAAAAGTTTGGTGCGATCGCGGTTATCGAGTAGAACTCAGCCCCGCCTACGACAAGCGCTGGGGATATCTAGCCGGCACAGACGATCAGCGTCGCCAACAGCTGCTTGAGGCGCTGAGCAATCCCAAATATCAAGGCATTCTCTGTGTCCGAGGTGGCTACGGCGGCACTCGCTTGCTCGAAAACTGGCAGTGGCCAGCGGATATTAATAAATGGCTGATTGGCTTTTCCGATATCACCAGTCTGCTGTGGAGTAGTCAATTTAGCGGCGGTGTTCACGGCCCGTTACTCACCACGATCAGTCAGGAACCGGACTGGTCACAGCAGCGGTTATTTAACTGGCTAGAGCACCATACTTTAGAGCCCCTGACCGGCGATAGCTGGGTGAGCGGCACCGCCACTGGCAAACTGTTACCCGCCAATCTGACTGTGGCCACCTGCCTGCTAGGCACCGCCCATGAACCTGACTTGACCGGAGCCATCCTCGCGTTTGAAGACGTTACCGAAGCCCCCTATCGTCTCGATCGCATGCTCACCCACTGGCGTATGCTCGGCAAATTTGATCGCGTGGCTGGCATTGCTCTCGGTCGCTTTAGCCAGTGCAATCCACCCGAAAATATTCCTAGCTTCAGCGCATTAGAGGTTTTGCAAGAACGTCTGGGTGACCTCGGTATTCCCATCATCGCCAACCTTCCCTTTGGCCATGACGGCGTCAATGTTCCTCTGCCCTTTAGGGTTCCCACAAAAATAGAGGCCAGAGCCAATGGTTCTGGCCTTCTATCATTTCACCCTATCTAAAATCTCACCCAAAACGAAATTACGGGTAGGGCCGTTCCATGGAACGGCCCTACCCGTAATTTCAAAATATAGGCCCAAATTTACAACTAGGCCTTAACCATTTCCTTTGCGTCTTCACCC
>JBCCHX010000087.1:0-27165 GCA_039028535.1 Cyanobacteria bacterium P01_B01_bin.77
AAAACAGACAAATAATTACTTTTCAATGGCAATCCCATACGTGAGATTTTCTCGTATGGGATTGCCATTGAAAAGTAATTATTTGTCTGTTTTTTTGTGCTCTACCTAAAAAAGAATATTTGAAATAACACTTAAACGCTTCTAAAAAAGGTGTTTAAGTGTGTCAGCGTTCTCTTTCTAGTCTGCTTAGAAAGAAAGATCTATCGATTAAATCTTTCTCACACTAGATTCCAAAAACAATTTTTTCATAGTTTCTGGAATCCAAACAACATAACTGGAAGTAACCTTCTGCGTGTCTCTTTAAGGACCTAAACACATCTAAAGAGCGCACCAATTCATTTAAACCAAACTTATTTTCAAGCCCGAGAGTTTTCTTTGGAGAAAACTCTGGTTTTGATGCAGTCAAGGTTCAAACATTTATAGCTCACAACAATTTACAACAGGAAAATCCCATGACAGTCAATGGTGCCCCCATTATCCCTACACAGAATATTAAAAATCTATCTCGTTTCTCGAAACGGTTTCAAAAGCTACGGATTACCGGCAACACAGGCGTTAAGCGATGCCTGAGTTACTGCTTATCTTTAGCGAGTGTATTGACCATTTCAGCTGAAGCAATCGCCACACCGGTTTCCGTCGATGAGATCGCTCAAACTCAAACTGATCAAGCTCAGCCCCCTACCCCAGAAACAATCCCAACAGAGACAGGAGCTGCTGCGCTCCGTCTGCAGCCCTTCTTCAATATTAACTACAATGAGGGGGCTGGCTTCACGGGCTTTAGTAGCGTTGGTGGGTTTCTCCCGCTGGTTCAAATACCGGGGCAAAATGTCACCTTTATTGATGGTCGTGTGAGCGTAGATAACACCGGCAACTTTGGTGGTGGCTTGCAAGCTGGCTACCGAGCTCTGCTAAACGACAGCACAATATGGGGGGCTTATGCTGGGCTAGATGTTCGCAGTACGGGCGATCGCACCTTTACCCAGGCGAGCATTGGCACTGAGCTACTAGGAGAGGACTGGGACTTAACCTTCAATGCCAACCTGCCGTTGGGCAATGCCCGTCAGGTCGTTGCCACCGAGACCCAGGTCGTAAACCCTCAGTTTGTAGCTAATCAATTGGCGTTTGATGAGCAGCAAATTGACCAAGTACAAGCTGCCGTAACCACCGTGTCACTCGATGGTGGCCTTGAGCTGCTTGACTTTGGTGAAAAGAGCAGCTTATGGGGACGAGGCGGTGTGTATTATTTGGGTGGAGAAGCCTCTCAAACTAGTTTAGGTATTCGGGCCTCACTAGACTACCGCATTCAAAACAATTTGCGTGTTGGTCTAGGCGTTCAAAATGACGGCGTATTTGGCACGAACGCGGTCTTTTCAGTGAGTGCCTTGTTAGGAGCCCCAGCGAGACGCCCATCTGATACGGAGGAAAATTCACAAGCGCGGCTGTGGTCCAGAGCAGCAGAACCCATCGCGCGCACCAACACTGTTTTGATCGAGGAACGAACGGATGTTTCGATTCTCCCAGCTAGCCTTGTTGCCATAAACCCAGATACGAATCAGGTGTTTGTTTTTCATCATGTCGACCCGACTACAGGGGTTGCCACAGCGACGGGTACGTTTGAAGCACCGCTCGATACTATTGCCAATGCCACTAATATTGCCACAGCCAATGCCGATAATATTATTTATGTGCAGGCGGGTGATGCAGGCGGTGCCTTTACACTGCCAGATGGGATAGACGTGCGCTCAGTAGGGCCCACACAACTGTTAACGACTTAGTTTGGGGAAGTGATATTGCCAGGATCTGGCAGCGGTAACTTACCGACAGTCAGCGGCACTGCAACAATCGGCAACAACACATTGGTCTCAGGCCTAGCGATTGATCCGGCTGGGGCAGATGGCATTGTGGCTAATGGTGAGGGTATTGCGATTGAAGATAATACAATTACCAATGCTAATGTCGGTATTAACCTGCCCGATATTGATGGCACAGTGGCGGTTGTTCGCAATCAAATCTCGAATACAATTGACGATGGCATCTTCTTTGGTGGCATTAACGGAACAGATAATGCCACCGTTACCGTTGCCAATAATACCTTGAACACAATTGGTGCAGCGGGCATTGAATTTGGCCTCATTGAGGGAGACGCTACCACCAATATCACAGTGGCAAACAATCAAATTACGGATGCTCAACTCGATAATATTTTCTTTGATGACATTGAGGCCAATGCGGTTGCCACGATTACAGCCTCAGGCAATGTGATTGATGCCGTAAATGTGGATCCGCTCGTTGCAGGGGGGGATGGCATAGAAATTGACACTATTGAAAATAATGCCAATGCCACCATTACCGTCGCCAACAATCAAATTAGCAATGTAGCGTTTGAGGGTATTGAGTTTGGTGACATTGAAAATGATGCGATCGCAAATATCACCGTTGAAAACAATCAAATTATCAGTAATGAAACAGGGATTGAGTTTGACAGTATTGAAAACCGGGCTAACGCGACCATTACTGTGACCGGCAATACGATTACTGTTGCTAATGAGGAAGGCATTCTCTTTGATGACATTGAAAACGATACCGTGTCCAACATCACCATCGCAGAGAACAACATTCTCAGCGCAGGAACAGACGGCATCGAATTTGACGTTATCGAAGACAATGCCAATGCCACTATTACCGTCACCAACAATCAAATCTCAAACGTAGGGGAAGAGGGCGTTTTCTTTAATGACATTCAAGAAAATACCACGGCGGCTATTACAGTGACGGGTAATACCATCACCAATGCAGGTGATGACGGGATTGAACTCACCTTAATTGAAGACAATGCCAATGTCACTGCGACTGTGACCGACAATACGATTACCAATCCTGGTGCTAATGGCGTGCGAATCGAGCACACAGCCGATACAGACATCTGCCTGGCACTTGATAACAACAGTGTTACCAATCCTGGCGGCGATGGCTTTGAACTCGTTAGCAATGGGGCAGGTCAGTTTCAAGTGCTTGACCAGGCAAATGTTACCGCAAGGAATGTTGGCACCTTTAACCCTGACGATATTGACACCAATGCGGACTTTGTAGAGGGTACGGCGGGAGTTGCTCCTTGCCCCTGATGGCTGTGTGGCCTAGTCACACAAGCTAAACCACGTCTACATCCAGATCCACAGTTTTTTCTTAAGTTAAAAACCTGGGTTTCCAATTGGACGTGGTTTAGCCACAACTTAGGAATAAGGATTCTATAACTTCCAGATTTACTAAAAGTAGGGCTCAATATGGAATTCAGGGAGGTCTGTGGCTTGATGAGATAGACTGAAGGGCGAAGTAGCTCTGTACCTGGGCAATGATTAGCTTGACTGGGCTCATTGACGATGAAAAGTGCTATGACGTCGTTCGCCAGTTTCGCTGGTCAAAAGGCGTTAACTGTCCCATTGTCAGTCTGAGTCGATTACAAAACGAGACCATCATGAGAAATATCCTGAGCGTCATCATTATCATTGTCAGAGCTGTGAGCGAGAGTTTGATGACCTGACGAAAAGTGTCTTTTCAGAGCGCCATCAGCCTCTTCGAGTATGGGTAGTCTGCTTATATCTAATGGGGCTTAACCTCTCTAATCAACAGATTTCTAAAGAGCTAAACTTGAACAAAGATGATGTGCAAAAAATGACTCATGGACTCCGTCAAGCGGTTGTTGATAAGGCTTCTGTCATCACTCTTTCAGGAGACGTCGAATTTGATGAGGTTTATATCACCGCTGGTCATAAAGGGCATCCTGAGGCTGTGAAAAAAAGAACCGCAAGGGGCGACGGCGCAAACTCAAAGGGGTACTCTAAATCACCATTGAACCGATTATTAAAGCGACTGTTATTCCAGGTAGCCTAATTTATACCGATGAGTATGGCATCTACAATTCTCTTGAGGAGTGGGGAGTCGACCATAAGTCCGTCTGTCATAGTGCGGGTGAATATGCTCGAGATGACGATGGTGATGGCTTTCATGAGGTCCCATTGAGGGCGTCTTCTGGTCATTGCTACGCTCCTGGTTACGGCCTCACCGAGGGATTCTCAAGAACATCTTCCTGTGTATCTGGGCTTCTTTGAATTTATGCACAATGCCCGACGACGAGGAAAAGTATTATTAGCCAGTCTATTGTGTACCGCACTCAGCTAACTCCCTAAAACGCATTACGGATGTAATTTAATCCTCGTTCCTTAGCGAGCGCAGGCCCCCAAATACTTTGTTAATTCGATTCCTCCTTTTCCCGTTTTTATATAATCAGAGTCAAATTTAGCCGGATTTTCTCGCAAATAAGATAGCAAGGGTTCTGTCTCTGGAAACGATGCATTGTCAGTGTAGATATATGCGCCCTTATTGAGTTTGTGCTCCACCATTTGTAGCAACGGTAGGTAGAGGTTATTCCATCCGTCGAGCAGTAAAAAGTCGATACCGTCATCGACACTGGCAAGCGTCTCCATCGCATCTCCTTCGCGCAGATCCACTAAGTCTGCGATGCCAGCGCGTTCAAAATTCTTTTTTGCGATCGCACACTTCTCGGGTAAAAGTTCACTGGTCACAACACATCCGCCGGTTTGACGAGCCGCAGCCCCTAGAAACAAAGTAGAGATACCGAACGATGTACCAAATTCAACAATGTATTTTGCGCCTTCTGTAATCAACAGGTCATAGATAAATTCACCCTGGTCGCGATTAATCGGCAAATAGGCTTTCCGAGCATCGCTGGGCTGAAGGTTTCCAAACAATATTTTAGGAAAGGCCGTGAGCAGTCTACGCTTATCTGAAGAGGCGTCCTTGTAAAGGAAATCTAGCGTGTTCAATATGGTAGCGTCTGTGATTTTGTGCATGGTTATTTTCCTTTGATACGGCGTGCATGAGTGTAGGCAAGATATTTGTCGGCATCATGCCTGCCAATAGGCAGAGGCATAGGTCTTACCTTTTTGATAGCCGGGGGTTGTGTCTTTACGTAACCGTGTCACCTTTGAGGACGATACGTCGCATATGGGACCTAAATCCTGGACCTTGTGAACCTGCGTCAGTCTTAATTTGGGTTTCATAAAAATGAGTCCTTGTTTATTTGCGGCAAACCAAATATAGTTGATAGTGTCATCTAACTGATAAATTCACTGTAGTCAAAATAGATGATAGTGTCAATCAATTAATTAGAGGCTCGCGGAATTGACTGCACCACATCTGATTGAATCGATGTTTCGGCTTATGCATTCATTTAAATCGCGCCTATCAGCCGAATTAGAGGCGGAGGGTTTGAGTATTGCCCCAACGCATATGAAGATACTAAAAATGATTGCTGCCATGGAAGAATGCACGGCGCAACGCATCGCCCAAACTATCCATAGAGACAAAGCGCAGGTAAACAGGGTTGTTCAAGAACTTGTAGCCCAAGAAATGATTGAGAGAAAACCGAATCCGGCTGACAAACGCAGTCAACTATTACACTTGTCTGACAAAGGCGAAGCTGCTTTGAAATCCATGAATGCCGTCGAAAATCGAGTTTTATGTCGCATGACCCATGGAATTAATATAGAAAATCAGACGGCCTTCATTGCTTTAGCAGAGCAGCTTCGTAGCAACCTGTCATCGGGGTATAAATAGTCGGGGCCGTACCCCACAATTCAGCCCATGCCTACGAGGTCACACTCTCTCTCCAACGAACCAAATGCTGGGCGATGCCATCTCGGTGCTGATCTCCGGTGCTTCAACTGTTTGCAATGCCCGGTTGTTTCGGTTAATAGCAAACCACTTTATTTAAGCTATAAACAGGTATTTGATGTTTTTTATGGCTGTGATTTTGAGACGTGACGCCTATCGAGTCTTATTAACCAAGGTATTCGTAGTTAATTTAATGTGAAGGAGAGACAAATGAAAAAAATAATTTTGGGTGGTGCGGTGTTGGCTGCTTTGGGCGCATGCAGTGTGCCAAGCGACCCAGCAGAGGAAGCAAAGCTTATTAGTGAGCAAGATGCGATTCAAGCTGCACTTGCTGAGGTAGGTGTGGAAGTTCTTGGCATCCGTTTTGACGAGCCAGATACACAGTGGGATGTATTTGTTAAGTTAGGTGACAAAGCTTACGAAGTCGAAGTTGACGCGGTGAGTAGCGAAATTATTGCCGCTGAGGAAGAAAGCCTGGCGGAAGTGCAAGCTGAGCTTTCTGGTGATCTTTCACATGAAGGCGTTGAAGGCGACGTTGACAAGTGATTTTAGACAACCACCTCGCACCCGTGTTGTGGGGCTGGCAATGGTTGTCTGCGGCCAGAGCAGTTTTTGACAATTGCCCACTCGGTGCAGGCTTCTCGCACACGAGCTGAGTTTGGGCAGGTTGATGGGTCTTGACAGATGGTTGACCGGTGCACAGCATGAGTAGAGTCAATCATTTTCCTGCCTCCAGATTTTTCTTTCGCGTTAGTGCTAAATCAAGATCTTGTTTAGGTGTTTTCTGGGTTTTCTTTATAAATCCGTGTAACAACACCATATACTCCTGGTAGATACAGAAGAGTAGTCTTGTAATCATTCCATAGATGGCATTTATTCGGTGTCGGTAACCTTATCTAGAATTTGTTGATCAAGTACATTGCGTGTTTTCTCAATCGACCATCCCAAACCATTCACATCAGTTGGACGGGTTGCAACAACCCACAACTCAATCAATACTTGTGCTGTCAGATAGCACTCATCTCCCTGAATTAGTAATGTAGCAACGGCTTCTGTTGCTAGACCATGTTAAGTGTCAGATGGATTGCTAAACCGCAGGACAATATTGGTGTCCAACAAGTACTTAGTCATTATTCGTAAATGTTGCCACGATCAAAAGCCTCGTCTGTAAGACTTAAGCTTGTTTTGGGCAGCTGAGCAACCCAATCGCGGAAATCCTGAGCCCGTTCTTTAGGGGTCGCACGTTGCCAAAACGGACGGTCTTAGCCAGTTGTCGAGCTTGAGCTTTGATGGAGGTGACGAAATCAGCGATTTTTCTCAGTTGGCTTTCGCTGAGCTTGTCTATTTCTTACTTTAGTGTTTCCCGTAGCATTATCCTTAACCAACTGGTATTGAATATATTGATGGTAACCGATCTGATTGAATGCGTTCAAAGTCTCTATCGTTGCCTACGTTGGGAATCAGGCCCAGGACTTCAGCAAAGGACTTTTGGGGCGGATTCAGCAATACCTGCTCCAAAATTTTGCGATGTTCAGCGCTGACTGGCCTGGGGTTGGCCGCAGTTTATGGACAACAGTGGCTTGAAAAATCTCTCTTGGGAGCTGGAGTTATGCAGCGGCTGTCAGTCGTGAGCGCTGTTGTGACGATCTGCATCGGATTGGGTCTCACAATGGTGGCGTTGATGGGATAAGACGCAGGCCTAGAACCTTCCGCTGTTCATAATTCGATGTTCAGATACCCCGGCTACTCCGCGTCTGGATGCAACCAACATTCCATGATGTAGTTCAGGATCGGAACGCCGCGAACTTTGTGGGGGTTGTCGCGGACGACGCGGAAACCATGGCGTTCGAAGAAGGGGCGCGCTGTGATGGAGACCTCGGCGTAGAGCCGGATCAGATTGGACCGTCGCGCCTCCTGGAAGATTTGCTCCATGATTGCTGACATATACCCCTTGCCAGCATAATCCGGGGATACATAGGTGCAATCGACGTGGCCATCAGCATCAAATTCAATGAAGCCCGCCACATCACCATCCACAACGGCAACCCAAGGTTGTTTGAGATCGCATCGCTTACGCCATTTCTCAACCCACGCATCGTCGCCCTTAATAGGAGTGGCCCAAGCGTTACGCTGCGCCTCAGTGTAGTCATCGCAGGTTAGTTGATGAACTGCATCGTAGTAGATGCGGCCAATCGTGAGTTCATCACCGGGCTCGTACTTCCGAATCATGGCCTGTGGGAGACGTGCTCGCCGCCGCTGAAGTTCATAGCGATAGTAACAGGAATCATCAAGATATAAGATGCTCGTACCACTATCCCCTCAGCGACGCTATGGACTGGCTGCTAACCCCCTTGAATTACGAGTTTATGCGGCAAGCGCTAATGGCGGGGGTGCTGATGGGCATTTTGTGTCCCGTCATTGGCACTTATCTACTTGTGCAGCGGATGGCGCTATTGGGGGATGTGGTGGCCCATGCGGTGCTGCCGGGGCTGGCGATCGCAAACTTCTTTAATATTCCTTTGATCATTGGAGCCTTTGTCTCGGGTATGTTCGGCACCTTTGTCACTGGCTGGATTCGCGCGCAGTCTAAAGTCAAGGTCGATGCGGCTATGGCCATCACCCTTTCTAGCTTTTTCTCCCTCGGCATTGTCCTGTTTACCAGCCTGGGCAGCCGCTTAGACCTTGAAGAACTGCTGTTTGGCGATATCCTCAGCATTGCCCCAGCCGATGTGTGGGAAATTGGATTTGTAACGCTGGCTGTATTAGTTGGCGTGAAGGTGTTCTACAGGGAACTGTTGTTTTTTACCTTTGACCCGTTAGGGGCAGAAGCAATCGGCCTGCCAGTGACTGCGATGAATTTTGGGTTAACGGCTGCCATTACCCTGACGATTGTGGCCAACATCAAGGCGGTGGGCTTTATTTTGGTGGTGGCGCTGATGGTTAGCCCGGCAGCAGCGGCTTATTTGCTCACCAAGGAACTGCACTGGATGATGGTAGTAGGCGCAGGGTTGGGGGTGCTGTCTTGCCTGACGGGAATGTACATTAGCTACTACGTTAATACGCCGTCTGGGCCTGCGATCGCGCTGACTCTTTTTGCCTGTTTTCTATTGGCCTTGTTGTTTAGCCCTAGCCAAGGCATCTTGACCCGCCGCCAAGGGCGATCTAAAGGCTGATCTCAAGAGCCTAATTTCTTTCTGACTCTTTTGTTTGCTGACTAACCAGCGCTGCTAAATCCGGTGCCACCAACCGTCGATTTTGAGTGCCATAAATCCATGCAGCGATAGAAAAAATACCCACCCCAATCGCTGAACAGCTGTAAAACACATTAATCGCAAATACGCCCTCGTAGGATTCTGAGAGGTCGCTGGCGTAGGTTAACAGCACCACAAATAACAGGGAAAATAGGACTGAAAAAGTATGAACAGCATCAGTCTTTTGATAGTGCTTGAACTGATTCACATGGGTGAACCAATAAAACGCTAGAGTGATAAACGTCAGGGCATAAATCCCCATATCGGGTAATTGTTTCCAAAGGATCTGTGCCGCCATTCCCGGAGATATATCGTCCAGCGAGGTTGGTTCAAAGAAGATGGCCAGAATGGTCATGGCCACTGCAAAAATAATATCGCTGAGTCGAGCTAGACGCTGAATGGGCATTTTATGCTGTTGGCTATCTCCAAGGTTTAGTTCAATCCGCATTCAAAATTGTGTTTTTTTGGCAGGTGATGGACGAGTTTTACCCTGCTGGGTCAGGAATATCCGTAGGCACGTCGAATGGTATTTAATGCCCCCTGAACAACCGTCTCATCACTCTCTGAAGATAAGGCCAAGGCCGCTGGACCGCCATTAAATACTAATAAAATCGGTTCACCAAACAGGGCATGTAAATTAATCCAGTTGTTGTAATAGCCAGGCTCGTAGTCAGTGAAGGGGGTGAGGATCGAATGAGGCTCTTCGTCCCAGAAAACCTGATCAAATTGAAGATAAATTTTGTCCAGCGTTCCCATACCCAGGCGGGCAATCGCCTGCTGCTTATTTCTCGGCAAAGCCGGATTAAACGTAATGTCACCTGCCTTGAGAACGCCGAGCGGAACGGTCACAACCACTGCATCAAGGCCAGACTGACCGGAGCTAGACGTGAGCTGAACACCATTTGCATCGTAATCAATAGCCTGAACAATCTCATTGAGCATCACCTCATAGCGGCCTTGAAACTGCTCAAATATCTGAGCATAGCCATCTGGGAAAATGAGGTCATCCCCTTTGTAGTCGTTAGTCAATGCGTATGCCCATTGATTAAGAGAATCGGCGCTAGTTCCGGCCCTATTGTCATACTCACTGATTTCATTAATCCAGTCTGGTAGGTCTTTATCCTCCAGTTTGCGGCCCCTATCCCGAGCGATCCAAGTGTCATTCGTGACAACTTTACGCATTCCAGCGGCATCCGTTACTTCCGCTAGCGGATTATCAATGGGGCCGTGCAACCAACTCGCACCAAGATCACAGGCCACCCCGGCAGAATAGTCCGTGTGAATCCGTCCACCAATGCGATCGCGCGCCTCAATGACACGTACCGATCGACCGGCTTCGCTAAGCGCATGGGCTGCCACAATCCCCGAGATGCCCGCCCCGATAATGCCGATAGTCTCATAGTCATACGAGAGAAGGGCTTGAGCAACTGACCGTCCCGTTTCGAGGGCGGCATGTACCGAACTGTTGCGGTCTGGGTTAGCAGCTTCCCCCGCAAAAAACACTCTGTCCAACAGAGGCTGGGCGAGGTGCCAATGATCACGCCGACTAGCCCCCTTCGCAATATGGGAGTAGGTGCCATAGGCAAACGGATCTCGACTCCAATTGGTACGAAGATAGCCTCTCAGTTGAGGACCTGTTGTCGGTTGAGCATGGCTAGGCCATGAAATAAAACGTGTTCCCATCGCAGATCCAGCTCCAATAATAAAATTTCGTCTATTCATAATCACTCGTAAATTGATCCTGGGGCGGCGCTCCAGTGATGGCAGCCCATTGAGGCTGACGCATGATCTGAACATTGTTCACAATAACATGAACAATGTTCAGATCATGCCAAGCACCCGCCAAAGTAGAGTGCCTTAACGCGTAAAGTGTCTCAGCGCGTAAAGCGCTCAGTTGGCTATGTACAATGTTGATAGCCGCAAGGTAGTGGAGCACTGATTAGCGATGGCATTGGACGCACCTCATTCTGCAAACATGCGATCGCAACCCCGCCAAGCCCGCAGTCAAGAACGGGTAAACCAGATTTTGGATGCAGCAGAAGACCTCTTTATTCGCGAAGGGTATGAGGCGACGAGGATGAGAGCACTGGCTCAGGCTGCTGGTGTGCCCATTGGCTCGATTTATCAGTTTTTTAAGGACAAGTCAGAAATTCTTCAAGCGCTCCACACCCGCTATCTAGAATATTTTCAACAGAGATTGAACGATCTGGATGGGGACAAGATGGTGCAGCTTCCCCTGCCCGACTATGCAGATCAGGTGGTTGATTTTTGTAATCAGTTTTTGACGGATTACCCTGGCTACTATGCCATTTCTAATCAAGTCCAGGGTCTATCGGTGGGATGGCGAAACCTGGAAGATTCAATGAATGCCAAGATTTTGAAGGACTGGGCGATTGAACTCAATCAACGAGATCCCAGTTTGACCAAGGAAGATTGTGAGGCCATCTCATTTGTCCTGTTAACAACAATCGATAATCTACTTTGGTTAGCCCAAAGACAAGCACCAGAGTTTCGCAATCGTCTAGTGAGTGAAGCAAAACGTTTTGCCCTTAGCTACCTACAAGGTTATTGCTCGACATCCCCATAAGAGATACCCCAGCTAACAAACAAACGGAACACTATCCTGATTGCCCAATGTGGCTTGAATATTTGCCCCGTAGGCCTGTTGAATGTTTTCCATCGTCATCACGGCTTGGGGCATATCGTCAGCTAGCAGACGGCGATTGAGCAATAGCAGGCGATCATAGCGATTGAGGGCCTCGCCCCATTCATGGCTGCACACCAGCAGCGTTTTACCCTGTTGGCTGAGGTCGGCAAAAATGTTCAGCATAGTAGCTTCTGTTTTTTTATCGATGCCGCTAAACGGCTCGTCTAGCAAAAACAGATCAGGCTGCTGAGCCAGGGCACGGGCTAGAAAGACTCGCTGTTGCTGACCGCCGGAGAGCTGACCTATAGGACGGTTTTTGAGGGATAACATCTCCACCCGATCGAGCGCTGCACTGACTAATTTTTTAGCTTTGCTGTTAGAAGATCGCCCCCAGCCGAGGCTCCTTGTCTGCGCCATCATCACCACATTCCAAGCCGTGATCGGATAGTCCCAATCAATTTGAGATCGCTGCGGCACATAGGCAACTTGAGATCGCTGTCGCTTTAGTGCAGACCCATTTAATAAAATCTCTCCCCGATAGGGAGTCAGACCCAGAATCGTTTTGACCAAGGTGCTTTTTCCTGCACCGTTAGGCCCAATCAGCCCGACCCATTCGCCTGAACGCAACGTCAGCGAAACTGACGTGAGTGCTTCGATACCTCGATAGTTAACCGATAGATTCTGGACCGTTAGCATACTAAAAATTAATAATCGACTTGCAGCCTATATCTATGGCTTTTAAAGTTCAAGCCCTGCCAAAGACTCACTGAGCATAAGAACACTACCTTCACCTTCCCTAAGCCTCACGATGATCAGGTAACGAAGCATTTCGCCCTGTAAAAGTTGGTACACCAGTCCAACAGAAACGTTTTCTGAGGGCTGGGGATCAAAGCCTGTGCTGCTAGTGAGTTCAGGTATGACCACTGTTTGCAACACCTGTTCAGGTGTTTGCTCTGGAAAGTGGGAAAAGGAGGAAACGTTAAGCTTGGGCTGATCTTCTTCATAGAAGAATTGATTAGCCTGTCCGGTTTCTCCAAAGTTTTTAAAGATGTCAAATAGTTTGAATCCAAATCCTTTATCTTGGCCCTTAAGATAGCCGACTAAGTGCTCCAAGTCTGCTGCAAATTTGGCCTCATCATCGGCAGACGTGACTGGAATGGGATCATTATTGGGGGCTGTCTCGGATGCGGGGGGAGCACTCATCTCAGGGATGGGGGCATCTGCTATCCAGTCTGCCTCAGGGACTACCTCGGGGATCGGCTCAGGGCTATCACTCGTCTCAGGGATGGGTGTATCTGGCACGGGCGGACTGAACGGGACTGGCTCTGACTCTGATAGCGTTGGCAGCTGGCTTGCGTCAACTATAGAAATGGGGCTTGCTGGAGAGATTGGGCCGGTTGGAGTTGAGGACACTGCCAAGGGGCGGGGCTTTTCTTGCCATGGTAAAAGTGCTAACAAACTATGGATCAATACGGAGATAACAAGCATTGCACCGCGATTGTGCTTTTTGTCCATAGCAGTGCAGATTAAACAATTCAAAAATTTAGTCGTGTTGACAGGCTAAAGGGCTAAATTTACACTAACAGATCAATATGATAATGATTATCATTATTTGTGCCCTGCTCCCATCATCTGTGAAACGATAGCCCATGAAACTTTCTTTTCGCCTATTCATTGCGCTTGCTGCCCTTGGCGGAGCATCCGCGCTTCTGGGCCATCAGTCTGCCCACAGCCAAACCAGCCCTACAGTAGTGGCTAGCTATAGCGTCCTGTGCGATCTCACTGAGCAAATCGCTCAAGACACTGTAGATGTAACCTGCCTGATAGACGCTGGTAAAGATCCCCACCTTTACAGTGCTACTCCTGCTGACAGACGGGCCATTGAAGACGCTGATTTGGTTCTATATGGTGGCTACGGATTCGAGCCAGACATTATTCAAATGGTCGAGGCAACGGATGGAGACGCCCCTCAAATTGCCGTTTCCGAAGTTGCTGTTACCGAGCCGCTTTTGGGTGCCGCTCACGATCATGGTAGCCATGGTGATCACCATGATGAGCATGATGACCATGGTGAAGAAGGTCACGATGACCATGATGAGCACGGTCATGATGAGCACGACCATTCAGACCACAGTAAAGCAGGTCATGAAGGCCATGACCACGATAAAGAAGGCCACGATGAACATGATGAAGAAGGTCACGATCACCATGATGGGCATGATGACCATGGTGAAGAAGAGGGTGAACCTGATCCCCATGTCTGGCACGATGCGGAAAATGGCATTGCCATGGTACGTGTAATCGAGGAGCAGCTTAGTGAGGTCTTTCCTGAAAATGCTGACCTTTACGAAACCAATGCAGAGAGCTTAATCGCTCAGCTCACTCAGCTCGATACTTGGATTCAACAACAGATAGATACGGTTCCCGAATCGCAGCGAGTACTTGTGACTACCCACGATGCCCTGGGCTACTATGCTGAGGCTTATGGTATTCGCATTGAGGCTGCTTTGGAAAGCTTTAGTACTGAGGCTCGTCCGTCAGCCGCCGACTTAAGAGAACTGATCGATGTTGTTGAAGACAGCAACATACCAAGCATTTTTGTAGAAACAACTAGTAATCCTGGACTGATTGAGGCGGTTTCTCGAGAAACAGATATCGGCATTTCAGAAGAGCCTATTTATGCCGACGGTTTAGGCGAAGCTGGCACGCCCGCAGCCACCTATACAGGTATGCTGATGACCAATACCTGCAATATTGTCACCGGATTGGGTGGCAGCTGCAACGAAGCTGCTGTACAGGCCTTGCTTGACTAAGCGGTAGTCCATTTTGGTCTTGTTGCTAAATGCGATCGCACAATCGCCTGTGGGTTAATGCCCATAGGCGATTGTAGTTTTGGTCTAGCATCCGTGGTTAGGGAATATCGCACGGGATTTCTGGAAAAATACATTAAAAAAAATAATTCTCCAGCATTTATTAGTTGTCACATTTGCGCAAATGTGCAAATATAAAATCATGAATAAGGAAGAGGCACAAGAATTAGCAAATTTGCTAAAGGCGTTAGGGGAGTTTAATCGACTTTCCCTTGTCTATAGATTGTGTCAATGCAAAGCGCCTCAAAATGCGATGTGCTTATGTGAATGCTGTAGTGTGGACGCTTCTGGTGTATCACGTCATCTTAAGGTCCTGTCTCAAGAGGGTATCGTTAGCTCCGAACGGAAAGGGCGTGAGATTCAGTACTCTCTAAACAGGGCTGAAGTGTCAAAACGGCTTCGCAAGCTCGCCGATATTATTGAAGCAGGATCATCGCTTGAAACTTAGGAGAACGGACATGGAAAACGCTACTGAAAACACTACTTGCAATTGTAATTGCGGAAATGATAAGTGCTGTAAAGAGAAGACATGTGAGTGCTGTAAAAAATCTTGCTGCTGCGAGTAGATTTTAGACTCCACAAGCCATTCTCGATACAAAATCTGACTGAAACCCAATATGGGATCAAAGTCGATCAACAATCAAAACTATCTCCTATCCCCCAACATCTCTAATGGATGTTGGGGGATAGGTTTAAAATTTTGTAAAAGCTGCTGCTAACAAGGGCTTCAGAAGTTGTGATGAGATTTTCTAAAGCCGAATCTGTATAGGTATTTCAACGATTTTATCGCTATTTCCCAGCAGACCTATTAGCGCTTTTTCTTATTCATTTTTTTCCCTTGCACCGCTTTAAAGCGAGGATTTGACTTACAAATTACATAAGTACGCCCTCTGCGTCTAACAACCTGACAATCTGGATGACGTTTTTTTGCACTTCCCAAAGAACTCAGTACTTTCATTGCTAATCAAAAAATGAGAATGATAATCATTATTATAACCGAAGTAGAGTAAAACTGTCTCCCCATGCGATCTCATTCAATGTGACTGTATTAATCTTGATCGTCAGTTGAGTCAAAAAAGAAATATTCTGCTTGCTCCTTATCGATAGGCAGACGATTTTGGTAGTAATCGTCCAATTCTTGGGACGAAATTGGATGGTTCACTGGGTCATCAAAAAATGCCTTTACTCGAAGGTAACGGCGTAGTCCAGCCGCGCTGGCATCTTCATTAGTTGCTGCCAAAAAATCTTCTGGTAAGGTGTTGCTGACCTTGAACCAAGCCGCCAGCAGAATTCCTTCGATATCGTCTGAAGAGGCTTGATCCATCAGGGATTCCAGCCCTTCTAAAATTTCAATAATGGGAATGAGTTGAGTATCATCAACCATTGTTTTAGCTTTATGATAATGACAATGATTATCATTATCATACCCTTGCATGTCGAATAGTTGACCAAAGTTAATCAAGCGAGGAGCTTGCTTGAACCCTGTTCGCAGAAGCCGACAAGCGTATGTAACATTATGGATTTGTAACCCTTAGAGTTAGATTCCGTTTGGTTAATGGTGGAACAATGAGGTGGTCGAAGGTCAATCTCTGGCCATCGCACTACATCAAATTGCTTGTAGGTTAAATGCCCATAGACAGTTTGAGTATTGGGTTGGCATCCGTGCTTATTATCCTAGGGTTAGCAACAGTTGATTGACAACGGCGGATTGAAAAATCCTTCTTGGGAGCTGAGGTTAGGCAGCGACTGCCAGACCAGTTCGCTGCCTGTACTTATTATGTGTTTTTGGTCCAATCAAACTCCATTTGTTTAGCAGCTTTCTCCGCTAACTCTAATCCATGAATTTTGCTTACTAAATGCAGGCTCATGTCAATGCCAGCCGATATGCCGCCTGACGTTATGATATTTCCCTCATCAACCCACCGTTGATTTTCAAGTACCTCCAGTTTCGGATAACTTTTCCTGAGGTCTGGGATGTCTTCCCAGTGGGTCGTTACTTTGTGATTAGAAAGAACTCCAGCCTCGGCTAATAAGAAAGCACCGGTACACACTGATGCAACAAGTTTTGCTTTCTTTGACACCTCTGTAATCCACTTCAAAACAAGAGGCTTTTTCAGTTCCCCTGTATGCACGCCACCAACAATGATAAGTACATCTATCGATGGATGAGCTGAAATACCGTATGTTGGATTCACTTCGTAGCCGCCGCGAGCAGTCACTGTCTTACCAGTTTCGCCTACTAGGAAAACACTCAATAGATTTGGCGTTTTCGAGACTCTCGAAGCAGTCGAGAAAACCTCAAATGGTCCCGAAAAATCGAGGACTTCTGCTTCATCGTAAATGTAGATTCCAATATTCACGCTCAAAACTCACTCATCCCTGCAAACATCAAAATAATTTGAAAGTCAGTCACTGGAAAGAGCCAATTCTGTTTTATGATGCCAGTCCAATTGCTGCAGTGGTAATTTATCTCGCACAATTGTACGAGATCCAGATAGATCAAATGCTATTAATAAGCCTTATTTCAGTAATTCAGCTCCACTCCCATCGGCCATAATTCCCAGGGTATAGACTCACGCTGAGTGCCCTGACTAGAGCAAGCTAACACCATCGGCCTGCCCGTGTAACCGTGACCTGATAGTCCCTAGACAAAAAATATGAAAATGATTATCATTCTCGTATACTTATTATTCAGGTAAACCAGTGTGAGCCTTCCCCAAACGGATCTGTCCTATGACGTTGTGATTGTTGGCGCGGGAGCAGCTGGTATCGGCTGTGGCGTCGTGCTTAAAGAGCTGGGACTGGAGCGCTTTACGATTTTAGAACGACATCAGGTAGGAGCCTCCTTTAGCCGCTGGCCTAAGGAGATGAGCTTCATTACGCCGTCATTTCCCAGCCATGGCTTTGGGCTACTCGACCTGAACGCGGTCACATTGAAGACCTCGCCTGCGATCGCATTTCGTCAAGAACATGTCAGCGGCGAGCAGTACGCCATTTATCTACAAACGGTTGCCGATCACTTTGAGCTATCGATTCAAACCGAGGTGGATGTGCAGAGCGTTGATCCCTTGCCCCAGGGAGGGTTTACCTTGCGCACCAGCAACGGGGAAATATCCACCCAGTTTGTCATTTGGGCCGCCGGAGAATTCCAATATCCCAAGCTTAATCCCTTCCCAGGGGCAGAACACTGCCTGCACAATAGTCAGATTCGCACATGGACTGATTTGGAGGGGGATGAATTTATCATCATCGGCGGCTACGAAAGCGGTATGGATGCGGCGGCCAATTTAATCGCCCTGGGTAAGAAAGTCGGCGTGCTGGATCGCAGTGATGCCTGGGTGAATCCCGATAGTGATCCCAGTATCTCCCTATCGCCCTACACCCTGCAGCGTCTGAAATTTGTCTACCGCACCGGTCGTCTGGACCTGGTGGGTAACGCCCCCATTGAAGAGGTCAAACCTATCCCCGGTGGCTACGCGGTCTACAGCGAATATCAGAAGTGGATGACGGCCCATCCTCCGATTCTCTGCACCGGTTTCGACACTGGTTTGAAACAGATTTCGCCTCTGTTCGACTGGTCCAAAGGCTATGCAGCGCTCACGGAAAATGACGAATCTACCCTTACCCCAGGTCTTTTTGTGAGTGGTCCCTCCGTCCGCCATGGCGACCTGATTTTTTGCTTTATTTATAAATTTCGTCAGCGATTTGCCGTCATCGCTCATGCGATCGCCCAGCGCCTCAATCTCGATCCCACCCCCCTTGAGGCCTATCGCCAGGCCGGGCTCTTTCTCGACGATCTCTCCTGCTGCGACAACGACTGCATTTGTTAGTGAGGTTCAGAATGCCCACGGCTCCCTCCACTCAACGCACCATTGTTCTCATCGGCAAAGAAAGTACCGGTAAATCTGCCCTAGCAGCGGCCCTCACTGGCCAATGCCCCACCAGTACCAACATTCAAGGCTCAACCATTGCTTGCGATCGCTACCAGGCAGGCGACAATCTCTTAATCGACACCCCAGGCATTCTCTTTCATGCCGATACTGCCACTACCCGAACTGCCTTAGCCCAGCTCCACACCCATGACACCATTATGTTATTGGTCAAAGCCACGCATATCGATGATGACCTGACAGACTTGTTACCGTTAGTTGTTGGGAAGCAAGGTTTAGTCGTGGTTACCTTCTGGGACAAGGTTATGGCCTCTGAGTTTACCCAACATGTGGTGAACCGTTGGGAACAAAATGCCCAGGTGAGGTTTATTCCGGTGGATGCTCGCCATTTAGGTTCGGATCAGCGCCAACAGATTTTAGAGGTACTCCAGACGCCGACCGTTTTTCCAAAACAGTGGCACCCGATTCCGGCAGGCTGGCGAATTAAACCTGCACCCACCTTGCTAGAACATCCGCACTGGGGCTGGTTGTTGGCAGTGCTTTTATTGTTGTTACCTGCCGTCCTTGCTGTTGGTGTGGCTAATGGCGTGGCGGGGGTGCTGGAGCCTCTTGTCCAAGCTGGGTTAGATCCTCTGATCGCTGTTCTGGCTCAAACACCATCACTGCTGCGAGAGATTTTGATTGGCCGTTATGGACTGATCACCATGGGGCCGTTGTTGTTTGTCTGGGCAGTGCCTACGGTGATTTTGTACGCCTTGTTTTTAGGCGCATACAAGGCTAGCGGGTTAGTGGAACGCATTACCGTCGCGCTGCACCCACTCCTGAGACCGTTTGGCCTATCTGGGCGAGATTTGGTGCGAGTGATAATGGGGTTTGGCTGCAATGTGCCCGCCGTGATCAGTACTCGGGCTTGCTCTAGCTGTTCTCGGCAGACTTGTGTGAGTGCGATCGCATTTGGCTCCGCCTGTTCCTACCAGTTTGGGGCCACCCTGGGTGTCTTCAGCGCCGCCAATTTGCCCGGTTTGGTGGTGCCCTACCTGGGCTATTTAACCCTGACCACCCTGATCTACACCCGTCTGATTGCGTCCAAAGCCGCCCGTTCCCCTTACAACACCTTGCTGATCGAACAGCGCACGTTTTTAGAAATTCCCCGCTGGTCTACCATCTGGCGCGAAACTCGGGGCACCCTGCACCAGTTTCTTACCAACGCGATTCCCATCTTCTTAGTAATTACAGTGCTCGCTTCGGTGCTGGACGGTCTGGGCCTGATTACCCGACTGGCCAGCTGGATTACTCCCCTGATGGGGCTGTTTGGTCTGCCCCCAGAGGCGGCTGTACCGGTGATTTTGGCCTCCATTCGCAAAGATGGACTGCTACTTTTTGCTGAACCGGACACCCTGGCCCTACTCACCCCACTGCAAATCTTGACGGGCGTATACCTGGCCGGAGTGTTGCTGCCCTGCCTGGTCACTGCACTTACTATCGCCCGCGAACAGTCGGTGCGGTTTGCAGTGGGGCTGATGGCTCGGCAGGCGCTCGCCGCCATCGGGTTTTCCGTGGTATTGGCCTGGGGAGGACGCTGGTTGTAACCGCTGCCGATAGCCTAGCAGCATGGACTCAGACGATAGAGCATCAGTACCTGTCATGGCTAAAACAGCTGCTCCCTGTAAAATAATGATTCTCATTCTCAGTTTTCTGCACTATGTCATCACCCTTTGCTGCCCGTACTTCGGTTGAAGCCTTCGAAGAAGGGATGCTTCTGGCTCCTAAGTTTGACGCCCATGGTCTGCTCGCCGTTGTCACCACGGATGCTGACAACGGCGAGGTGCTGATGCACGCCTACATGAATGAGGCCGCATTGCTAAAAACCTTGGAAACCGGTGAAGCCCACTACTACAGTCGCAGCCGTCACCAGCTCTGGCACAAGGGAGCCACCAGTGGGCTAGTGCAAAAACCGTGCAGCAATTGTTGGATGAAGGGGCTCTCTTTTATATTGGTCCAAACACTAATATTCAGGATGGGGTAGTTATCCATGGGTTAGAGCAGGGACGTATCTTCGGAGATGATCAGAAAACCTACTCGGTGTGGATTGGCCATGATATCTGCATTATCGACCACGGCCAGGGTGTGTTGAACATTATGATTTACCTGAGCCGCATAGATGTGGCCAAAGGAGACTTCTTTAAACCTGGACAGGTGATCGATGGTGTGGGGGCAACGGGGCGTCAACTGACCCGCACTTGCACTGGGGACTTTACGTGAATGATGTAGCGGTTGCCCCGCTTCCCTAGCGCTTTGAAGATGTTGAGTAGTCTTTTAGTAAAATAGGCTTGCCAATACCTGATAACAATATGTGATTGTTGGGCACTGAAATCTGAAGAAAAAACACTTTGATAGCCCTATTCTACTTGTGCTCGACTTGTAAAACCTGAGCAATGCTGCCAATCGAAGAAGGATTCCTCAGAAAATTTGAGTAACTTTCTAGGAATCTTCTGAGACAAGTGTATTGACATTTGCCTATTTCTAAAATCAATTCTTCGTCATTTAACAAAGCACCTTGAGTGTTGTACTCTCTCCGTAGAAAAATAGGGTTCCGAACTCTCTAACGTACACCGACTAATATTTGCAAGACTTTTATTCTCCAGCACCATCAACCCCGTCAAGTAGTTCTGAAAATGCTGGTACTGACGTTCGTCACAGAACAAATACCGAAACGCTTTAACCTGTTCACACACAAGTGGGGCGGGGGCAACGATAGGCAATTGCATGAGCCTGATGGGCCAAACCCTGAAACTGCCTACCGTTTTACCATAGACTCAGTCTGGCGATTTTTATCTCGGCAGAGTACAACACTTAAGTAAGTTATCCCCTCTAACATACAGAAAATACTTAAAATAAGGGTTCTAGCCTTATTTTACCGTCCTGTAACAGTTGTACAAATGGATAAAGTCGGGCTTAGGATTACAGGGTTTAACAAAATTAGTGGATTTTCCCTATTTTTCATAGCTGCAGTCATACTCGACATGGATCTATGAAAACCCGCCTAACCCCCATCCCCATGCAAGATTTCAACTGGAAAAAGCTCCAAAATGGCTCGGACATCCGTGGTGTTGCCATTGCCGGTGTTCCCAATGAGCCTGTTAATCTTACCCCAGAAATAGCCAAGCGCCTGGGCCAGGCCTTTACCACCTGGCTCGCGACGAAGCTCAGCAAACCGAGTATAGATCTACAGCTCGCGGTCGGTCGCGATAGCCGCTTATCGGGTCCTATCCTTATGCAAAGCGTTATGGACGGAATGGCCTCCTTAGGTGCGCAAGTGTATGATTTTAGTATGGCATCCACCCCAGCCATGTTCATGAGTACTGTCACCCCTGACTTTGACTGCAACGGTGCCATTATGATGACCGCCAGTCACCTACCGTTTAATCGCAATGGTCTGAAGTTTTTTACAGCCCAAGGTGGTCTTGGTAAACCAGATATCACAGAAATTCTCACCCTAGCTGAACAAAACAACTTCTCAACCGCAGCCACAGTTGGGAGCATCACATCCCGAGACTTTATTTCTGTCTATGCTGACCAACTATTGGAAAAGATCCGTACCGCCGTTAATCATCCTGAGAACTTTGAGCAACCTTTACGGGGCCTCAAAATCATTGTTGATGCAGGTAATGGTGCCGGGGGCTTCTACGCTAATAGAGTACTCGAACCACTGGGAGCCGATACCACCGGTAGCCAGTTTCTAGATCCTGATGGTATGTTTCCCAATCACATTCCCAACCCCGAAAATGCTGAGGCAATGGCCTCTATCTGTCAGGCAGTGCTGGCCTATCAGGCAGACTTTGGTATCATCTTTGATACCGATGTGGACCGCTCTGCTGCTGTGGACCACCAGGGTCAGGAACTTAACCGTAATCGCCTGATTGCCCTGATTTCTGCCGTCGTCCTGCAGGAACATCCAGGTTCTACCATTGTTACTGATTCGATTACCTCCGACGGTCTCACCCAGTTTATCGAGCAAGATTTACAAGGAAAACATCTGCGTTTTAAGCGTGGTTACAAAAATGTAATCAACGAAGCTGTCCGTCTTAACCAAATGGGAGAAGAGTCTTGGTTAGCTATCGAAACCTCGGGTCACGGGGCTATGCGAGAAAATTATTTCTTAGATGATGGGGCTTATCTGGTCAGTAAGTTGTTGATTGAGCTAGCTAAAGCGCATCAATCACAGCGTACATTAACAGAACTAATAGGGGCTCTCAAAGAGCCCAAAGAGAGTCGAGAGATCCGCATTCAGATCGATGCGGATGAATTTAAGGTTCATGGCAAGAAAGTGATTGAGCAGCTCAAAAGCTTTGTTGATGAACAGTCTGATTGGTCGTTTCCTCCCAAGAATCATGAAGGGGTACGAGTAACTTGTTCATCTCCAGAAGAAGAGGGGTGGTTTTTACTCAGACTCTCTCTCCATGATCCGGTTCTACCTTTAAATATTGAGTCAAATGTGGAAGGCGGTGTCACCAAAATTATTGAACGGTTGCTGACATTTTTTAACGGTGTTGAGTCTTTAGATCTATCTGCTTTTTAAAGACCGGGTCAGAAAATATATCTACGAAAGTCATGAAGCTTCAACCCAAGTCGGGTTCAAATTTATAACTCCCCAGAAGTCTCCATACTAAGAGCTTTTGGGGAGTTATAAATTTGAACCTTCAGCATGGAGAGCTGAAAGCCGCCAAATTATAGCCTAAATGGGTAAAAGCGCTAGCATACTCCGTAAGATAGCTATCTACTTGTGGCAATTGCAACCTGTATGACCACAGCCAACGATATTATCGGAGTGACCACCGGCACAGCCTTCGCTGCAGTAGTATTGGCCATCTTTTTGGACGGCCTGACTAGTATCGACAATGCATAGGCAGGGCTCACAGGCACATTTCATTTGAGTGACAGTCGACATGGTAAAGACTCCTTTCTAGGTAGAATCAAGATATTGAACAATGAAATACCTGAACAATCGTTCATGGTTTCAATCTAACACATGAATGAATATTCAGGTGTTCAGATTTTGAGTTAAAAACTGATGAGATTGATTGCTCTATGACTAAGGATGTGTTGCCCAGTGTGCTCAGTGTTGATAAAGCTCAGCGAATGGCCGAGTTTTTTGGGATTCTAAGCGATCCTAACCGCTGGCGGATCCTGTCAGCTTTGGCCACAAAAGAACTGCGGGTACGGGATTTAGCGGCAATAGTGGACATGAGTGAATCAGCTGTTTCCCATCAGTTAAGAATTCTGCGAAATTCGCGCCTGGTCAAATATCGTAAACAAGGGCGTAACGTCCTTTACTGTCTCAAAGATCACCATATTTTTAATCTCTACCGCGATGTATCCGAGCACTTAGATGAGCCTTAAGACTTGTTGATAATCATCCGTCTAAAAGCTGTTTAAAGGGGTAGACTTTAGGGGTGATTGTTTTAAGTGAAGGCTTAGGTGGACGTTTCTTTTCACATACTCCAACAGTTTGTCGTTTGACATAGAGTTATATCAATTTCAGAGTCAGATGCATTGAGACTAGGAAATTAGAACATCTATCACAGCCCTAATGTGCGTCAGCCCAAAATCATGATGTCAGCATGGGAGAGACTACGATGAACCTGGATGGATTAGGAGAAGAGCAAGTTCATATACTTTTAATGTTAATCACCTTGAATATGATTGTATTTGCAGCTCTGATTGTAAAAATTCAGACTGCGTTTGCCTTTTCAGGTCTGTGTGCTTTGTTTTAACACGTTGATTTCTATCGTTGTTATTGAAATATGTTTGAGTATCTGCCCCCACTCAACGATCATAATCTGCCCTATCCCGATACGATTCATCCGATTGTGGTGCATTTTGTGATTGCGATGGTACTGTTTGCTGTTATATGCGATTTTATTGGCTATTTTACGCGTAATTTTCGTCTTTACGAGGTGAGCTGGTGGAACCTGTGCTTTGCTACGGTTTCTATCTTTATTGCTGTGATTTTTGGACAAGTCGAAGCGGGGTTATCTGATCCTTATACAGCTGCAGAACCTACCCTCAATTTACATACCCTGATTGGATGGTCGCTGTCAGGGATTATCGCAGCAGTGACAGCGTGGCGCTATATCCTACGTATTCGCGATCCCCAAGCGCTGCCAGCCCCATTTTTAGGTGCGGGTGTTTTACTAATCGGGCTGGTATTTTTCCAGGTGTATCTGGGTGATTTGCTGGTGTGGGTTTATGGATTACATACAGTCCCTGTCGTAGAAGCTACCAGAGAGGGGGTATTTCAGTGAGTCCAGAGTTGATTGAGCAGCTGCAGCTAGGGGTGAATGGGCTACCCTACCAAATTCCGATCCATCCTAATTTAGTGCACCTGACCCTAGGTTTGTTTATTGTGGCCATTGGGTTTGACATTGTTGGTGTCCTATTCCCTTTAGAAAGATCTGTGTTCAAATTGTTGGCCATCCCTGCCACACGCTCTAACTTTTTTGATGTGGGCTGGTACAACATGCTAGCAGCGGCTATCGTAACATTTTTTACGGTGGCAGCAGGGTTTTATGAAATATTGCTAGCCCAGCCGCCCACTGGGATAAAAAGCGCTTGGGGGCTGCAGGCTATGGAAACTATGGTGTGGCACGGCGTGGGCGGTGTGATTCTGCTGTTTTTGATTGTGACTATGACGGTTTGGCGTGGGTTTCAGCGGTTCGTCTGGAATCGAGATCGCGCCCGTCAGGTTCAATGGTCTTATCTTCTAGCAGGCTTAGGAATTTTTGCCCTCATGTTTGTCCATGGCACCCTAGGGGCCCAGTTAGCAGCTGAATTTGGTGTACATATCAGTGCCGATCGGCTGTTAGAAATCGGACAAGATCCAAATTTAATATTGAAATAATCTGTTAAAACGGTGCTTTCATGAAGCTGCGCACGGGTTTAATTTTGGCGATAGTAGCCAGTATTCTGGCATTGATTAGCGTATGGATGGGCCAGCAGGCCTACGATTGGATGCCTATCCAAGCATCGGCAGAGTCGGTGCTTGTCGACAACTTGTTTAGCTTTTTAGTCACATTAGGTACATTTATTTTTCTAGGGGTGTTTGTTGCTTTAGCCTACGCCGTGCTGTTTCAGCGGGCAGGTAAGTATGACACTAGCGATGGTCCTTCGATTGAGGGAAACATCACCTTAGAAATAATTTGGACAGCGATCCCCTTAGTGCTTGTTATGTGGATTGCGTTCTACAGTTTTCAGATCTATGACCAGATGTCTATTCTGGGACCGATGGAGCATGTGCACATGGCCACTGCAGAAGTCGCTCCTGCTAATGTAGCCACAGATTCGGAGAGCAAACCTATTGAAGTCTTAGCTCGCCAGTGGGTCTGGGAGTTTCGCTACCCAGAACAAAACATTAGCAGTACAGAACTTCACCTGCCTAACAATCAACGGACAACGCTGCTGCTTAAGTCTGAAGATGTGATTCATGGATTCTTCATTCCAGCGTTTCGTATTAAACAGGATATCGTTCCCAACGAAGAGATTACATTTGAATTTACCCCCATCAAAGAAGGTAACTATCGACTGCGAGATTCTCAATACAGCGGCACCTACTTTGCAGCGATGCAGGCCGATGTTGTTGTTGAGTCGCCTGAAGCCCATCAAGAGTGGCTGACCAAAGCCGCTGCCCAACCACCGACTGTCGCTTACAACGAGGCCTTTGAAGACTATCGTCGCGCCTCTGAGAAAGGATTCCGTGCCGGATGGAAAACGGTGCCTCCGGCCGCCCCACCCTTAGTTAACTATTCTGGTTCACCCCTCAAAGAAGAGTAGGTCCTATGGCGAATGTTTTAGTCAACGAACCGAGTAACAATCTTAATCAACCCGGCGAGCCGGAAAACTGGCGACGTTTTTTTAGCTTTAGCACCGATCACAAAGTGATTGGTATTCAATATATCGTTACCGCGTTTTTCTTCTTTTTGGTGGGCGGTCTGTTCGCCATGGTCATTCGGGGTGAGCTGATTACTCCGGAGGCAGATCTTGTTGATCGCACCGTCTACAATGCCATGTTTACGCTCCATGGCACGGTCATGCTATTTTTGTGGACCTTCCCGGTGCTAGCAGGGCTAGCCAACTACCTAGTGCCCCTGATGATCGGAGCACGGGATATGGCCTTTCCTCGATTAAACGCAGTGGCCTTTTGGATGGTACCCGTCTTTGGTGTGGTGCTGATGGGCAGCTTTTTAGCGCCAGGCGGCCCCTCCCAAGCAGGCTGGTGGGCCTATCCACCAGTAAGTTTGCAAAATCCATCAGGAGCCCTGATCAATGGTCAGTTTCTGTGGCTGTTGGCGGTGGCCCTTTCAGGGGTCTCATCCATCATGGGGGCAGTCAATATTGTTACCACCATTGTGCGAATGCGGGCTCCTGGAATGACATTTTTCCGGATGCCTATTTTTGTTTGGGCGGTGATGAGCGCTCAGATCATCCAGCTATTTGGTTTACCGGCACTAACAGCTGGAGCAGTTATGCTGCTATTTGATTTGAGCCTGGGTACCAGCTTTTTTGACCCCCTAAAAGGCGGAGATCCGATTCTGTTCCAGCACTTTTTCTGGTTTTACTCCCATCCAGCCGTGTATGTAATTATTTTGCCGATTTTTGGCATCTTTTCAGAGCTATTACCCGTTTATTCACGAAAACCACTGTTTGGCTATAAAGTAGTTGCGATTTCTTCTTTAATCATTGTTGCCCTGAGCGCGGTGGTGTGGGTACATCACATGTTTGCTAGCGGTACTCCCAGCTGGATGCGGATGTTGTTTATG
>JBCCHX010000088.1:0-26524 GCA_039028535.1 Cyanobacteria bacterium P01_B01_bin.77
CTAATATATCAAAGGCTATCTTTAAGTTTTTGAGATTTACGTTTTCCAAGGCTTCATGCATTACTTTATTTCCCATGTCAGCTTGAATACATTATTGCTTTTTGAGCCCTAGCCCCATGGATATCCAATCACACGTTATTCGTCAGCGAGTACAGCATATTGTCGATAGTTATCAGCTAGACGGTAGTGATGGCAATATGTTCGCAGATTATTTGACTGGGCTATTAGTAACCTATCCTCAGTCTTTAGTAGAGTTAGCTATAACCGAAGCTCTTGTTAGAGGGTGGTCAGAAATTCCTATGAAAAAAGGGATGCCCTTTATCCATGGAGTACATGAAAAACTACGTTCCTGGCAGACTGATTTAGACATTGATCCCCAGCGAATATCGGTATCTAAAGCTCTGAATCCTAACCCGTTAGGCTCCGCATCTTCAGAGTCAGAGGCTAGGAATCCATATCCCATAGCTACTGAGGCGATAGAGACAATATTGACTCCTGGGCAGTTTGAACAAATTACAGGTTTAGATGCAAGCCTAGTATTCGATCAAGATGGCAGAGTATTAATTACCTGGCCGATGGGGACACAAAAACCGCTCGAGCCACAGTCGTAATACCGGTGATGGAATACCCAGCCTCGGTCAAAGGCAAAACCGCAGCATGGGCTGTAGTTCCCGTTGTATAGATATCATCAATCAATAAAACAGGTCGAAACCTTGACGGTAATTTCGTTCCGAGCTGAAATGCTCCAGTCAGATTTGCCTGTCTCTCATGGACTCCCAGGCTATGCATCGCATTAGTGGCTTTAGTGCGTACAAGAGCATGTTCTGCTAGTGAGAATCCTGTTACTCGACAAAAACCTTGAGCGATCAGTGCTGCTTGATTGTATCCCCGCTGTTTAAGTCGCTTAGTATGTAACGGTATGGGCATCACTACTGGGTTCTGAGTATGGGAATAGTAAGATTTACCCGTCTGCCAGTATTTCCCCAACTGGTAACCTAGCCAAATACCTAGGTCGGCCTGCTGCCCATATTTTAGTAAGGCCAGTGTTTGTTTGAGTACGCCACGATACACGCCCCATGATGAGACAGGTAGTACGTTGTCGGACAGTCCTAAGTTGGCTGAAGATAACGTATTACCTTGGGGCGACTCTGGCCACTGACATGCTAAGAGCTGTCGATGACAGTCTGCACACATTACCTCTATGGCAGAACGATGGCATAGGGGACAAGGGGCTTTGAGGAAAATGTTAGTTAGCTGGCGTAGGACCTGGGGTAATGACATCTATGAGGTAATCCATGATGTTATTTTTTAGCTCTATGAATAAGATTTTTTCGGGCGTACTTTTACGTTAGCTACACGGCCGTCAGGATATACCAAGGCCATCGTATTATCTTGGGGCTGCTCTCTCTCAGAAGATGATTTGCTATAACCGTTACTCTGACCATTGTTATTGAGCCCACAAAGAGTCTTAGCAGAATTCATAAGGATGACTTGTCGTGAGAATACTTTCATTGTTCATCAGGCTGAACAGATAGTGTTAGCGTAAAAATATGGATGTTAGATGCTTTAGTTCTGAAAAAGAGTGTGAAGTCTCTAAAGCCTCTTGATTAATGCTATCTAGCTCATATGTGTGAGACTTGATGTGATTCTAACGGTTGCCTATGGAATTTAGAAGGTCAAGAATTTTAAGTTTGCCTGAAGATGGAATAACTCTAGATTATGACAACCTCAAGAAAACGGATGGGCATCCGCCAGAATTCTGAATGATCTACGCAAATTGCCATAACGTTGCTGGCAGGTTGCCAGCTTGAGGACATTTACCCATGAATCGGTTAATTCACGTACAATCAACACTGTTTGACCTAGCGCAGTACAGTTGAGAGAGGATAGACCCTTGAAAACGCGTGTAATTGTGGTTCGGCACGGTGAAAGTACATTTAATGTGAAGCGTATTGTTCAAGGGC
Source organism: Cyanobacteria bacterium P01_B01_bin.77 (assembly GCA_039028535.1). Lineage (GTDB taxonomy): Bacteria > Cyanobacteriota > Cyanobacteriia > Phormidesmidales > Phormidesmidaceae > Leptothoe. Next base: position 1,965 of record JBCCHX010000088.1, read on the forward strand.
ACCATGATGAGTCGCTGCTGACTGATAAAGGAGAGCATCAGGCATCTCAAGTGGGCCAATTATTGAAGGGTATCGCTATTGATGTAGCGTATTGTAGCCCTCTGAAGCGGGCTGCCCGAACAGCGGCTCTGATTACCAAGACTATGGGGTGGGAGGATACACCCCAGCCCACTGATTTACTCAAGGAAATTAGTCTTCCTCTGTGGGAGGCGATGGCATTCTCAGATATTGAAGCTCAGTATCCTGAAGCATATCGGGCTTGGCGGCATCAACCCCAGGAACTCAAAATGTCTGTGCCGCAAGCTGATGGTACAACCCAAGATTTTTATCCTGTGAGGGCTGTCTGGCAACAGGCTATTGCGTTTTGGCAGGACCTATTGAGTAAGCATCAGGGACAAACTGTTTTGGTGGTGGCTCACAGTGCGATTAACCGTGCCCTAGTGGGAACAGCCATTGGCCTTGGTCCTGAGGCCCTGAATCGTCTTTACCAGGCCAACTGCGGTGTTAGCGTACTCAATTTTCCGGGAGCTTGGGGTGAGGCTGCTCAATTAGAGTCTATGAACTCAACGAGTCATACGGGAGCTCCCATACCTGCCTTACGTAGTGGATTCAAAGGGCCACGTTTATTATTAGTGCGCCATGGAGAAACCGACTGGAACCGCGAGTCCCGTTTTCAGGGGCAAATCGATATTCCCTTAAACGAAAATGGTCGGGCGCAAGCGGCACAAGCGGGTGAATTTTTAAAGGTTATCCCCATTGATAATGCGGTTTCTAGTTCGATGATGCGTCCTAAGGAGACGGCTGAAATTATTTTGCAGCAGCATCCAGGGGTGTCCTTAACGGTTACGAAAGGGCTATGGGAAATCAGTCACGGTCAATGGGAAGGCAAATTTGAGCATGAGATTGAGGCGGGTTTTCCTGGCATGTTAGCGGACTGGCAGACTAAGCCTGAAACAGTTCAGATGCCCGAAGGTGAAAATTTGCAAGATGTGTGGGACCGAGCAGAAGCGGCCTGGCATGAAATTGTTGCTAAATACAGTCAGGACACGCCTCAAACTATCCTTGTGGTGGCTCATGATGCTGTCAATAAATGTATTTTGTGTCAGGTGACAGGCTTGAGACCTGAGGCATTCTGGCAGTTTAAGCAGGGGAATGGTGCGGTCAGTGTGATTGATTATCCAGACGGGGTGGAGAGTGAGCCGATGTTGAGTGCCGCGAACATTACGGTTCACCTGTCGGGAAGCTTATTTGATACGACGGCAGCGGGTGCGCTGTGAGGTAAAGGTTGAGAAGGCCTGAAAATCATGGATAGCTGGATACGAAAGGCTCGCATACTGGATCCGCTAAATCAGCGCGATCAGCTTGGGGATGTATTGATATGCGATGGTATCATCCAGGCGATGGGGCCGTCGCTTGAGATCGCTGAAGATGTTATTGACGAGGGTATCTGCGAGATTGATGGCCAGGGTTGTGTGTTGGGACCGGGGCTGGTGGATCTGTATAGCCAAACGGGTGAACCCGGTCACGAATCGCGAGAGACCCTGGAACAGCTGCTGCAGGCTGCGACCCAAGGTGGATTTACGCGAGTTGGGATTCTGCCTAATACTCTGCCTGCGGTGGACAGTCCGGCTCAGCTTATGCTGCGTCTGACCCACGGTGCTGGGAAGCAACCGCAGGTGCTCCCCTGGGGAGCGATTACCCAGGGCACTCAGGGTGAGCAATTAACGGATTTGATGGAGCTGAGTGCAGCGGGGGTGGTGGGGTTTGCTGATGGGCAGTCCCTGGCTAACAAACGGCTGGTGCAGCGGTTATTGGAATATACTCAGCCTCTGTCGCTATCGCTCGCTCTGTGGCCGTGCGATCGCACTCAATCTGGCGTCTGCCGTGATGGTGCAGATGCTGTTCGTCTAGGTCTTTCGAGGCTGCCGATGACTGCCGAAACGATACCGCTCACAGCACTACTAGAGGAAGTCGCTGTGGTGCAACGACCGGTACATCTGATGCGGATTTCTACTGCTCGCGGCGTGGAGCTTATCCGTAGAGCTAAGTCCGAGGGGCTGCCAATTACCGCCAGTGTGACCTGGCTACATTTGCTATTTAGTACTGCTGAGTTAGACAGCTACTCCCCCAGCCTGCGGTTAGCCCCACCACTCGGTACACCTGAAGATCGCTCAGCCCTGATTGCTGGGTTAGAGGATGGAACGTTGGATGCGATCGCAGTCGATCACTGTGCCCACACCTACGAAGAAAAAGCCGTTCCCTTTGGGATTGCCCCACCTGGGGCAATCGGTCTACAGCTAGCCTTGCCTGTTCTTTGGCAAACATTTGTGGCAACCCAACGTTGGAGCGCCTTACAGCTATGGAATTATCTCAGCTTACAACCTTCACAGTGTCTAGGGCTTGAACCGGCAGCGCTCCAGCTCGATGCGCCTGCAAATCTAGTTTTATTTGACCCGAACCATGCTTGGATAGCCACATCAGAAGCCCTAGGCTGCGACGTACTCAACACGCCCTATGGTGACCGAACTATTCAGGGCCATGCCAAACACATTTGGATCTAATTTCGTTTGAGTACACCCACCCGATTGGGGGGCCAAAACCTAACCACAGCTTTACCAATAATCTGATCTTCTGGTAAAAACGGACGTGGCCATGCATGGCTGTCAACACTATTGTTGCGGTTGTCTCCAAAAACAAGGTAGCTCTCTTCAGGAACAGTTTTAGGCCCCCACGCATAGTTGGGAGGTGCTTTGATATACCGTTCATCAATGGGTTTATCATTGATGAAGACTTGGCCATCCATGACTTCTAGAGTATCCCCAGGTAGGCCAATCACTCGTTTAATAAAGGCGTTACGGGGCTGGCCTGCAGGGGTTAATTCTTCAGGAGGCCAAAAAACAACAATATCGCCTCGATCTGGAACTGTGAAACGATAGCTAATCTTCTCGACGACCAAACGGTCATTTACCTGCAAAGTGGGTTCCATCGAGCCCGTCGGAATGTAGCGAGCCTCGGCCACAAACTGCCGAATTCCTAGGGCTAGAACTACGCTAAGGCCGATCGTTTGTACACTTTCAAGCCATATATTCGTATCTGAACGTTTGATGTCTTGATTTTGATTAGCCACAGAAATTGGCCCCGGTAAAGTAGGCTCGCCCTAATACATTATCAATTTAATCCAAACTACCCATTAATCTAAACCACCTAGCCGGGTGAGAGGCCAAAATCGTACGACGGCCTTGCCAATGATCTGATCCTCTGGCACAAAAGGGTTAGAAATATCCCAGGCATGGCTGTCGTAACTGGCATTGCGATTATCCCCCAGGACAAAGTAGCTGCCTGTGGGAATGTTGACAGGCTCCTGTTCGTAGTTAGGAGGTGCCTGAATATAGCTTTCATCTTGGACTTCATCGTTGATCAAGACCTTGCCGTCTGTGACAGCTACCGTATCTCCTGGTAGTCCGACAATCCGCTTGATAAATGCATCTCGTTTCTGGCCCGCGGGTACAATTTCTGACGGTGGCCAGAAAACGACAATGTCACCGCGTTTAGGCTCTTGAAAGCGATAGCTGAGCTTTTCAATCACCAGGCGATCATTGATCTGTAATGTGGGTTTCATGGACTCGGATGGAATATAGCGGGCTTCCGCCACAAATTGGCGAATGCCAAGGGCGAGGACAACGCTGAGTCCAATGGTTTGTAGACCTTCGATCCAGGGATTTTGCTGTTTTTGAGACACAGTTGACGACTAGAAACAGTGGGATAGTGTTAACGACAAGCGTAGCGTGGGCTGAATTCTCCAGACCAAATTCAATCTTTAGTTTAGGGTAGCGATCGCATAGATCTAGATCTCCTAGGCCTCTTCAGTAAGGGTAACCTTGCCGGATCATAATAAACCTAAAGTCAAAATGACATGGTACGTAGCTCAGCCGCTGATATTTGACGCTGGCTAGGCCTATCTATCGTAAAACTGGCGATTGGATGTTGGTTTGCTTGGGGCGTTTGAGCCAGATGCCATGTAGACCAGCAGCCTGGGCCCCTTTGAAGTCATCTTTGCGGCTATCACCCACATGCCATGCATCCTGCGGGCTGCAGCTATGTTTTTGCAGAGCAGTGGTAAAAATCAGCGGGTCGGGTTTGGCGGCCCCCGCCTCTGTGGAGATAGTAATCGTCTGAAAATACTGACGTAGCTCTAACGCGTCGAGCACCGCGTAGATCCGTGAATCAAAGTTGGAAATAATTCCCAGGGCAATATCCATACGTTGCCAGCGTTGAAGTGAGCTTATGGTCTCTGGATAGACCTCCCAAGGTGCAGCCGTGGCAAAGTGTTGATAAACCCCTTCAAAAAAGCCCTCAAAATCAGGGAACTGGCTCAAGATGCCTGCTCGTTGAAATGTATCTTTGGCTAGATCCAACCACCATAAATACTCACGGTGGGGAATCTCCACAGCTGGCACATCGGGAAATGCCATGCCATTAGCCGCCGCAAAGCTTTGGTAAAAGGCCTGATCTAAGTCCTTGGCCGATGCGTTTACCCCTGCCTGCTGCGCCAGGGTTTGATAGACTTCGCCAACGCTGCCCCTAACCCCGAAGAGGGTACCAACCGCATCAAGGAAGATAACTTTGGGATGTGCCATAGAGAGCTTTATCCAAAACTGAATCAGTCTTTAGGATACTGATAACAGGTCCCTCAAAGGCTGACTCACCCAGTTAAGCCCTACTCGTAACTGATGTTCAAAGGTGGGCATCCGATATAGATAGGTTAAGCGTCGAGCAATATGGGCCGCAGTGCCGTCCAGTTTTAACCCCAGTCCGGTCAGTGTGGCTGTGTCACTACCCAGGGTCATCATTTCGCCGAGGTGCTGATATCTGAAGGGTAAAGGGGGACGCCCCGTCAGCGATGCCCAAATATTCCAAGCGGTGTAGTCGGCCTGTTGCAAGGCCGCTTGGGCGGTGGTGGGCACGTTGTTTTCATCGGCATCTTTGCCATCAGCGAGGTCACCTAGGGCAAAGATATGCGTTTGACCCACCAGCTGTAGCGTGGGTTGAATTTTGAGCTGCTGGCGTTCATTTTTTTCGAAGGGCAGGCTGGTAATCAGGGGATTGACTTGATTGCCGACGGTCCAGAGGACGAGATCCACGGGTAGTACATCAGTCTGATCCTTGTACTTGAGTGAGATGGTGTCTGCGCCGATTTCGGTGACGGTAGTTTCATAATCGATCCAAACCCCTTTGTCGGTGAGGGCATCTTGAGCTGCTTTTTGGTTAAACTCTGGGGAATTTTGTAAGATGGCTGTGCTGCGCTCAACAATGCGGAGACGACCGCGCTTACCCAATCGCTCTGCAAGTTTGCACACTAGTTCTACGCCACTATAGCCGCCGCCGACAACAGCCACCCGAATTTTGTCAGCATCGGAGCTTTCTATGACACGGAGACGTTCTTTGAGGGTATAGGCATCGTGAAGGGTCCGAAATGCGATCGCATGCTCTTTGACACCCGGTGCCATATCCATCGGGGTTTCACCACCGAGAGCTAGTACCAGCCGGTCATAGGGTAGGACAGTATCATCCTGCAGACAGACTGAATTTGCCCCAGTGTCGATATTGGTCACGCCACTCTGGTGAAACTGGATACCAGTACCTGCCAGTAGCTCCGTGTAGGGGGGGGCAATCTCCCAAGTTTGCAGCTCGTCGGTCACCAGCTCATATAGCAGCGGAGCAAACAAAAATCGATCTCGCTGATCCACCAGTGTGATTTCTGGTTTTGCCGTCTTATCCCATGGCAGTTTACTCAAGGCCAAGGCCGTATAAAGACCGCCGAAGCCACCGCCCAAAATCACAACACGCTGGTTTGATACTGCCATCAAGCTATCACTAATAACTATGGGTTACAGGTTATTAGGATAGCGTGGGTAGACGGGAATTCGCCTGATGCTCCGTTCGTTGGGCCGGTGCCGCAAATAGATCCCTAAAACTTGCCTGGCGTGCATCGGCTGGTTCAGGGGCATCTTCCCAAAGGCTTTCATAAAAGAAAAAGGTCATACCCAAGCCAGACGCACGGGCTGCCCGCACTTTTGCCTCAATAAATCTAATGGGCACAGGCGAATTTCTCAGTCCTGTTAAAATTCCTGCGGCGGTGGGAATCTTTTGCTTAGTTTCCCGTATGGATGCCGTATCGAGCTGCTGACGAAAGATATCCAAATTGTTGCGATAGATTTGCACAATGAGTTCATCCACCCATCCCTGACGCACCCAAGTCAACCAGTCTTGCAGCTGGCCCTTGTAGGCATATTGGTAGGGATTAGGAGCAACCGAAAAAATAATGTCACGTCGTCGAGCTTTAAGGTCTGCATTCAGGGTTTTAACAAATGCAGTTAATTTATCGGCACGCCACTTTACCCAGTCAGGATTATGGGGGTCGCTGGGCACGTTTTTGCCAGTTTCGTCTTTATATAGGGCGCGGGTATAGCTGTCATAGCCGAACTCCACCGGCAAAATAAAGTGATCGTCAAATTGCACCCCATCTACGTCGTAGCGACTGATCAGCTCTAGTAGCAGATGGGTAATAAACTGCTGCACCTCGGGCTTGTATGGATTGAGCCAAACCATGTCACCCCCTTCTCTGGTGGTGTCGATGTAGCTACCGTTAGATTTTTCACTCAGCCAACTACGGTGGAGGATAGCCAGTTCGGAGGTAGCGGGTGCCATAAACCCAAATTCAAACCATGGTATGACCGACATCCCTTGACTGTGAGCTTTGGTGGTTAACTCCTCAAGGATGTCATAGTCCTGTATGCCCCGCCGAGTAAAATGCTGAATACCTGCTTGCCGAGCTGTTCCGCTATCAAATGAGGCGTAGCCTCCATTCCAGACCACTGGATAAAGGGTATTGAAATTGAGTTCAGCCAGTTGGTCAATGGCGTTATGCAACTTGGGTTGATCTATTAGCACATCGGTATCGTTGGTGGTGATCCATACACCGCGAATTTCTGGTATTGAAGCTGGCCGGACCATAGCAGATGCAGGCACAAACGAGTGCAGGGTAATGGCGGCTAGTAGGGATAGTCCAAAAAGTAGCAGTGATAACGGTTTCCAACGCCAAGTGGTTGAGTTCATAGTTTTCAAAAAGCGATATCCAAAGAGAGGGAATCTTGCTATTCCAAATGCGAATTATAAATTTGCTATGGCAGATTCTTGGTCTGGCCTGATCTGCAAGACATTGGTATGCAGACCTGCAGGCAGATCGAGTTCATCTTTTAAATCAGCCATAGCATAAATTCAGCTTACAAAACGGGATATAGCTAATACATGCTTAGTTATTCATACACCCATGGAGTGTTTCAGAAGATCTACAGGTGCTGAGGTGTAAAGCTTTAATAGCTGATGGGGTTAAAGGTTTCAAGTTTTGGTGATGGAAGGGTTATTAAGATTTGACGTTGGGTGGGTTATCAGAACCGTGAAACTAGACTTTGTAAACGATCAGCTGAACGCTTTATTTAGATAGTATAAAGTAGGTTTTGGCAAGTTTATTTACATTTTGATACACATTGCGTTACATTAGTTTGCATAAGAAAACGCACTTACTAGGTATAGAGATAACAAGCCATGTACACCACCATTGACGAAACTGGTCGGCTCAACAACTATGCAACTGAGCCTGCTATGTATTTAGCCAACTATCCTGCCCCTGAACAGCAACAGCGTTACCTGCGCCAGGGTGCACTGGCGACACTGCTGCTCACTGCGCTAATGGCGATAGCTCTAACTGTGAGCTAGTAGGTAGCTTTGACTATCGCGTTTTGTTTGCTTATCCCACTGCATTTTTTAGGTTTAGGAGATTAAGTCATGTTTGGTATTTTGCTAGCCGTAATTATTGTTGGTTGGGTTGGCGCTGCTATTATTGGCACCCAAGCTTACTTCATGGGAGAGCAGTCTAAGCCCATCCATGAGCGCAACCTCACCTCTGACGGATTTGAGTCTATGGCTAAGCTGGTGACTGGTCGCGACACTGACTACAGCACTCGTGTTTCCACCTTTAGCGGTGATGCTTACTCCAGCACAGTGCTTAATAGCTAATCGTTGGAGAAACTTTGAGGGGGGAAGAGCCAGTGCCCAGCCAGGGTATTAAGCTCTCCTCCCTAGCAGTTTCACAGGTTTTACATAGAGCCTAGCTCGGTACGGTAGAACAGGCGCTTCATGGGCCACCTCTGCAGACAAAATTTTGGATCTTGCAAAATTTTTCTCCCTCAGCAACGGTAATTTATTCGCTATTCCCAAAACCCAGCTGTCGCAACAATGGATGCTCTTTAACCGTGGGTAGTACTTCCTGAAACCATAGTCGAGCCATATTTTCTTTGCCTTGCAACATCAGCAATCGACTACGGGTTAACATCAGGCTTACCAGGTCATCCTCGGTAAAACTGGAACGGCTTAGTAACTCGTCGATAATAGTTTCAGCTGCTTCTAGATTCTCTTCTTGTAGATAGAGCTGTGCCATGGCCACTCGACTATCTAAATCCTCAGGATGCTGGTCAATGATTTGCTGTGTTAGCTGACGAGACTCGCTTAATCGCTGCTGCTGGGTATAAGCCAGGGCCAAATTATTGAGTAGGACAGGGTTGTTGGGTTCTATGTCTAAGGCTTGCTTTAAATAGGTTTCTGCCATTTCTGCTGCTTTAACAGATTCTAGGGCAATCTTTTTTAAGGCCTTGTGGAGTAATTCTTCTGCTTCCGGGGATTTTATACCCACAGGCCCTGGAATAATGTCATAGGTCGCTAAGGGTGGGTTTTCATGCCATTCACCATTGAGCCAAAGCTTGGTTGTTGTTAGCTGTTGCCGGTGGGCCAAGTAAGATGCCATGTGATACCGCTGGGAATCACTACCGAATGTTCCTGCAACAAATTCATTGACGGCCGCCAAATGTGTCTCGTTTGGGCAACTTTTGACAATTGCCATGGCTAGCATGCGGGCCCTAGGGCTGCCCCGTTTTAACCATACTGACACTAGCTGACTAATAAACGGATAGTCTGTGAGTAATGTTTCTACTGCGGCTACTAGGGGCGGTTGAGGAGCTCGTGCCGGAGTCATGGCTATGGCCACTTGCCGTAAGTCTTGGTATGCGCCATTCTCCACCCAGCTGTTGAGTTCAAAGGGCCATGGCCCTTCTTTGAAGATGGGCATCATGTCAAAATCATCTAGATTTTCTTTGGCTACCTCCATGTCTGGGTATAGCTTTAGAGCTAGGTTCCATTGTTTTCTAGCGGCTACAGGCTCCCCTTGACGAACTAGTGCGACAGCAACTAAGTGATGAAAGAGGCCTGATGCTACCGGTTGATTATCGTAGCTTGGGTCTGGTGGCACGCTGGCTAGCAAATCTATAATGGCCTCCATGTCGTCCAAATAGGCTAATGCCTCTGCCTTACGGGTTAGATCGTCAAGATCGGTACTGTGGTTGGTGAGTAATTGGGGCTTGTGGGTTTCAGCTTCTGGGAAATTACCGCGTAAACAGAGAAAACGCACTAAATTTGTCCGCAGGAGAATACTTTCTGGGTGGGTGACTAATGTTGTTTGGAGAGTTGAGATCGCATCCTCATACTGATCGTTCGCCATGTAGGCTGTGGCCAAGCTGTTATGGCCCGGCACAAAGTCAGGACGCTGTTGGAGGAGAGCCTGAGCCGTTGCAATGGCCTTTGGTGACTGACCGGTTTCAGTATAGGCCCGTGCCTGCTCGTAAAGGATGCCTATCTCCCAATCATCCGGATAGTCAAGACCCATGTTGTCCAGAACTTCCGATAGATTGGGCTCAATCATAGCTAAATGTTCTTTCCCCTCAACACTGCCCACATGGTTTGGCCAGCGCTCAATGGCATAGCGATATTGTTGCACCCCTAGCAGGGGATAGTAGTTGAGCACATAGGCATACCCCAGCAAGAAGTTCACCCTGGCATCGTTGGGTTTGAGCGCCAAAAACTCTACGCAGGTGGCCTGATAATGGTGTAGCTGTCCTAGCTCGAAATACACTTCTATCAGAGAGGCCAACACATCCAGATTCTCAGGATGTGCAGATTTTAGCCGACTTAGAAGAGAATAGGCCTCTGTCCACTGTTCTCGGCGTAGCAAAGCCTCAACGTGGACGAGGTCTGTTGTTAACGACGGGCTACCAAAACCGAATACAGCTGGCTTCGTTTTCTTCTTGGTTTTTTTCGCCATGGGCCCCATCAGTAGATTTATTAACCTTAGATTCCAGCGTTCTTAGTAACCCAAAAGATTTAGAAAACATTTAGCAAGTGGTTACCGTTGTATAAGTTAAAAAGTTTAAGTTACAAATTAGCAACGCTTTTTTTGTTTGCCCATGTCCCCATGGTCCGGTCGCCATAGCGGCAAAGACGCTTTGCGTCAGCGTATTTGGTCTATCCTCAAAAAACACCATGTCACCCACTGCGATCCGGTGGGCCATATTCCCAATTTTATGGGGGCTGACATTGCCGCAGATGGTTTGGCGGCCACCGAGCTGTGGCAGCGTGCTCAGGTGATTAAGTGCAATCCCGATTCGCCCCAGTCTGCGGTTCGGTTGCGGGCCTTGACCGATGGTAAAACCCTGTATATGGCTGTCCCCCGTCTCGCTCATAAAAAATGCTTTGTCGAACTAACAGCCTCCGCTCTCAAGGCTCAAGGTGTTGCTCTAGACGATGCTGCTTCCATGAAAGGAGCGCTGGTCCATGGACGATTAGTGGCGTTTGAGGAAATGCAGCCGCTTGATTTGGTGATAGTTGGCTGTGTGGCCGTCTCTGCTAACGGAGGCCGGACGGGGAAAGGCGCTGGCTTTGCTGATTTAGAATTGGCAATGCTGCGAACCTGTAAGTTGATTGCAGCCGACACGCCTATTGTTACTACTGTGCATGATTTACAGATCGTTGATGCGGCAGAACTACCAATGCAGAAACATGATTGGGGGCTAGACTTAGTCGTCACACCGATGCGGTCTTGGAGGACGGGACATCGTCATTCCAAGCCAATCGGTCTGGATTGGGATACTATTCAACCTGAGCAAATTGCCAATATTCCTATTCTTAAGACCTGGTCTAAACAGCGTTGTTAATTCCCTATCATGGCTCTACCTCCTACGCTCCTTATTCGCGCTGCTAAGGCTATTTGGACTACGCTCTGGCGGACCATGATGTCCCAAATGGCCCCTAGCGATAAAGGCGGTGCTTATCAGAGACCGGAAAGCGTATTTTGCGATCGCATCCCCTCCTCCACATTTCCTATCGCCGTCCATCGCTATCGGCTTATCGTTGGTATGGGCTGTCCTTGGGCCCATCGCACCCTAATAGTTCGAGTGCTGAAAGGATTAGAGTCTGCTGTTCCTATTACTATCGTTTCCCCATTAGGCAATGAAGGCTGTTGGGTATTTGATCATCCATCTAAAGCAGACTCCCTGGGATGTCGCACCATGCCCCAGTTTTATAACCAAATCCAGTCTGGTTATCAGGGGCGAGCGACGGTCCCCGTCCTATGGGATAGCCAGACCCATAAAATTGTTAATAATGAGAGTGCTGAGATCATCGAGATTTTGAACACCGCCTTTAACAGCTGGGCCTCTCACCCTGAACTCGATCTTTATCCAGCTGCATTACGAGCTGACATTGATCGGTGGAATACTCGAATTTACTCCACTGTCAATAACGGCGTTTACCGCTGTGGCTTTGCCCAGACTCAGAACGCCTACGAAGATGCCTGCAACGAGCTATTTGATAGCTTAGATGCCATTAATAAGACGTTGGCCCATCATCGCTATCTTTGCGGCAATGCGCTAACTTTGGCTGATATTCGTTTGTTTACCACCTTAATTCGCTTTGACGTAGCCTACTATGGCTTGTTTAAGTGCAACCGTCAGCGCATCGCAGACTATGAAAACCTCAGTGGATATGTACGAGATATCTATCAGCTGCCAGGCATTGCCAGTACATGTGATGTTAATGCCATCAAACGGGACTACTTCGGTAACCTATTTCCCCTCAATCCAGGCGGTATCATTCCCCTAGGGCCAGATTTAGATAACCTCAAAGCACCCCATAGACGGGGAACTTTTAGCGATTAATCCTTTTCGATATAGCGTCTTACGGAATTAAGATCGATATATCGGTCAGTTGCATTACGCAATTCTCGGGCGATCATTCCCTCAGTGGAAACCACAGTAATGTGGGTATTCTTTGAACGCAGTAATTCGATAGCGCGCTCAAAATCACCATCACCACTAAATAAAACAACCCGGTCATATTGGGCTGCCGTATTAAACATATCAACGACGATTTCAATATCTAAATTTGCTTTCTGAGAGTAGCGTCCAGAATTATCGTCATAGTATTCTTTCAAAATTTTGGTACGCACCGTATAGCCAAGACTAATCAGCGCATCACGAAATCCACGCTGATCCTGCGGATCTTTAAGACCCGTATACCAAAAAGCATTAACTAATGTAGAAGGGACAGTCTCTTTCGTAAAGTACTCCAGTACACGCTTAGGGTCAAAAAACCAGCCATTTTTTTGCTGGGCATAGAACATATTATTCCCGTCTACAAATATAGAAAGTCGACTTAACGGTTGCGTATGCATAAAGGTAAAAACAATAAGATTAAATAAAAGCTATATAGCCGCTGTTGCAAAGCAATCATCGGCATAGCTATTTAGCAATAGTCTGGAACGTAAAATATAAGAACGGAAGAACACCTAAATTATGAAGTCAGATACAATTACTCACGTAACCTGAGCCTAAAATCAATAAACGAAAAGATACAGGCTATAACTAGGAAAGTGGGCAATTATCGCTAGCTTAATAAGGAATTTAGAGGTGACGATATATAAGTAATCAAAGTCAATCTTGGATCGTTTCAGCTTAAGTCAACTGGGCATTTACCATTAGTCCCCGCACATATAAGAAAACTTACCAAAATTCCATAGAACTTTGTATCCATACTTTTTCAATTAGAATGCACATTTTCAGTACATAAATTAGCGTTGCTATGTGGATGGTTCATTTAGCAGCTTGTTACAGTGCTAAAGATGAGGCTCATAAACCAATCTGATTGGCTGCCAATCAGCTCAGATCTGTTTATGGATTAGGCAGGTTACTACTATAAGGCAGATCTGACTATTATGCGGATGTCCCCTAAAAATCCAGAAACCTTGCGTAAATCATTGCGCTCATAAACCCTAATGTAGATCCTTATATCAGACGCTGTTCAAGCGTCACAGTATAAGAATGAGCTACATTTATTGGCTTCAGGCTATGATAGTGGGAAAAACGCATCATATAACCGTAATACTATCGCATGATTTATGTGATTTTATACACCACCCTTTATAAAAAATACTGAAAATGGTTATATCGACCAACGAGCCCAAATAGACCCTAATTTAATTCAGGTTGCATCATCTATTGCTTGACTTTGTACAGTATCTAAATACTTGCTTTTATCCGGATGAAACAAGATGGTGCCGATATCACGGCTACGCTGACATCTCAGGATCGCCTGCGTCACCTTATCCCAACTGTAAATCTTGCACGGCGATGGCGTGCCTACTTAAATGGCCTACTAGTTGGTGCGACTGCTCTGGTAACCGGCTTGAATCTTAGTTTTATTCGTTCATTAGAGCACCAGGGGCAATCACTCATGTGGGAGTTGCGAGGAACCATGGCAGCCCCGGAGGACATTGTAATCTTAGCGATTGATGAAGAGTCCTTATCTCAAGGTCAGCATTATTTAGATCAGCCCGATGCTTATCCAGAGTTGGCTGCCATTGGCTCTTGGCCATGGCCCCGTGCCACCTATGCCTCTGCCGTAGAGAAAATTTTGGACGCTGGAGCTGACGCCATTGCCCTTGATATCGTTTTTGCCTTACCTAGTAGCTATGGGCCTAAAGATGATGAAGCATTTTCCAAGGTTTTGGCTGAACGAGGCTCACAGGTGGTGTTAGCTGCACAATATGGTGACATTGATTTGAGACAGGGGTCTTTGTTACAGCCCACATTACCCTTGCCGGACTTTCGCGAGATGCCCATTCAGGTCGGGGCAATTAATTTTATCTTAGAGCCCAATGGTAAGATTCATCGCCTCAGCCGAGAATTTTTAGAAGCCTTAAAAGGCGTTGAAGCAAATCTTTTAGGCGACACATCTGTAGTGAATGATATCAGCACTGAACCTGCGGTGCTCAGTTTCGCTGAAGCCACATTAAAAGCTGCGCAGATCGACTACCCAAACGATGGTGGTGATTATATTTTTTTCCATGGACCAGTAAAGACCTTTCAACATGTTCCCTTTTGGTATCTTTTAGATGAGCAGCTTTGGAAAACTCAGTTAGATAATGGCCGCTTTTTTGAGAATAAGATTGTTCTTGTTGGGTCTACGGCTACCCTGCACCAAGATTTTCATGCAGCTCCTTTTTCGAAGAGCTTATTGTATTCCACACCTATGCCAGGTGTGGAAATCTTAGCGAATACTGTTGCGACGTTACGAGATGACCTAGCTCTGTATTCTGTCGCTCGCAATCCATGGATCAGCGCTTTGATGGTCGGCGGCTGGCTAGGAGGAATGGCGATTGTTATCAGTAAAGTCTCTGCACGTAAGCCTTTTCGTCGATTAGTATGGGCAACTGCTGGAGCAGTAGTTTGGGGGTTAGGTGGTTTTGCTATCTTTACAGTCGGTGGTGTCGTCATTCCTATTGCGGTGCCAATTTTAGGAGTGCTGAGCTTTGCAGCCGCAGATTTTGCAATCGGATTTTTCGGCGAGCAGCTACAGAAAAAAACATTGCGTAGTACGTTGGCGCGTTATGTAACCTCTCCTATTGTGCAAGAGATTATTAGTCAACAGGATGACTTTAAGGATCTCCTTGCTATCCATGAGAGTGAAATGATTGGCACAGTGCTAAGCGATCGCTATCAAATTAGTAAAATTTTAGGTGCGGGTGGCTTTGGTGATACCTATTTAGCCCAAGACACACAGCGTCCTGGTAATCCAATTTGCGTGGTTAAACAACTGAAGATTGTCAGTGATAATCCCAAAGCTCACCAGTTGGCGCAGCGTTTATTCGCGTCAGAGGCGGCTACTTTAGAGCGGCTAGGAGAACATGATCAAATTCCGCGTTTGCTGGCTTACTTTGAGTCCAACTATTCCTTCTATCTAGTCCAGGAGATGATTGACGGTACGTTGCTAAAGGATCTGCTAGATCCTCGACAGCCAATGTCGCAGCGTGCAGTAGCTGAATTTTTATTGGATCTATTGCCAGTGATTCAAGCGGTGCACGCACAAGGTGTCATCCATCGGGATATAAAACCGTCCAATATTATTGCCCGTCATAACGATCGTGGCTATGTGCTAATTGACTTTGGTGCGGTTAAGCAAATTTCTAATCGTTTGACTGATACTAATGCTCGCATTACTTCAACGGTTGGGATTGGTACCCAAGGATATATGCCAAGTGAGCAGTCTGCAGGCTTACCTAACTTTAGTAGCGATCTGTATGCACTGGGTATTACTGCTATAGAGGCTATAACAGGATTACCTCCCCATGCCCTCCAGCGAGATTCCCACGGAGAAATTATGTGGACTCATAAGCTCCCCGATTTACATCCTGGTCTAGCCAAATTGCTAGAAAAAATGGTGCGCTATGATTTTAATCAGCGATATTCAACTGCAAACGCAGTGCTTCAGGACTTACGGCAGTTGAAATTAGACGGATTATCTGAGGATGCACCCATAACACTTATAAAAGAGGACGTTGAACCAGAAGCAATTAAGGATCAAGATGCCAAGATCTCAACGGTTATCTTGCCAACGGACTGGGAAAAGAATTATAAGCTACCAGATGCAACTACAGCTATCGATAATAGAACTGATAGTGATGTATGAGGGAGCTGCTAAGTTATTCGCACTCAACACGACAAATAGATTGAATTTGTTAGGTCCTTAAATCTATTACAAATCTATATTTATATTGGGTGATGATTGTAATACTTCTGGATCACCCGTTGCAGGAGTATCCCAATTGAAGTCTTCTTCGGGTAACTCAGGGCGCCCTGGGTCTACCGCATCAGCTTCTAACGTAGGTACTATCGGAGTTGTTGGCGTATCAACTGGCTGCTCAGGAGCGGTGACCACTGACGTAACTGGCGTATCAACCGGCTGCTCAGGAGCGGTGACCACGGGCGTAACTGGCGTATCAACTGGCTGCTCAGGAGCGGTGACCACGGGCGTGACCGGTGTATCGATGGGCTGCTCAGGAGTGGTGACCACGGGCGTAACTGGCGTATCAACCGGCTGCTCAGGAGCGGTGACCACGGGCGTGACCGGTGTATCGATGGGCTGCTCAGGAGCGGTGACCACGGGCGTGACCGGTGTATCGATGGGCTGCTCAGGAGCGGTGACCACGGGCGTGACCGGTGTGTCAACTGGTGCGGCGATCGTAACTACTGGAGTTACTGGCGTGACTGTTGCAGGTGTTGTATTCAAGACTGCCACTGGAGCTGGGGCTGGAGCTGGAGTTCCTCGTCTTAGGACGGTCCTAAGCCTTGCATTAGCAACATCTGTATCCAGCGTAGCGCTATTGTCCGGAGATTCAAAAATTGTGGCTGTAGGCGCGGCAGTTGACTGGGATGCGGCTACTTGAACGGCTGCATTATGAAAGGTAGCGGCTGGTGAAGATGAAAAATCAGGAAAACCCGCAAAAATAATATGAGATGGAGACTCTTCTAAGTCTAGTTCGTTAGTGGACAGAGTTCCTGCCATTGGGGCAATAAAAACCGGACTTTCTACAACTTCTTCGGCTGAGCCCTGATTGTCAAAATCTCCCTGCAGCTTCAGAGCATCTTGAATTTCCTGCCATACTTCCTGTAAATCTTCTGAGAGTTCACTGGGGGGAGTGGGGCTGTCCAGATTTAACCCCTCTACCAAACCACTAGTTTGATAAAAAGTTCTTAAGTCAAACTCAAGTCGTTCAGTAATGTTATCGCCTTCGATAACAATCATTTCTCCGGCATAAATAGGTTGCTCCTGCGAGCCGCTTTCGTTAAAAGCGACCATAGCCCCAGCTGGATTATTGGTTAGGGCTCCGACGAATGTTACTGGCGTAGAGCAGTGTCCTTCAGAGCTCTGCTCTGCGAGACAACGCACTCTAACAAATAATGCAGAGCCTTGAATCCCAGTTACAGCGTTTGGAGTTTGAATGGTGGTACGCCCGCGACCCGGAGGAATCAAGAGCAAGACGGTGCCATTAGAAAGCTGAAAGTTACGGGTATTTGGAGTGAATCGAAATGTGGCTTGCTCTCCAACTCGAGCCAAGGAACCGTCATTAAATCGAAGCTCGGCCCGAGCCGATGGCGCGGTTCGTAGAGCATCCCCAATATTCATGACATCGGCAACTCTAGCCAATCTGGCACTATAACCACTGGGGATCAAATGCACTCGGTTACGCAAACGCTCAACTTTGGCCCAAGTAAGTGATGTTTGCGCCAGGACGGCACTGGGCATGCCAAGAATGATAGAGGCACCCAAGAAAACTGAGCACCAGCGGGCAGAAACTTTGCACATACTGAGGAAGGAGGTCATGGGCAGAAGTACTGGGCGAATGCACCGGGCAGGTATATGACTCTGCTCCGTAGTAATACTACCTAACTTTTTGGCATCATGGCCATAGTCCTATTTATGCATTCTTTAAATTGAAGGCCAAATCATGTAATTTGCTCAATTTTAAGGCCATTATTCCTTAGTTTTTATCGATTGGTAGAAAAATTTAGGTATTTGGATTATCGATATCAGTGATGATGCCTTTTCTGTACTGGTAAGTTTTTGCGCTAATTTTTCTGCACTACATTACAAATGTTTGGATTTTTCAAGAAAGTAACGCCATTGTGCGGTTGAGTTGCTTGTTGGTGTGCTGGTAGCAAGTAGATGAGTGTGTTAACGATCTGGAACGTTGATAATGAGGCTGTTTTCTAGGCCATGGGTGAACATACGGGTGTTGGTAATGTGCCTAGGAAGCTTGGTAGTACTGCAGAGTAGTGCGATTGCTCAAGCTAATGTCGAACAAGCTGAGGCTGAACGAGGCATGGGACTTGAGCGTCTCAAGACCTTAGAGTTTATGCATGGAGTTAAAGCCTCTGTTGATGTCGGGCCATCCGTTCTCAATGTTCAGGATGAGGAAAGTTCTCTGAATTCTAAGGCTGGATTAATGGTTCGTAATTCATTGCTGTGTTGTGAGAAGCCAGTTCCTAATCAAAATAAGATGCTTCGGTTGCCGTCCGAGGGGGATGGGGGAGGCGATATTACATTGGAGGTTAAGGATGATGCTGACACTGAAGAAGAAGAAGAAGAGGAAGAGTCTTCCCCTGTGCAGCCAGCGGATGTGGTGGCTCCTGAAGAGGGAATGGATGATGAGTTAGGTATTCTGCGGGTGCGATCGCATCCTGTAGGTATCGACAGTGAGCTAGGCATATTGCGCATTCGGCCGACTGACGATGTACCACTGGAGGTAGAGCCGGAGCCCACCCGTCAAAACAGCGTATTTTTGACAGGGCGCGCCAACGTCTATGGCGGCAATAATTTATTCCGTACTCCTAACCCCATCGACGATCGAATTTATCAAACTGGTATTGGCCTATTTGCGTTTCCCCGGCTTACGGATCAGACCAACCTGGTGCTAAGTGCTGAAGCTAACCTGGCCCGATACGAAGATTTGTCCGTTGTTGACTATGACGAAATTCAGTTTCAAGCCGGGATTCGACAACGCTTAGGAAAGAGCAGCTATGGCCAGCTCAACTGGCGTTACCAAGATCTCAGCACCCCCGGTAGCGACTCCTTTTTTCAAGCTAACTATGTAGAGCTACTGCTCAGTAGACGCGATATTCTCAACAACCGCACCTGGCTTGATACGTATTATCAGGCTCGTTTGAGTTACAGTGACCCAGAAGAATTTAGCCGCTTTAGTCAGATTGCTACCGGTTCCCTAAACTATGGGTTTGATCCTCAAACCCGTGTGAGTTTGCTTTATCAGTTATTTCTTGACGATTACACGCAAGTATCGCGCCATGACACCTATCATCAAGTACTAGCTCAGTTCAGTCACGACCTGTCGAGTACAACTCGTTTAAGCGTTTTCAGCGGACTACGGTTTGGTCGCTCATCCCGGCCAAACGTAAATTTTGATGACACGATCTATGGGGCGAGCGTCAACATTAACCTGCCTCTGTTCTAGCGCGGGGCCGCTGACAAATGGGGTTCTACTGCGACCGCTAGCTGCTCCAGCATAGTCTCGGTTGTTTCGAAATCTACACAGGCATCGGTGATGCTTTGGCCGTACACTAAATCGTCTAAATTCTCAGGGAGAGACTGGCGACCCGCTTTGATGTGGCTTTCAATCATGACGCCAAGAATATGACGGGAGCCTGTTTTGAGTTGCTCCGCAATATTGCTTAGGACCACAGCTTGCTGCTGGTGTTTTTTGTTGGCATTGGCATGGCTACAGTCCACCATCAGTCTCGGGTTGAGACCTGCTTTAGACAGCTGCTCTACCGCCTGTTCAACACTTTGCACATTGTAGTTGGGACCATTTTTGCCACCACGCAAAACCAAATGCCCGTCTGGGTTGCCAGTGGTAGCCACGATACTAGCCAAACCGCTGTGGTTGATGCCTAGGAAATGGTGGGAACGGCTGGCGGCCAACATGGCATTGGTGGCTGCCTGTAAACTACCGTCGGTATTGTTTTTAAAGCCGATGGGCATGGACAGGCCAGAGGCCATTTCTCGGTGGGTTTGGCTTTCGGTGGTACGGGCGCCGATAGCGGTCCAGGAAATAACATCGGCAATGTACTGGGGCGTAATCGGATCGAGGAGTTCGGTGGCCGCTGGTAGGCCGATTTCAGCCAGGTCGATCAGCAGCTTACGGGCTAATCGCAGTCCCTGGTTGATGTCGTAACTGCCATCTAAATGGGGGTCGTTGATCAAGCCTTTCCAGCCAATATTGGTGCGAGGTTTTTCGAAATAAACCCGCATGACGATTTCTAAGCGATCACAGAGGGACTCCCGCAGCTTAACTAGCCGCTGGCCATAGTCACGGGCGGCGGCGATATCATGCACCGAGCAAGGACCCACAATTACCAGCAGACGACGATCTTCGTTGTAGAGAATATTGCGAATGCGATCGCGAGTTTGGGCGACTAGAGCCGCGGCTGACTGAGTCAGAGGAAGCTCGACGTGAAGAAAAGCCGGACTGATCAGTGGCCGAGTTTCAACCACATGTAAATCTTGCGTTTGATGCATAGCAGAGGACGAATCGCGATGAAAAGCTACCGAAACAGTCGGCTGCACTAGAAATCGGCATAGAGTTCCATGCAGCTGGTATCTATTGTGACAGGTCTTGAACGTAACGAGTGTAACCTCAAGGATTAGTTAATCGCTGGGCAAACTTATCCCAGCTAATCTGCCGTTCCAGATAATTGGGGTGGTCGGGTTGGTAAGGACCAGCTAAACGATCAATCGCAATAATCACGGCATCGTCAGGCAACACCGGGACATCTGGATCTGGATCTGTGGGGCGCACTAGAGAACTAGAAAACCCCCTGAATATTAAAATTTCATCTGGGTCTCCGTTGACCTCAGCTGCAACCAATAGCACTTCTTGGGGATGTTGTAGTGTGTAGTGCTCAAGCTGTTTTTCGATTGATCCTGTCATAGCGTGCTGTGGGGCTTAACCAGGAGGCTTAATCGGGAGCCTACTGATTGAGAGCTGAGCGCCCTTGGCGTCCCAGTTTGACAAAAATAAAGTAGCTTAGGCTCAGAATGTAGATAACCAGGGCCAAAATTGCCCAAAAACCAAGAAAGCCCGGTGTAAATCCAGAATGGAAAGATTGTCTGAACAGTTTTGGAGCTTCTAACCAAATTTGACAGCTTTCGCTACCAAAGGCTGCTCGAGAAAACGCACAGCGTAAAAACGGTAGCTGGAATAGTACGCCTAACCCACAGAAAAACGTCAGCCCCCAGCGCCAAGCTGTAAACGCTAGTTTCAGCCAAGAAAAAGGCTGTTCTCGAATTTCTTCATTGAGATCGGCCCAGAACCATAGGGATATAGGCATCAGTACCCTTGCCATCAAAGCTGTTAAAAAGCTAAACGGCAGCCCTGCAATCATCAAGTACAGACTAATCGCCAGTAGGCTGGAAACTTTCCAATAAATAACTAATAGCTGTTGGGGCACCTCCGCTCGGGTGATCAGCGCCCAAACCAAGAGCACCAGAGGCAACAGCACAGTAAATACAACTGCCAGACGATAGTCTGTCCAAACCAATGACTGTAGGAACGAAGAGCTAGGCATGAAAGTAACGGCGAGCAATCAAAACGCTCTCTAGATTAACATCGTGGGACGGTCGTCAGAGCCTGTAGAGGCAAGTGCTAATGCTCCTATTCTTATCTTCATGCGTAAGGCCGAGCCCTCTGAGAGAAAGGAAACTCGGCCTTAATGTACCCAAGCTGACTAGATCTTCAGCTCGATAGCATTAGAGTTGTTCAGCCTAGGCGATGGACCAGTAGCTGTGATCTTAATCTTCGTAGATCCGGCACTCATCAGCTTCCGGATTTTCATCACAGTAAGTTTCAAAGTTGGTCTTAGGCTTCTCTGAGGCGCGCTGGTGTGAAGCTTCAGCTTGGAGTTCTTCCACCGCGTCCCAAGCTGCTGCGCAATTTTCAGAACTACTGCCATCAGTGCTGCAGACGTCGCGGGCTGTTTTGATCTCTTCAGAGATTTTTTCTTGGATATCGCTCATAATCTATTATCTACCTTGACTTTCAACGAATGTATGTAATTTGAAAGCGTGTTTGCAACTGTTTCCAATGGCCTACGGAGGCACTGTAGGAACTATCCCCACTAGAAGCACCCTAGTGCTCAAGGTGGTTGACATTTCCATGGTAGCTTCGGTTTCTGAAAACTCGTTGTATCTAAAGAAGCATTTTGTAATTACTAAAACGTGACCGTGGCCAAGGTATTCTGCTATGGCTTCGATGTAACTGGAATTTTACTTTCAGCTATAGGATATTTCCAGTTAACGGCACCGTTCCCTCACCTGTAGCAGCTAAGATCAAGCCTAATGTCAGGAGGCTTGGGGATAGACTGCTAGTATTTTGATCTAAACCTTTGCAGAGTATTGAGTTTGCCATCGTCATCATCAAACGCTATGAAATGGGCCAGTGCTGTCTCTACCCACCCTTCACTAGAGTTAGCGCTGCGAGAGGTAATTGAGCGGGTATTGACCCAGCTAGAAGCAGCTCCAAATTTGGCCATTATTTTTATTTCGTCTGCCTTTGCTAGTGAATATTCCCGTGTATTGCCGTTGCTCCAAGGTCCCTTGGGGGGAGCCCATATCATCGGCTGTAGCGGTAGTGGCGTGATTGGCAACACCAGTGACGGTCACCCTATAGAAGTGGAAGAAACCGCTGGCATTAGTTTGACCGTTGCCCACTTACCCGATGTTCATATTCAGGGATTTCATCTTTCCATTGAGGAGCTGCCTGATTTAGACAGTCCCCCCAGCGAGTGGACTGAAATTATTGGAGTCACGCCAGCCGATAATCCCCATTTTCTACTGATGGCGGATCCCTTTGCGTCGGGCATGAATGATCTGCTACAAGGGTTGGATTTTGCTTATCCAGAAGCGGTAAAAGTGGGTGGGCTGGCCGGAATTGAAAGCATTAGCCGCAGCTGTGGATTGTTTTGTGGACAGCAGCTTTATCGTCAAGGAGTAATTGGTGTTGCTCTGTTTGGCAATATCACTATTGATGCCATTGTTGCCCAAGGCTGTCGACCCATTGGTCCCACATTTCGTGTGGTTGAAGGAGATCGCAACGTGGTGACTAAGGTGGCTGCCCAATCTATGGACGATGAGGCGGCCGAACAAACCCCCCTTGACGCTTTACAAGAACTGTTTCAGGACTTAAATGAAACTGATCAGCAGCTGGCCCAGGAGTCACTGTTTATTGGCCTGGCTCAGAGTAGCTTTAAGCAGGCTTTGGGGCCGGGCGATTTTCTGATTCGTAATTTGGTAGGGGTGGATCCCAAAGTTGGTGCGATCGCAATTGCCGACCGCATTCGCCCTGGCCAGCGGATTCAGTTTCATTTGAGAGATGCCAACACAGCTAAAGATGATCTGGCGAGTCTATTGGACACCTATCGAATAGATCACCAAGAATGTACGTCGCCCTCAGGTGCTCTCTTGTTTGCCTGTAATGGTCGGGGCACGAGCCTGTTTGATGCGCCTAACTGTGACACTGAGCAGTTTAGTCGCCAGCTCGGACCTATACCCCTAGGTGGGTTCTTCTGCAGTGGTGAAATTGGACCTGTAGGCAAAACAACATTCCTTCACGGGTTTACCTCCGTGTTTGGAATTTGTCGTGAATTGGGGGCGTAAATTCGATTAGTTGCCGATATCCATCAAGATTTCTACTGTAAGCTCCCTATTTATCCTATTTAGCGTTCTGACCGAACTGAATTGGGCGTTCAGTCTGGTTCTCCATAGTGGTTGAAGCCAGCTCTAATAAGGTTCCTTCAGGTAGGGTTTTGATAAACTGCCAGGCTTCTTTGAGATGCTGGCGACCACTAGCTGTACTCAGTTGGCTGAGGCCTCCTAGGAGTGAGATCGCAACCGCACAAGCCAATGTCCAACGCATCATGCCTGAGGATGTCCCGTCCCACAGGTTAGGCGGCGAAGGAACTTGTAAAGGGGGCTGCTCAGGCACGGGGGACGTTCGAATCGCTTGCCGTAGCATCAGCAACTGCTGATACATCTTCTGAATACTAGGATCATCCCTCAGCCACTGGGCGACTAGCTGTCTTTCCTTAGCGGTTACCTCATCATCTAGATAAGCACTCAAAAGTTCAAACCTGGCTTCGTCATCCGGTTCTTCTGGCGATGAAGCCAATGTCCTTTGCTCATTAGTGCTAGCGACAGATAACTCATGGCTATCGCCGTCAGTGCATTGGGAAAAATCGCCCAATGGCTCAAAATTGCCAGATGGACCATTTTCATGAGGTTGAGCAGAATGAAAGGACATAACATTGGGACCTAATCTATCGATACCATAGACCCGCTAACAGTGTATTTGTTTGAGGGTCTCTGTGGGATGCAACAAGTGGGATGCGCAAAGCTGAAATTTGCTGAGGGTTAGGGATGCTAACTTAGCAGCAAACAATTGGCTTGTGAAATAATGCGCTTTCTGAATTACCAGACGTGATGCTCAGCAAAAAGTATCCGGAAAGCAAAGACTTTTTTGATGGAATTTAAATCAGATTCAAGAAGAGAGTCCCATAATCCTTATGTAGTTTGATATTTCATCGAAATTTGACCAAATTTGGCTCTTCTTACTGCTTAAAATCGGAAGGTAGCTTTTATAATTCATCAAGTCGTAGCAGCATTTTTTCATAACGGCACATCATAAAGCTGTGGCGATTGTTTTGGTGTTAATGCTTCACGGATGTCAGCAAATGCAATCATACTGCCTCCGCCAATACACACTGCGCAAA
>JBCCHX010000089.1:0-26511 GCA_039028535.1 Cyanobacteria bacterium P01_B01_bin.77
CCAAAGATCCCACTAACCATTCTGACTCGACCGCCACGACCAAGGTAGCGACTAACAGTACCCCAATCCATAGGGGCAGATTTGGCGCTTCGTGGGGCACTGCCTCGATGCCATCTTCTTCAGCGGTGCCCACATCGTAGAGATAGGCGTGGGTTTTCATCGAAAATAGCAGGGTAAGGCCGTACACCAGGATCAAGACAATGGCAACAGCCACAGACAGACGCTGCAACGTTGGTTCGGTGATGGATGGAGACGTAAAATCCACTGCAGTTGGGATCAAAATGGCAATCACCGCTAAGTTCATCGATGACGCATTCATCCGGGCAATCACCGGCTGAAAGTCTTGCTCCTTAAATTTGATGCCTCCTAGCAACATCGATAGCCCCATGACCAGCAGCAGGTTGCCGATAATCGAGCCGGTAATGCTGGACTTGACCACATTGATCAAGCCAGCATTGAGCGCAACGAGCGCAATGATCAGTTCTGTAGCATTACCAAACGTAGCGTTGAGCAGACCTCCGAGGGAGGGGCCCACCACCACAGCAATTTCTTCAGTGGCATGGCCCATCCAACCAGCAAGTGGAATGATGGCGATGGCGGCTGTGATAAAGACAACCAACTCCCCCCAGCCGAGGAAATGGGCAGCTGCAGAAATGGGTACAAATATCAGCAGACCAAAGAAAATGAGGTTTTTCACGGACATGGAGGTCGTAAAGCATCGTTAAGCATCATCAGATTACCCAAATGAGGGACAACTGGGGGAAATTTCCCACTATTCTTGGAGTGAACTTGATGGGGTATGAAGGAATCAGCAGATGATTGCTGACATGTCTCGAAATCCTCAGAAAGTCATCAGATGCAGATTTAGGGGTGCTCCATGGTTTTACGGTTGATTTTGACGATTTTAGGCTCCTTAGCGTTGGCCATAGCTGTGTTCTACGCATGGGCTACAGCAGGTAGCTACCCCAAAGAGAACTACACAACTGTTGTGAATTATGAGGCAGCCGCAGCTACCCCGGTAACGGATAATTCGCTGACGTTGGTGTCCTACAACATTGGCTATTTGTCTGGGTTGACTAACAATCAGGCGGTAGAGCGGTCTAAACAGCTGTTTGATGATAATTTGTCAGATGCGATCGCAGCGCTCCAATCCCTCAACCCCGATATCATCGCCTTTCAAGAAATTGACCTGGCCTCTAGACGCTCCTACAACGTCAATCAGGTGGACGCCTTAGCCAGTGCCTTAGATTTTCCAACGGCGGGGTTGGCCATCAACTGGAATAAAAACTACGTTCCCTTTCCCTATTGGCCCATATCGGCCCACTTTGGCAAAATCGTTTCGGGGCAGGCCGTCTTGAGTCGCTATCCAATTGTTGAAAATCAACGGGTGGTGTTGGAAAAAGTGGCCAGTCGTCCTTTTTTTTACAATGCGGTCTATTTGGATCGTCTGGCTCAGGTCACCCAGGTTCAGCATCAGGATCGCTCAATCATTGTCATCAATATCCACCTAGAGGCGTTTGATACCCCCACTCGGTTAAATCAAACCCGTGCCGTTCGTGAGTTGGCAGAAACTTATGCTCAGGAGTTTCCAGTGGTGGTGGTGGGGGATTTCAACAGTGCGGTCAATCGACCAGAGGAAGGTGAGCGGTCAATTGAAATTATGACCGAGTCCGCCCTATTTACTGCGGCCACCCCCCAAGAGCAATGGGCGAGTCAACCCACATTTCCCTCAGAGTCATCTGAACATAAGCTCGATTATGTGTTCTACACTCCCACCACGATCGAGCCAGAAAATATCCGAGTCGTCACCGAAGCTGGAACAGCCTCAGATCATCTCCCACTGGTCATGACATTTACTTTGAAGTGAGTTGAAGTGAGTTGATATTCCCTGCCATCAATAAGACGACTTTATGCAACTGAAGTCAATGAAGCCATACCTGTCCCACATGCATCTCATCACCCCATGGAGCAGCTGAAGTATTCCCTTGGTCCCTTCGAATTGTTTGCAGCCATTATTGGCGGCTCTCCATTTGTCCTAGCGGGGTTTCTGCTATATCACCCGGTGGAGAGTTTGGCAGAACTGGTGGAGGTGATTCAGGAGAACGGGTCGGGGGATGGGGCATTTGCGATCGCGCTTACCCTGCTTCTGGTGAGCTACATCATCGGTGGCACCATTCAAGGACTAAGTTGGCAATATTTTCTGCGTTTATGCAAACTCTTCAAATGTGAATACACGTATTTTGGTAATCAGCTGGCGGATCGGAACAAAGCCTTAAAGCAGCTGCACCCAGAGCAGCGAAATCCTGCAGATTTTGAAGACCGCCTGACACTACAGCTACGAGAAACAATCGGTATCCCCAAAAAGTTAAGCTGGATGGACAGCCGCCTAAAAGCCTATTTGCGTGAGCGAAACAGTCCCTCTGTGGCCGCTGCCGATACGCTGGTGGCCTCCCACATCATGTTTCGCAATCTATCCCTAGGGTGTCTCATCCTGTGCGCAGTGAGTGTCGCTAATTCTGTGCGTTTGGGTGCCCTGGAGCCCTTACTGCTCTCGCCTTTCGTGGGGTATGTGGCCTATTTGATGTTTAGGCGATCTGTCAGTTTCAAAAAGTGGCAAAATCGCACTTTGGTTCTAGGGTTCTATTTTGCCGCTACTCAGGAATCTGCATCTGAAGGGAGGCTCTAATGTTTGGCCTGGCACTACACACATCTACGCCTGAACTGGGCTTAGCCATCAGCGATTTTGATACACTCCATCGTCATCAAACCTGGGCCCTAGGTCGTGACCTATCTAGCCAGCTCCATGTCCTGCTCCAAGAGTTTATGCCCCCTCAACATTGGCAGGACTTGGGGTTTATTGCAGCGTGCATCGGCCCCGGCGGATTTACGGGCACTCGTATCGGTGTGGCCACCGCTCGTACCCTAGCGCAGCAGTTGAATATCCCGCTCTTTGGGATCTCGGCACTTGCTGCCGTAGCTCATCACACCATGGCTGCTGGTCCAGCCAACCAGGCTACCGATATTGCCATTACCATGCCCGCTAAACGCGGAGCGGTCTATGGAGCCATCTATCACTGGACAGGAAGCGCCCTGATCTCGACGCTCGCAGATAGCGTGCTACCCGCGAGTGATTGGGAACAGAAACAGACTCAGTGGCCTAAACCTTTGCAGGAAATCAGTTTAGAGTCAGGCGTGGGCTTAGCTGAAACCACGATATCGCTTCTACAACTGGGACATAACCATTGGCAACAAGGCTCTCCTCCTGATTGGCGCGAGGTCACCCCTTTCTATGGCCAACATCCCGTCAACACCTGAACCGTACTTAGTCCTGATTAGCCTCACCATCGCGGCGACCCAGCTCATAAACGCCGCTGCCCATACAGGCAATAATGCCAAAGCTCAGGGTCCAGCTCTGCCCCAAACTCATATCCAAGAGATAGTTACAAAGCCCCCCCGCCAAGACAAACGGCACAATACTCAGCACCGAAGCATAAAGCTCTGCTGCCCCAGAGACGTCTTGTTTGTTAGCGGACGCTAACCAGCCCATCGCTTGTTTTTCTAAGGCTCCCACCAATCTCAGAGCAAAGGGGGAAAACATCAAGTAAAGGGCTAATGCCCATAGAAATATCCCAGAAATCCAGACTGGATTAAAACTCATTGGATAAAAAATTACTAAACAGATCGGCGCGACAGATACCTAGTGCTTTCTTACGACAGAAAACGTCAATTTATTTAATTTTTATTTACTCTCTATGAGTAGGCTAAACCATCAGACGCCTTCTGTCGCCTCTGCTACCTCTGTTAGCTAAAAAAATCAACGCTTGAGCTCACAGGCAATCAATGTTTCAACATTCGTGAGTGACTTTATATTTAGAGATATTTAGAGTATTTAGAAATATTTGGAGAATATTTATAGCTATCTAGAGCACTTTTCACCGCTTCACGGTAACTGACGTGCCCACTTCGATATAGGTATATAGATCCTCAATATCATCATTGAGCATGCGGATGCAGCCGTGGGAGATAGCTTCTCCAATCAAACTTTCTTCGTTAGTACCATGGAACCCAATTTGGCCATCATGGGTGGATAAAAAGCCGATCCAGTGGGAGCCTAGGGGATTATTTTTGTTGCCTGCTGGGACAATCTCACCCGTAATTGGATGTTGCCAGGCGGGATATTCACTCTTCTGAATCACGTTGAACGTACCTTCTGGTGTTTCCCATTCGGATTGTCCAACAGCCACAAGATATTGTTTGACGATTTCACCTCGTCGATACACATCTATTTTGCGTTGGCCTAACTGCACCACAATTTGAGTGTCTGATTGGGAAATACGTCGGGCGAAGCGCGGCCTGCGACCATTGGCAATGGAGATGCGAGTGCTAAGGTTGCTGATGACGTCGGTCGGTTGAACATTAACAGCCTTCCAGCTAAATGGATCGTTCCACTCCAGCAAGGTCAGGCCTAGGGCTGAACCAACGCACAGTAGGGCAAAACTGTGAGCCAATGGATGAAGACCTTGCATTGGAGAAAAGACTCGATAGAAGACCTACAGACGTTGAGGTATCGTCCTACTGCCTATTTTACCTACATCAGCAGGATGCTGGCCCCACTTTTGGGTCCTAGACATGCAAGTGAATCCGATTCAAACAGAAGGTCTATGTCTCAACCTGAAGTTGTTAGAATCAGTAGGGCACTAGCGCAGATGCGTTTGTATCGCTTTTTGTATAGTTGATAAAGGCAAACTTAGTGTGACCGTTAAACCAGACTGGCTCAGAGTCAAAGCCCCTCAATGGGAACGGGTGGGCAATGTCAAAAGCATTTTGCAAGATCTCGACCTCAATACAGTGTGCGAGGAAGCGTCTTGCCCCAATATTGGTGAGTGCTTTAGTGCTGGAACGGCTACATTTTTGATTATGGGTCCAGCCTGTACTCGGGCCTGCCCTTACTGCGATATTGACTTTGAGAAAAAGCCCCAGGCCCTCGACCCAACTGAGCCTCTACGGTTGGGAGAAGCTGTTCGCCGCATGGGACTGAACCATGTGGTGATTACCTCGGTCAATCGCGATGATCTGCCCGATGGCGGTGCGAGTCAGTTTGTTCGCTGCATTGAGGAAACTCGCAGGCTGTCACCTAAGACCACCATCGAAGTCCTCATTCCCGATCTGTGTGGGAACTGGGGTGCCCTTGAGATTATCCTATCCGCAACTCCTGAGGTGCTAAATCATAATACGGAGACCATTCCCCGGCTCTATCGTCGTGTTCGTCCCCAAGGTGACTACCAGCGGACTCTAGAGCTACTACAGCGCACTCGGCAGTTAGCCCCATGGGCCTATACTAAGTCTGGCATTATGGTGGGTCTTGGAGAAACTGACGATGAAGTCCGTCAAGTGATGGCTGACTTACGGGCTGTGGACTGCGATATTCTCACCATTGGTCAATATTTACAGCCCACCCAAAAGCACCTGGGTATAAAGGACTTTGTCACGCCTGAGCAGTTTGATCAGTGGCGCATGGCAGGGGAAGCGATGGGCTTTTTACAAGTGGTGTCGTCACCCCTCACCCGTAGCTCCTATCATGCCGAAGAGGTGCGACGGCTGATGAGCGAGTACCCTCGCCTTCGCCCCCAGACGGTTTAACCCCAGATAACTAGGTTAAGTAGACCTAGTAACCGCAAATAGCGACAGTGCCCGTTGCAAGGTTTTTTTGACAGCTTGGGCAGAGGCGGCTAGAGCCATTTGCTCGTCTTGAGTGAGTGAGAGCTCTACAACATCAGCCACACCGTTGCTATTGAGACGACAGGGTACACCTAGATAGATATCGTTCAGTCCATATTGGCTTTCAAGATAAGCCGAAACCGGCAGAATAGCCGACTGATTTTGCACAATTGCTGCCACCATGGTCGCGGTTGCAGCCGCTGGTGCATAGAATGCTCCCCCCGTTTTGAGGTAATTGATAATTTCTGCCCCGCCCTGGCGAGTGCGCTCTACTAGCTGCTGTATGTGCTTGGCTGGCATTAAGTCAGCGAGAGGGATACCGCTGACGGTGGTGTAACTAATTAGGGGCACCATCAAATCTCCGTGCCCTCCCAGCACCATGGTAGATATATCTTGGGGCGGTACGTCCAACGCCCGAGCGATAAATGTGCGAAACCTGGCAGAATCTAATATGCCCGCCTGCCCTAGAACTCTGCTGGGGGGTAACCCACTCACCTGCCAAGCTAAGTAGGTCATCACATCTAGGGGATTGGTGACCAAAATAAAATGGGCCTCCGGCGAATGGAGGAGGGCTTGAGCCATCACGTCCAGAATGATGTAGCCATTAACTTTGAGCAGGTCGTCTCTAGACATGCCGGGTTTCCGAGGTAGCCCAGCGGTAATTACGATGACTTGTGACCCAGCTGTATCTTGATAGTCGTTGGTGCCAGTAATGCGATAGCTGTAGCCTTCTAAGGGCTGAACTTCAGACATATCTAAAGCCAATCCCTGAGGACGGCCTTCAACAATATCTAACAGCACGATGTGGCCTAGGTTTTGGGAGAGTAAGCAGCGAGCCAAGCTAGCACCCACATTACCAGCTCCGATAATGGTGATTTTTGGGATTGCTAGCTGACAATTCGGGGTTGGTGCGATCGCAGCTGCATTACTAACCGCAGGTTGCAAAGAGGAAGTGATTATCATGGGGCTCCTGATGGACCGCTTGAGGGCACTTTGGCCAATCAATTACCTCAAAAAGTCACCCAGACTCCACAAGTCGCCCAGAGACGGTTCACTCAATAGATTTATATCTCCATTGTGTCGAAGGCTACATAGCTTTGGGAGGAGCCCAGCAGGATTCTTAATACAGGGCCAGTCTTATTTGAACTCTTCGAGCTGCTCTACCTGTAGCCAAATGTTGGGAGTAGGGACTCGGCCAAACTTTACGAGGGCATAGTCATCTCGAATTTCGATGATTTCTCCTTGGGTTTCAAAGAGGTAAGGAGGAAAGCGCGTATCACTAGCGGTGGCTTCCACGCTATTTTCTAGTTTTTCGCGCACAACTCGAACAAAGGTACCCTTTTTGATGGCCATCGCTAAGAAAAATAATTTGATGAAAAATAAACTGGTGAGTATATTATCGCGCCTATGAAGACTATTTCTGGCAATGGGGACAATAGTGGGCCGAACGCCCAGCCAGTTTAATGCGTTTAATGGCCGTGCTACAGACCCGGCAGGGTTCATTTTCACGGTCATAGACCCAGGCTACACCGCCATAGTTGCCATTGGTGCCGTGGATATCGCGAAAATCGCTAAAGGTGGTACCACCGGCTTCGATACTATCGGTGAGAACTTTTTGGATAGCGGTGTGTAGGCGCTTGAGGCGGCGCAGGGAGATGCGATCGCATCTTACAGTTGGCCGAATACCACTTAAAAACAAGGCCTCATCAGCATAGATATTGCCAATGCCCGCCACCATGGCTTGATCTAGTAGAGCATTTTTGACCGGACGCTGCCGATGCCCCAACCAGGTCCGCAAGTAGTCCAAGGAAAAATCATTAGCAAAGGGCTCTGGCCCCAAGCGCTGCAACCCTGTCATCACTTGGTCAGGCTGTTTGTCTGGGGGCACCCACCATAAACGGCCAAAGGTGCGCTGATCAACGTAACGTAGTTCACGACCTTCATCAAAAAACAAACGCACCCGGCAGTGAGAAGATACCGGCATTGACTGTTGCACCCACAGCAACTGTCCCGTCATCCGTAAATGACACCCTAACCAGCCAGCAGGTTGCTGCTGATGTGATAAAGCAGCGAGTAAATACTTACCCCGACGCTGCCAGGCAATAATCTCAGCTCCCTCGAGGGCGAGCAAAAAATCTTCGATAGAAATGGGGTGGGCAATGGTGCGATTTAACAGCACACTCCCACCCCGAATAGGTTGGTTCAGAGTAACTCGACTCAGACCCCGTCGGACAGTTTCTACTTCAGGAAGTTCTGGCAAGGCACATTAGACAAACAACTGAGCTATTCTACCAAGCCACTCTTAATCGCCAGATCGATTAAACTTCCCTGACTTCAGCTTCAGAAAAGTTGTTGGTGTTAACGCCAGCGTAGTTAACTTTATCAAAACGAACAACTACCGGATACTTGATACCACTTTGGTCAACGGAAGCAACCGTACCAGTATCTTGAAACCAATAAGACTCTTTCCGAAGGATACGTACTTTAGATCCACGCTTAACCATAAATATTCCTCTCTTGAGCAAAGATGAGTGATTAATGCAAGCAGCAAGCTACCTGTTCACCAGATTACTACTCCCCTGAGCCGAACTGACGTCTTGAGCATTTAAGAATTGTTGCATATCGCAGATTTTGAACATATTTCTTTAGAAAATCCCGTTAGACAAGCATCAAAGCTTTTAGTTAACGAACAATTATTGCCACAACAAAACAGTTATGTGCTCCGCTACAGACCTAACCTCTTCAGGCTCTATCTGTAACGGAGCACAATAAAAACCAATCTGCAAGGTGCCTAAATTTCAGGACTCGGCAGGGCTGGCAACGTACTAATAGTAGACACCGTATCAGCAGCGGGTTGGACAGGTACCTCTTCGGTCGCCACAGCCTCATCAGAAGCGGTCACAAAACTCTCTACTTCAATACCATTCTCCACCAAAATTACTCGTGGCTCTGCCGAACCCGTATCAATCCGCTTCACAAGCACACGACCACCCGCAACGCGTTCTCCCTGCCTGACATAGCGCTCGATTTCATCGGGAGCCTTAATAATGGCGTAGGGAGCGCCTCCAATCTGGATGACACCTGATACTCGAACAGCTTTGGCCGTCGTTGGCTGAGGAATTTCAGGCAAAACAGCAATTTCTGGACGACTAGACTCCACACGCCGTACTTCTGCTACGCTGGGTCGTTCCAAAGTAGCGGCTGAACCTGATGTAGTAGCACCAGACGCACCAGAGGAGCCTGAATTAGCAGAAGCCGCCTGGCTACGAGTGGCAGCACGACCACCAGCCCCCTTGGCATCGCCTTCTACCTCAATGGGCTGCGGTGGGACCAGGGGAATCGTTAAACCGGCAAAGGGATCTGAGCGAGTACGCTCCACACCAATTGTGCGCTCATTAGGATCGGTTGACTGAATCAAGTCACGGGCAACAACCGTCGGAGAATTGGGTGAAGCTGCAACTACAGTGTCAGAACCTTCTCCCTCTGGGAGATTAGGCAACTGACCGTCCGCCGTTTGTACCGTCTGGGGAGCTTGCTCCGCTGGAATCGTTGGATTCTCAATAGTGACGGATTCGTCATTATTTCTATTAAAGAACCCACAACCACTCAGGGAAACTGCCCCAGTTGTTATTAGCAATACCAAGAGCAGACGCTGCATCTTTTCATCCTCCAAGGGCTTTTGTTCGCAAAGTATAAGGTAAGTTGTGTGGAATGCCTAGAGGTTTAGGCAAAATCCTTTTCATCTTCCTCACAAGGAGACATCAGATCTCGTAGCAGCTTTAGTCCACTTTTAACTCGACGAGATACAGTGACTGCACTGATACCTAAGCGCTCAGCAGTTTCCTTTTGGGTCAAGTCATGTAGAAACACGAACTCTAATACTTCTTGAGTTCTACGCTCTAACTGAGCTAGACCTTGCTGGAGCCGAATTCGATCTTCTTGGGCCAGCTGAAAACTTCGATATTTGGGATCGGGGAGCAAATCGCTTAGGGACGCCGAACCATTGCCTTCATCTTGGAGAGGGGCATCCAGGCTCAGCAACGAACGGTTACGACTGGCTAGCTTGACATCTTGCCATTCATGCACCGAAATTTTGAGACGGTCGGCAATTTCTTGGTCGGTGGGCTTACGATCTAGCGTTTCTTGTAGCTGCCGTATAGCTCGTGCTGATTGATGCTGAAGTGACTGCCATCGTCTTGGAATTCGCACAATGGCACTGCGATCTCGTAAATAATGCTGGATCTCACCTCGAATATAGGGGATGGCAAAGGAGCTAAATGCATAACCTTTGGACATGTCAAATCGCTCAATAGCGCGAATCAACCCTAAACTACCAACCTGCATCAGATCATCAAAGGTTTCGTTGGAGTGATGTAACCAATGATGGGCTTCTCGACGTACCAAGCCCAAATTCATCTGAACTAGACGATTGCGCAGTTCCGGTGAACGTTGTTTTTGATAATCATTCAGTAGCTCTAGAGTTTCGCTTTTGAGCGCTTTATTGAGTTTGGACGACATGGGGAACCCCTTTGACACGTATATGCGCACCCTTAACCACTATGGAAATGGCGGCATCAAGCTATGAAAGACAGGAACCTTAAGGTGAAAATTTAGCCTAAGCCATCACCCTAATGTAATGACTTAATAGTGAAGATCAAGCATGAAGATCACAGTGACTGAAATCACAGCTTGTGACTTAATTGATGCCAACTGCCAGCAACAAGCTACTGGGTAAAAGTTGGCCAAAGCAATGGCGTATATACGGAAGTCTAAGTTTTAGGTTAGCAGGGTGACCGTCTATGGGTGATCAATTCTTCATAGTGACTTTACGTACGGAGCAAGCCCTTTAAAGAAAAAAAGGTAGAAAGCTCCGGAGAACTTTCTACCTTTAATGATGTTGTCAAAGAATACTAGCTGCCAGGTAAATCAGAACGCCTGTATTCTTCAGGGGTCGGGTCTATGCCTCCACGGCTTCTACACGCCCGTAAAACAAACCTTGAATCTTGACATCGGAAGGTTCAGCCGTTCCCATATCAGTGTCAGAAGGCTGGTCACACTCAAACGTGCCTGCAATTTCACCTGTGACGCCATCAACTTTCTCAACTTGCAGAGAAATGGAACCTTGGCCAATGTTGAAAGCCTTAATATTTTCCTTAATCAGCTCTTCAGTATCACCACCAGCCGGTAAAGCGACGGCGGTATCGTAACCTGTAGTCAAACCACGTCCCTTAGGATCTAAGAAGTTAGATGTGCGGTAGGAGGGCACACGATAGTCACCAACGAAGTCGGTAGAAGAGGTGACAGCACTTGAACCAGGCTGAGTTTTGGCAACTAAGCCCTTAATAGTGAAAAGGAAAGGAACTTCTTCGCCACCAGGAAGCAGAACAGTCACAGCCTGGAAGTCCATTCCATCTTGCTCTCGGAAAACCAAACTGCCATCGGCGGTCGCTTCCAAATCGCCGCTAACCTGATCAAGGCTAGATGTATAACGGGTCAAAGACTTGCCAGGAACAAATTCAGCTTCTCGACGCTTATTTGCCGCTTCTTCTTTGACAAAGTAGCTAGTTGGCTCTAAGCAAAGACCGGCAATCCTGTAGGACTGTCCATCTTCGATAGGAATCTCTCCGCGACGAACACTAGAAATCTGGGGACAGCTACCTGCTAATCCAGTATTTCTAATCTGATCATAGGTCAAGGGAGTGTCACCATTAGCACTAGGAGCATCGCTACATGCTGTTAATACACCCATGCAGAGTGCTAGAAATGCAACGATTAGGGCACGATACCTCATGGTTAACCTCAAACAAAAGTATTTATGCAAGAAAATTTGTCAGTGGTTATAAAACCGACTGGGGGCCTATTGACGTTGTCTATACCTAAAACTTTTTACTTAACTTTAAAAAGCTTTTGGGTAGGCTGACCTCAGTCGCCCTCAGGATAGCCAACTAACCTTCCCGAAAGTATTTTACACGGACGAGTCCCCGGTGCATGCTGAAAATTGCTAAATCAGGTGCATTGGTTAACACTTCTGACGGCTAATCTAAGACAGGTGAATCAACCTATCTGGGCTACAATGTCTGAACCTTCAGGTTTTGAGGGCATCAGGTTTAAGGTTTACTCGATGGAACTCTATTCTTCAGACACCTCTGGTGAACATGCTGCTGACATTGAGGAAATTAGGTTAGCAGTGCAAATTGCAGCTCAAAAAAGAGAAAAAAATTGTGAGGCTCTTTTAGCGCTATTAAGACAGTTAGAGGAGCTACATCGAGATATTCGCGAAACGCTTTTTCAAGAGTCATTGCCCACAAATCGACAGCGTTTGTATAACTTACTTAAGGATATTGAATTGCACGGTGGATGGCCTTACATCCAACGAATGAAGCTCATGGATCTGCTGGAAACCTTAGAGCCTCCAATTGAACTAGATACAGTGGAGGAGTAGCTGTGGATGGTTGTTACACACCATAGTCTTGAATCCACAGTATCTGTACGCTCAACGGAATCTGAAATTTAATGAGCATCTGGCAGAAGATCTGTGTTTATCTGTTTATTGCGTAGTTCATATTTGCAGCCATGGTCAGTCTTCAGTTCTTCAGCAGGCATCGTACTTGGGGTGGACTGTTCGGATTACTGATGACCATTGTTTTGGCACAGCGCACCATGCCTGGCGTTGCTCAAACTAGTAATCTCAATCAGTATTGCCAACTTTCTCAAGCTGAGGTGGATGCTAAGGAAACGTTGCGTCAGCAGGCGGCTAGTGGAGATGCAGCTGCGATCGCACAGTATGAAGATCTGCTTAAGCGTCACACCAATATGTTACGGACCTGTCGCCAGCGACAGTGGCCCCGTCAGCAAGCCACCTGGTTACGGCTATATCCGTGCGACTTACAGCCAGGAGTGTTGGATGCCCTGATGGATCGAGTGCTCAACCTGGGGTATACCGAAGTTTATGTGGAAGTGTTTTACAACGGTCAGGTGCTGCTTCCTCAGCGAGACAATCGGACGGCGTGGCCCAGTGTGGTACAGCAACGGGGCTATGAAAACCGAGATTTGTTAGCGGATGCGATCTCAGCAGGTCGCAAGCGTGGCCTAAAAGTATATGCCTGGATGTTCACCATGAATTTTGGCTATTCCTATGGCCAACGGAGCGATCGCCAGCAAGTCCTTGCCCGCAATGGTCGCGGTGAAACCACCTCAGCTTTTGCCAGTCGTGGTGGCAGCAATAATCCCGAAGAAATCTTTATCGATCCCTATAGCTATCAGGCTCAAAATGACTACCTGCGCATGCTGCAGCTAGTCCTACAGCGCCAGCCGGATGGTGTTCTGTTTGACTATATTCGCTACCCACGGGGCACTGGCAGCAATTCTGTCGTTGGGCATGTGGGCGATCTTTGGATTTACGGCAGTGCCGCCCAAAGTTCATTGATCCAGAGAGCCCTAAACAATAAAGGCAGAGAACTTATTAGACAGTTTCTCGATCGAGGCTATCTCATAGAAAGCGATCTTGAGAGTGTCGATCAACAGTTTCCCAATGAAGTCGAACCCCTATGGCAAAGTCGACAACCATCTGGGAGTACGAGCGATGTACCACTTTCCGTGCGTCGTCCTGCCCTTCAGCTAGAACTATGGCGGTTAAGCGTTGCCCATGCAGTACAAGGGGTGATTGACTTTCTCAATACCGCATCTCAACCTGTCAAACAGCAAAATATACCGGTTGGAGCTGTCTTCTTCCCCACGGCTAATCAACCTGTTGGGACTCAAGGCTATGATTCTCGCCTGCAGCACTGGAACCGTTTCCCCAAGTCCATAACCTGGCATCCGATGGCATACAGTATATGTGGCAACACCCACTGCATTGTTCAAGACGTGCAAATGGTCCTACGCCAGACGGATGCCAATAATGTTCGTCCTGCTTTGGCAGGGGTATGGGGTAAACCTATCAACAATCGGCCATCGCTAGAAGCTCAGATGGCCGCTATCCAGCAGGCAGCTCCCAATATCAACTCAGTCAGTCACTTTGCCTATTCCTGGCAAGATCCAGAGTTTGATCGAGTACGAAAATTTTGCGCTTTACCCTAAGTGGGACCTCACAACAGTAATCGAGAAATCATTTCGTGAACATTGCTGCTAGGCCTAGCCCTATTTAAAGGCGAATTACCCTCAAGAGATTGAAAAACAAACAGCATATAGACGCTTAGAGTGAGCATCAGAGCATGCCATAAACGCTGTCTCACTGTCAGTTACCTCACACGTCTATGGATACTTAGCTTATGAGGATGTTTTCATTCGCGTAATTAAATATGTTACATAAATGAAGGTGTCACATTGAGAAACCCCTCACTTACCCATAACTTTCATCAGCGTGCTTGCTATGTAATGCTTCTAGGCAACCCCTTAAGGTATTCCATGGGTGTTGCCTAGAATAAATTTAAAGTCTCTTATTCCACACCCTCAATGCGGTTCTCGACTTCTTCATAGAGTTCCTGCAGACGTTCGATGTTTTCATCACTAGTTTCCCAATAGCCACGACCATTGACCTCCAGCAAGGTGGTTACCATCCTACGGAAAGAATTGGGGTTAAGATCCATCAGACGCTTACACATGTCCTCATCCTCAATAAAGGTAGTGTTGGCATCCTCATAAACCCAGTTATCCACAGCATCCGCTGTAGCTGACCATCCCATGGTGTTTACCAATCGGTTCGATAGCTCACGTACGCCCTCGTAACCGTTAGCCAGCATACCCTCGTACCACTTGGGGTTAAGCAACTTTGTACGAGAATCTAGACGAACTGTTTCGGACAGCGTCCGCACCTGAGCATTAGCTGTGGTGGTATCTGCAACAAATGAAGTAGGCTTCTTTCCGTCATCCCGTAACTGGCCAATCACCTTGGTGGGATCAGAGTCAAAATAGTGGGAAACATCAGTCAGTGAAATCTCAGATGAGTCCAGATTCTGGAAGGTAACATCAGCTGTTTTCAGAGATGCCTCAAACAGATCGCGAGACTGATCCATCACACCTGGATTATCTGAATTAAAGGCAAAGGACTTGCGTGTAAGATACATCTCCTGAAGTTCAGACTCTTCCTCCCAGCTGCTATTCTCAACCGCTAGGTTAACGTTGGCCGCATAGGAACCCGATGCATTTGAAAAAATGCGGGTTGCAGCTTCGCGTACCGATAATCCCATCTCCTCAGCCTGCTTGAGCGCATGCTTGCGCACAAAGTTCATTTCCAGGGGCTCATCCGCTTCAGCCGCCATTTTCACAGCCCGGTCCAGCAGCGCCATTTGGTTAACAAATAGATCACGGAATACGCCAGAGCAGTTAATAACCACGTCCACTCGAGGACGTCCTAACTCTTCTAATGGAACAATCTCCAACTTGTTGACTCGCCCCAATGCGTCAGGTATTGGTTTAACACCAACAAACCAGAGCATCTGAGCCAGGGACTCACCATAGGTTTTGATATTGTCAGTCCCCCAAAGGACAGAGGCAATGGTTTCTGGATACTGACCACCATTTTCCTGACGCTGACGCTCTAGCAGACGATCAACCACAACCTTGGCAGACTGAACAGCGGCGATCGTAGGAATGGACTGAGGATCGAGGGCATGGATATTTTTGCCAGTTGGCAAAACATCTGGGTTACGGATAGGGTCACCGCCAGGCCCTGGCAAAATGTACTCACCATCTAATGCCCTGAGTAAAGAAGACAGTTCATTATCGGCAACAACTTGCTTTAGACAGAACTGCAAATACTCAAACAAAGGCTTTAGTGCTTCTTCGTCTACATTGCTGTAGCCAAGAGTGTGGAGAGCTTCCAGCCAAGGATCTTGACGCTTACCAAAGTTGAACAACTTCAGCATGGTCTTGAGAGAAACGCGCCCCTCATCATCTAGCTGCTCATTAACAATGGCACCGACGGCAGCTCGAGTGGCTTCATTGATTTCGTACAGCAATTGCACATCATCTAAAATCCCTAGGTCGCTGTTGTTATAAATCTCAGTAATGTCGCGACCAATGCTCTCAGCAATAATACGCTGGAGGCTCTTGAAGCCCTCTTCTTCACGATCCAGTCCCGCAATATTTACAAGAGTAGCCACAGCTTCTTCCGCCGTGGGTGGCTTGCCGATAACGTGCAGCCCGCAGGGCAACAAACGAGACTCGATTTCCATCAGCTTGATGTAAATCTTGCCTACAAAAGTGTCGCGGTCTTCTTTACTAATCTCGCTGGCATCTTCCACATCAGGAAGCTCAACATCACGATCCAGGTTGACCTGACGAGCTTTCTCGACAATGGCATTAACAATGGAAACCGCGCGACCTCCTTCTTTTAGCCCTTGGTAAGAACCAATAAGCTCGCTCAGCTCCTTGAGGCCTTTGTATAGACCTGCATTTTCAGCTGGAGGGGTGAGATAGCTGATAGTTTCTGCGTAGCCACGGCGCTTAGCAATAGTGGCCTCAGAGGGGTTATTGGCAGCATAGTAATAGAGGTTAGGAGTGCTGCCAATCAAGTTGTCGGGATAGCATTGACCCGACATTCCCATTTGCTTACCTGGCATAAACTCCAAGGAACCGTGAGTACCAAAGTGGAGTACAGCGTCTGCTTTCCAAATCTTTTCTAGGAAGGTATAGTAAGCCGCA
Organism: Cyanobacteria bacterium P01_B01_bin.77; assembly: GCA_039028535.1. Taxonomy (GTDB): domain Bacteria; phylum Cyanobacteriota; class Cyanobacteriia; order Phormidesmidales; family Phormidesmidaceae; genus Leptothoe. The sequence continues at coordinate 16,363 of JBCCHX010000089.1, forward strand.
AACCCATGGTGGGGACTAGCCGACCGGGAGAACAGCAGCCGCATGGGATCCCCTTCGTACCCAAAGGTAGGCTGTACGCCGATAAACAAATTACCGTAGGTTCTACCGTATACCAGCAGGTTCTGACCATCCGTATTGAGATTTCCTGGAGGCGGCCCCCAGTTTTCTTCTAGACGTTCAGAGTATGGAGTCAACTGCTCGTACTCAGCAACCGACATCCGGTAAGCAATATTCAGTTCAGGACTGTTGTACTGGGCTTGCGCATCGTTAATCACCTCTAGCATGAGGGCTTCCGCTGACTCAGGCATATCTTCAATAGTGTATCCCCCTGCCTTCATGTCCTCCATGGCTCGATAAATAGAGCCAAAAACATTTAGATAAGCAGCAGTACCCACATTGCCTTTATCCGGAGGGAAGCTGAATACAGTGATAGCCAGCTTTTTCTCTGACCGAGATAAACAGCGCAGATTGGCCCACTTGAGAGCACGTTGGGCGATGGCTTCGACGCGATCTTGTAGGGTGATGGCACGGCCAGTCATGCCGTCACGACCGGAAACCACGATGGGTTCAATAGCACCATCTAGCTCAGGAATAGCCATTTGTAGAGCGACCTGAATGGGATGTAGGCCCAAGTCACTATCTTCCCATTCCTCAGTGGTTTGGAATACCAGCGGTAGGGCAACCATGTAGGGGCGATTAAGCTTTTGGAGAGCTTCAATTGCCTTGGGATGATCTTGACGGGCGGGACCACCCACCAGGGCGAAGCCTGTTAAGGAGATAACAGCATCAACCACAGGCTCTTGGGTAATGGGCTCATAGAAGAACTGCTCTACTGGTTTGGAGAAGTCTAACCCCCCAGCAAAAACAGGAATCACCCGAGCCCCCAGGTACTCTAGCTCCTGCACCATGGACACATAGTGAGCTTCGTCACCAGTTACCAGGTGAGTACGCTGGAGCACAACGCCCACACAGGGGGCCTGCTCGCGCTTGTGGGAAGCAGGTAAGTCTTGTCGTGAACTGTACCAATTGAGATACTCCTTGATGTCCTCGTACATGCAGGGAGCGAGGGGATGCCAGATACCTGTATCGGGGTAGGTAACAGGATCCTCATAGTCCATATTTTCAGGAGCACCTTCGATATCCTTATCGCCGAACATATAGCGATCGGCCAGCATTAGCATGAAGTTCTCCAGGTTCTCAGGAGAGCCCCCCAGCCAGTACTGGAAGCTGAGCATAAAGTTACGGGCATCCTGAGCCTTATCTACTGGCAAATACTTGAGAACTTTGGGTAGGGTGCGTAGCAGCTTAAGCATGGCGTCTTCGAAGCTGCCTCCCTGCTTCTGGCGACGCTTTTTCATAAACTCGCCAATGGCACTTTTGGACTGACCCAGCTGAGCCATGGAAAAGCTCCCCATCTTATTGAGGCGCATTACCTGGGGCATAGACGGAAAAACCACAGCTACATCAAGGTTGTCACGGTGAGGCGTAACGGCCGATACAACCTTTTCAGCCAGCTCTTCAATAAAAATTAGCGAGGCTATAAAGACATTGGCTTCGGAAACGTCTTTCTTAAAAGCCTCATAGTTGTCGTTGTTGCGAAGTTCTTCGATTAAATAACCACTAACTTCTACTGCAATATGAGGATTACTAGCATTGATGGACTTAACAGCTGCTGACAGAGCACTTTGATACTGTGGTTCTAAAACGACGTAAACCACTTTCATCAAGGACCGTTCGCCAAGGTTCTCGGGTGAGATATGTCTCACAGTGGGCTTGACGTTGGTGAACATGCAGTTTTACTCCTTCCTCTGTGTGTTCTCTCTTTTACTGGAAGTGATGACTGCCGGTTGGCAGTTTGTATCCACTTATAAAATTTTGGGTACCTTGCCAGTCGGACTCATTAAGTGGTCGATATTAACCCAGCAACCACAAAAGCATTTACAAAAATACTTTGCAAAACTGGAGTGACTACTGTAATGAGAAACATTCAATAATATCTAAATAGGTTTTGAAACCTACTGTGTTTGTATCAGAAAATCCCTACTGACTAGGGATACAGCCATAGATGCGATACAAATTGACATATTGACTCTCGCATTTTGTTGCAAATTCGTTACAAATAACGAGAGTATTACTCATGATTATATTTCAAATAAGTAAATGCATAATTGCTAACGAGAGTCTCATTTCTAAGCTAAGCGTTTGTGCTCAGCAGCACTAATGCGCTTGTCAAGGGGATAGTGGGTGCTTGGCCAACGTAACCATCTTCCATAAGATCTAAGACTACAGAGGTTTTTCTGATTTTTTGGGGTCTTAGGTATGCGGATTTTGGTGATGGGTGGGACACGATTTATTGGGGTATATCTGACGCGTTTGCTGGTTGCAGCGGGGCACGAGGTGACACTATTGAATCGGGGAAATCGCCCTGGGCCTGAAGGGGTGAATGTTATCCGGTGCGATCGCAAATCCCCCGACAATCTAAAAGCCGCCCTGTCCGGGAAAACCTTTGATGCCATCTACGACAACAACGGTCGTGAACTCAGTGACACCCAACCTCTAGTAGAATTGTTTGGGGGTACCGTCCAGCATTTTATCTATGTCAGCTCAGCTGGCGTCTATCTCAAAAGTGAGCAGATGCCCCACATCGAAGGCGACCCCGTTGACCCCAACAGCCGTCATAAAGGCAAACATCACACCGAAGACTATCTGATTCAACAGGGTGTCCCTTTTACCTCAATTCGGCCTGTCTACATCTATGGGCCTCAGAACTATAACCCCGTCGAAAAATGGTTTTTTGACCGTCTTAGCCATGACCGCCCCTTACCTATTCCCGGTAATGGCAAAGCCATTACACAGCTGGGCCACTGCGCAGATCTAGCCACAGCCATGGTGGCTGTACTGGGTAACCCAAAAGCTGTTGGGCAAACCTATAACATTTCAGGCGAGCGCTATGTCACCTTTGATGGTCTAGCCCAGGCCTGTGCTGAGGCCATGGGGAAATCTGCGCCAGATATTCGCCACTACGACCCCAAACAGTTCGACTTTGGCAAACGTAAGGCATTTCCTATGCGGGTACAGCACTTTTTTGCCTCAATCGATAAAGCGAAGCAAGACTTAGGTTGGACTCCCCGCCACAGCCTAGTCCAGGGATTAAGGGACTCCTACAACCATGATTACTGTCAGTCTGAGCAAGCTGTGGACTTCGATTTAGACGAGCAAATTTTGGCATCTATCTAGCTTTTGGCCACCCACCCCGCCGTAAACCCGAAATCCAGGTTCGGTAACCCCCCCTTCAGAGAATCGCTCTGGATTAGCACTATAGTAATGAGCTTTTAAGTAACCAGTTTTTAAGGTTGATGCAAAAGCAGTGCTATTGCTGATTGCTGGGATTTACCGATCTGAAGTTAATGCTGTCGGTCGATGTTTCCCAAATTAAATCCTTCCGAGGATCAGCAATGCCAGATACATGATTCGCCGGAGCAATTGATATGGGAAAGGTAGTTGGAATTGACTTGGGGACTACAAACTCTGTAGTCGCTGTAATGGAAGGGGGAAAGCCCACTGTAATCGCAAACGCAGAAGGTTTTCGTACCACACCTTCTGTAGTGGCCTATGCCAAAAGCGGCGACCGTTTAGTGGGCCAAATCGCTAAGCGTCAAGCCGTCATGAACCCGGTAAACACGTTTTACTCGGTTAAGCGCTTTATTGGCCGCCGCAACGATGAAGTGGGCAATGAGTCCTCAGAAGTGCCTTACAACGTTTTGAACGTAAACGGCAATGTAAAAATTGAATGTACAAATGCTGACAAGCAGTTTGCACCCGAAGAAATTTCTGCTCAAGTACTGCGTAAGCTAGCTGACGACGCTAGTAAGTATCTTGGCGATCAAGTAACCCAGGCAGTGATTACGGTTCCTGCCTACTTCAACGACTCTCAGCGTCAGGCCACCAAGGACGCAGGACGAATTGCAGGTCTAGAAGTCCTGCGGATCATCAACGAGCCGACAGCTGCAGCCTTAGCCTACGGTCTCGATAAGAAGAGTAACGAAACCATCTTGGTCTTTGACTTAGGTGGCGGTACCTTCGACGTTTCTATTCTAGAAGTCGGTGACGGTGTCTTTGAGGTACTGTCCACATCTGGTGATACCCACCTCGGTGGTGACGACTTTGATAAGAAGATCGTAGACCACCTGGCTGAGCAGTTTATGTCTCAAGAAGGCATCGACCTGCGTAAGGATAAGCAAGCCCTGCAGCGTTTAACCGAAGCCGCTGAAAAGGCCAAGATCGAGCTTTCCAGTGTGACCCAAGCGGAAATCAACCTGCCCTTTATCACGGCCACTCAAGACGGTCCTAAGCACCTGGATCTCACCTTGACTCGGGCCAAGTTTGAGGAGCTAGCCGCCGATCTGATTGATCGCTGTGGTGTTCCAGTAGAAAACGCTATCCGCGACGCCAAGCTCTCTAAAGGCGATATCAACGAAATCGTACTGGTGGGTGGTTCCACTCGAATTCCTGCGGTTCAAAATCTAGTTACTAAGATTCTGGGTAAAGAGCCTAATCAGAGCGTTAACCCTGACGAAGTCGTCGCCATTGGTGCCGCTATCCAGGGTGGTGTACTGGCGGGTGAAGTGAAGGATATCTTGCTCCTAGACGTCACGCCTTTGTCTTTAGGTGTGGAAACTCTGGGCGGTGTCATGACCAAACTAATCCCCAGAAACACCACAATTCCGACCAAGAAGTCCGAGGTGTTCTCCACTGCAGTTGATGGTCAAACCAACGTTGAGATCCACGTCCTGCAAGGTGAGCGGGAAATGGCTAACGACAACAAAGACCTGGGTGTGTTCCGTTTAGACGGCATCCCCCCTTCTCCCCGTGGTGTACCTCAAATTGAGGTGATCTTTGATATCGACGCCAACGGTATTTTGAACGTGACCGCCAAGGACAAGGGCACGGGCAAGGAACAGTCCATTAGCATCACTGGCGCATCCACCCTATCTGATGATGAAGTGGATCGGATGGTCCGAGATGCTGAAGCTAACTCCTCTGCTGATAAGGAACGCCGCGAGAAAATCGATATTAAGAACCAGGCTGATTCGCTGGTCTATCAGGCCGATAAGCAAATGGGCGAGCTCGGCGATAAGGTTTCTGATGACGATAAGGCTAAGGTTGAAGCTGAAATTGCTAGTTTGAAAGATGCGATCGCATCCGACGACTCTGACAAAATCAAAGCGGGTACCGAGTCCCTACAGCAGGCACTCTTTGCCCTCAGCAGCAACATGTATGGTGGTGCTGAAGCAGCCGCTGCAGCGGCTGCTGATCCCAATGCGGCTGGCGGTGGCGAAGCTCCCAGTGGCGGCGGCGGTGATGACGATGTCATCGATGCCGAGTTCTCAGAAGAAGGCGACAAGTAATTCAGATAACCACGGCAGTTACTCCACCTGGGGATAGCTGCCGTGGCATAGCCGACAAACTTGCTCCGGCTAGCAAGGGGGTGGATGGTTTTACCATTCACCTTTTTTTGTTGTCGCACAGCATAGATTCAATGTGGAGATCGCAGCGAGCGCCCTTAGGAAGAAGGATTTTATAAGATCCAAAAATTGCTTCTGCAGAGGTTGCCATGGAACGCCTGTACGACCAAAAGGAAGGCATAATTAAACCCTCTTTCCTTAGCTTTCCCTAAGGGCTAGCTATGCTCTATCCGATAGTTTCACCGTGGCTATCAAAAGGTCAGGAAATGCACTGACGCATACCACGACTCACTCCGGCTAATACTCAAACTATTTAAGGCCAATCAGTGAAACGATACTTTGGCCAGTGAAATATTCGATGGCGATCAAGATCAAAAAGCCTGCCATGGCAGCTCGCCCATTGAGCTGCTCAGCATATTCGTTAAACCCCTTCTTGGGGCGTTCCAGCTTGGGACTCACGGAAGGCTTAATATCAGTCACGGTGTTAGACGCTGCATCATACCTATCTATTCTCACTATCAAAGGGATAGTTCGTCAATCAGTTTTCCCAGGTGGGTCATTCGGTTATATGGTTACTGCCCCATGAATATAGGAGCGCTAAGCTAGAGCTAGAAAGTAATTTCAAGGCTAAAGCCTTGAAATTGAGCCAAACCAAACCCTTTCAGCTTGGAGGTGCTTGTGCAGATTGGTGTACCTAAAGAAATTAAAAATCTAGAGTTTCGGGTAGGGTTGAGTCCTAGCAGCGTTAGAGCCCTTACGGAAAAGGGGCATCAGGTCATGGTAGAGACTGATGCTGGTGTGGGAGCAGGCTTTAGTAATACTGATTATCAACAGGCAGGGGCCATCCTCGGTTCGGCATCTGAAGCTTGGCAGCAGGCCATGGTGGTCAAGGTTAAAGAGCCACTGCCAAAGGAATATGATTATTTGCAAAAGGAACAGCTGCTATTTACCTATCTGCATTTGGCGGCCAGTCGTGGGCTCACGGAGGCGCTCATCCAGAGCGGGGCGACGGCCATTGCTTACGAAACTGTTGAGAAAAACCATCAGCGGCCGTTGCTCACCCCCATGAGCATTATTGCTGGGCGGCTATCGGTACAGTTTGGAGCCAGGTTTCTTGAAAAGCAACAGGGGGGACGAGGTGTATTGCTAGGGGGTATTCCAGGGGTCAGCCCTGGGCATGTGGTGGTGCTAGGGGGCGGTGTTGTGGGTACCGAGGCGACCAAAATGGCCGTGGGTCTGGGGGCTGAAGTAACGCTAATTGATATCAACCTAGATCGTTTAAACCAGTTAGAAGAGTTGTTTGGCTCGCGAGTAAAGCTGCTGTACAGCAACTCTGCCAATATTGAGCGCGCGGTAAGTCAGGCAGATTTACTAATTGGAGCAGTGCTCGTACCGGGCCGACGACCACCGACGCTGGTGGCGCGATCGCAAGTCCAAACCATGCTCACAGGTGCTGTTATCATCGATGTCGCCGTAGACCAAGGCGGATGCATCGAAACGGTGCGACCCACTTCACACAGCAAACCGATCTACATAGAATCAGGCGTGCTGCACTACGGTGTACCCAATATGCCTGGGGCTGTACCCCGCACAGCAACCGAAGCCTTGAATAACAGTACACTGCCCTATGCGCTCAAGCTAGCCGACCTAGGTTTGGATGCCCTGGAGGCCGATCCTGCCCTGGCCGAAGGTCTCAATGTAGTCAATCATCAGCTTGTACATCCAGCCGTGAAAGCCACCTTTCCAGATTTAACTTAGTGTTAGTGTTCCTAATGCTGCAGATTTAACATGGCTTGGCGGGTCTGCATTTGCAGCCAAACCACCTGTTCTTGCTTATCCAGACTGGCCACAGGCTTTAGAGATATGGCCTTACCAATTCTGACATCGGCAGACCGGTAGCGAACGATGGACGTGACTTGGGTTAAGTCATGGTACTGCTCTAAGTGAGGGCGCACCGCCGCCGGGATAGTAATAGGCTTTAACTGTTCGGCTTTGGGGATAATCATTGCCGGAATCACAGGCACCTGAGCTGCATAGGCAAGATGGGCAAAGCCAGATTGCAGCTGCGCCAGCGGTGCATCAAAATCGTTAGCAAAGATGTAGTCTTCGCCCTCTGGAAAAATACCCAGAAGTTTTCCCTGGCGCAGACGCTGTAGGGCCTGTTTGATAGATGAGGGGGTGGGTTGCTCTTCAGTCTTGACCGGAACCATACCGGTAAGGGCCAATATTTGACGGGTCACTGGAACTATCGTCATATAGTCCGCCACCATCCAAGCGATATAGCGCGGTAGAGCCAGACTCATCAGCAAACCATCGGTGTCGGAGCGATGGTTACACACAAGAATCGCTGGCCCCTGTTGAGGTATATGGTTGATACCCTGGGTGGAGATCTGAACTCCCCTCAGCAAAAAAGGACGCAATAACCATCGCAGGCTGTGATAAGTCGCTACTTGAACATCCATACAATCATCATTGAAAATGAAAGCGAGCCCGCGCTAGCCATCGCTGATTTCGGTAATAACCTGATCGGCTAACACTATGTACAAGGGATCAATAACGCCAACTTTATCCTAGGCTAACAACGCCTTAGGGGCGCTACTTTCTATCCAAATATCCATGACCTCTGACGAAATTTATCAGTTAGAAAAAGATTTACGGGCTGCTGCTCTCAATGTGCGGATTGCGGCGCTGAATACCCTAGCAGCCCAGCCCGCTGCGGTGGCCGTACCGATTTTGCAACGGTTATCCAAAGATCCGTCGTTCCTGCTGCGTCGTTTGGCCGTAATGGGGTTTGGGAATCATGCTCCCGATGCGATCGCATTCAATAGCCTGAAAGAATTGAGCACAGACGAAACCGATGCCAATGTTTTAGCAGAAGCGGCCAACTCCCTATACGAATTTGGCGATGTCTCTATTCCATTGCTAGTCCAGATGTTTAAGGCCAATGACAACTGGCTGTTGCGGCAAACTGTACTAGCCCTGTTACAAGAAAGTAATCATCCTGACGTATTGTTGGACGTGTCACTGCAAGCCTTGGAGGATAACACCCAGACCGTCAAAGAAACCGCCATTTTAGGTCTGCGGCAGGTACTGATGTCGCCGCTACAGACCCAAGCATTAGCCACATTGACCGAGTTAGCCCAGAGCGATATTTGGCGCGATCGCTGGCGTGCAGCAACAGCCCTGACCGGCTGCGATCATCCTCAGGCAGCAGCACTCTTATCAAAGCTACGAACAGATGAAAACCACTACGTTGTCGCAGCTGCATTAGATGCATCCATAGGGACTGGCCTATAGACCATGTTTGCTTTGAGCAATGGGGGCAGGTTGTTTGGCATCAAGCCTTTAGACGACGCTATGGTCAAAGCATTTTGTGATACGAATCGTTTGCCACCGTCGTAGGGTCGGTCCATGGATCGACCCTACGACAAATTTTCATCAATTTTTCCTATGCCCACACCCCGCGAAATTCTAGAAGCCCTACTACCAAATTTGAAGGTAGCCGCAGGCTATGCAGCCAAAATTCAGGCCAGTATTGGTGCGCAACCAGACAAAGTCGCCTCAGAGAATAATTTTTTTGCCGAAGCTCTAACGGACGCAGACCTATCCATTCAAACCTTTATGGAAGTGACCCTGCTGTCGCTATTTCCAGACATTCGTTTCTATGGCGAAGAATTTGCTCAAACCTACAACACCAAGTATTTTCGCTCCATTGAACTAGGCCCCCAGGATGATTATCTAGTCACCCTCGACCCCATCGATGGCACCCGGTTCTACATGGATGGTCATCCCAACTACCAAATTATTCTGACTGTTCTCAACGCCGATGGATTTGAAGCCGTCATTGCCCTTAGCCCAGCTTTAGATCGGTTTTACTACAGTCTGCGCGGTCAGGGAACGTTTTCCGGCACCCTAGCCGATGACCTCGATAGCTGCCAGCCACTCAAAATCGATACGCCCAAAAACCAGGTAATTCTAAGCTGGACGCTGGATCATCTAGCAGAGCCATTACGGAAAGATTTCAACGTGATCAGCGTCCAGCCCGACTATTCACGAGAAGTGGCTATTCCAAATACCAATGGGTTACTAACAGGCGATCTAACCGGCGCGATTTTGGCAGCAGGTAAGTTTATTGATGGTGGTGCCCTTAGCTGGATGGCTAAAGAAATGGGCTGTGTGATTACTGACCACCAGGGCAATGACCTACCTGAACTGAGTGCTTGTAAGAACTACCAGTGGCCTGGGGTGGTGGTGGGTTCAACACCAGGGGTGCATAGTAAGCTTTTGGCAGCGTTGAAATCCTGCGCTTAAAGTTGATACCCCAGTTCCCTAGCAAGCAGGGAGACTGGGGTATCAGAGGTCTAAGCTACCCTGACTTTTTGGGTTAAAATGATCATCACCTCATTGGGTCGCCCGGTGGGTAATGGTTTGCTCCAGTCGTTGGGTTCAGCGTAGTTACGCTGATGCAGCTGTTTGATCGTGGCCCGCACAACCGTCAGGCTGCCGAGCACCAGATGGCGCGCCTGTTCGTACTCGTACTCAGGCATGGCGATTGCATTTGAGAAATAAGCTTCAGCCGCCTGAGTGAGAAGATGCTTACCATGGGGACCCAGACGAGGTAAGCATCACGATGGTACTATCAGCCGCATTTTTATCGCATTTCGAAGGGTTAGAAGACCCTCGA
>JBCCHX010000090.1:0-25293 GCA_039028535.1 Cyanobacteria bacterium P01_B01_bin.77
AATGAGAGAGGCCATGCCATGGCTTGATGGAACCCACAAACCCCACGGTAAAGCTGTTGGGGTCTTTGGGTAGGGCCGGTGAAATATGCTCAGAAAAGCGGTGATCGTTGACCCCGTTGGGAATCACGTGCACCTTGTCGGCATTGACCCAGTGGTTGAGATAGTGTTTGACTCTTTGCGACACGGCGATCAGCTTACTGGCCGCATGGAAGGCTCTGTTGGCCACTTGTTTAGCCGCCGCTTGATAGACCAGACCGCGATACTGAATCTGTTCTTCAATCAGGGGGGCATTGACCTCCAGCAAACCGGGTATTTTGGCTTCCTGGGCAAATTCCATGGCGCTTAAACTCCACAGGGAATAGCGCTCATAAATTAGATCGAAAGGACCGGTTTGTTCTAGTTTCATGCGCAAGTCGAGATTCATGGAAAGGGCCATTCTTTCTCGCAGGGCTCTCTCGACCTTGGGAATAGGGGGCAAACGATGGACAATCATATCAGCGAGATCCGCTGGAGGGGGATCTTCGCAGCGTACGGCAAATAGTTCTACCTGGGCCCCTTGGCGGCGCAGTGCTCGAATCACTTCTTGTACATGGATAGAGCAGCCCTTTTGGCCAAAAACAGGAATACCAGGGTCGACACAGATATAGGCAATTCTCATGGGAAGTCTCCTAATGGGTTTCGATGTGGGTTTCTATGGGCTGGGACTGGGATTGAAAGAGCGTGCGCAGCACAGTGGCGGTTTGAGTAATGTTAAATTCGGTTTCCACTAAGGCCCGCGCCCGCAAAGCAATGGTCTCCCGCAATGTTGAGGATGTGAGTATTTGCTGGAGAGCCTTGGCCAAGGCATAAGCATCACCCTGGGCCACCTGTAGCCCAGTATCGCCGTCACGGATAATTTCAGGAATACCGGTGACATCGGTGGCAACACAGGGGGTGCCCAACGCCATGGCCTCTAGTAGGGCCGTGGGTAAGCCATCCCGGTTGCCATCTTTGCCAATGATGTAAGGGGCGGCGAATACGGCGGCATTTTGCATGAGCTCAAACACGTCTTTTTGCGGGCGCGGACCGCTCAGCTCGATCCAGTCATCGAGATGGAGCGATTGGATTTGCGATCGCAACTCTGCCATCAGCTCCCCCGTGCCCACAATCTGACAGGTAAAATCACAGTGCCACTGACGTAACAGCGCACAGGCATCAATTAAATAAGAGAGTCCTTTCTTTTCCACCAGCCGACAGACAGAGAGTATTTTGGGCTGACGCTGGGCTGATGAACAAAACTGCAGCTCCCTGAGATCCATGCCATTGTAGATTCGCTGTACCTTGCTAGCATCTGGGCCAAACTGTTGCTGCAGGTACGCCACACTATAATCACTCACCGTGACCACTGCCGCTGCATCCCGCAGTTTGCGACGCAGATCCTCTGGATTTACACTCTCATGAAAAATATCTTTGGCATGGGCGGTAAAGCTATAGGGTACTCCCGCAAAGTGGGCGGCCAGTCGAGCAACATTGGTGGCCACGGTGCCAAAATGGGCATGGAGATGGGTGATGTTGCGGTGCTGAATCTCTTGGGCCAGCCACAGGGCCTGATAAACCACGCTGGATCTTTCCCCAGCCGCATAGTCCAATTTATTTAAAAAATATGGAATCACCTTGGCAGTCTCCTGTAGCTCTGCCCAAAAATAACTGGCGGGGGTGGGGGTTAATGTGGTGAGAGATGCATTGACTCTCCCCTTGAACGGTCTACGAATATAGGTAACCGGAGCGCGCACCTGGGAAATTTTATTTTGAAAATGCGTATCTTCCGGTGGCCGCAGAGCAAAAATATGAATGTCGCTACCAGCCGCCTCATGGGCCAGAATCTCGTTGACAATAAACGTTTCTGAATAACGGGGATAGCGTTTGAGCACATAGCCAATGCGTATGGGGTTAGAATGAACCATAGGGTTAGAAAAAATGTAGGAGATGACCTTGTGTCGACCCAAGATAGTGTCTGGCCAATGCATCAAGAGACCTGAGGCAATAACATAGGAGTCCCCCTGAGCTGTCTTTGCAGCTCGATTAGCAGGTTATCTAGGCCATTGAGATTAATCGCAGGGTCGCGTTGGGACGCCATCGGCTGCTGTAGCCAGTGGCTTAGGGCCTCGGCACTGACGGCCTCAGGATGTAAGATATCCACCAGCCCTCGCTGCTGTAAATGTTCAGCTCGAATCCACTGTTCTAGTCGTGGGGTCACGCGGGGAACAATCAGAGCCGGTTTCTGAAAAGAGAGAATTTCACAGGTGGTGTTGTACCCTCCCATGGCGATCAAACGACTAGCCCGTTCTATTAACAGTGTCGGTTCTTCAAGATAGTCGATGATTTGCAGCTTTGGATTTTGTTCCGCCTGGGCATAGAGACGTTTTTGCACCTCAGCAGGCATAAAGGGCCCCGTTAGTAAAACCCCTGTTGCCTTGGTGGGTAAGGTGGCCTGAACAAAAGCCTCAGCTAAGGCAGCTCCATCTTGTCCGCCACCAACGACACAGAGCACAAGCTCGTCATCTGTCGGCAGGGTCAACCGTTCCAAATTAGTCTGGGCATTGGAATTCACATAGTTTAACCGAGCCCGCTGGTCGAGATACCCTAAAGGACGGATTTTAGCGGTAATGTCAGATGGGAAACAATATTCTCGCCGCAGGTCATATATATTAGGGTCTCCGTAGACCCAGACGGCGTCATAATAATGGCGAATAGCGTCTATATTATGGGCTCGATGCCAGTCTCGGTGTACATTGGCCGGAGTATCGAGGATATCCCGCAAACCCAACACGCAACGCATGGGAGTTTGTAATGATTCCCGTGAACGAAGGTTTTCTAATCGCACATATTCTAGGGTGGCATCCAGTTCTCGCCCAGCCCCTCGGGGGACATTGTCGACAATCAACAAGTCTGGCTGAAAACCTTGGATCGCAGTGAGGATAAGTTGCGATCGCAAACGAATAACCTCCTCTAGCGTCAGCCCCAAATGACGGGCCTCATATGTGCCATCAGCGCCCTTATATAGGGCTGGCAACGTAAGACTGTCCACCCCGTCTGGCAGTGGTACATCACTAGCATCACGCATGCCACTAATCAGCAAGATATCTGCATTGAGGGCGGAAGCTCCTAAGGTTTGAGCAATGAGTAGATTGCGGCGCTTATGCCCCAGCCCCATCGTATCGTGGGAATACAACACTATTCGCCAGCGTCGATCAGGGGAAGGACGGTTGTGGGAAGAGAGAACCCGCACAGTTTTTGGAAATAGAGGTGAAACCTGTTGAGTCTTGTGATTTACTACAATCATTTTGATCTCCTGGCCATGTCACAGTGCTTGGTGAGGGCTTACGTTGCTTAATTTCTTCTTAATCAAAAGACGTCCGAAAACATCTTTTTAAGAAAAAGCTTTATCGTTCTAAACTCATTGACAGAGGCCTTTAGCAACGAAATACTTTTGTAAGCGTCAAACAAAGTTTAAGAACTGGTTAACTACTGCTCAAGAATTACACTTGTCCGTAAATATCCTATGAAAGATACGTGAGAGAGTTCTCACGTCATGGGAAAATCTGTGAGAAAGACCTTATTTGGCAAAGGTTTGAGCGAAAATAATAATTGCCTATATGCCTTATGCAAGGTGGTTGAAGACCATGAGTATTGGCTTAAAAAGTAGTTTTCGGCATCTTAAGCCAGGAACACAGTAATTGTTATTAACTACAATCTTCTATCCAAGAAAATAGGAAGCAAATTCTTGAAGCTTGTTAGCAGGTTTGTCCTTTAGTACAGGCGGTTGTATACGTAGATGTGTCCAACAATAGGAGGCATATAACTCCGCAGCACTGGGAGCCGTGCGTCACATCGGCAAGCTTTAACAAGCAACCATCACCCTTTGCCGCTAAGAGGGGGATGGTCATTTAGAACGTTTTGTGCATGGTCAGACATTATACGTGTCTGTTTTTCCCAAGCTAACCCTAAAAAACAGACGATGTTTTTGCATCCGTTGCTATATGAGTCAGCACCCATACGGGGAGCTCTGTTAAGCCGTTTACCCTAATGCTTCCTGCAGCTGTTTCTTTGCTGTGTCCAAAGCCCTGGGGAGCTTCGATGCATCACGACCGCCTGCCTGGGCAAAGTTGGGCCGACCGCCGCCGCCGCCGCCGGTAATCTTGGCAATGCCACCAATAAATTTACCTGCCTTTAGTCCCTTATCCATCGTTGGTTTGCTAAAGGCTGCCACCAGGCTCACCTTGCCCTCAGCCGGTATAGAACCCAGTACCACAGCGCCATCGCCCAGCTTTTGTAGCAGCCGCTCCGCCGCTGTTTTTAGCGAGTCGGCATCAACTTCACCCATATTGGCCACCAGCACCTGAAAATCGCCTACGGTCTCTGCCTGGCCTAGCAGCTGTTCGGACTTGAGCAGGGCTAGCTCCGATTTGAGACCATCAACTGTTTTCTGTGTTGTCTTTAGGTCACTCTGCAAGTTAGTAATCCGGTCTAGCAGCTCCTCGGGCTTGGCCTTAAACCGGTCGCTGAGGTCTTTGACAATCTGGTCACGGACGTTCAAATATTCCAGCACTGCCGGACCGGCTACGGCTTCGATACGACGCACGCCAGCGGCAATGCCAGACTCGGCAATAATCTTAAATACGCCGATTTCTGCAGTGTTGCCTACGTGGGTACCGCCGCACAGTTCCATGGATACACCGGGGAAATCAATCACCCGCACCTCATCGCCATATTTTTCACCAAACATGGCCGTTGCACCCTTGGCTTTGGCATCGTCAATGGGCATGACTTCTACCTGGGCACCGTGGGCTTCGGCAATCCAAGTGTTGACTTGGGCTTCTACCTGCTGCACTTCATCTGCTGTCAGTGCCCTGGGGCAGTTAAAGTCAAATCGCAGGCGATCAAAGCTGACAAGAGAACCGGCCTGGGAAATGCTGTCGTCTACAAGTTTCTTAAGGGCTGCCTGGAGTAAATGGGTGGCACTGTGGTTGGCCTGGGCACGACGACGACAGGCGCGATCGATCTGGGCACTGACGCTATCGCCAACATGCAGCGTGCCGCGCTCGACCCGACCGATGTGGACATATAAATTGTTGTCTTTCTGGACATCGTCGATGCGTACTACCAAATTATCGCCAGCGAAAAAGCCGCGATCGCCAATTTGCCCCCCGGACTCAGCATAGAATGGAGTCTTATCGAGCACCAGCTGTACTTCAGTCCCGGCCTCAGCTGTGTCTACGGTTTCGCCATTAGCTAAAATCACCTTAACCAGGCTCTGGCTGGTGACGTCGGTGTAGCCCAGAAAATCAGTGGAGTCGAGATCCAGCTGAGCCAGACCGCCTTGGGCCATCAGGTCAATGGTTTCGTGGGCGCTCTTAGACCGCTCTCGCTGGGCGGCCATGGCGGTTTCAAAGCCTTCGACATCGACGGTTAAATCGTTTTCTTCAGCAATTTCTTGGGTGAGCTCTAGCGGAAACCCAAAGGTGTCAAACAACTTAAAGGCATCATCACCCGAGATTTGCTTGGGTTTACGCTCCAAAATGTCTGCTAGCAGCTTCTCGCCACGTTCCAGGGTTTTGAGAAACTGAGTTTCTTCGCGTTCTAGCTCGGCTTTGATGATGGATTCGCGATCGCGCAAATCAGGATAAGCCGATTCGCAAAGGGCAATGGCACTTTCAGCGACCTGGTTAATAAACGCGCCTTCGATACCCAGCAGCCGACCATGACGTACTACACGCCGGATCAGCCGCCGTAGAATGTAGCCCCGACCAACGTTAGAAGCGGTAATCCCATCGGAAATCATATGGACCACGGAACGCACATGGTCTCCGATAACCTTGAGGGAGACTTTGGCAGATTCATTCTGCTTAAAGTAGTCCACCTGGGCGATATCGGCAGCGGTCTTGATGATGGGAAAGATTAAGTCTGTTTCATAGTTATTGGGTTTTTGCTGCAGAATCTGGGCCATGCGCTCTAGACCCATGCCGGTATCGATATTTTGGGCCTGCAGCGGTGTCAGGTTGCCATCGGCATCCCGGTTGTACTGCATAAATACCAGGTTGTAGAACTCGATAAACCGAGTATCGTCTTCGAGGTCAATATTGTCATCGCCCAGCTCTGGCTGAAAGTCGTAGTAAATTTCAGAGCAGGGGCCACAGGGGCCGGTGGGGCCGGAGATCCAGAAGTTGTCCTCTTCGTCCATGCGGATGATGCGTTTTTCCGGGACGCCTACCTGGTCACGCCAGATGGCAAAGGCGTCGTCATCTTCGCGAAAGACGCTGACTACCAGATTTTCCGGGGCTAGCTTGAAGATCTCTGTGGAGAGTTCCCAAGCCCAGGCGACGGCTTGCTCTTTGAAGTAGTCGCCAAAGCTAAAGTTGCCCAGCATTTCGAAAAATGTATGGTGGCGGGCGGTGCGACCTACGTTTTCAATGTCGTTGGTGCGGATGCATTTTTGAGAGGTGGTGGCCCGGTCAACGGGAGATTTGCGCTGGCCTAGAAATATGGGCTTAAAGGGCAGCATGCCGGCAATGGTGAGCAAAACCGTGGGGTCTTCGGGCACCAGTGATGCGCTGGGCATAATGGTGTGGCCTTTGTCTTCGTAGAACTTGAGAAAGGCTTGGCGAATACCAGCGCCAGTGGTGACTGATTTTTGTAACCCAGGCTTTGACGTAGACATTGTTATTTAAGGGGCGCGCTTGGCGGACTTAGATTTTTCGGCGACGTAGTTTTACCATTCTGACTGATGTTGCATCAAGTTAGAGGGAACGGCAAGGGATTTGTTGGGATTTGTTTGGGTTCTTGTTGACTAAGAAACTGTAAGGCAACAGGGATATCTGGGTTTCCCCCCTTATAAAGGGGGGATTAAGGGGAGTAATGCAGGATTTTGTGCTCCTTTACGAGATATGTATGCTGCTGGGTCTTTTGGGGTAATTGCTAGGAGGCGATAGGGGTTGCTCAGGGCTTGCCCTCCTGAAACCCCCTTTTTGTGGGGACCTGACTTCCCCATATCCCTCGCACGATATGGTTCTGAATGGTGTTAGGGAAAAGGGTTACGGTGGGGGGAATTACGCTTCTCCGCATTCGCTGCGCGCCGTAAAAGGAGAGAGGGTATCTCTTGCTTGATCATTTCCCCTCCAGTGAGGGGCGATGGGGTGGGTTGACCGTTAGCGCGAGTGTTAGAGGCTTTTTAGGCTTCTGCTGATTGCAAATGTTGCTCAATTAGCTCGCAGCATTCTTGGACAGGACGGCGTTCGGTCATGGCTGCGATTAGGGCGTTATAGGCGTCGGCTTCTTTTTCGATCAGGGTTTTGGCCTGGAGCATTGACCAGCGTTGCTTGAGGGGAACTTCGGCTAGGGGACGATTCATTTGCTGCCATAGTAGGTTGAGCTTGAGCCGATCGTCCCGTCCGCCCTGGGCGCTGCCGTAGGTGATCTCTTCGGCGGCGATCCCGGCCATCCAAACGGTGCAGTAACGGTCAATTTCTCGCTGGCTGATTTTACCGACTTGAATGGCGCGGTCGATGTCGTCGGTTTTAAATACAACGCCGCCATTGCCGTCTATACCAGCCTTTAGGGTTTCCCAGGCGGTGAGGGTGTAGGCGTCGATGGGGATGCCTAGCAGGTAGGCGGTCAGAAAATGACCGGCTTCGTGGCGGACAATGCGATCGCAATAGTCTGGTGATCGCTGGGACAGCCAATCCACTAGCAAACTACCTCCCCGCCCTTGCCAACCCAGCTGGTCAATAGCCAACATCCCCAACAGGGTCGCGGTTACAGTCGCCAACCCCTCCGGTGACACCGACAGTAGCGGACCTAGCAAGATCAGCATTGTCACCGAAAAAACTGAGATAGCTATGAGGTTGAGGGTCACTTCGCTCATGGGTGCAGATTAAGACTCACAGTTGCGATCGCCAACAGTGCCATCAGGTAGCACAGTGTTACAGAGAATTGCTTCTGCCCAGGTGGCTCCACGCAGGTTAGCACCCCTGAGGTTTGCCCCACGCCAATCGGCATTACCAATAACTGCCGCCGTCATTTCCGCATTTTCAAGATTAGCTCCCTGAAAGTTAGCACCTTCAATGTTGGCCTGGGTCAACACTGCACCGCTGAGATTAGCGCCGCTGAGGTTAGCCCGTTGCAAACGTGCACCGTTCAGGGATGCCTCCACAAGGTTCGCCTCGCTGAGGTCAGCATCCTTTAGTTCAGCCAACATTAGGTTCGCCTCCTGTAAATTGGTATGACTCAAATCAGCAGCCGTTAACTCTGCAATTTTGAGATTGACCTGAGTAAAATCCTCCCCGGACAAATCGGCCTCAGTGAGGATACATACCGGACAGTCGCGTAGCTCCAGCAGCATATCCACATCGTCTTGTATGTAGGCCCAACTGGGAGTCGCAAAACTGACTACCCCTAACAACACTATGAGTACCGTGGCCAGACCTGTCGCCAATGATTTTACGTTCATCCCTTTTCCAAGTGTGATTATCAGACTAGTGATTGGCGTTGATGCCTCTGACTCCATCCTAAGAGCTGACGACGATCCTTAGCCATCCTCCCTTGCAATTGAGACTGGACATCCAAGCCAAATCACCCATCCAGTAGCATGTTCCCATTCATTGGCGGCTGATACGAAATCCTATTCGTCCCTGGTAGCCTAGGGCACTTCTCAAAAAGCTCCCATGAACAGCGGTCAATATTTACGAAGGCCCGGAATTTGGTAGGCCGATTAGAGGCTATACCCCGGTTGCTTATATTGCATTTTGTGTAAGCATCAATTTTTTTGTGCGTTTTTTACGGAAATCTAAGTAAGGTAAAGTACCATCATTGATCTACGTAGGCCTGTCTCACAATGGTGAGATATGGCTTCAGGGTGCCTCTACTTGTAACTCAAATTTCGACCAAAATTTGTATAGAGCAGTAGGTTTTCTGAATAGGTTTTCTTTATGACAGGGGTTAAGCAGCAGCTTGTCCTTATCTATATGATATTGGGCACAGTCGTAGTCTCGATGTTTGTACCCATCGACTGGCAAACCCAAGCCAAGGTTCTTCGGGACTGTATTGTCATGGCTTGGGTAGTGGGTGTGGTGAACTTTGCCTATCTGGGGGGAGGGTTAAATCGGTTGCTGGGTATTCGCCCTCGTGAACCACTGGGGTTACTGGGTATCCTATTTTCACCTATTCTCCATCGCAATGCCGGACATTTAATTGCCAACACATTACCCTTTGCCGTTTTAGGGTGGTTGGTACTGCTTCAGGGCACTGATAATTTCTATGCTGTCAGCGTCGTTATTCTGCTTATCAGTGGTTTAGGGACCTGGTTTTTGGGGCGTCCAGCCATTCATCTGGGGGCCAGCGGTCTGATTTTTGGCTATTTAGGCTATCTGATTGCCCGAGGGTATCTGGAGGTAACCTTGATGACCTTAGGTTTAGCTTTTGTTGTGATGCTGCTCTATGGCGATCAGGTGTGGACGATGCTGCCTGACTCAGATAACACCGCCCTGTCTTGGGAAGGGCATCTATTTGGCTTTTTAGGAGGGGTGTTGGCTGCCTCAGATCCAACTTTTCTACAACAAGTTGGTGCATTTTTAGCCAACCTGTAGGCTATTTTCTCTCTCGATTATTGGTCTTATGCCAGTTAACATGCTGGCATAGGTATTGGCGTTGTTGCGCCCTGAGGTTGGTTTAATCGACCTGTTCCTACTATTTATAGGTTCACTAACCAGTGGGGGATCCACCATGAAAACTGTTGCAATTGCGAGTATGCTCATTTCTCTCGGTGCTGGCCCAGTTTTAGCCCAAGAGGCTACCACTGAGCAGACCACACCTGTTGTTGTTGCCCAAGCGACCCAAACACTAGATGCTGTTATCCGTGATGATGAAACGCTCTATCTCAACAAGGATGATGTTCATGAGTACAATCTGCGGTTGCAAAACCGGACGGCGGTAGGCGACCGCTTCCTGCCGGAAGGCAGCATTATTCGTGGACAGTTTGAGCCCGTTGAGGGTGGTTTACGATATGTGGCTGACTCAGTGGAAGTTGGGGACCGCATCTTGGACCTCAATGCTGTATCTGAGACTCTTACCGATCGAAAAGACCCCCGCCAAACTGATACTGACGATATTATCGAAGACGCTGCTATTGGCGCTGCCGGAGGTTTGATTATTGGTGAGGTGCTGGGAGATTCGGACCTTCTAGAGGTTTTGGGGGGGGCTGCTGCTGGTGTCCTTGTGGGTAATGTGACTGCTCCCACAGTTGTAGTAATCGAACCGGATCAGTCAATTTTGCTATATCAGAATTAGCTCTTATGAGGTTGAGCCGTAGGGAAATGTAGGGTACCTTATGCTACCAACGGGCTTGACCTGAATGAATCATCATAAAACCAAATCTGCAGCGGAAAAAAATTCCGCTGCAGATTTGGTTGTTTTTTGTCTTTTAATTTTTATTCTTGTTATACGGGCATCTGCAGCTTTCCTTGAGGTAGGGAAGGCTACACTAGTAGATATCCTTACTTTACTGCCCGGTCTCCCCAGCCTGGTCAATTACTGTGAGTCACTGGTACCAACTTGACGCCCATACGGTCATCCAACAGGTCAACAGTCACCCAGATGACGGTTTAACTGCCGCCACGGCTCACCAGCGACTGCTGAGGGATGGTCCTAATGAGCTAATAACGTCGCCGGGTAAATCTCTTTGGCAGATGCTCTGGGAACAAATTAGTGCGCCGCTGGTGGTGATGCTGATGGTGGCGGCTATTATTTCTATCATTGTGGGGGATGTGCGGGATGCGGTCGCAATTCTTGCCATTGTTATTTTTAATGCTGTTATCGGGCTGCGTCAGGAACGTAAAGCCGAACAAGCCATGGCCGCCCTCAAAAAGCTGGCTGTACCCACAGTGCGTGTCAAACGAGATGGCCAGGTCCAGGAATCTGCTATGGCCGATTTGGTCCGTGGTGACCTGGTGCTATTGGAAGTCGGTAACATGGTGCCCGCTGACGGTCGATTAATTGAAACTATTAATCTACAGGTCCAAGAATCCGCCCTGACGGGGGAGTCAGTTCCAGTGGATAAACAGGCCACCGCTGTGTTTGACACTGAACATAGCCTGGGTGACCGCCGCAATATGGTCTACCACAGCACCACCATTACTCGGGGGCGCGGCACCTTTGTGGTTACTGAAACCGGTATGGGTAGCGAGATTGGTCATATTGCCCGCATGCTGCAATCGGTGGAGACCGAGGCTACCCCGTTACAAAGGCGTCTGGCCCAGCTGGGTAGGGTGTTGGGCGTTGGAGCCATTGCCATTTCATTGGTGATTGCTGCCATGGGATTGGTCCAAGGAGAATCCTGGCGGCAAATGTTACTCACTGCGGTCAGCGTAGCTGTGGCCGCCGTTCCCGAAGGGCTGCCAGCGGTGGTCACCATCGCTCTGGCCCTGGGGGCAGAGCGAATGCTCAAACGCCATGCTCTGATTCGTCATCTACCCGCAGTAGAAACCCTGGGTTCGGTCACCACCATTTGTTCTGACAAGACAGGCACCCTGACCGAAAATCGCATGAGTGTGACCGTGCTGGATATAGCCGGTCAGCAGGTGCAAATGTCCGATGACGAGGCCATCGGTAATCAGGCTCTCAGTCTACTGCTGCTTAGCGGCACGCTCTGTAATGACGCTTCCCTGGACAATAATCAGGCTATCGGCGACCCCACGGAAACAGCCTTGGTTACCATCGCTGCTCAAATGGGGCTACCCAAACGTAAACTCGATCAGCTATGGCCCCGCATTGATGAAGTACCGTTTGACTCAGACCGCAAACGTATGAGCACTTGTCATCGCTGTGACCAACCCCTGCCCCAATCACTACAGCAGCTATGGCAGCAAGTGGTGCCGGTCAATACTATCGCCGTTGTCTTTAGTAAGGGGGCTCTGCACAGCTTGATGGATACCCTAGACCGAGTCTGGATAGATAATCAGGTGCAGGTGCTCACCGATGAGCTACGTCAGCGCATCTATACTGCCCATGACCGTCTTGCCGATCAAGGTTTGCGTGTTCTGGGGCTGGCGTTTCGCCCCATATCCTTTGTGCCAAGGAAAGACCAGCTGGAGCAGCAGCTCGTTTTTCTGGGCATGATGGGGCTAATGGATCCAGCTCGACCGGAGGTTAAACCGGCCATTGGTCTTTGCCAAACCGCTGGTATCCAAGTGGTCATGATTACGGGAGACCATCCCCTCACAGCCCAGCATATTGCTCAGGATTTAGGCATCGCCAGCGAGGTATTACTCACTGGGCAAACCCTTAGCAATATGCCGGTGGAGGAATTAAATACGGCGGTTACCCAGACTGGCGTCTATGCGCGAGTCACCCCCGAGGACAAGCTGCAAATTGTTCAGGCACTGCAGCGACAGGGGCACATTGTGGCCATGACAGGAGACGGGGTGAATGATGCGCCAGCCCTCAAACAGGCGGATATTGGGGTGGCTATGGGGATCACCGGCACCGATGTTGCGAAAGAAGCGGCCGACATCGTGCTTCAGGACGACAACTTTGCCTCGATTGTGGCGGCGGTGCGTGAAGGGCGTGTGATCTATGACAACATTCGTAAGTTTATCAAGTACACGCTGACGGGGAATGTGGGGCAGCTATGGTTGTTATTAATAGCACCTTTTTGGGGGATGCCGATCCCGCTGGTGCCGATTCAGATTTTGTGGATCAATTTAATTGCAGATGGGTTACTGGCTTTGGCTTTGAGCTTTGAGCCAGCAGAACGACAGGTGATGGAGCGCCCCCCCTACCGTCCCAATGAGAGCATTTTTAGTCGGGGTATGGGTGCAGATATTCTCTGGATTGGTCTGCTGCTGGGCATCGTGTTGATTTTAGTCGCCCATGACTATTGGCAAACTGGCAATCCAGCCTGGCAGACGATGGCATTTACTACGCTGGCGTTTTCTCGCATTGCCCTGTCGCAGGCAGTGCGGTCGTCGTCAGAGTCCATATTTAGGATTGGGTTGTTATCGAATACAAAGCTGCTGGGGGCAGTGCTATTAACGGTTTGTTTACAGCTGGTGGTGATTTATGTGCCGGTGTGTCAGGTATTTTTCTCGACGGTGGCTTTGAGTGGTAGAGAGATTGCGATCGCATGCTTGCTTGGGAACATCAGCTTTTGGGCCCTAGAGCTAAAGAAAGCGATTAAGAGCTAACCCTATTCTGCTTTTAACAAGGAGTTGGTTCGATTCCAGTGCAATTGATAAACCTAGTCTTATTGAGCTGACCTTGGTGACACAATAAGGCATCCGTGCCAATCGATTTTCATGGTTACCCGCAAAACTGTTTCTCTAAATCAGATTAAACTCTCCTATTTAGACTGGCAAACGACTGGCGAACCGGTCTTGTTATTGCATGGGCTGGCAGATCACGCTCTGGTCTGGACTGCGGTAGGAGAGCAGCTAGCAGATACCTATCATCCGGTGGCTGTGGATATGCGTGGCCACGGGGACAGCGACAAACCAGATAGCGGCTATGACTTTGATACGGTTGTGGCCGATCTAGTGCAGCTGATGGAACATCTGAACTGGCCAGCTGCCCACATGGTCGGGCACTCATGGTCGGGCAAAGTAGCCACCTATTGGGCCACACGACAGCCAGAGCGATTTCTAAGTATGGTGCTGGTGGACCCGATTTTTGTGTATGGAGTGCCCGGTATTTTTCGACTAACGTTTCCATTATTTTATGGTACCCTCCCCTTTCTCAAGGGCATGGGGCCTTTCCCTAATTGGGATGCCGCCATACAACAGGGAAAACAGATGAAGCAGTATCGGTCCTGGAACCAACTACAGGAATCTGTTTTTTGTGAGAGCCTAGAGGAGAAAGCCGATGGCAAAGTGAGCAGTAAATTTACCCAAACAGCACGGGATGAAATTTTTGATGCTGTGTTGCGAATACCAGGGTTAACTCAAAAAATACAGACACCAAGCCTGTTTATGCAGCCAGAGTCAGGCATAAATCGGTTTGATTGGCAGCTTAAACCCTATCAGGAGTTTTTAGAAACTCTAACGGTTCAGTCAGTTTCTGGAAACCACTGGGCTTTTCTAGTCGAGCCTGACGCTTTTAGTCAAGCGTTAATCAATTTTTTGAAGACATTAGAGCCCGATAGCGCCCACTAAGAGTCAGCTAAAACGCCAGGCCAGTTAGCATTTGCTTTACTAATATTACCGGGAATGTCTCTTTCCCACTGTCTTTGCACGCCTCTGTTGTAGTTAAGGTATAGCTTGCCGTCCACAATTTTCCAGGCATTAGGATCAATCGCAGCCGTGTATCCTTGACTCACCGCCCAGGCACAGAACCCACCATACTGAGGTGCATACTGCTCCGGATTAGCTGCAAACAGATCTCGATTTTCTGCACTGGCAAACTGCCAAGTGGCATTACGCCAGGTGTAAACAAACTCTGAACTACCAGTAATGGGACCTCCCTGGGTAAAATACGCAACAGGATCCGTACCGCGAATGGCCAAACCACTATCATCCACAAAATATCGAATATCCTGAGTCTCAGCTGTACTGAGTTCTATGGCAACCGGTTCATCTACGCTAGCAGCAAGATTTACATCCGCATCTGGACTAGTAACAACAGAATTTTCCTGACTGCTGTCGTTGGTTGTGGGCTGGCTAGTTGAAGTGTTGGGTAAACTGGCACTACAGCCTGTTGCTAGCGCCAAACTTACAGAAAGTGTGACGATTACTTTAGCTAGATAGTTAACGTACATCTTGTTAAAAACCGATTTTAATTCATTACAAGCTAAGCACATCAAACTTAATCTGTGCTTAAATGGCGCTGATAATTGTGAACTTTACGACTCCCCGGTGTGATTGAATCTGTGGAATAAGCTTGTAAAACATTGCACAGCTCGGTTCATCTCCCAAATCAGCAACGGCTAGTGGTGGTATGGCAGTCTGTATGAAAGTGCTTTGCCATTCTATGTAGTCGCCGGAATCTCAATGCAAAATGTTGTACCTTGACCGACTGAGGACTGGCAAGATAATTTTCCCTGGTGCATTTCTGTCACAATTTGATAGCTAATTGATAGTCCCAACCCCGTGCCTTTGCCTACTGGTTTTGTTGTAAAAAATGGATTAAAAATGTTTGCTAACGTATTTTTAGGAATACCAGGACCATTATCTGAGAATTCTATTAAAAGAGAACTTTTACTCTGTTGCCATCGAGTAAAAATCTGAATTTCTGGTGCCTGACCATTGAGATTGCAGGCATCCTCAAAGGCATCCACAGCATTCACCAAAATATTCATAAACACCTGATTAAGATGGCTGGCGTAGCACTTAATATTGGGTAACTTACCATAGGATTTCACAATATTGATAGTAGGATGTTGATTAGATGCCTTTAAGCGATGCTTTAAAATTAGAAGGGCACTGTCAATTCCCTGATGAATATCTGCATTTTTGATAGCGGCTTGGTCAACACGCGAAAAAACCTGCATACTCTTAACGATATCAACAATGCGAGTAGCCCCCATTTTCATGGATGTCATGATCTTAGGTAAGTCTTCTAAAATAAACTCCACATCGATATCTTCTATCTTCTTTTGGATCAATGATGCCGGCTCGGGATAGTGCTGTTGGTATAACTGAAGTAAGTCCAGAAGGCCCGTAATATACTCCTGCATCGGTTCTAGATTGCTAGAAATAAATCCAACTGGATTGTTGATTTCATGGGCAATGCCTGCTGCTAGCTGCCCTAAGCCTGCCATCTTTTCTCCCTGAACCAATCGCGCCTGGGTGCTTTTTAATGTTTCCAAGGTTTTATTGAGCGTCGCAGTCTGCTGCTGGGTTCGATTTAGCAGCTCTGCCTGTTGCAAAGCTACGCCCAACTGAGTCCCTACTTGGGCTAACAACCCCACCTCGTCGTCATCCCAGTATCGAGGCTTAGACGTTTGATAGGCCATCAGCAAACCCCAAAGTTTTGCCCCTTGAGAAATGGGCACAAAGACCTCATTGCGTGGCAATTGGCCATCTTGATCCGGTTTAGAGAAAACATCTTGAATAATGGGCTGCGTGGGTATCGCCGGTTGCCAACTGTCGATGATGGAATCAGCTACAAAGGCTCCACTCCAATCAGAATTAAAGCGATAAATAGCTACTCGATCAACTTCCAAGAGTTGTCGGACCTCCTGGGTTGTTGTCGTAAAAATTACATCAATGTCTAACGACTGACGGATTTTATCAATGGTTAAAGTCAGAGCTCTTTGTCGATCGGTCGCCTTTTGCAGTGCCGCTGCCTGCTCTCGCACCTGAGCCACAGCCTCTGCCTGGTTGAGGGCCACTCCTAGCTGAGCACTCACCTGAGATAAAAAATCGATTTCATCAGTTTCCCAGTGACGGGGACCCGTATTTTGGCAAACGGCTAACAGTCCCCACAAACGATTACCTTCCATAATCGGTACGATTACATAGGCTCGCGCTTCAAAGTCTTCTAATAGGGTAATCTGGCAGACATCGTAATCAGTTTTATAGATATCATCGACGGCTAAGATTTCTTGCTGGGCGTATCGTCCCTCTTGGGTCTCCATTAAATAGGTGTCTTGAATTATGCCTTCAGTGTTGACTAGCTTGGAGCGGCCATCAGCTACAGATTCAGCAACAAATTGACCGCTCCAATCAGGATTAAATTGATAAATAACGACTCGATCTGTTTTAAAGAGCGATTGAATACTTTTTGTTGTTGTATCAAAAATCTCTTCGATTTGGAGAGAATCACGAATAGCGTTAATTGTTTGTGATAATAGCTGCTGTTGCTCAAGGGCCCGTTCACGAGAGGAGATATAGGCTAACTGAGCTGCCTGCAGTTTTAATTGCTCAACCTGGCTCCATTGTTCAAGGGCCACTCCCAGATGTTTGGCAATTTGATCGATAAACTCAATCTCGGAAGGCTGCCACTGCCGTGGATGCTGACATTGATGAATGCAGATCAGACCCCATAGTTCAGACCCATTCATAATTGGTGACACCACCGTTGCTTTGATCTCAAAACGGGCTAGTGTTTGAACATAGCTGTCCTCTAAGTCACTTTCATCAATGTTGTTTGAGACATACATGCGTCCTTCTTGATAAAGCGTCGCATACTTTTCACCAAAGCGTTTATCATAGAGTGTTTCAGTTAGGATTGAGGCGATCCCTTCACCATGATCTTCTGCCACAAACTGTCCTTCCCAATCCTCTTCAGATTGGAAAAAGAAAATACCCACTCGATCTGCTTTGAGCAGTTGGCGCACTTCCTGAGCAGTTGTTTGAAAAATTGTTTCTACATCTAGAGATTCACGGATACGAGTAATCACACCCGTCAGGGATTTTTGCTGCTCGGTCTGGTAGCGTAACTGCTCTAGGAGCTTAAGCTGCTGTAATGCAAAGCTTAGATGCTCGACAATATGTTGTACAAATCGAATATCATCCCCACTCCAGTGGTGTTCATACCCACATTGATGGACACATAGGAGTCCCCACAAGTCCTCTCCTTGCAATATAGGAACCGCTAGATGGGCCTTCACTTGAAACTGCTCTAACGTGTTGATATGAGAATTGCTAAGGCCAGCCGTGTAGATATTGCTGACTGCTTGACCACGATTAGTCTGATCAGAAAACTCAGAAAACGATTCCCTAAAGCAATGATTGTGTACGCGTTTACCTAAAATAGATGGCCAATCATCTGATCTATCTTCAGAGACAAACTCTCCCCCCTGATTTCGATCGGGTTCGAACTGGAAGATAGCCACTCGATCCGTTGCTAAAATATGGCGTATTTCAGTGACAACGGCCCAAAATAGCTCCTCTACATCAAGGGACTGGCGGATCTTGCTAATAATTTTAGCAAGGGCCTGTTCTCGATTAACATTATGATTCAAAGTTTTAGTGGAGGTAGGGGATGTGGCAATATCCTCTGAAATCTCACAGTGTTCGACAATTTGCTGAAGAATCGTGTCGGGATTTAACGGACGATCGCCGATACTATTTGCTAGGGGAGAGAACTTCTGAGACGGCACTGTGGCAACTGCTTGATGACCCACAGGTTGCTTGGCATTACTAAATCTAGGGATGAATTGCATTTCATCAAGTGACTGAAGTGCTTGAAATTACTAAAGTGGCCAAATTGCTCGTAGACTCCAACAGCCAACGCTTGCAAAGCAGAGTGCACTTTGCCGTTATTGATTTAAGGAATGAACCGATCTGTGAAATACGCGACTAGCCAATAGTTTGCATATGAAACTGTACCGGGAGCAGCAACGCCTGAAGTTTAAACTCATTTCTATGAGACTTGTTCAGAATCGCTATAGTTCCCCATCTATGGGTGTTAGCCGCTGACTCAGCGCTCTCCAAAAACCTCAGGCTGATAATGCCAAAATCCATAAAATATTCAAATTTATAGGCATGATCTTTATGATTCATTTAGGCGTAGCTGGAATTTGGGCATAAATACCTAAAAGATTTAGGTGTTGACTATGTCGTAGTTGAGAAGGTGATCGAGAGGGTGGATGAGATTATGGTCTCTAAAATGATGCTGAAAGATTAGAGAGATAAAAAAGACCTGAAGGACAGGTCAAGAGACAGCTGGTGGTTAAGGAGGCAATCATCTATCTTTTCCTCTGATGCCTGGATGACTGGAACCACATTGTTATTCCTGAAATCAGAAGGGTTAAGAGCCCGAGCGCATTGAGAATAGGATAAATAAACTCTAGATTGATGCTGCCAAACTTGCCTCGATGTAAGTCAAGTAGCCAAAAAAAGTCGCCTGCTTGTCCACCCAAAGCTGCAATTTGAAAGCCCATACCGGTCACCAGTGTTAGTAGCAGTGGCAGGGCCATAAAGGGAACCAGAGCTTTATGGAGCCGACGCAGACGAAGTTGATTGATAGCCATAATCAATTGCACATTCTTTTTAGCGACATAAGTAAGAAAGGCCCCACCAGGATGAGCCCTAACAAAGATTCACCTAAACCTATGGAAAATCCATCCGATAGCTGACCTTGGGAATTCGGTGTCTCAGCGGTAGGGGCAGCAACAGTTTCTTCTGTGGTCAGTTTGGCTGGCTGTTCTACTTCGGCGCTTGTATCATTGCCATCTGTTGTCGTTACCGGAGCCGTTTCCTGAGCTGGTTCTGTAGATGAAGATGAGGGCTCTTCTCTGTGGTGGTGATTTTCGTGGGCAAAAGCTGGATAGCTGAGCAGCTGAGCAGCTATGGGTACCGCCATCAGTACAAGATATTGCCCCGTAGGATAAGCATCAGAGTTGATTTTCATACAGTAAATTACCTAGCTAGGATGCATGGGTGACCGCTGGTACTACCATGCTCCCCGGTGACTGTTCCTATTTTTTTAGTGGCCCAGTTGTAAAGTACGAACATTGATTTTGTATGAGATGCTATAGGCGAGTTCTTCAAGGGTGGAATCATGGGCAGAAATGCTGAAACCATTCGAGCATTTTTCCCGATTACTTAGAGTTATCTGAGTAGATATTGTAGATATTAATCAAAAACCGATAAGCCTATAAGTGTGTATCGGTCATTAGGGTTACCCATCTAAACAATCGTTTTAGGGAATAATTGCGCCCCAATCAATATCATAAAATTTGTTTAAAGCTTATTAATAAGATTTAGTCAAACAATCCTAGGATGGACGGAGAGACGGCAAGAGTTCTATGGTAGCTTCATAGGACACTTGCATTTGCCAATACTCGATCCAAGTTGTAATTCTAAGTCTATTCCTGTAGAAGTGGCGGTTCTAGTAGAGACAGTATTTTATTCCCAAAGCCTTTGAAGTCAGCCGGGGGAGTTAATCATTTTTGTTTCTTGAGTCTTCAGTCTACATCCATTGACTATGGCATTTGTTAGTACCAAACCGATCCTTCCACATTGGCTCTGCGAAAATATTTTATTGGGGACGCTTCCCTGGGAACAGGGGCTGTGCCAACCCTATAGCCATTTCAATCATACTTATACGCTGCACGACTCCTATTTGCTGGGCACTTACCAAAGTGCAGAAATCTATGGAGAAACGGTTCTCTGTTTACTATGGGATACGCTGTGGTTACCTGAGTCAACCAGTCGTCAGGTCTGCCAGAATGAGCCTGTCTTTTTATTGATTAAGGCGACCAAAACGTTAGGCATTGCCTTATCTGAAGGCACATTGCCAAAACCCGAGAAACAACCTCGCCGTATCCTTAAGGCGGAGCATGTCGAGGTGGACGATCAAACCGTTTTAGTGATTGATGATACTCAGCACAATACGATGACCGTTGTGTTTTCTGGCCAACTTCACTTTTTGGCTATAGATAGCAAACAGCAGCCGCTCAATTTGGAGATAGCCTCCCAGTTGTAAAACGGCTAGGTCAGAACTCGAGGCTCAGACGGTTACACTAGGGTTAGGTTAACAAATGTAAACATGGCCCCATTGATGCGTTCCAATCCGTCCCATGCTGTTCCTACTGTGATTGTCATTGGGGCTGGTATCGGTGGCCTGAGTGCAGCCGCACTATTGGCCAAACGGGGCTATCACGTGCGTGTCTTTGAGCAGGCGATGGTGCCGGGGGGCTGTGCTTCTACGTTTCGACGGCGGGGATTTACCTTTGATGTTGGTGCCACCCAAGTTGCAGGGTTAGAACCGGGGGGGATTCACCATCAAATTTTTTCAGAACTTGAGTTGCAGATGCCTACTGCTGAACCCTGCGATCCGGCTTGCGCTGTTTTTCTACCGGGAGAGTCTACGCCGATTCGTGTCTGGCGTGACCCGCAGCGGTGGCAAACCGAGCGTCAACGTCAGTTTCCAGGGAGTGAGCCATTTTGGCAAAAGCTGAGTGAGTTATTTAGCTATAGCTGGCGGTTTCAGACTAGACAACCGGTGCTGCCGCCGCGCAATATCTGGGATACCTGGCAGTTAGCTAGTGCTTTGCGCCCCGATACCTTGCTAACGGTACCCTACACATTTTCAACGGTAGGACAGCTGCTAAAGGGCTATGGTCTCGATAAAAATCGGCGACTAAAAACATTTTTGGATCTTCAGCTTAAGCTCTATTCCCAGGTGGGTGCGGATGAAACAGCGCTGCTCTATGCGGCTACAGCATTAGGGGTTTCTCAAACACCCCAGGGATTATTTCATCTGCAGGGCAGTATGCAGGTTTTGAGTGATGCTTTGGTGAAGTCGATTCGACAATCCGGAGGACAGGTGCTGTTGGGGCACTCGGTTGAACAGATTCAGCTAGAGAATAACCGTCCCCGCTTTGTGCGGGTTCGCCATCAAAAGACGGGGGATACATGGTTAGAACCTGCAGACCATGTGGTCGCTAATGTTACGGTGCAAAATTTAACAACGCTGCTGGGTAAGCAAACGCCTAAGGGCTATCAGCGGCGGGTGGATAAGCTGATTCCTTCATCGGGAGCTTTTGTGGTGTATCTCGGGGTGGACCAGGCGGCGATTCCTGAGCATTGTCCTCCCCATCTGCAATTTCTCTATGACTATGATGGTCCCATTGGGGAAAATAATTCATTGTTTGTGTCGGTGAGCCGTCCGGGGGATGGGCGAGCACCTGAGGGGAAAGCGACGATTGTGGCGTCGTCGTTTACGGATGTGCAGGCATGGCAGAAATGTAATGACTATGCTGGGTTGAAGGCTGAGTATGAGGAGGGTGCGATCGCAAAGCTTAACCAATTTTTCAACCTGGACCCGCAGCATGTTATTCACGTTGAATCCGGTACGCCGCGCACCTTTGAGCGCTATACCGCCCGGCACCAGGGCATGGTGGGCGGCATCGGCCAGCGGTTGTCCACATTTGGCCCCTTTGGTTTTGCCACCCGCACTCCTATTTCTAAACTGTGGTTAGTGGGCGACTGTGTACATCCAGGTGAGGGGACTGCCGGTGTCAGCTACGCCGCTCTAACCGCTGTTAGGCAGATTGAAGCCATGGAGCGACGATAGTCGGTCTAAATGGAGCGAAAGTAATTCCGGCTCCATAAAAACTGCCCTTGGGCCGTAGGCTCAAGGGCAGATAAATCCATAGGTTTCAAAATGTCTGGCAGTTGGTCAGAGAGATAATTTTGGGGTAAAAAATTATATTCTCACCCCTGGCATACCTAAGCCCTAGCACCCACCAGAGCAGGTTGTTTGGCAGACTTGACCACCACCTGGCTCTCATCATCCAAGTCAAAGACGGCGGTGTCACCGTCCTTGATAGTACCCATCAACAACGCTTCGGCCAGGGCATCTTCTACTAAACGAGCAATAGCGCGGCGCATGGGACGGGCTCCATAGGCCTGATCATAGCCCTCATTCACTAGATGCTGCTTAAAGGCATCAGTCAGCTCTAGCGTGATATTCCGCTCTGCTAAACGTCCGGTTACCTGGGTCAATAGAATATCCGCAATTTGAGCTACTTCAGACTTGATCAACTGACGGAAGACAATAATCTCGTCAATCCGATTCAATAATTCTGGGCGGAAGAACTGCTTCATTTCTTCGTTCACTAGGTTGCGAATATTGTTGTACCGAGAGGTCATGACATCGTCGGTACCCAGCTCAAAGCCCAATCCGCCGCCACCTTTTTCAATCACCTTCGAACCAATATTCGAAGTCATGATGATCAAGGCGTTCTTAAAGCTAACCTTGCGACCCTTGGAATCGCTCAGATGCCCATCATCCAGCAGCTGCAACAAAATATTGAAGACATCGGGATGGGCCTTCTCGATTTCATCTAACAAAATGACGGTGTAGGGCTTACGGCGTACTGCTTCGGTGAGCTGTCCACCTTCGTCATAACCCACATATCCCGGAGGAGAACCAATCAGTTTTGCCACCGACTGGGGTTCCATAAATTCCGACATATCCACCCGAATCATGGCATCTTCTGCGCCAAAGACCGCAGCGGCTAAAGCCTTGGCTAGCTCAGTTTTACCCACACCAGTGGGACCCGAGAAAATCAGGCTGGCAATGGGGCGATTGGGGTTACGCATGCCGACGCGAGAACGACGGATCGCCTTAGAAACGGCCTCTACCGCTTCATTTTGACCCACCACCCGCTCATGGAGTGTATCTTCTAGGTGCAGAATCATGGCAGATTCTGACTCAGTCAGACGGCTAACGGGCACACCAGTCCAAGAGGCGACGATATCGGCAATGTCCTCATCAGTAACTTCTGGCTGGGGCATGTCGCTGGGGAGTAGCTCTGCCAATAGCCCTTGTTCTTTAACCCGCAGTTCACTCACCTGGTTAAAGGACTGGTTTTCCAATAGCTGCATAATCTCAGTCTGAACCTTACGCAGCTCCGTGCGCTTTTCACCCGCTGGAATTTTTTGAGAATAGCGTAAACGTACCCGTGAGCCTGCCTCATCGATTAGGTCAATGGCTTTATCAGGCAAGTGACGATCGCTAATGTAGCGGTCTGACAGCGTGGCAGCGGCCTCCAGGGCATCGTCTGTGATGGTGAGATGATGGAACTGCTCGTAGCGGCCTCGCAGCCCTCCCAAAATCTCCAGGGTGTCCTGTACTGAAGGGGGCGCTACGGTCACCCGCTGGAAGCGACGCTCCAGGGCAGCATCTTTCTCAATGTGCTTACGGTATTCTTCTAGGGTGGTGGCACCAATGCATTGCAGTTCACCGCGGGCTAGGGCGGGCTTGAGAAGATTGGCGGCATCCATACTGCCTTCTAAGGAACCAGCGCCCACTAGCGTATGAATCTCGTCAATGACCAGAATAATATTCTGGGCTTCGCGCACTTCGGACATTACCTGGTTTAGACGCTCTTCAAAGTCGCCTCGGAAGCGAGTACCCGACACGAGCATCGCCAGGTCAAGACTGATGACGCGGCGGTCGAACAGAGCCTCAGGAACATCTTGATTAACAATGCGCTGGGCCAGACCTTCTGCGATCGCAGTTTTACCCACGCCCGGTTCACCCACCAGCACCGGGTTATTCTTGGTCCGACGCCCCAAGATTTGGACCACCCGCTCAATTTCTGAGGCTCGACCAATCACTGGGTCAAGCTTGCCAGCGGCCGCCAGTTCGGTTAAGTCAGTACTAAACTCCGCTAAAACACCGTTGCGTTTGGACGACTGCCCTGACTTTTCCTCATCTCGGGACCGACCACCACCGGCTGGAATTGCAGAAACCTCTCCAATGGTGCGAATTAGCTGAGTACGCACCTGATTAGGATCCACCCCCAAATTGTTGAGAACCCGGTAGGCCACACTTTCTACATTTTGAGTCAAACTCAGCAGCAAGTGCTCAGGCTCAATATAGGGATGATCCAGCTTACGCGCTTCCTGAAAAGCTTGTTCAAATACCTGCTTGACCTTGGGTGTAAAGGGAATTTCAGTAGGTCCATTACCAGACCCACGACCAATAATGGATTCTACTTCGGCTCGGGAATTGGCCAGGTTGACTCCAAAATCGCTGAGTACTCGGGCAGCAATGCTAGAGCCTTCCTTTACAATACCGAGGAGCAGTTGTTCACTGCCTACGAAATTGTGTCCCAGGCGTCTTGCTTCTTCCTGGGCCTGCATGATCACCGCAATTGCCGCATTGGTGAAATGTTCAAACATGTTTTATGGACCTCTGCCGGGGTTATGGAGTCGAAACCTATGCAGTAACTAATGAGTAACGTGGTGTTAAACAAGATTACTGTAGACATTAAGTTTTTTAACTATGTAATAAAAATATACCCATCTTCGAGCCATCTCGACAGCCTGGAGAGCCGAAGTTAGGTAGGTGGGGTAATCCGTATAGCCTCGTAGACAAGGGGTATGGTTTCAGTTTGCCCGAAGGATAAAGGAATTTATAGGAATATAAATAAACGGCTACCGAATCTCCACATGTATGCAACGTGGATAAAAGATTGATAAAGAAATACCCCCTCACCAGGGGTTAACCCTGAGGTGAGGGGGTACTTAAATCACAATTTATGCGGTAATCCCTTTCTATATACACTAAAAGAAAACTTACTAATGTTAATCGGGCGCAAAGGCTCCCTGGTATGAATGAATAATTTAAGCTCACTTAAATAACATCAGCGCTGACACTCTGACAGGTCTCTAAAATGTGCTCGTCTAGCTCCGAGATCTCATTGATAGTGCATCTCTGCGACGACGCTGCCGCGAGCCCTGGCCACCCCTGCAGTTAGCAGGGCGCATCGCCTCACTCCAGGGGGCTGCCCGCGAACCCAGTGAGGTTGGCGTTACAACCATCGACGGAGGAGGCCTGCCCGCCTATACCCATCCCTACTGCAAC
>JBCCHX010000091.1:0-25257 GCA_039028535.1 Cyanobacteria bacterium P01_B01_bin.77
CCCACACCGGGCTATTGGCGACGAGTATTTAGATGGCGAGCAAACGTTTCATGCCACTAATGCCGATGACAATGTAGCCGACGGCCAGCAAAATACTGCTGAGGGAAATGCGGATGCTGGCCTTAGTGGCCTCAGAGCGGACACGTTTGGCGGCTTCTTCTTGACGAGTGCCGATTTCGGTTTCTAGACGGGTGCGTAGCTCGGAGGCTTGGCCATTGAGAAACTCATTCAACGATTCTGGGTTGTTCTCAAACTGACGAATTTGCTCAGCTTGCTCTGCCGTGACATTGCCGCTGGCGACCAGTTGCTCAATCTGGTCTGGATTCTCCAGGAGGCCACTGATGCGATCGCGTTGCTGAGTTACTTCTGCATTGAGGCGCTGTTCTAGCTGGGTAGTTGCTTCGGTGGCTTCGGTGGTTACCTGAGTCAGGGCATCCCTACTTTGCAGCCGCACATTGTTCATGTGCACGGGGGTCAAGATAGCGAAGATCAAGCCGAGGATACAAGCCAAAAGACAGGTCCAAAAACGAGCATCAATCATCAGGTTGACACGGTTACGCTTGCCCGTGACAAAGCTATCAATCCAAAAGCCAGTGAATAGTAGGGCAATCCCGACTAACGGCACGATGCCCCGATCGACCAGCTGTGTGGTTGTATTAATTTGCCAGGCACGATTCAGTAAATCGGGTGGCAGAAGCAGCACCAGAAAATCCACCAGGGCGGCCAAAATGGTAACACCGCCTACTAGCTTGAGGGCCAGTGCCGCAATTGGAGACGGGGCATTGCCTGCCGAGTTTGCAGAGGAAGTCATAGTGTGGTCACGAAAGGCTACAGCTATTTAATAGTGCCCGACATAGTTACCGTTGGGGGCAGATTTCTAAAAAAATATTGAGTATTTTTGATGTTTGGAGCTCTTGGTGGGCGAATTGTGAACTCAAGCTTCAGACTGTGAGTCCTCAGCGCGCTGTCGTAAAATATCAGGCCCCCGCGATGTGCCGAGACGAGTCGCCCCTGCTTCAATCAGAGCAATAGCCTGGGTAGGGGTGCGAATCCCGCCAGAGGCTTTAATGCCTATGCGGCCACGGGTGATGTCTTTGAGCAAGCGGATGTCTTCAACGGTGGCTCCGCCGTTCCAGCCAGTGCTGGTTTTGAGAAAGTGGACACCGGCATCCATACATACGTCAGCTGCTGTGCGTTTTTCAGCCTGGTCCAGCAGAGTCATTTCCAAAATTGCTTTTACATGTTGACCGGTCATTTCAACGATTTGGGCTAACTCTGTATGGATCCGGTCTAATTGGCCTGATTTGACCCAGCCTAGGTTGATCACCACATCAAGTTCGGTGGCCCCGTTTTCAGTGGCTTCTTGGGCCGCAAAGAGTTTACTTGCTGAGGTCTCAGCTCCGGTGGGAAAGCCAATGACGGTACAAACAGCTATATGGCTGTCATGCAGGTTCTCCACTGCCCGTTGGACATGCACTGGGTAAACACAGACGCTAGCAAAGCCATAGCGTTGTGCTTCGCTACACCAATGATCGACCTGTTCTAACGTGGCTGTCGGGGTCAATAGGGAATGGTCAATATAAGGAGCAAGGTCGATGTCAGAGTCGATATGCATGGGGTTGGGTGGATGATGGAAAACCTGAAGATGAACTATGACGGGGACTTTACACGTTTGAAGAATGGATAAATCAAACTTAATAGGGGGGACTCGATTGCGTAATTTCAGTAAAGTTTAATGAGTACATCTATAGTGAAGCGGGAATTTTGGTTAAAGCAGAATTATGTATTGAGCACCTGAGCGTCGTATGTGAGTCTGGCTATCAGCCAAGCCACCTTTACTCGACTCACATGGGAGTTGTACGTCTATTTTGTAAATAGATTTATTTACTATCGTTAATTGTCAACGTGCCCGTTAGCGTGTGGGTTCAGCCTTTTTATTACTGCCATAGTGTTACTCGTTATTTCAGTCCAGTTCGTTTTTATTCAAGATTTTTATGGCTGAGCTATCAATTTCCGCCATTATTTGCACCCATAACCGAGATCAATATTTGGGGGCAGCCATCGATAGTTTGTTGGCTCAAACCCTTAATAATGTTGAGGTAATTGTGGTGGATAATGCCTCCACCGATACTACTGCTGAAGTGGTTCAGCAGCGATTATCCGATCCTCGATTGCGCTACGTCTATGAGCCCACCTTGGGACTGTCTTCAGCTCGTAATACTGGGGCAAAAGCTGCGACAGGAGATATTCTTGCTTACTTAGATGATGATGCGGTTGCTAGCCCCCAGTGGCTGGCCTCGCTGTTGGCGGTTTATCAGAATAATCATCGGGTTGCGATCGCAGGGGGCAAAGTCACTCTGCTGTGGCCTGCCGAGGTGAAACATCCGCCAGTCTGGCTGTCTAATGATTTAGCTAGTGGCCTAGGGGCCTATGACCTGGGCGATCAGGTCCGCTACATCAAAAATCCTAATCTCACCCCTCGCGGTCTAAACTATTCGCTGCGCAAAACCTTTCTGGACTCCGTGGGCGGATTTGACATCAACTTAGGTCGTGTCGGCAACAATCTACTTTCCAATGAAGAGCTGCACATGACCCAGCTAGCCCTCAAACGCGGCTGGCACGTGCTGTATGTGCCCAACGCCCTGGCTGCCCATAATGTGGCCCCAGCCAGACTTAAGCCAGGCTGGTTTCTGAGTCGCAG
This sequence comes from Cyanobacteria bacterium P01_B01_bin.77, assembly GCA_039028535.1. GTDB lineage: Bacteria > Cyanobacteriota > Cyanobacteriia > Phormidesmidales > Phormidesmidaceae > Leptothoe. The sequence goes on from JBCCHX010000091.1 coordinate 2,702, forward strand.
TTGGTGGCAAGGCATTAGTGAGTGCTACCGTGAACAAGTATCGGGACGTGCCGGTATGTCCCAGCTGCGGTGGGGCGGTGAACGACTTGTTCGAGGGATGTACAAAACCGTTAAATATGCTAACGACCCGGCCCAGCGATTTGAAAATTTGACCTACGCTTACGGTCAACTGGGGTATCTAGGACATGTCCTACGATATCTGATCAGACCCTACAAACCTGTTAAATCTAAACCAACTAAATCTAAACCCGCGAAATCATCCGCTTAGAGAGATGTCGCAGTCATAACTCCTAGTGGCAAGCTTAGGCCGGGAATCTTGTTTCTAGGTATGCCTAATCCCCGATACAGATACTGAGGCAAATGGTCAAAAACCTGCTGTACCTTACAGATGTTCTGACCCATCGTCCACCGTCCATTTAATCTTCCATCTACCCATGACTGCTGTCACCAAAATTCCAGTTTCTGTGCTGATTCCTGCCAAAAACGAGGAAGTTAATCTGCCTGCTTGTTTGGAGAGTGTTGCCCAGGCAGACGAGGTATTTGTGGTGGACTCCCACAGTGAAGATCGTTCAGTGGAGATTTCAGAATCCTACGGTGCGCAGGTGGTCCAGTTTGATTTCAATGGACGCTGGCCCAAGAAAAAAAATTGGGCGTTAGATCATCTACCGTTTCGCAATAAATGGGTACTGATTGTTGACTGTGATGAGCGCATTACCTCAGACCTGTGGGCAGAAATGGCAGAGGTGATTGCAGCGGATGAGCTAGACGGCTGCTATCTCAACCGACGGGTTTACTTTCTCGGTAAGTGGATCCGCCATGGTGGCAAATATCCCGATTGGAATATGCGCTTTTTCCGGCATGCTAAGGGGCGCTATGAAAATCTAAATACCGAAGAAATTCAAAATACCGGTGATAACGAAGTGCACGAGCACGTTGTGATTGATGGCGGTAACGTGGGCTATCTCAAAAACGATATGCTCCACATCGACTTTCGTGATCTATTTCACTGGCTGGCACGGCACAACCGCTACTCTAATTGGGAAGCACGGGTGTACTATAACCTACTGACCGGTATGGGCGATGACGGCACCATTGGTGCCAACCTTTTGGGTGATTCTGTACAGCGCAAGCGGTTTCTCAAAAAAATCTGGGTTCGCCTGCCCTTTAAACCCTTGCTGCGATTTATCTTGTTCTATTTTATTCGCCTGGGCTTTCTAGATGGCTACCCTGGATATGTCTATGGACGTCTGCTGAGCCAGTACGAATACCAAATTGGGGTCAAACTGTACGAGCTGCGCTTTGGTGGCAGTTTAAACTTGTCAGACCCAAAAGACTCCCAGGACTCTCCTCAAGCTGCTTTAGTAGGTGACGTGTAATGACTGATGGTATGGCCCCTGCTTCTATCAATCCGTCCGGCTATGAAAATTATTCATCTCCCCAGACTGTGCCAGGCTCTGCTTTTGGCCCACCGTCTTTGATAGATTTAAGACGCTATCATCAGCCTGGGTTTGAAGTGGGTCGGCCTAAGTGGTACGTCATGCTGTGGTGGTTAGTGCAAGCAGTGGTTTTTCCCCTCACTCTGCATACGGCCCATGCTCCACGCTGTGCCCTGTTGCGCTTTTTTGGGGCCAAAATTGGCAAAGATGTTGTGATTCGACCATCGGCTCGATTTACCTATCCCTGGAAGGTAGAGATTGGTGACCATAGCTGGGTGGGAGAAGATGTCACTTTTTACAGTTTGGCTTCCATCCGATTAGGCCAGCACTGTGTTATTTCTCAAAAAAGCTATCTATGTACTGGTAGTCACGACTCAAGCGACCCCCGGTTTGCGTTAGTAACGGCTCCGATTGTGGTTGAGAATGGCGCGTGGGTCGCGACAGATTGCTTTATCGCACCGGGAGTGCGCATTGGGGCAAATGCGCTGATTGGAGCCCGTAGCAGCGTGTTTAAGGACATGCCAGCTCAGCAAATTTGCATGGGCTCTCCCTGTCGTCCCCAAAAGCCCAGGGAAATAGTTTCCTAAGGATATGCCCGGTAACTACGCTTCCAGGATGCCGGAACTCAGCTCTAGGATAGGGAGTCCATAGGAAATGGGAAAGTCCTGTAGTAAGTCATGACTAAAATGCCCCGAGGGTATTTGTGTCAGTTGAAGAATGTCTTAAGCCATGGCGTTAATGCAACGGGGGAATCTAATTTATTGTGGGAGGAAATTTTGTGGTTGAGTCTGTAACTGTGATTGTTGAAGTGGCAGAGATGGTCTTGGCCGCAGCGTTGGTGCTACCCTGCGCTGTCTTACTGGTCGAGGTACTAGTGGCGTTGCTAGGGCAGGGTATGGTCGACCGTTCCCAGACTCAATGTGGGCAGGCGCGACGAGCCATTTTGATGCCAGCCCATAACGAAGCAGCTGTAATCAAGGCGACGCTAGCGACCCTAACTCCGCAGCTGACCGCAGCTGATCGGCTGCTGGTCGTGGCTGATAACTGTACGGATGCCACGGCTGAGATTGCGCGGCAGGCCGGGGCCACAGTCCTAGAGCGACACAACGAGCAGCAGCGAGGCAAGGGCTATGCATTAGATTTTGGCCTCCGGCATTTGAGTGCGGATGCGCCGGATATAGTCGTGATGGTGGATGCAGACTGTCAAGTCAAGCCAGGGGCGATCAATAAGATTGCAAATCTTTCCTTAGCGACCAACCGTCCTGTACAGGCCACATATCTGCTGGAGCAGAGTCCTCAGCCTTCGCCTAAGGAAATGGTATCCACCTTTGCCTTTAAGGTTAAAAACCTGGTGCGACCCCTGGGCCTGCGCGTTTTAGGTCAGCCCTGTTTACTTACTGGCACGGGCATGGCCTTTCCTTGGGCTACCCTCAAGGATGTGGATTTAGCCAGTGGTAACATTGTAGAAGATATGAAACTGGGGCTGGACTTAGCCATTGCCGGTCATGCTCCAGTGATGTGTCCCCAGGCATTGGTAACCGGAGCTCAACCCCAGCAAGATTCCACCGCCATGACCCAGCGTACCCGTTGGGAGCATGGCCATTTACAAACATTGCTCACCTGTGTGCCCCCCTTACTCTGGCAGGGACTTAAACAGGGACGACTTGGTCTGATTGCCCTGGCTCTAGATCTGTGTGTGCCTCCCTTATCCCTGCTAGTCATGCTGTGGGTGGCGGGCGCGGCATTGGCCACGGTGCTTACCTTAGGGGTTGGTACGACGTGGCTGCCCGCTATGGCTATTTACGGAGCTGGGTTAGGGCTATTTCTAGCCATTGGGCTGGCCTGGGCTGGGTTCGCACGTCAGGATATTCCTATGGGTAAGCTATTGTCCATTCCTCTCTATATCCTGTGGAAGATTCCTCTATACTTCAAGTTTTTGTCAGGGCCTGAATCTCAGTGGATTCGAACCGAGCGTGATAGCTGATCGGTTTTTGTCTGGCAAACCTTAGCTCTACGCGGCACAATGACTGATGAGTTAAGGGGGGACTCCATGGGTTTAATTGGCCTGACGGGAAGCAGTAGGACGTTAGCGATCGCAACCTGGGTAGCGATTCTTGGCACCCTGATGGTCAACACCCTATCTAATATTTTTCCCATTGATGGCAACACCGTGGCCGATTTAGCCAACGGCCCGTTAGCGGGTGTGTTGATTACCCCAGCCAACTATGCCTTTATTATCTGGGGTGTCATATATATCGGGCTGATTGCCTATGCCTGGTATCAATCTCGCCGCAAACAGCGAGGTCAGCTGCTGATCCAACGGATTAATGTGTGTCTGATTGTGGCCTGTGTGGCGCAAATGGGCTGGATTTATCTCTTTACCCTGCAGCTTTATTGGGGGTCGGTGGTGGCGATGGCGTTGATTTTACTAGCGCTGATCGCCGCCTATAGCGAGTTAGAAGACGGCCAGCACTTGGCCGATGGCCGTCGCAAACGGATGGTGCACGGTCCAATTAGTGTTTATTTAGCGTGGATTTCGGTGGCCACGGTAGTCAATGTTGCCTCGGCATTCTATGCCAGTGGATTCAAAGAGCTGGGGCTATCGGGGCCTGTGTGGACGGCCATTATGATTGCGGTGGCTAATCTGATCGCCGCCTTGGCTATTGCGCGGCGGCGTGATTTACCCTTTGCTCTAGTCTTTATCTGGGCGGATGTGGCCATTGCCCAGCGGCACCAGGATATGCCTATGATTTGGGTATCAGCGTTGATCATGGTTCTGGTTCTTGTCGGGTTGCTAGTCCGCCGCTATCCCAGAAAGAGCTGGTAGGCCGGGTTATCATTTTCTTCCCAGTAACGATAGCCAAGGGTTTCTAAAAAGGCCTGCCACTCGTCCACATCTTCTGGGGGTACCTGCATACCGACCACGATGCGGCCATAGTCGGAGCCATTGTTGCGATAGTGGAACAGGCTAATATTCCAGTTAGGGCTGATGGAGCTGACAAACTTCATTAGGGCTCCAGGCCGTTCTGGAAATTCAAATCGGTACAGATGCTCGTTTTTAGCCAGGGCTGAGCGACCGCCCACCATATGACGCAGATGCATTTTGGTCAGTTCGTCGTCGGTTAGGTCCAAGGTTTTAAAGCCGTTGGCCTCAAACTGATCTTTCATGGCGATGGCATCGTCGCGATCGCAAATCTCTAAACCCACAAAAATATGCGCCTCCGTTTCATCGGCAATCCGATAGTTAAACTCAGTCAAATTTCGTTTGCCAATGGTGTCGCAGAACCGTCTGAGACTGCCCGGCTGCTCTGGAATCGTGACCGCAAAAATAGCCTCTCGCTGTTCGCCTAGCTCGGCCCGTTCCGCCACAAACCGCAGGCGGTCAAAGTTCATATTAGCCCCGCAGGCCACCGCCACCAAGGTTTCGTCCTTAATGCCCGTTTGCTTCACGTAGGCTTTAGCCCCGGCAATAGCCAGAGCCCCCGCCGGTTCCACAATGGAGCGAGTATCCTCAAACACATCCTTAATAGCGGCACAGGTGTCGTCGGTGCCCACCCGCACAATGTCATCCACATACTGCTGACATAGCCAGAAGGTTTCCTCTCCCACCTGGCTGACTGCCACACCGTCAGCAAATAGCCCCACCTGAGCCAGCTTGACCCGATGGCCCACCTTTAGCGACTGATACATAGCATCAGCATCTTTGGGCTCCACGCCAATGATCTTAATTTCAGGACGCAGCCGTTTTACATAGGCGGCAATGCCAGAAATCAAACCACCGCCGCCAATGGCGACAAAAATCGCGTGGATCGGCTGCTGATACTGGCGCAAAATCTCCATGCCGATGGTGCCCTGCCCCGCAATTACATCCGGGTCATCAAACGGATGCACAAAGGTCATATTCTTTTCCGCCTCTAGCTGACGGGCGTGGGCATAGGCATCATCAAAGGTCTCTCCGCAAAGCACCACTTCGCCGCCGCGTGCCCTGACTGCGTTGACCTTGACCTCGGGCGTGGTCTCCGGCATGACAATAATGGCGCGAGTGCCCAGCCGCCGGGCACCCAGGGCCACCCCCTGGGCATGGTTACCGGCAGATGCCGCAATGATGCCGCGAGCCAGCTTTTCCGGCGGCAGCTGGGCCATTTTGTTGTAAGCTCCCCGCAGCTTAAACGAAAATACAGATTGCATATCTTCTCGCTTGAGCAGCAGCTGATTTCCCAGACGCTTAGATAGATTGGGGGCAATTTCTAAGGCTGTTTCGTCGGCAACGTCGTAGACGCGGGCGTTGAGGATGCGTTTGAGATAATCAGCGTGCATTGGACGAAGGGAAGATGATAAAGGAGCGGGGATTACAGGCCCTCATGAAAATAGTACATCCCTGGTAGGTGGAGTTTATGGCAACCGCTTTTACGAAATGTCTTTTTGGAAGACTGTAGATATCTGTAGGGTCTGTGGGTGCATCTTTTCTCAAGACGTTTAGCCACTTCCAAATGTGCGCTTTAATCCGAAAGTTTTTGGTCGGTAGTGCGATCGCAATTAGCATCGGCATCCATGGCACTATCCTTCTAGGCTCAAGTCTGATTTGGACGGTCGTTTATTTACTGATCGCTCAGGTAGAATACGACCGCTTTGCTGACCCTACGGGTAAGTACGAAGTAGTACTCACGTATCCAAAGCTCTATCACTTTATGCCAGCCATGCCGGGGCAAGGCAGTGATATGAGCGGTAGTATCGCCATCTACGATCGCCAGGGTAATTTTTATGGAGGTGACTCCCTAGACTTTGTTCGCGATGGTCATAGCATCGAGTGGACCGACAATGGAGCGTCGTTGCAGTCTGTTGGCGAGTGGGACTTTGGAGCGGGCACCTATTCCTACTGGTCGGACGATGGCAATCAGCTGATTGTCGAACAGGTACGACATTAGAGCATGCTGTAGTACGATTGCCATCTAGAGAGAGAATGACGGCGACATAATCAGGAACTGGCTCAGAAAGATTTTGAAAAGCTCGCTAGGAATGAGGATTCAAGCCTGTCCAAAAATCACTTGGAAGGGACACAATCATCGGAGATGTGTGTTTAGGAATCGCTTCCACCACACTTAATGATGCTTTGAGCATCCCACCACCGACTTTCTGCGCTGCCATACCCAATTGTTCCTTTAGCGGACAACCCTCCATTAGCGCTGGCGTTTCAACCCAGCGCGGGCTTTAGCCACACAGCCAACCTTGGTGCAAGATATGAGCCTTTAACGAACAGTAATGCTGCTCGTTAAACCAGGAAGAAACACAATTATCTCTATTCCATTGACAATGAGTACTTTTTAGAGTGGATTAGTCTGTGTTTCTTAGGAGATAACCCAGTTGTTATTTTGTCAGCTGTAGCGATTGTCTTATCTTTTAGTGGATACTCGGATTTTGGCAATGTATACGGATATGACAGTCTCTCTAAAACTTGCTTGACTCAGAAATCTGGGCCTGATAGCCTACTGGATAGGCGGCTGACAACAGCTGTCTTTCTGCACCCAAAAATTTAGCCGCGCGAGATGGAAGTGCTGGTAACACGACCACCCCGCTGACCCCTCGACTGACACATCCAGTCGGTGAGCTGTGAGCATTTTACAGCCACCCTGAGTTTAGTTGCAGGGTGGCTGAGTTTTTGGGGGCTTTCCTCCCTGTCGTTTCATGGGCTAAATCGCCCAATATCTAAAGGAAAACGCCCCTATGACTTTTCAAAACCAGGTACCCCCATCCGGCACCCCAGTGCCGCCCAATTTGCCTGCCGATTTTTCTAGCAGCCTGCCGCCCGGTGGTTTCGTCCGTCATATCCTGCTCGGTCATCCCGATCATCTCCGTCAGACCATCCATCTGCTGCACAATCTGCGTTATGTCGAAACCGGCCAGTGGAGTCGGCTGATCGAAGTGCCGGACAATCGATTGATCTTAAGACCCCAGTCCGACGAGATGATCAGCATGTTGGTCCGACGATTATAAAATATAAAAATGTAGATCGCGTAGGTTGGGTTAGCGCCCCGCGTAACCCAACCCGCCAACCCGCAAGGGTTCATTGCCGATATCCAAACCAAATCAATGGCATTGATACGCAATTGTTCCTTTGGGGGTGTGGCAATGTAGGGTGCAACCCAACCTAAGTTTGAGACTGCGCTATCCTTCACGGAGAGATTCAAGCACTTCGGGGGTAAATGGATTTTCTCCTTTTTCTAGGGCATTAACCCACTGCTGCCGTTGGGCTTTTGCTTCTTCATCTGTTGTTCGATCGATAAAAGTTTTAAAGTCAGCAATGGCTGCTTGGGGATTGCCTGTGAGGGCATAGTTGATACCTCGATTATTAACATTTTCTAGATTTTCAGGTGCTTGCTCTACAGCTTTTTCGCAAGTAAATTTTGCATGCCTATAGAAATCATGCAAAATACCTTGCCAGCAAAGATAATCTAAAGATGATGTATAGAGATTTTCAGGAGAGTCTAGGGTAAGTAAAATATTGCGAGCTTTTTTCAGTTTCTTGATAGCATCTTCTATTTTTTGTTCATGAACAAGTTGAGTCGCTTCTCTGAGAAGAGTTTGAAATCTTCCTCGATCGAGGCCAAGGCGCATACGCTCTTCAGGATCAAACTGAAGATTGGAATCCCAAAGTAGTGCCTGATGGAATAAGTTAAGCGCTTGTTCCTTTGCGTTTTTCTCAGCCAGGTTATCTGCTTTGGTTAACAGTAAAGGTACTGAAAGTTTTTGAAGGTTGGGGTTTCTATTCTGACAAACCTCTAATTCAATCAGTAATTCTGGTGAATACTCTATGAAATAGGTATATAACCAATTACATCCTCTCCCAATCAATCCATCTAGGGATGAATCTGATAGTCCTAATGATGATTGAGGTAGTGACATGACACTTTCAAAAAAAACTTTATCTTCAAATGTTGAAAATGTAGCAAAATTATCACCTTTAGTGGTCCATATTTTTATGTCTCTGCTATCCCATGTTGAAGTTATCGCTGCAAAATCTACGTTACGAGGAGTCATAAAGTTTATTTCACTGACAGTGTTATTCCCACTGGCAGTTGCTAGCGTAAAGGAATGCTCTTCAAAAGATATATGTGGGCTATATGTAGCTAAAGGATTAAACGTAACGCTGTATACTGGAGAGCCAGAGTTCTTCAGAGAGCGAATCTTTTCCTCTCTCCAGTTCCATAGCTTAACAGTTCCGTCCAAACTAGCAAGAGCGAGAATATCATGAGAAGGGCTAAATTCTAAACTCCAAAACTCTTGATGGTTACTGCTTTGTATACTTCTCAATTCTTTGCCAGTTTCATCCCAGACTTTGACGGTCTTGTCTGCAGAGGTACTAGCAATTCTTGTTCCATCTGAGTTGAAGGCTATATCGTAAACGGGAGCATTATGCCCTTGTATAACTTGCAATTGTTGCCCCTCTTGGTCCCACAGTCTAATAGTGTTATCTGCAGAGGCACTAGCAATTCTTGTTCCATCTGAGTTGAAGGCTACTCCATAAACGGGAGCATTATGTCCTTGCATAACTTGCAATTGTTGCCCCTCTTGGTCCCACAGTCTAACAGTACTGTCCCAGCTAGCGCTAACAATTCTTGTTCCATCTGAGTTGAAGGCTACATCATAAACGGGAGCATTATGCCCTTGTATAACTTGCAATTGTTGCCCCTCTTGGTCCCACAGTCTGATAGTGTTATCTGCAGAGGCACTAGCAATTATGTTCCCATCCGGGCTGAATGCTATCTTATAAATGGCAGCATTGTGTCCATCTATCGTGAGTAGCGATTCTGTTTTTTTTAGTTGCTTGCTAGCAAATTCTCCAATAAAGAAATCCATATCGGATGCTAGATTAGCTCCTTTGTTTTTTGAACGATCTAAAAACTCTTCTATTTTTGTCTCTATAAGTGAGTCTGAATTTGATTGTCCCCAAAGCTTTATTTTCCCATCTAATCCAGCACTGGCAATAATGCCGTCAGAACTAAAGGCAACACTCATTACAGAAGCGCTATGCCCAAAAAATATTTTTTGCTTCTCCGCACTGTCAATTACCCTACTCATGACTGATAAGGCTCTTGAAAAAGTATCTTCTCTAAGTACTTTAAGATCGGTTCTCTTGAGTGCTTGGCCAGTCCTGACTGCTTGGATTACCGCATCGGCTTTGAATGAACCATCACTGAGGTAATTTTCCATCACTAAGCTTTCAGCTAGGAAACTAGCATTGAGTTCTCCTTTAATAGCTTGTTGTCGTTGTATTAACGCAAATCCTCCGATTCCAAGTGAGATGATTGCGAGTATTCCTAATGCCAAAGCTCCTTGTTGTGTTCTTTTTAGTTGTTTTTGTTCAGCGTTGATTCTCTTTTTCTGCTCCTCAATCTGTCGCTGCTCCGCCGTTACCCGCTTCTGCTGCTCTTCCTCAATCCGCGCCAACAAAGGCTGCTGCAACGACCGAATAAACACCGCCAAATAATCATGCACCAGCTGATACCGCGCTTCCGGCGCTTCCGGCACCTCTGTCACCAGTCCCGACTCCGTCAAAATATTCAAAATCAACGACAGCAGCTTCCGATCCAGACTGTCCCGATTCGTCATCGTCTGCAGATCGCTGGCCAAATCAGACTCCGTCTTCAACGGTCGTGTCCCCTTTTCATCCGTCAGCAGATATAGCACCATCTCCGCTAGATCCTGATGCTCCTGCGGACCACACTCATCCACAATATCTCGCACATACTTCTGCACCAGCAGCTCCTTCGTCGGCTGCTCCGGATCGCCCCAGTTATGATAAACATCCGGTGAGGTAATCCCCTCTGCCTGTAGCTGCGCGCCGACAATCTGTAGCTCAATCGGACGCACCTCTCCCGCCCCAGCTGCTAGGTCATCCACTACCTGAACCACCAGCTCCTGATCAGGCGTATAGGGCGTCGGATAGGTCAAATCGTTAAAGATCGCTTTGGTATCATCCAGACTAAAGTTGTCGACATAGTAAAGCCACTTTTTATCAAGAATATTGTTATCGACAATATCCAGATTGGTCAGCCGATCACACTCCAGTAAATAGTGAATGTAGTCCTCCCGTAGCGACAGTACTACCTTTACATAGGGCAAACCCAAGCAAGCCCCTAAAAAATCATAAAACTCTCGCCGCTCGGCTGTTTGCTCAAATTCAAAAAAGAACTCTTCAAACTGGTCAAACACCAGCACCATGACCTTATTTTTCTGAGTATGGTGTTTCAACCGTCGCAATACTCTTTCCGGACGAGTCGTGTCTTTGGATGGCGGCTCAGCTGTTTCTTCTATCAAGTGCTGAGGATAGCTAAGAATGTCAGACCGATAGGCAGATATCCCAGCATCTAGATCGGTTAGTAGTTCTACCAGGTCCTCGACCCAGTTACGATATCGTCGCAGATAAACCGGCACCACCCGCCGGGTCTCAATCCGTTCTTGTCCTAGGGCAGGCACCAGCCCTGCTTCTATTAGCGAACTCTTGCCCACGCCGGAAGGGCCATAGACAATCGTTAAAACATACTCATCTTGCGAGAGCCGCTTTACCAGCTTGTGTACGTCTTGTTTTCGACCAGAGGCAACAATGGCATCTTTGCGATTTTCCTCAGTGGGCAGCGCCGGATTAGTAATTTTCTGTTTGGGCTGCAGCCGCCCGGCACCAACAAAGGCTCGAAAGTTAAACCGGCTTTCGATAGCATCTCGCTGACGGCGGGCCTCAAAGGCCGATAGATAAGCTCCCTGGTGAAAATAGCACTGCTGCAGCTGCGCCAGCACCAGGCTGTAAAGTTTAGGATCGTAGTCCGGCTGCGTAATCCGGACAGCCTTTTCTAACGTTTCAGCAGCCGCATCAATCTCCCCTTGCTGAAACTGTGCTTTTCCTAGAGAAAACAAGTACCAGCTGCGATGGAAGCTATTGATCCAGCTGTAGAAATCAGCATTCTGGTTCTCTTGCTGAGACACTTCTGCGGGTTTGATCAGCTCCAGGGCCGTTTCTGCATGGTGCTGTGCTACCGTCCAATCCTCTTTAGCCAGAGCCACCTCGGCCAAAAATCCCTCAGCGCGAGCCACCCGAAATGGATGCTGCAGCTGCTGATGTAGAGCCTTAGCTTTAGTAGCAACAGTTTCTAACTCGGACCACTCTCCTAAACGATGCAAAGATTCGGCTAGATAGTTGATATATCTGGCAGCCAGAACTTGCCCCCTGGACAATATTTCAGCGAAGGGAGTGTCCTCCCCTTTAGAAGGGGAGGTGCCGCAGGCGGAAGGGTTGCGATCTCTAGCACTATCTGCCAAGAACCCCCTGTCGGTCCCCCTTGCCAAGGGGGACAAAAGGTTTTTGTCAGGGCTCAAAGAGGCTGCATTATCGCTGTTTGATTTCTCTACATTAGGCTCTGTAATCCCTTCGAATGTCTCTATGGCTGCTGCAAAATACTCTCGTGCTTGATTAAACGCTAGTTCAAAGTCGGGACGATGCCGCTCGGCGTGGTTGCGCCACCACAGGCCCAGATAGAACTGTACATAGCCCATTCTCTCCTGCCATCTGGGATTGTCGTTGTCCCCGGTTACCAGCGTTTGCCACTTTTCTAAACTGTACTCATAGTGCTCACGGGCAGTGGCGCTATTGTTGTTGGCAATGCGCCCCCGTACAAACTCCAAATTAGCGGCCTGATGAGGGGGAAGCTGGATATGCTGCTCTACCAGCACTGCCAGGCTAGTTTCTAGCTCTCGATAGTTGGCGGATGTGGCGGTCAACCCCAGATCCTGAGCGGTCAGAAATCGGTTTTCTTGAGACTGGGTGACTTGCTGCCACACATGTTGAATTAGCTCATCAATAAACGTTAGAAAAAACGACGATGGCGTTTCAAACGTAATTGGGTTTGCCCAGGTGTAGAAGTCTGGTGCAGTGCGAATCAGGTGCTTTTGGTCAGTGTCAGTCAGCCACAGAATCAGTGGAAAGGTAAACCGACGAAACTCTTCACGAATCTGATTGGTGGCTGTCAGCAGCTGTTCGGGGTCCTTGACTTCGCTCAAGCCATAAACCATCAACGCATCAGGTTTGGCCGTCGCAGCATCGCTAATGTAGGTATTGACGGTGGTAAAGAGAGTACTGGCTGTGGGCGACAGGGTGATTTCATCAATAGGAATTGGACACCGCTGCCGCAGTGCGCTCACCAATATCTGTCGGTGTTGAGAGGAATTACACACGGCCAAAATCAAGGCAAACTCACCCTGGGAAAATCGCAGCAGACGACACAGCTCGTCTAACGCATTCTGATTTTGGGGTGACGGCACCTCAGACATTGGCCTTTAGTTCCTTAGCATCTAGCAAGACTGGGTTGAGGGCAAACCAGGTTTGGCCAGTATCGCGATACTCAAACACGAATAAACTGCGCAATAGGGACTGATATTCTCCTTCCCCACGTACCGCCTGAGTACGATGAACCTCCCTGAGTAAAGCCCATTCTTCCACGTCAATTGCCTTGGTCAAATCGCTCAGCCGTAGGCTAACCACTCGGTCAAGCAGTTCACTGGTGAAAGGGGGATCGGCTTTTTTGAGGCAATAATTGATTAACACTAGCAAATTTCGGACATGGCCCCCGCTGGCTATGCACAGCCGGTCTAGCGTTTCTAGCGAATCAAACAGCTCACCGACCTTGGTTAACCGCTCCTCGGCAGTAAGGTCTGGAAACGCCCGTGCCAATAGCATCTGTCGTAGGGAATTGATTCCGGCTTCACAGGGGTTGCCGTCACGGTTTTGGGTGCGCACCATGGGCAATACCTGAGGGGCGCTACCAAAGCGATTGGTCAGGTTTTCTTGCTCGTTAGAAAAGGACAGCACCAACGGCACGGTGTACACCACATGGCACCGCAGCTTCTTGAGCTGATCACCGCGATCGACAAATAGATATTCGGGCTGACGACGACCTTGACCACGGGGCTTATTGTCAATGCGGTCCAGGTTATCGACAATCACCACCAGACCGGCTTGATTGCGGTCAGTTAGCTGCTGATTTGCTGTCTCAATTAGTTCGCTGTTGATCACCTCAAGAATGGAGTTGATGCGAGGTTCTAGATGCTGACGCAGCAGAGATCTAACATCCTTACTATCCTTGGCTTTAGTGGTGAGCTCACCGATACCAAAGGCCAGGGAATAGCTACCATCCTCGGCACTCAGTCCCACTTCATCAGCTACTTTCAGTCCACCGACTTCAGGCATTTTTACCTTCAGCCCCGTCACCTCAGAGTTAAGTAAATCAGCAGCACTTTTGAGCAGGGTTTGAAACTTATTGGGCGCCAGGCGCAAACGGGCCTCTTCTAAACTTTTGCTGACCTGTTTGGCGATGGCCAGCAAAATATCACTAATATCCACATCGCCCATATCCAGATCGTTCGTGGACTCAAAATAGACCACGTGGTAGCCGTCATCTTCTAGCTCCTGGCGCAGACGAGACAACTCAGTGGATTTGCCACAGCCGATATGGCCTGTAAACAACTGGCAGGTAGGCTCCTGGTCTGAAAGGGTGATCGTGCGTTTGAGTTCTCGGACAAGATCGCTTCCCCGCACCTCCGAAAAGTCGATGTAGTACTTGCCATCATCAGGCGATGTCAGATTGAGCGTTTTGCTCGGGTTACATGCTCGGAAAAACTGACCCAGATTTAAACCCATCTACTCTGTCCCTTTCACCGATGCTGCCATGCATAAGACTATGGCGTATTTTTTCAGGACTACCCACCCACTGTTGAGAAATTTAAAGGCTTGCTTGCACTATGGTTCCTAAATACCAGCGACCACACCATACGGTGGCTCAGCACCTCGATGGGAGAAGCCGTCTGAAACTTCCAGTAGATGGGCAGTAGCTCCCAGGAACCGTAGGCAAGAATTAGCGTAGAGTGGCCCCGTTTTTGTATTCAAGGATTTTGTCGGTAGAGCGCATTTAAGCCTAGCAGCTAACCATTCTGGCCACCATCGACACCATGCTTTGAAGATAAAAAACGGCGTAGCTATGAAAAACCACAGCTACGCCGTATTAACTGAAGCTTTAGTCAAGGCTTGCAGGCCCTAACTGAAAGTGAAAAAATCATCACGGCAATCTAGGAGATGAATCTATCAATCACAGTTGCTACTTGCCTGCGCCTTACAGATTGGTTCACAACGAGAATCAGCAATGTCGAAAAAATCTAACCTTAGGCAGCAACCTTTTCTTTGAATGCCTTACCTGCAGAAAATGCAGGAACTGTGGTTGCAGGAATTGTCATGGTTTCACCGGTTTTGGGATTGCGACCTTCACGCTGCTTGCGATCGCGAGGTTCAAAGCTACCGAACCCCACTAGGGTCACCTTATCGCCACTGGAAACAGCCTCCATAATGGAATCAATTGTTGCCGATACGACAGCATCTGCAACTTTCTTTGAAACACCGGCCTTTTCAGCCACCGTATCTAGCAGTTCACCTTTGTTCATAGCAAGAGAAATCAATACTTCCAGGTATTTTTAGCACAGGTCCACATAGAACGCAAGTACTAAATCAACTAAAACGTCCATAGTGCAGTGGTTTCCGCATTACGAACGTTTTTTCTTTTTGAAACTGAGCCTACATTAGCTCAATTAAACCGGGGTTTTCTGTAAATCAGGTTTTTCTTCAGGTAATATTGCCCCTTCTACGGGGCAGACCTGCAGACAAATACCGCAATCAATGCATACGTCAAAGTCGATCCAGTACCAGTCCGTCCCTTTCTTATTTTTCTTGGGACCCTCATGAATACAGGCTACGGGACAAGCATCGACACAGTCGGCAACGCCTTCACAAACGTCGGTAACAATAGAGTGGGCCACGGCGCTCCTCAGTAAATGTTCGTCAAAAAGTACATGCTGCCGGGTATGGATCCCAAGGGCAGGTAGTTACATTTGTTTATCTTAAGTCAGGTTTTCCACACGAACGTCTCCCTGGGCTGATACCCAAGCAATATTGGCAATTGTCCGTCTGCGGGCAAACTGTCGTAGGGTGGCTTCTGGTACGGACGGGTCAAGACTCAGTTCTACCCTGGTTAGGGGTTCCGTCTGACGTAAGGTTTGGGCATGGGCAATGGCGGCGGCGGCGGCGGCAGGCACGGTGGGCACAACCAGCCAGTCACTGTCAGCCACTGTGTGGGGTAGGTGCGTCTGCAAAATCTGCTGTAGGGTTTCTCCGTTGAGCACAAACCCAACGCCTGGATAGGACTTGTGTTCAGGGTGAAAGAGGCTGAGCAAATTGTCGTAACGGCCGCCTTGGCCTACTACTTCACAGGTGTGCTCGGTGCGCACTACGGCTTCGAACACTACGCCTGTATAGTACTCAAATGTTTGCATCAGACTGAGATCTAGTACAAGATGAGGTGGGTTCTCAGTAAATGTGCTCTCCAACAGATCGATTAGGTTTTTGAGATCCCTGATGCTCTGACGCTGTTGGTCGTTAAGGTCAAGTTGGCTCACCCGAGTTAGAACTGTGCGCGGTTCTCCCCGCAAGTCCATGATGGTTAGGGCCAGGGTACGCAATTCGTGAGACAGGGGTAATGTTTCTAGGGTGACGTGATCTAGGGCTGCGATCGCAACTTTCACCTGCTCCCGCATATCTACGGGAAACGGCGCTAGCAAAGATTCGGTCAAACTAGCTTCACTCAGGAGCAAATGCCAGTTTTGTAAGCCCAAGGCCTGGAGGCAGTCGGCCATAATCAATAAAACTTCAGCATCGGCCAGAGAACCACTTGCTCCCAATAGCTCTACGCCAGCTTGGTAAGCCTCCTGCTGTCCCCCTTGGCTACCTGTCGATGAACGCCGAAAGACATTGGCATGGTAATAAAGCCGTTGGGGATAGTGACTAATGTGGGTCACTGCTGCTCGCGCAATGGATGCCGTCAGCTCAGGCCGCAGCCCCAACCGTTCCTCCCGACCATTGAGTTCAATTACTTCAGACTGTTGAATGGCACCGCCTGCCATCAGCGTATCCATGTTCTCAACGGTGGAGGTAATGATTCGTTGGTAGCTCCAGCGCTGAAAAACGGCCTCGATGCGATCCTCAATCCAGCGCTTTTGCGCCACATCTAACGGGAAGAGATCGCGTCCTCCCGTTGGCGGTTGATAGGTCATGACTGTACTGGCTGCAATGGCTATACCAGCTTAAAGCCTGATGGTGATGAGCGACTAGCTATCTAAACTACTTGCGTTTCTTGCCGCCAAATAAACTGCCAAATAGGCCACCGCTTGGCTTTTTAGGAGACTTACTAGAGCGCTTGCTAGTAGGTGCATCAGGAGGCGGATTTTTACCCATCCGCTTAGCGTAGGCATCTAGCTTACTTTTAACCTCTGCCGCAGTCTGGTTGTCAGGATCCAGCTCCAAAGCACGTTTGGTATGAATACCTGCCATTTTGAGCTGCTTACTCCGCATGTACAGACGCCCTAGCTCCGCGTGGCATCTTGGATTTTGAGG
Organism: Cyanobacteria bacterium P01_B01_bin.77; assembly: GCA_039028535.1. GTDB lineage: Bacteria > Cyanobacteriota > Cyanobacteriia > Phormidesmidales > Phormidesmidaceae > Leptothoe. The sequence continues at coordinate 19,619 of JBCCHX010000091.1, forward strand.
ATGGGCCTTAACGGCTTCCCGCAGCTCAATGATGCCCCGTGAGAAATTTCCCTTATACTCAAATTCCTTAGCTCGATTGATAAAGCTTTCAATGAGTTGGGCACGACGTTCACGGGCGGACATCACCGTAACGGTGCCCGATTCACCTGTTGTTTCACTGCCAGTCCCCTCAATGACTGTGGGGGGCTTGTCATCGTCTTTGGCGGGAGCTGGTGCTCCCCCTTGACGCATCACATAGGCGGCATTGAGTTCGCTAATTTCACCAATGGCATCGACTACAGTATCTAGAGACTCATACTGCTCCAGGACCAAGGGCTTTAGAGCGCTGCTATAGGCGTAGTCCACATTGTTGCTCCCGGCCACCTGTTTAGATGGTTCGGTAGACAGGGATAGTAAAGTCGGCTGCTGTTGTAGCTGCTGTCCCTTCAGCTTTAGGCTCACCTTATGCTCAACAGAAGATTTTTCCTGGCTGAGGACTTCGTAGGCAGGGTTGACCAGCTTAGATAGCAGTTCGCTGGCTTGTTGCTTTTGATCGTCAGTAGCATCCCGTAGGCTGTCGGGGTGAAGCTTACGTGCAATCTTTAGGTAGCGCTTTCTTACCTGTTTCGCATCAGCATCTAGCGGCACCCCCAAAATGGCATGGTGATCGACTAGGTCCAATTTGAATAGCCCACGGTTAACCTGCATCTATCTAATTAATTGCGATCGCTGATTTTGACAACTTAATCTTAGTTTATCCGTATTGGTATCTAATACCTGTAATGGGATTGACGCCAAATAAACACAGAATGTGCCTCGTAACATAAAAATGTTACAGGCAAACTATGCTATTACTGATTCAAAGCATGAACCGAGCTATGAAATGCTCTATTAGTCAATGTTTGGCGAATGCAGTTATAGAGAGAGACCGTAACGCTAAATTTCCTCTACATAAAAATTAAGTAAGTAAGGCTACTTAGGCTGAAATTGGGGTAACGGATCAACTTGACCCAATTCTTGAATAATGGCTGAATGCAAATGACGGTTTGTAGCCACTAGTCTGCCGGAATAAATATCGAACGGACTACCATCATAAGCACTGATCTGGCCGCCAGCTTCCTCGACAAGCACCACTCCCGCTGCTAAATCCCAGGGGGACAAACCCCGTTCCCAATAGCCATCCAAACAACCACAGGCCACATGGGCCAAATCAACAGAGGCAGAGCCACCACGACGCACACCCTGGGTCAGGTGGGTCAAATGGCAAAATTCAGCATAGTTATTGTCGAGAGTCTCTCGACGGTCGTAGGCAAACCCCGTCACAAGTAGGCTGTTTTCTAGTGCTGTCGTTGTCGATACCTGGATTGGCTGACGATTGTGGGTGGCCCCCAGACCCTTCGCGGCCCGATAGAGATCGTCCAAAATCGGATTATAAACCACCCCCACCATCGGCAGCCCGGACACCAGCAACCCAATGGAAACCGCGCAGAGCGGATACTGATGTGCATAGTTGGTAGTGCCATCTAGGGGATCAATGGCCCACAGAAAGGGACTACCGCTCTGGCCAAGTTGACCCGATTCTTCAGCCAAAATGGCATGGTCAGGAAAGTGACGCTTGATCACTGCCAGCACCGCTACCTCAGAAGCGCGATCGGCTTCAGTCACCAAATCCCCGGAACGGCCTTTCTCTTGAATCGAGGATAGATTGCCCCAGTAGGTTTGCAGAACAGCACCGCCTGCCATTGCTGCCTCGGTAGCCACATCCAAAAAACGCTGCAGATCTTCATCTGTAGGTATTACACTCATGTATCAATCCTCATCCAAGGGCAACCCAAACCGCACTTTGCCTTTGCCAAAATAGCGACCAAACTGCTGCTCATAGACTTCGTCTTCATCCTGGGTTTCCACCTCTAGATCGGTGCGCGGATAGCTAACACACAAAAGGGCATAGCCCCGCTCTCGCAGACCAGGAGACAATCCCATGGCTTCAGGTTGATCCACTTCTCCAGAAAGAATACGCACCGCACATGTGGTGCAGGCCCCATTCCGACAGGCAAAGGGTAAATCAGCCCCTTGATTTTCAGCCGTTTGCAAGATATATCGATCGTCAGGCACTCGAGCTGTGTAGTGTCGATCTTTTTGGCGGTGGTGAATATGAATGGTGTGGGTTTTGGTCATGAAACCAGATAGAAAAAGCAGCGGTGCCCTGCAATAGTCCCATGAAATACGCACCACTTTCTGTTACTATGTTTGAGCTGTAAAGATTTAATTTTTCAGCAATATAATCCTGGAGAGGTGGCCGAGCGGTCGAAGGCGCAGCACTGGAAATGCTGTAATGGGGTGACTCATTCGAGGGTTCGAATCCCTCCCTCTCCGTTCCAGTTAAAGGTAGGCTTTAATGACGCGGACTTACTGTAAGTTTTGACCCAAAGCCATGTTTTTAGGATGTTGGCTGGTCTTGTCGGTTTAGTCGATCTAACGATAGCGTCATTCCCCCTAAGGTGATGAGAATGATGCCGGGCCATTGGATCATCTGCAGGGTAGGCTGATTAGTCAGGAGTACAACCGCAAGTAAGGCGGTCACTAATGGTGTCGCCGCGGCGATTAGCGCGGTGCGTAGCCCTCCAACTAACCGCAGACCAGTATAGTGAAAAAAGTAGCTGACACTGGCCAACAACCCCAGCCCCAGCCCCCCGATGACAAACTGACTGGTTAGATCTTGGGTAACGACTAAGGGACGGATCAACAGAATCACGCTGCTGAGGATAGCCATAACGCAAGACTGAATTAGCCCAGTCGAGACAGGGTGATTCTGGCGACTGAGACTATTGGTCACCACCACATATAATGCAAACGCCATTGCTGACAACAGGGCTGCCCCAGCATTTGTAAAGGATAGGGGCCTGAGGATGAGCACCCCTCCCATAGCTATGGCCAACATCACTACACCTCTCAACAGAGTGGGACGCTCACCATTGAGCCACCACAGCAAAGGGACAGCTAACAGTGGATAGGCAAACAGTAGCGGGGCGGCCACAGCCGGCCCCAAAGTACCAGCTGCCTGAAACAATAACACCTGAGCAAAAAAGTAAAAAACACCGCCGCCTATCAGCGCCAGTAGACGCGATGTGGAACGCAGCGACTGTCGCAAGTCTCGCCATACCGGTCGGTACAGCTGGGGTGATAAAACCACCAAAACCGGAACCAAGACCACTAGCTGCAGCCATAGCAGCGTATTGGCATTGAAGAAGCTAAAGGTATTTACCCCCGTCAATGCGCTCCCAAACACAGTTCCTCCTAAACTTAACCCACCAACTAGTACGGTAATCGCACTAAAGCCAAGGGTGGCGATGGCGCAAAGCACCATACCCTTCTTTAAGGTGCGTCTATTACCAGCTTTAGGCACGCTGGCTAAAGCTGGGGTCATCGCTGGCCTTATTGTTTGTCCAGTAGTCTGTCCAGGATGCTGTTCAGAAACAGTCTGCCCAGGATAAGCAGGCACCACACGTCGGGTGGATCCGGTCAATTGATCAGGACGTGGTCGCTCCACATAGGCACGACTGCCAACAATGGCACTGCCATCTCTTAGAGGTCGATTATCTAGGATGCTAGGGAGATCTGTCTGCGTCATGCTAGAGGAACGTGCCAGCTGATCGCCCAGCTGATCGCTCAATCGTTCCACTAGATTTCCAAGGATAACTTCCCCCTGCTGCTCCATAGTCTGCATTCGGGTTAGCTGCTGAGCAATGGCGCTTTGATAACTGCTGAGATCTTGTTGTAAGGCTTTGACACTGCGGTTGAGGGTATCATCAAGGGAATGGAGCCAGTCTTGGGTGGGGGTGGGCAGTTCTACCGAGTTGGTCACATAGGCATGGAGATCGTCCCGCAGGTTTTGGGCCAGTACCTGGGCCAGGCGTTTAGCCCAAGCATTTTGCTGAGCTAGCTGCCGTTTGGACAAGGTGACATCCGACTCATTTTTTAAGGACTGATAGTCAATATAAAGCTGGTCATATTCCACCCTCAGCGCTTCTAAATCACTGATTAAACGCTGTTTTTCAGTCTGTAGATATTCAATATCTTTGGTTAGCTGATCGGCAAAATGCCGCTGCAATGCCTGAAAGTCATCATCCAGCGATTGCAGTAGTGGGTCATTCGTGCCCTGGTTACCAGACTCACCCATGTTGCTCCCTCTTACCTATGCTGCGCCTGTGACATCATTCCCCAGATCACCCAGGTTCAGCCATACCCTGCTTTATACCTAAGTTTCGCATGGGTGTCGATACTGTACCAGGCAACCCAGACTTACGAAACAATACCTTGTTAGTCGTCACTTCCAATCTAGAAACCATCACAATATTTAAGAAAGAGAATAAGGGACGTCTGCCAAACTTAAAAAACATTGAGTTCTAGGTAATGGCGGTAAGGCGTCCAGATAAAAAGTACCTTTGTCAGGTTAATTGGGCACTATTGGGGCGTTATTTAATACTAATTAAAGTAACTCTCAACTAACGGTTTACCATCACACGCCTACTCTCCCTAGGCAAACCTCTATCTAGCACTTTAATTCAATGAATTATCTGTTACGTAGAGCGTCTAATGTCAGCGTCATAGCTGTAGGATTGATAAAATTAGCTTAGATAGGGGTATGGGAGTTCGGAAAAAGGATCTAGCAAGTATTCTGAGGCAGCTAAAACTAGGATGAAAAAAATCCTGATCGTTGATGATGACATCACATTGCGGGCTGCGTTGACCCGCTATCTGCGAGAGCGCGGGTTTCAAGTTAGCCATGCATCCTCTGGTACGGAAGGTTTAGCCCTGTTTGAGCAAGACCAGCCGGATTTAGTGGTCTCAGACGTCATGATGCCTGAGATGGATGGATACGAATTTTGTACCAAACTCAGAGAAATTCGTTCGGGTCAGCTGGTCCCGTTTATTTTTCTCTCAGGGCGAGGTGAGCTAGACGATCGGATTCAGGGGCATTCCAAAGGGGCTGATGACTATATTGTTAAGCCGTTTCATCCCAAAGAACTGATTGCCAAAATTGATGCTCAGCTAGAACGCTCCCGGCGTATGCATGCAGAAATTATTCGCCTGGTGCAACAAATGCCTTCCCCCGAGGCGGCTCAGCCACCACCGCCAGAGCCACTGCCCCTTACCCCTGCAGAGGAAAAGGTATTTTGGGAGGTGATCCAAGGCTTCACTAATAAGCAAATCGGCGAACACTTGTTTATTAGTCCGAGAACGGTTCAAACCCACCTCAGTAATATTCTCAGCAAGCTATCTTTGGAAAACCGATCCCAGCTGATCCGCTATGCGTTTGAAAATGGTTATCGGCCAGCGAACGCTGGGGAGTCTGAGAAGTAACGACGTTATCTTGTATTGCTCAGACATTGTGAGGTAGCCTGAGAGCTGGCTGATTATCAAAACAATGTTTAAAGCAACGCCAGAAGCTGGTGTTATAAACGCCCGATATGAGTAACGCATCCGCTGATTCCCCAACGGCTCTTCCCCTAAATACTGACAAAACGGCCAAACTTGCCGAACAGCTGTTCTCCAAAAATTTAAAGCGCCAACTCAGTGCCGTTACCGAATTAGCCAGCGCTGACGAGCCGGGCATCGCCATCCTGATCGATTTCTTTAAAACCAGCGCTACCAGTGAG
>JBCCHX010000092.1:0-24614 GCA_039028535.1 Cyanobacteria bacterium P01_B01_bin.77
GCTCGTCTAGCTCCGAGATCTCATTGATAGGGGTAAATCCGTTGATATTAAAATCAGCGTTAGCCTGGCCTGCTGTCAGCGTGGGACCAATTTGTGCCGCCAGAGAGTAGGGATGAGTTGTTTGCTCGTAACTATCAATCACGTTTAAATCTAAACGTGTTGCTGAAATATCACCTGAGAAACAATCAAAGGAAGAACTGGGCATATAAAATGCACCGATGGCACGACTTCCGGTGACTTCAAACACCATATAGGTGGACCCTAGCTGATCTGCAGTTGCCTGCTCACCGTAGAGGTAGATACCGTCTGCTAGGGGGGAGTTAGAAACAGGCGTCGCTAAGGCAATGCCGGAGACAAAACTACTCAGCAGTGTAGCACCCAGCAAAACAGAGGCAGATGTGACGAATTTTGGGAGACGGGAGCGAACTGACAGATAAACCATGGGATATGTGATTACACCTCTTGTATGTTTAGTATTCATGAATTGCTGGTCTAGCTAAGTGACATCTCTAGACCCGATGAATGACGTTGAACACATGGTCATGTGATAGCAGTCACAATCAACCGTATTGCCTGCATGGCAAGACTTATACAGCACCTAATATGACGACATCACACCGTGTCCTGGCACAACAGCTGGAGCAGCTTGACGGGCGCAGCTACTCTGCTTACAAACGCCTCAAGGGGAGCTATGCTTTTCCTGGGTTTGATCTCACCTTGGCGCATATTCAAGGCGATCCCTTTGCGGCTCCTAGCCGGGTGAGTTTTTGGAGCGGTCACCAGCACAGTCAGTGGCCTGAGCAATACTGGCAGACTCCGACCCGGCGAGTTGTTCTTGCCGATTTTCTACACCGACAAATCAATCATGTTATTCCTCAGATTCAGCAGCAACGAGGGTCGGGTAAAAGCGGTCGTCTGAGTGTTGCCCCCACCAGTCAGGTTGTGTTGGCTCGCACCGCTGTACAGGTTACCTCTAGTGGGATAGAGCTACGTCTGGGGGTAGGGCTACCTGCATTTGGTCGCCGGATTGCTGGTCAGGCTGCCAGGGAGTTACTGATGCAGGATCTTCCTCGGTTGATGAGCAAAACGCTACATTATCAGCCAGAATGGGCCCCAGACCTGGAGCACCACATCGCCACCATCGAAGATGCCAATGCCCTTAGGCAACAGCTATCGCACCATAGGCTGGTGGCATTTGTTGCCAACGGTGCTCTATTGCCCAGGTGTAGCGGTGTTGACCCGCAGCCTTTACCAACAGCTGTCCCGTTTACATCTCCTAAGTCTTTAGAGGTAACGCTACAGGCTCCCCATGCCGGACCGCTGACCGGTTTGGGTATTCCCGAGGGCGTAACCTTAATGGTGGGGGGCGGCTACCATGGCAAATCTACGGTGCTCAAAGCCATTGCCAACGGGGTCTATAATCACATTCCCGGTGATGGCCGTGAACAGACAGTGGCTAATGTGGCGACGGTTAAAATTCGGGCAGAAGATGGTCGCAGTGTGACGGGAGTCGATATTTCACCGTTTATTGATCGCTTACCCCAGGGACTATCTACAAAAGCGTTTAGTACTACCAATGCCAGCGGCAGTACATCCCAGGCCGCCAATATTTTAGAAGCTATTGAAGCCGGAGCTAAGGTGCTGCTTATTGATGAGGATACGGCGGCGACAAACTTGATGATTCGCGATCGCAACATGCAAACCCTTATCGCCAGGGACAAAGAACCCATCACCCCATTTATCGACAAAGTTCGACAGCTCTATGAAGACCACAATATTTCCACCATCCTAGTTATGGGCGGCAGCGGTGACTATTTCGAAGTGGCTGACCAGGTGATCGCCCTAGATAGCTATACTGCCCATGACGTCACAGCTCAGGCCAAAGCCATTGCAGCGGAGCATCCGAGTCATCGTCAAGGCGAAGGCGGTCAAAATTTTGGCACCCTCACCCCCCGACAAATTCAGCTGTCACAGTTTGATACTGGGCGCAAACCGACCAAAGTCAAAACTCAACGCCTAAATACCCTCACCATCGGTTCAGAAGAGATTGACCTACGCGGGATTGAACAATTCGTAGAACCTAATCAATCTCGAGCCATTGCCCATGCTATTCTCACCTGGCAACAACAGGAGCGTACCTATCTGCTATCAGATCTTCTAGACGACATTATGACTTGGGTAGATCGCCAAGATTTTGACGCCCTCACCCCATACCCCATGGCCGACCTTAGCGAATTCCGACGCTATGAACTGGCGGCCGTCATTAATCGCTTGAGAAATCTCAGAATCCTCTCGGATGGATAGGCCTGGGTAAGCCAGTGGAAATACTGATAACAGCCTGCTCGCTGTTGGTAAACCATGGTTAAAGGTTCTATGGATAGCGGCTATGCTCGATAGCTAGCTGATGTAGCTGGGTACCTTGAGGTAAACGTGCTTTTTTATACCCTACCCATCTAATTGTCACATGCAATATTCCCCAGACCCTAACCTCCAGCAGCCTCGCATTCGCTGGTCCTGGCTCATGCTAAGCTGCGTCAGTCTACTGGCTGGGTTCTCATATCTAACGATTGTGGATATTGCTAGTCCGGTACAGCTCACCCAAAATCCGACCGAACCGCTGCCATAGGGTGTGAAAAACTATCTTCTGCTCTAATCAATAGAACAACTTTCCTCATCACACGAGATACTGTCGGTGGCTATTTCTTCGGGGACGATGGTAAATCCGCCAACTCGGATATTTTCAAACCCGAACTGCTTTTGTAGCACCTGGCTAAAGCTATTGATAATATCGGGTAGCTGCTTTTCGATTTCGGCACGCAACTGGTTGGCTTCAGGTGGCGGATTACCAACGGTTTCTACAGACATAAGGCAGACATCCTGAATGAATAGTTGGGTTTATTCTAGATTGAAACGGACGTTCTTTGGATGGTCTACGGGAGCGCAACCTTGTTTTAATTTGTTTGCGCTCCCGTAGCTCTATCTGCTGCAACCAAGCGTATGTCTGACAGGCTTAGGGAAAATGAGTCTGCGGTTTCTAAACCTAGAGCTGTTAACTTTGCCATATCTGTCCCAGCTGCGGCCAAACTGCTTAAGGTGATTTCTGCCTGGGTCCATTCTCCTAACGGGGCTTGGGCAAATAGCGGAGTCACCTCTAAATTGGTCTGACAGTTATCACCACACTTAACAAATAGCGTAACTGGGCCTGCTGGCAAAACATCGACTCGATATTGAATGACCAGTGCCATATCATCGTAGTGGGCGGCGGCGGTGTAGTCTGTGGCCGGACCGGTGAGTGCGATCGCACCCTGCCCACTCCACACAAATTGCTGAGCATCTTCCTGGGCCGCTCGGTCGATAGCACGAATTGTCAGCACCTTGCCCAGCTGAGTTCGCGCATCGACTACCGTCCTGGACGTATCTCCAACAGTAGCCTGCAGACTCCAGGGAGCCATGGCTTTCCCAAAGGCAAAGAATGCATTGCCAGTGGTGATTTCACTGCCGTCTAACCCAGATATTTCTGGGAGTTCGGCTACATTACCATTGTCTGCATAGGTGAGGCCATAACCATAGGGAAACAGCGGTTCGTAGTTGTTATCATCGTTGTTATTGCCTTGATTATGCTTAGTTTGGGTAGCTGTGCGGGGCCAAGAAAACGAAAGTTTGCCCTTAAAGTCAACATTAATGGCACCGTTGGGTTTGCGGAGCAGTACGTCTGCCACACCTTCCCCAGCACTGCCCGGCAACCAGGCCGCGACAAAGGCATCAGCGGCATTAATCTCCGGGGTTACCCACAGGGGGCGACCCGAGAGAAAAACAGCCACCGTGGGAATCCCCTCTGCTTGAAATGATTGAAGTAGCTGTAGTTCTTTGTTCGAAGAGAAGTTCAAATTCTCCAAATCTCCCTTAAACTCAGCATAGGGATCTTCACCAAAGACTACAATTGCCACATCGGGTGTTTGGCTATAGCTACCATCCGGACTCAATAGGGCATTGCCCCCACCTGCTTTAATCGCGTCTGCCAGCCCCTGCCAAATAGAAGTGCCATTGGGAAAATGCTCATTTGTATTCCCAGTTCCTTGCCAGGAGAGGGTCCAGCCGCCCGTTTGTTTATCGATGTCGTTCGCCCCGTCTCCCGTGACCAAGATGGTTTGATCAGGGTGTAATGGGAGAAGATTCTCTTGGTTTTTGAGAAGAACCAAAGACTCTTGTACAGCCTGTCGGGCGATGGCCTGATGGTTGGGATGGCCCAACAATGAGTAGTCGCCAGCCAAAGGCCGTGCTGACGGTTTGGGTTTCTCAAACAGCCCTAATCGCAGCTTGACGCGTAAAATCCGACGCACGGCATCGTCTAGACGGCTGCGGGGAATTTCTCCAGACTTGACCTGGGCTACGGTATTCTGATGCAGCTTGCGCCAGCTGTCGGGGGCCATGAACATGTCAATACCCGCATTTAATGCGGTAGGACAGCTCTTGGTAGAACAACCAGGAATCTGGGCATGACCATTCCAGTCGCCGACAACAAAGCCGTTGAAGCCCATGCGGTCTTTGAGCACGTCGGTTAGCAGCGCTTTGTTGCCGTGCATGCGGGTGCCCTGCCAGGAAGAGAATGAGGCCATGACAGTTTGTACTCCGGCTTCGAGGGCGGGTGGATACCCTGCGCCGTGGTGGTCCCGCAGTTCGGCTTCGCTGTCGATGTTGTTGCCCTGGTCTTTGCCGTTTTGGGTACCGCCATCGCCGATAAAATGTTTGGCGGTGGCGATGACGTGTTGGTTACTGAGAAAACTATCGGTATTGAGGTCTCCCTGTAGGCCTGTGACCATGGCGGTGGCATACTGGGCAACAATGTTTGGGTCTTCGGAATAACTTTCGTAGGTGCGGCCCCAGCGATTGTCGCGGACGACGGCCAGGGTGGGGGCAAAGGTCCAGTCCATGCCGGTGACGATCACTTCTCGTGCTGTGATCTCGCCAATTTGTTGAATCAGGTCAGGGTTGCGAGTAGCTCCTAGGCCAATATTGTGGGGAAAGAGGGTCGCACCAACAATGTTGTTGTGGCCGTGAACGGCGTCGGTGCCCCATAGGATGGGGATTGCCGTGCCGCTGGCGGTGTCCATGGAGGCGGCATAAAACTCATCTGCCAGGGTTAGCCACTGGTCAGCCGATGCACGGATATCCTCCCCTGGAGCCGAGTTGCCCCCATTGAGAATTGACCCCAGGCGATAGCGGCGTACATCTGCCGGTGTTACATTACTGATATCAGCCTGGATTGTTTGCCCCACTAATTCCTCGATGGTCATGGATGCCATCAGTTCGTCAATGCGGGCTTCAATGTCAGCTTCTAAAGGTGCGCCACCTGTGGTGGTGGGCCAGTTTTCTGGAGTGATGGTTGGTGGCATGGCCTGTCCCCTGATTGCTGTGGCGGTGTAGGCAGTATAGGCAGCAAAACTACTAAACACCAGTAAAAGTAGGACTGAACCAAGGATGTTGATTTTCATAGGGTTGCTAGGGACATGGAGCGTAAAACGCTAGCTTGACTCAGCGATCTGGGCCTGATAGCCTACTGAATAAGCAACTTTTCGAGGTTGTTTTTCGCACCCAAAAATTTAGCTGCGCGAGATGGTAGTGCTGGTAACACTTCCACCCCGCTAACCCGTCCAACTGACGAGACCAGTTGGTGAGCTGGAGCCATTTTACAGCCACCCTGAGTTTAGTTGCAGGGTGGTTGAATTTTTGGGGCTTTCCTCTCTGTCGTTTTGCGGTCGAAACGGCCGCTATATAAAGGAAAACGCCCCTATGACTTTTCAAAACCAGATTCCCCCATCCGGCAGCTCAGTGCCGCCCAATCTGCCTGCCGACTTTTCCAATAGCCTGCCATCGGGCAGCTCGATACGCCATATTCTGCTGGGGTCTCCTAGCCATATCCGGCAGACGATTCATCTGTTGCACAATCTGCGCTACGTGGAAATCAGCCAGTGGAGTCCGCTGATTGAAGTACCTGAAAATCGGTTGATTTTGCGCTCAGAGCCGGATGAGGTGATCAGCATGGTCATGCGGCGATTGTAGTTTGAGCCAGAGGCTTGGTTGGGGTGCTCAGTCACAGAGGCTGAGCACCAGAAAGCCAGTTAGAAACGGACAACAGGTAACTATGGCCATTGGGCACAGACATCTCGGACGGCTTGCAAGCTATCCGAGAAGGCTTTCTCATGGCCTAGCTCTAAAATAATGGGACGCATGTCGGGTAGTTCTCGCAGTAAATCTTTGCGGTTTTGGTGTGCAAGCCCTCCAATTAAACTTCTTAAGCTCATATCTTGCACCTGGTGGGGAAGCGCCAGCCTGCCCAGGGTTGGAAACCCAGGGCTAACCGAAGGGTGTCCACTGGAAGGGACACAACCATCGCAGCTGTGGTTTTAGGGTTTGCTGTTCCACTGCTTAGCTATGCTTCAACCGGTCCACGATCAACCACCCGCGCCGTCACACCAAATTGTCCCTTTCAGTGGACAACACTCAGTTAGCGGTAGGTTTCCAACCTAGCGCGGACTGCAGCCTCACAGTCAACACTAGGGCAAGATTTTAGCCTACTTAAGGAACTCTCAGGCCTGGCTCATGTTGGGTATTTAGGATGACTGTGATCCTTTTGCCCCCAACTATGAATTTATTCCCTCGTACAGTTGTTTTTGCGATCGCAAGCTCCATTGCCCTATCCATGCCGCTGCTCACCACGACAGCCTGTGCCCAGACCACCGAGCAGCTACAGCCGATGACCCTAGCGCGACTAGAGCAAATTCTGGAGTCGGAAGTGAGTAACGTTGAGGGAGATAATGGCCAGTGGCGCTTTAGCGTAGCAGGTCGAACCGTTGTTGTTTTAGCCGATGCCAGCAATAATCGCATGCGGGTGTTTAGCCCAGTTTTGCCAACGGAGGAGCTGACGGCCCAGCAGGTGCAGGCGATGTTGGCAGCTAACTTTCACACGGCGTTAGATGCCCGCTACGCGGTGACTGATGGGGCTGTGGTTGCTGTGTACGTGCATCCGCTGAGTACGCTGCAGGGAGATGATTTTCGCTCGGCGCTGCGTCAGGTGGTGAGCCTAGCAGAAACATTTGGGTCATCGTATTCAAGTAACGAGCTAAACTTTGGTCTTCGGCAGCGGCAGCAGCCTAGTGATTTGGAACAGATATAAGGTTTGTTTTTGAACTGCTTTACGGTGATTTGGAAGATGGGTTTTGGGGTTGGATTATGGCGAGGGGGTTGCTCAGAGCTTTCCTCCCTGAAACCCTCCTGTTCGTGGGGGACTCGACGCCCCCACACCCCCAGCAAAAATGTGATTGTTATCCTCGGGGGCGATTTGGGCGCTCGATGAGGGGGTTACGCTGCTCCGCGTTCGCTACACACCGTAAAGAATAGGTGATCGAGGAAGAGAAAATACGGGCTGAGAGTGTTTAGAGATAAGGATTTAATAATTTCCATACTTTGCTCAGGCCAAGCAAGATAACAATTCCCCTCCCGGGAGGGGCGACGGGGTGGGTTGCCAGTGTTAGACCGTTCAACCCGCATTGAATGCCTTGGCTAGAGTGTTTGAGTAGTTTCAGCTTTAATCTCTCTAGAGGATATGAGAGACTAAAGGAGCGATGTGAGAGAAATGGTTAAACTGCTGCCTGAAAGCCCGTGCTGGATTAAAACTCCGGCGTAATGACCTGCCTATTGGTATACCTGGTTCATCCAGTTTTGGACAAAATCGCGACGTTCAATATCGCTCCAGCTGAGCCAGGTTTCCTGGGTGATCTGACTAGTGACGGCATCGACTAGAGGCCAGAAGGCCTCGTCCAGTTCTTGCTTGAACTGCTGGGGTTGGGCGTACATAAACTTACACTTTTTGGGGTTGAGCCGGGCCAAAAACTTGGTGCGCAAATAGTAGGGGCTTTTGAGTTTGAGGGCAAAGGTACCGTCGCTGACCAGGCGGATCATAAAGCCTTCGTGCTCCACATGGTGGGATTTGGCGATGGCATCGCCAAAGGTACAGCAGAACCAGGCGGGTCGAGGTGTTTGGAGACTGGATGCGATCGCATCCAATTCTTCCTCACCCATAAAGCCAGCACCCAGCGAACCTGCCCCAATTAAGTGCAGTCCGTGATCCTCCGGTCCGTATTGAATAATATGCGGATCGTCAGGGTGGATAGCTTCCCACAGCAGCGTCGTATCGCGGTGTGTCTGGAGCCAGGTCAGGACGCGACCATAGAGCCCCTCTCTAAAGAGCAATGATTTTGCATATTCCACATACTCTCCTTGAAAAGATCCTGAACAGGTCGTTACCACCTGATTTGGATCGTAAGGATGTAAAAACGTGCTGACTAAAAAGCCATTGAGTTTTTCTACTGCAATTACATCGGTGTTATGGGGCAGGGTAGTATCGCGTTCTAAATAGTTAAACGTACGGGGAAAAGGCTGACTAACGGGGGTACCATCAAGACCGACGACAACACCACGGGCTAGTTTTAGCTCCGGATAGTCGTCCCAGGCGGTGGGAGAGAAAAAGGCTTTAGAGCTGTATTTAAATAGGGTGAGAGAACCGTCGTTAACCCGTTTGACCAGTTTTTTGGACACCAGTGGCTCCATTTGTTGGGCAAAGCTGGGAGGCCGCTGGCTATAGTCAAAGTCGCAGGGCACTTCTACGTGCTCTTGTTCGGGTAGACGCATAGCGGCGAGCGGTCCGCCAAACCCGGCTCCGGTTTCTAATGAATAGGTGCGGTCTCCCTGGGAGGTGAGGGGAATATGGCCTCGCACTACGGTGAGATCGCTGGTCTGGCGAAAAATGCCGTCGGTGTCATGGGTTTCGTGAAAGCGGCAGCGGCCATAGACACGCTCACGATCCGGTTGCAAAACGGGATCAAACCATTCGATATCGCCATGGCACAAGACATAGTCGCGGTAGCGGTAAAACGATGGTAGCGACTGGATAAAGTCTCTTATTTTGTCCTGATAATTGTGATCACGCTGGAGCATTTTGTGGAGCGTGCCCCGAGTGGATTTACTTTTGATGGTGTCGCCGCGCAGGCCTCGAGCTAAGTTATTGTCGTGGTTACCGCGTATGCAATAGTGACCGCTGTCGACGGCCTGCATGACCAGGTCAAGCACTTCTAGGGATTGGGGACCGCGATCCACCAGGTCGCCGAGAAAACAGAGCTGGCGACCGTCGGGATGGTTGAGTGCCTCGTCATAGCCCAGCTTTTGGAGCATGGTCTGGAGCGTGTCGGCCAGTCCGTGGACATCGCCGATTACATCTAGCTGGGCGGTGTCTGGGATGGTGGGAATCTCGATGGTTAGAGTGGTGTCACCTGTAGTGAGGGTGAAGGGCCAGTGGGAATTGAGTTGGATGCGATCGCAAAACCTTGCTACCACATCCTGCGGTACCCGACATTGCCGCTGCTGATTTTGTTGCTGCACCTGCTCAACTGGCGGATTGAAAATGATCACCTGTACCGGGACGCCCAGCTCTTCGCCAATGGTGGCAAAGGGTTTGCGCTCTTTATCGCTGATGAGGGTGGCGTCTACAACGGTGGTGAGTCCGGCTTTGATTCGGGCGCGGACGATGTTTTCTAGAGTGGCAAAGATGAGCCGGTCGTCGGTGGCGAGGGGACGGTCGGCGACCTGGCCATCGACAAGGGTTTTGGCAGTGCCGAAGAAGGTTTGCCGTAGGGTATCGCTAGACAGCACGATTTCAGGGGGCAGGTGCTGACAGGCGGTGGACTTACCGGCTCCGGGGGCTCCGGAAAGGAGGACAAGGCTACCGATGGGGATGGGAATCGTGTTCATACTGGTTTTATTCAGTCAGTATGCCCTTGATTTCGGACTTTTTGATATGTGAAGAGCGTTACGGTGGGCTTAGGGGCGCGACTTCCAAGCTCCTCAGGAAGTGCGAAGAGCCCCATCAGCTCCCCCAAACCAACCCACCTATCCCCAGTTGTCTAGTCTTGGTAAGAAGTCCTAAAAAAGGCCCAGAGACAATTGTCTCTAGGCCAGGTGTGTGGTTAACATTGCGGGATGCTCATCCCCCAACCCCTTCTCCTCCAGGAAGAAGGGAGCTAGATTCAAAGTCCTTCTCCCTCAGGGAGAAGGACTTAGGATGAGGGCCAATCCAGAACCTAGAGCTACTTTCCTGTTAAAACAGTCGATTATCTAGGTGCGTATGCCTAACGACTACGATTTCCCCGATTTTCGCGCATCTCCTCCAGCTGAGCCAGTTGCTCAGCTGTCAGCACCTCATCAGCCGCCGCCCGTGACTCCTCTCGAATCTCCTGCAGCTGGGTACGCTGCTCTTCACTCAGATCCAAATCACGCATGGCCCGTCCCCGCTCACGACCCGTTTTATCTTCCAAAGCCGTCAGCTGGTCAGCACTCAAAACTGCCTCAGCCTGGGTGTAAGCGTTTTCCCGGATCGCATCGAGTTCAGCCTGCTGCTCGGGGGTAATATTCAGCTTCTCAGCAAACTCTTCTCGACGATTATCCCGACGCTCACCGCGCATGGACTGTAGCTGGGCCTGCTGCTCATCGGTGAACACCTCATCGGCAGCCGCGCGGGATGTTTCGCGAATCTCTCGTAGCTGGGTGCGTTGCTCTTCACTCAGGTCTAGACTGCGCATAGCCTGACGCCGTTCTCGGCCGGTTTTCCCCTCTAAAGCTGCTAGCTGATCGGTATTCAAAACGGCTTCTATCTGGGTGTGGGCTCTCTCTTTAATGGCATCTAACTCCGTCTGTTGTTCAGAAGTCAGATTAATCTCTTCTGCTACTCCAGGGGGTAAAGCATTGGCGCTCTGAGATCTAAGCATAGCTGGAGTCGCGACCAAAGCAGTTAACATTAGAGCACCGCCAAAACATTGTTTCATGGTTAGAAATTTCATTGTGAGTCAGTTCCTTAACGATGGCTTTATCCTAGTCAAGATGTTACGGCGGTGGCTGCTAGCGGGAGTCATTATTGGTCATACCTAAAGTCACGGTTAACCCCATGACTTTTGTCACTAATTGCAGAAATACCTGGGTATGGCTGGATTTATGGGTAGGGTTGAAAAAGAGGGGACATCTAATCCATTAGGCTGTTTCTTAGTAGCTCCTTAAATAATCCCCGCTACAGAAACCATGACCCGCACTATTCAGTTTCACAATCACCCATTTCGATTTCTACTCTATCTAGAGTGGGGGCTGCTGGCAGTGGCGATTACCAGTGTTCTATCCGCACCGCAACCGCTGCGGGAAATGGCTCGTCGCGGTGTGCCACCACCGTCCACGTCTGCACCGCTATTGGCAATCGGCTGTATTTTGTTGTTTGGGCTGCTGGGTTTTTATTTACCCACCCAAGGTATATGGCGACGTCTGGGGCATATTGCCCTGCAGGTGGTGCTGATTTTGATTACGTCAGTCCTACTGGTGTGGGGAGCGCGGTTATTTCCCTTTGTTTATCTAATATTGGTGATCCGCAGCTGTCTGATGGTAGGACTCATGGGGCGCATAGCCGTGACGGCTTTGACGTTTCTGTTGTTTATGACTACCTTCGGGCTCAAGTTTAGACGATTAGGAGGTCCGATTCCTAGACCTTTTCGCCATTGGGTCTACAGTCTACAGATGAACCTGATTGTATTCTTTGGGTTGTCGCTTGTGTTTACGCTATTGCTAGTCAATGCATTGCTCAATGAAAGAACAATTCAAACCCGATTACAAAAAATCAACAAAGAGCTGCAGCGGTCTGCTACCCAGGTCAAACAGTTAGCAACGGCCCAAGAACGTAGCCGCATTGCCCGCGAAATCCATGACTCTTTAGGTCATTCGCTAACTGCGCTCAACATTCAGCTAGAGGGCGCGATCAAACTCTCGCAACGAGACCCGCAAAAGTCTCAGGCCCTACTAAAGGAAGCTAAACGGTTGGGGTCAGTAGCGCTTCAGGATGTTCGTCAGTCTGTGGCCACTCTGCGGGATAAGCCTCCAACAGACTCTCTTCATACTCGATTAAATGCGCTAATTGACACCTTATACACCAGCACTGGGATTACCTCCAATATCAACATTCAGCTTTTGACCCCTTTACCCACTGCCACTAGCATTGCGCTCTATCGCATTGCTCAAGAAGGCATCACTAATATTGTCAAACATGCCGAAGCGACTGCGGTAGACCTGAGCTTAATCGCAGGTGCATCTGAAACACGACTGCTGTTACGAGACAACGGTCGCGGTTTTGACATCAGCCAAACCTCAACTGGATTTGGGCTGCAAGGTATGCGAGAACGAGCCCAGGCTATCGACGGTCAGCTAACGCTCAATAGTTCACCCGGCAATGGCTGCGAGCTAAGAGTAGTCGTTCCAGGAGTCAGTTCAGGAGAAGAACAGTCATGAGTCAACCCGCTAACATTGCCGTCATGCTAGTAGACGATCAGCAGATTATTCGTCAGGGACTAAAAACACTGCTCGACCTAGAAGATGACATCACCGTCGTCGGCGATGCTGATAACGGTGAGACTGCCCTGGCTCTTTTAGAACAGCTGGACTCACTACCAGCGGTGGTACTGATGGATATGCGCATGCCGGTGATGGATGGGGTGGCAGCAACGGGTGCGATCGCAACCCGCTACCCAAATATCCAGGTCCTGGTGCTCACCACCTTTGACGACGACGACCTGATCGCCCAGGCCATGGCCGTCGGTGCCAAGGGCTACCTGCTCAAAGATACCCCTTCTGAGGAGTTGGCACAGGCCATCCGCTCCGTGGCCAAGGGCTATAGCCAGTTTGGCCCTGGTATTTTAGAAAAAATGCTAGCTGGTCAGCAGCAGTCTGTAGCAGAGGTACCAGAGGGGTTTGATGAACTCACATCTAGGGAAAAAGATGTGCTGCGTCTGATTGGCACCGGAGCCAATAATCGAGAAATAGCCGAGGCGTTGTTTTTGTCTGAAGGGACAGTAAAGAACCACGTGACTAGGCTTTTAGGGAGATTGGGAGTGCGCGATCGCACCCAAGCCGCCCTGCTCGCCGCCAAACTCACCGCAAAATGGTAGAGGCGTTCCATGGACCTCTACCATTTCGTTCCCATCACGGCGTACAGACGTTCCATGGAACGTCTCTCCAACCTACAACATCCACTCCACCCCAATGCCCAAACGACTATCCGTCGCCCCCGGTGCAAACTGCCACTCCACATCCGTCGCCAGCCGCAGCCGCTCCGTTAACCCATAGCCAAACTCCAGCTGCGTAATCATCACCCCATCATCATCAGTCGGACTCACCCAGCTCTGGGTATAGGCAAAATCTGCCCCCCCGCCTCGTGATGGAATTACCTTCACCTGAAACCCAACCTGGACACCACTTTCGCTATAGTCTACTGCCTCCACATGGCGATAGCCCACAATCGGGGCCATATTTATATAGCCCCCCAACGGCAACACGTAGTAACGCACATGAGCACCGTAGGCTTCTCTGTCGCTATCGTTGCCGTCAAAATTAGCAACATAGTCCGCATTCACTGTCAGAGGCAGGTTTCCAACAAATAGATCTTCGACGCCGATGGCTAGGCCACGTTCGTCACGGCTAGATGGAAACAAGACATAGCTCAGCTGAACTCTGGATGGAAAACTAGGATCGTTGCGGATAGTATCGAGTACATCAGGCGTTGACTGCAGCCATTCCTGCAATACTGGGCTGCTATCCACCGTGCCCGGTATTAGGTCTAATTCGGTGTCTAGTTGTTCATAGTCCGCCAGAGCCGTGTCCATGGGCACAAAGCATCCAATAACGACCAGGGGCAATAGTCGACTGATCCTGCTGTAGACATCAGCCATTATTTATCCAGCCCATCATTACCAGTGCTTGTCTTGCCATAATTTTTAAAGGTGATGCTCAAAAGTGATCCTTATTAGCTGTACCAGCCCAATGTTAAATTTTCAGGAAGTACTCATCCTACAAAAAGCCCATGGGGTCCACCGGACTACCATTACGACGTACTTCAAAATGTAGATGTGGTCCCGTCGATAACCCCGTCGATCCCACTGCAGCTATAGACTGCCCTTTTGACACTGTCTGGCCCTCACGTACATTAAGACGGCTAGCATGGGCATAAAGTGTCGTCAGCCCACCCCCATGGTCAATAATCACCGAGTTACCATAGCCCCCATACCAGCCCGAAAAAATCACTTTGCCTGAGTCAGCCGCCACGATCCCCGTACCATAGGAAGCCCCAAAGTCTATCCCAGCATGGAACCGACGGTAGCCTAATACAGGATGAAGCCGAGAGCCAAAACGACTCGTAACCCGTCCTGCCGTCGGCACACTCATCTGACCTGTCCCCAGCACAATGCCACTGGCAGCCGCTATTCTCTGTCGAATCAAATTTCCCAAACTTTCAGAATCACGCACCAGCTGGGCCTGGGCCGCCTCCAGGGCACTACGGTTATCCTTTAGCCGACCAATCAGCTGATTTTGCTGCTTGGCTTGGGCCTCAAACTGGTCACGCCGCGCCAGTAACTGTTGACGCAGCAGAGCAATAGAATTTTTCTGAGCTTCCACCCCCTGCTGCTGTTTTACAATCAAATCCGCTTGGGCCTGCACATCTGCCATTACATTACTATCGGCCTGATAAACCTTGCGCAGCAGATAGCGCCGTTCTAGAAACTCATTCAGGTTCTCGCTTTTGAGCAGTACGGCCCAGCCTTCCGCATCCTTTTGCCGCTGCATAAACTGTAATCGGCGCACCGCTGCTATTCGCACCGTTTCATAGTTCTCTTGGGCTACGGTTAGCTCATTTTCTAAGCGTTTGAGCCGCTCCTGGGCCTGATTGATCTGAAACTCCGTATCTTCAATTTTGAGGTTTGTAATCGTAATGCTATCCTGCAAACCATCTAGTTGCTGAGCCGCGTCCCTCTCCAGGTTTTGCAGACGGTTTTGTTCCGCTTCCAAAGCTTGCTGCTGCTGCTCTATGTTTTTCTTTTGCTGTTGCAGTTGTTCTAGTGGCGTGTCATTTTTAGCCTGTCCCAACGCCACAGGCCCCAAAAACAAGACGCAAATGACTACGCTGACAAAGAGAGATAAAAATCGCTGTGTTTGTTTTGCCGCCATTCGTCCTTTCAGAAACGCTTTCAAGTCATGTCTGCTTGTGTTGGTACTTAACCTATCCCTGTTATTACCGTCAGAACACACGAAGGACATGATAATCCGACTTTGTAATTTCAAAAACGAAATTCATCTATACGAATAGGAGCAACTCTGATCAGCATCAAATCTCAAGCGGTAGGATGCAGCCTGGACTATCGTTACGGGGACTATTGACCAGACTACTGACAGGGTAAGCCTCCATGGCATCAGCACTGTAAGCTTTCATTAAAGCCTTTACCTGGAAAGGCGAAGCCGTCAACCAGCGGTCATAGTCAGGCTGGGGAACAATCACTGGCATCCGATTGTGGATCGGCTCCATGAGCTCATTGGGCTCCGTGGTCAGGATGGTGCAAGTTTCCAAATAGCTACCGTCGCTTCCCTCCCACTGCTCCCACAGACCACCAAAGGCAAATAAAGATCTGTCTCTAAGGTGAATATAAAAGGGCTGCTTCTTTTTATTATTGGCACGCAGCCATTCATAGAACCCATCAGCAGGAATCAAACAGCGCCGACGCTTAAAGGCGGCCCTAAAAGAGGGTTTCGCCGCCGCCGTTTCCGAGCGAGCATTGATGAGTCGATAGCCAATTTTGTAGTCCTTAGCCCAGGAAGGGACTAGACCCCATTGAAAAATACGGTACTCACGACCAGCCACAATGGCAGAAACCGGCTGAGACGGTGCAATGTTGTAGCGCGGTGGTAGTTCTGGCTCCGTGGTGAGCTGAAAGACTGCGGCTAAGTCTGCGCCAGACTGGGTTTGGGTATAGCGACCACACATAAAGGGATAGGAACACTGGGTTAAGAATGACAACACTGCCGGGAGCTAAGTAGAGCTGACCAATAGGTTTTATGACTAGAGCCGTCATAGGCAGTAGTTACCGCTGCCGTAGAAATGCTGAGACAATTGTACTAAAGATTTTCAGAGGAGGGTACCACGATGGAAATGCTATATCGTATAGCTCCAGCAGCGGATGTACAAATAGCCCAAGCCCAGGGCTGGTTTGAATCGGCGGATTTAGCTACTGAGGGGTTTATCCACTGTTCGTTTTTACATCAGGTAATGGGGGTGAGCCATCGCCACTATGCAGGGCAGCCAAATTTAGTGTTGTTTAGCATTGACCCAATAGCGGTGGATTGTGAAATTCGGGTGGAGAATACATCTGGTGGAAAAGAGCTATATCCCCATATTTATGGACGAGTACCTTGGACAGCGGTAAAACAGGTCTATGAAAACCCTTATAATGCGGCAGGCATATTCGAGCTACCAGCAGCATTACAATAGAACCTATGCTGTATTTTGAAGCTCCAAGCAAGATCTAAGCAGCGACCAAACTATGCCTAGGGGGCATGGCGACTTACGGTGTCACCTGTATACATATTAACTACCAAAGATTCGCCACTAAGATTGCCACCATCTAAACGGCTAAACATAATCTGGTAAAGCGCTTGAATTGCCTTTAAGCTATGGCTTGTAATCGCAACCTTGGCACCCGCTCTCATTGTCATAATGAGGCCAAACTCACCTCGTCTACGCTGCTCAACCCACCAATTAAAATACAACACGTAAACGGTACTAGCCGTAATCAAGCATAAATCTAACAAACGCACAGACCAAGTTACAGGGCTCAGAAGCAACACCACCCCAGCTACTATAATCACTCCAGCGATAAAGTTACTAAATTTTTTTTGAATCACCGAGCGTTTTCGATGTAGTTTGAGAATCTGCAATGAGTCGATCTCTGTCAGCAGATAGGACGTCTTGCCATATAGCAGCTCGGTTGCCGTAATCAGGGTCTCGTCACAGAAAAGCTTAACCGTGTAAGAATCTGGCTTGTAATCCATCTGAGGGGGAGGAGGTGATGCGTCATCCCTCACAACCAATTCATCTGCAGCTAGGAACACATTTTGAAGCTCTTTCTTGCTCCCTGATACCTGATTTTGATGGTCGTTAAGTTGCCTCACAGTGGCTCCAATATGCTCTAAATACTTGTAGTGTCATCACATTGACCAGGAAAATTGACCTTCCTGAGAACATTGAGTGATACAGCCAATGCGACCTGGTAGTTGCTTCAAGCTGCTTGCTGTATTCTAAGGCGAAGCTTTCTCAAAAAGAAATTTAGGAGTTTTTCTTGTTTAGTGATAATTGTTAGCTCTCCTTGCATGCCCGGCAACAGCTCACATGTGCGTAGCGCAGATTGCAAGGCTTGTTCCTCAGTTTCTACCGTTACCACGTGAGCATTGTTCTCTGGCCGCCCTTCTTGTGTTAGTAAAGTAGAATCTGCTGGTGCCGGTTCAATTGAACGAACTTGTCCTTCTAAATGACCAAAGCTCAGGGGGGCGCAGTCGGATAGAGCCATCTGAGCGGGATAGCCTACTTCAATACTTTCAAGATAGGTCTCAGGGACCAATGCTTTGACCCCCAGGGCTGCACCAGTTGGGATAACTTTGGCGATTGTTTGACTGGCACCAACATTTTGTCCTACCCTATCTAGCCCTAATTGATAGACGATACCGTCTACTGGTGAACGGACCGTGAGATTATCAACCTGCTGCTGTGCTTTTTCTAATTGCTGGCGCTCTTGACTCAGCTGAGTGTTTAGACTAAGCCGCTGGTCTAGGAGAATCTCTTTTGAAGCTTTAAACTGAGCAATAGCCGTTTGTAAGCCCTTCGCAGTTAACTGCTTTGCCAAGTTCGTTTCTGCCAAATGTCGCTGTTCCAAGGCCCTGATTTGATCATCAATCTGGACGATGCGTTCTTCAATCTTGAGAGTCTGTGATTTGATGTTAGAAACGTTGACGCGCAAGACTGAGTTTTCGATGGACGCAATTTTTTGTCCTACTTTTAACGAGTCATATTCTTGGACAGCGATAGTTGTAACAACGCCCTCCGCGTTAGACTGTATCAGTTGACCTTCGTCTACAGGTTCTATAACTGCTTGAGATTGAACTACAGTGTCATGGGTTAGAACGGTTGAGGCCACAGCCCCTACTCCCAATACGCTGACCAAAGCTAAACTACCAAATGTGAGAAGATGATTGGGAGATGGCAGAAAATTCTCTACCGCAGAGGATGGTAACGAGTCAGAATTTTCTTCAAGGGATGCCTGTCTAGACTTGTAATCCTGAGTAGGCGCTAGAGATATAATCTGTGTCTCTGAGTCAGCTACGATCAGATCAGTATTGGTAACTGGCTCAATTGCGGATGTTTTTGCTGTTTGGCTAGGTAAGCCAAATATAGATTTGGGAGAAGTGTCATCAGGTTTCATGGCTCACACTCACATTAATAACTCACCTACACAGTTCTTTATGTCAGATTGATTAGTTCTCTAAATGCCCTGGTAGCAAAGGGATATCGGACGTTATCTTGCTAGCTACCAAACGCTTGGGCTCATTGGAAAGATTGGGTAGACCTTGTAGAAATTGTAAATGTCTGCCCTCTTGGGCTAGTAGATCTGCAGGAGAACCGGTCATATCGGCCTCTCCATCATTAATAACAGCTACCCAATCAACAACGCTGTTCACACTCGAGCGATGACTAATCAAAACCGTAGTATGACCTTTACGATGGGCGAGTAGTCTTTGAAGTAGCTCTGCCTCACTAATGGGATCTAAGGCTGATGTTGACTCATCTAAAATTAAAATGGCTGGCTTGAGCACTAAAGCTCGTGCAATGGCTAGTCGCTGTAGCTGGCCTCCTGAGAGATTAGCTCCAAGCTCACCTAAAATAGTTAGATAACTTTCTGGCAAGCGATCAATAAACATATCTGCCCCCGTAATTTGACAGGCGGCTACGATTTCATTGTAGGTAGCCTTGGGGGCACAAAGCTGAAAATTTTCTAGGATCGATCGGCTCCAAAAATGGGTCGTTTGAGGTACTAAAACGATTTGCTGACGTACGCATTCAGTGGAAAGATCACGTAGGTTGTGGGGACCAACAAGTACGTCTCCTGCTTGATAGGGATGTAATCCAGCCAAAATCTTTGCAATTGTACTTTTCCCAGACCCAGAGGCTCCCACCAGTGCCGAACATTTACCACCGGGAATCGTTAATGAAAACGTTGTTAGTACATTAAACCGCCCCGGATAGCGAAAGTTGACTTGGTCAAATATAATATCCCCATTTGAAGGAATTTCGGCCAAGGGCTTAAGCCAATCGTCTGGACTTTCGTCGGCAATATCAATAACATCATCAAACTGTTGTACTGATGTCTTTATTTCCATCAGTCTATCTGAAAACTTGACTAAAAAATTAATAAATTCGAGAAAGCTGTAACTCATAATGCTAAATGCTAACAGCTGGCCCAAGGTCAGTTGTTGGCTAATCACTAGGTTACTGCCTAACCAAAAGACACCAATGCCACCAATACCCGACATCAGTGTTGCCAACTGGTTGGTTACAAATGTTAGCTGTACAGCATCAGCTTTCTTGCTAGCTAGATTTCCAAATCGCCTCTGCATTTCCTGCCACAGCTGTGGCTGAGCCGTTGTTGTCTTAAATGCCATCGCTCCTCGGAAAATTTCCACCAGGAGAGACTGATTTTTAGCATTTAATGAGAGTAGACGACGGATACGGACCTGAAAAATAGGTAGTAATGTAAATGTTGCTAATAGCATGATTCCTGCTATTAACAATGAAAATAACGTCAGGCGATAACTATAGAAAAACAGCATACAGCCCAGGGAGACTATTGCCGTAAAAAATAGTCCAGGTAGGTGAACAGCTCCATCGACGATAAGTTCATTAATACGAGAAATATCTTTGAGTCGGCTGGCAAATTCTCCACTGTGCCCAGTCTCATAATAATTTAAGGGTAGCCTTAATAACTTACGGCCAAATTCCAAAGTGAGCCCCAGCTCCAGTCGTTGGAAAATACTGGCGATCAGAGTGACCTGCACTAGATTCAATAGGCTTTTAATTAGAAAAAAACTTAAAGCCGCTACGGTTACTCTGGGTAAAAGATGGGTAGTTCCCCCAATTAAAATGTCATCAGTAACAAACTGAACCAATAATGGAATCGTCAGGGATAGCAGGCCGATAAATAGGCCATATAGTGCAATCTGAACCAGAGAAAGGCGATAGGGCCAGGCCTGCTGCAAAATGGCCACAGCCCTGCTTGGTTTGTCGATTGATAAGCGATAAAACGCTTCATCTGGTACCAGCAGAAGCATGGCACCATTACCCCAACTTTGCTTGACCTCGTCTGCGCTAAGGTAACGAATACCAGTACCTGGATCAGCAATTACATATTTGTCCCGTTGTTTGCCATAGAAAACAACCCAACGAGCATTGCCCCAATGGAGAATAGCAGGCAATGGTAGACGATGTATGCGATTAAAAATATCGTCGGTCGCCTGACCAGAGCGCGCTTGAAACCCTAAAGTTTCAGCTCCTTGCTGCAGACCTAACAATGATGTTCCTAATTGGCCTGTTCCTATAATTTCACGTATGTGAGATAGGGAAATTTTTTGCCCATAGTGCTGGGCAACCATTGCAATACAGGCAATTCCGCAATCTTCTTCTCTGGGCTGACTGATAAATGAATATTTCATAAAATCACGGCGTATGTGCCCTGGGGCAGACCAAAAAGCTTCTGTAGAGAAAACTCAATATTGTCAGAAGCAAGAGATAAAGCAAATTTAACTATGAGACCGAGCTTCAAATACAAATAATAGTTAATGAATAACTTTTACTAAGTAAAAATAAAACACCAGGATAAGACAGGCTAAATTTAGCTGGATTACTGATATTTTCTAAGACATCTATGTAGTCAAACGTATCAAAACTGCTTATTTACATGCTGAGCGCATTTCATAGTCCCTAGAGTAAATCGATGGAGAAAAACAGTTCTAACACAAGCCAATTTCTTGAAAAATGATGTAGCTTTAAAAAATATCAATGATTATCATAAGACAACAATATATATGTTTTTTCTAATGAGAAATACAGTGAACTTGGTTTAAATGTGCCCCAATGACCTATAGATTTCGCATATTGTGATACAAAGTTGCACCAACCATATAAGACCAGGACGCTAGAAACGACACATATGTTTCTGGGAAAATGTACGGTCTTTAATAGATTGAGCTTGATGTTTTATGAATTATGTATGTATCAAGCGACGTACTACTATTATCTCGAGTTAGTTTTCAGGGCAGATATGTAGAACTGTAACAGATGGGGGATGACTTTAAATTTCATCCTATTCATTTACATCTTGTTCATAGTTATGCCCATGAACTATTCACGGGATTATAAGGAAACCAGATCGATGGGATCGCTAGCTATTTAAAAACCAGATCGTAAGTACTAAAGATCGAATGTACTTGCTATGGTAAGCATAGGCTGGAGTCCTATGTGATGATCCCCAAACGGCTAACCCTTATCAATTTTTTGAGCTATCGAGACGTTACTCTCGATTTTGCGGGTTTACATGTGGCTTGTATCTGTGGACCCAATGGAGCTGGTAAGTCATCATTGCTGGAAGCTATGGCTTGGGTAGTGTGGGGGCATAGCCGAGTGGCCACTGATGATGATGTTATTCATCTCGGGGAAAAAGAGGTCAAGGTTGAGTTTGTTTTTGAGCACCAAGGTCAGGTCTATCGTATTTTGCGGGGGCGCAGACGAAAGCAGGGTGGCGTACTGGAGTTTCAGATGCAGACGCCTAACGGTTTTCGGAGTTTAACCCAGCGAGGGATGCGGGCAACGCAGCAGATGATCCTGCAGTATCTCAAAGTAGATTACGAAACGTTTATCCATTCGGCCTATCTGCGTCAGGGTCGGGCGGATGAATTTATGTTGAAACGTCCTGGCGAGCGCAAGCAAATTTTGGCAGACCTGCTCAAACTGAGTCAGTATGATCGCCTAGTAGAAAAGTCTCGGGAGCGCGGGCGGGATTATCAGGCTGAGGTCAAGGTGCTGGCTGCAGCTCTGCTCCAGGCTGAAGAGCATCTGGCGGAGCGGAGTGCGATCGCAACCCACTATCAAACTCTACAGCAACAAACTACCCATACCCAGCAACAGCAACAAACGTTGCAACAACAGCGAAATCAGCTACGGCAACAGCAGCAGCAGCGACAGCAACAACAACAGTCCCTCCAAACGGCTCGACAACAGCTTGATCACTTGCATCAAAGTCAGCAGCAGCGCCACTCAGAGCTGCTACATCTCCAGCAACAATGTCAAACTTTCCGAGTAGAGTTAGATGCGGCCCCTGAAATCGAAACCGGCTATGCTCAGCTCCAACAGCTACGGTGCATAGAGGAGGCCTATGGGCAGCGATTCCAGCAATATCAGCAGGCTAAAACTCAATATGTAGGGCTGCAGGCTGAAGAGCAGCAAAGGCGAGCCGCATTGCAAACCCATGTTGGTCAGCTAGAGCTAAAGCTATCCTCAATTGAGGAAACCATGGTAGAACTTCACCGTACCCTGGGTCAGCAGCCAACGGTGGAAGCAAGTCTAAACCAGCTGCAGCTTGCGCGTCATCAGCTGCAAACCCTAGATCAGCAGCAGATGGAGGTCACCCCACTACAACAGCGAAGGCAGCAGATACATACACGGTTAAAACAAGCGTCAGCTCGTTTGGAAGCTCGTTTAGAAGCTATCAGTCAAACCCAGGCTACCCTTACTATCCGACAGCGACCGGAATTATCTCAAATCTTGATGGAAGTGCAGCATCAGCTCTCCTATTTAGAGCAGCGTCGGGCCTATCAAGTCCAGGTTCGTCAAAAGGGACAGGAACGACGGGACTTTATGGCTCAACTACAGACCGAACAGCGGCAGACTGAACAACAGTTAATTCAACTAGATCAGCGACTGGCGCTACTGGCTCAGCCGGAGGCCCCATGTCCGCTGTGTGAGCGTCCATTGGCAGACCATGTTCCTCAGGTGGTGGCTCAGCTACAACAGGAGCGAGAGATACTACAACAGCGGCTGTGGGTGATTCGTGAACAGTTGACGACCTCTCAGCGTGAAATTCAGGTATTGCGGCGGGAGTATCGACAGCTAGAGACAGAGTTAGAACACTATGGCGCTATATTACAGGAGCAGGGAGCCCTGCAGGCACAGCTCACTTCCTCCGCAGAAGCCCAGACTCAGTTAAAAGCCCTAGAACAAGAACGACAGCATCTAGAGCAGTGTTTAGATTCGGACGACTATGCGATCGATCTGCAGCAGGAATATCAGCGGCTAGAACAACAGTTAACGACCCTAGGATATGACGAACGGGACCATGCCCTGGTGCGTAATCAAGTGGAAAAGCTGCGCTGGGCAGAGTTTAAACAGGCTGAATTGAACCAGGCACAGCGGCGGCTAGAAAGGCTGTCAGCAGAAAAATCTGAAGTAGAAAAGATACTGGAAAAATTGCGATCGCAGCTAAACCAACCCTTTTCGTCTGACCTTTTGCATCTGGAGAAAACCCTGGCAGATTTAGATTATTGTCCTGAGCAACACCAGCAGCTTCGTAGTCAGCTGCACACAATGCAGCCCTGGCAGCTACGATATCAGGCATTACAACAGGCACGGACAACACTGCCGGACCTGGAGCAGCGCCAGCATGAGCTAGCCACCACCCAGACTGAGCAACAGCAGCAGTACGACCACCTCAAACAACAGATTGCTGAAGCAGAGGCCACCGTACTCCCTGATGTTACTGATGAGATTCAACAGCTGGAGGTAACTATCGTTCAACACCAGACCCAGCGAGAACAGCAGCTTTCTCAGCTAGGGCGTTTAGAACAGCAGCTCCAGCAGTTAGACGACCTCCAGCAGCAGACGGACCAACAACGTCAGCAACTCCACAGCCATCAGCATCAGCTTCGGGTTCATCAAGAACTGCAGCAGGCCTTTGGAAAAAACGGCATTCAAGCTTTGATGATTGAAAATCTGCTACCCCAGCTGGAGGCTGAAACCAACCAAATTCTTGGCCGTCTCAGCGCTCACCAGCTCCATGTACAGTTTGTCACCCAGCGTTCAGGTCGCAAAAAGCTGATCGACACCTTGGATATTTTGATTGCAGATACCCATGGAACTCGGCCCTATGAAACTTACTCCGGGGGGGAAGCGTTTCGGGTGAATTTTGCGATTCGCCTGGCCCTGGCCCGGCTGTTGGCGCAATGGTCTGGCCTGGCGCTGCAGATGTTAATTATTGATGAGGGGTTTGGCACCCAGGATCAGGCGGGTTGCGATCGGCTGATAGCTGCGATTAATGCGATCGCACCAGATTTTGCATGTATCTTGACAGTCACCCACATGCCCCATTTCCGTGAAGCGTTTCAGACTCGTATTGATATCGTCAAAACAGAAAACGGCTCTGAGATCCGGCTATCAGGCTAGGGAATGTAAATTAAACAAAAGCCACTGTTTACAGACAGACCGGTAGAGCTTGGGAATGAGAATTTAACTAGGTCCGGCTCAGTGCAGAGGCGGTGCAAGGAACGCCTGGGGACAGGGCCGGAGTGGAAAAGGAGGTGAACCCCGAGCAAAACAGAAAACAAACAAACCC
>JBCCHX010000093.1:0-23935 GCA_039028535.1 Cyanobacteria bacterium P01_B01_bin.77
TCGAGGGTCTTCTAACCCTTCGAAATGCGATAAAAATGCGGCTGATAGTACCATCGTGATGCTTACCTCGTCTGGGTCCCCATGGTAAGCATCTTCTCACTCAGGCGGCTGAAGCTTATTTCTCAAATGCAATCGCCATGTCTCCAAATAACGGCGGAGCCAGAACCCAATAGTCAGCGGCTCCGCGAAGATTGTGCAAATCGGAGCGCTGATCCATAATGACCAAAGCTTCCGGGATTGCGTGCTAATCCGGGAGGTTAGCTGTCAGCAAGGTGGTCGCACACCTGCTGGCAGTGCCAAATATTGAGTTCTGATTTGAGGCAGTGATGGTTGATCACAGCCCTGAAAAGAACATACGACCTATGGATAGCAGTCGTCAAGTAAAAGATTGTGAGCGAATATCGAGTAGGGTGGGTTGAGACTTCTGGCGGATCAGGGGTGGGTTGAGAGCACTATATCTGACCACCATCTTAAAAGAGTTTGCTCTTATTAGATGGATTTGAAGGGTATTATGGACTTGCTTTTATCAGTAGAACACAATCCTCAAGAGGCTGTAGCTTAGTTTGAATAACGTCCCAAATAATCTCATCGTCAACCATGAAATATGCATGGGCGATAAAATCACGTAAACCTGCAATTTTGCGCCACTCAATTTGAGGATAGGTGTTTCGGACATTGTCAGGAATATTTTTAACAGCTTCTCCGATAACCTGAAGATTGAGAGCAACCGCATCAAATGTGCGTTCATCTTCTACTAGCTCAGCTTGGCTCATATTGGCGGTGAACCGTTTTATTTTGGCAATGCTGTTGAGAATATCATCCAAATAAAGAGAAATATCACGCGACACGGATTGCCTCCTTTAGAACAGTCGCTTTGAGTTGCGGTTTTAAGGATCGTTTGGTTATCAAGTCAACCGGACATTCAAACAAGTCTTCGAGAAAAAACTTTAGGTCCATGTAGCGATCAAATGTGGCGGAGCCATTGAATTCAACCAGAAAATCGAGATCGCTGGATGTTGTGGCTTGGTTACGAGCTACAGAGCCAAATAATGCCAGGTAGTTCACCCCAAAACTTCGAATACTCTTTAAATGTGCCTGAATACACGCTTCAACTGCTTTATGGGTGAGCACTAGCTTTTTTGACATGTCTGGTGAGGGTTGAATAATTCCCATATGAGTCTAAGAATTTTGCAAGTTTGTTTATTTAGCAATTAGCTGTTTTAAGGCAAATATTTTTGACAAACACCTTCGTCTTTAGCATTTTGCCCATCAGGACTATAAAGCAAGTAATCTTGTAACCAGTTGCAACTCCACGAGAGTAATCGATTAGGGTTAGTATCCCAAAGCTTAACAGTACTATCATTACTGGCAGCAGCAATGATGTCACCATTTGGGCTAAAAGCAACATTCCTAAACGTACCTCTAGGACCTGCTGTTCCTCTCAGAGTGTTGAGTAAAATCCCATCATTGATATTCCATATTTTAACAGTACTATCATTACTGGCAGAGACAATAGTGTTACTATCCGGGCGAAAAGCAATACTAAAAATGTTACCATTGTGGCCTTCTAAAACGCCTAGGCCTTTTCCATTTTTATCCCACAGCCTGATGGTGCGATCAGAACTACCTGAAGCAAGAGTATTACCATCTGAACTAAAAGCTACACTCCACACCGCTCCGTTATGACCTTCAAGAGTGTGACGCAGATTTCCATCTGTATCCCATAGCTTAACTGTGTTGTCATCACCTGCGGAAGCAATAGTGTTTCCATCCCGACTAAAGGCTACCTCCCAAACTGCTCCGTTATGACCTTCGAGAGTATCGCGTAGATTTCCATCTGTATCCCATAGCTTAACAGTGCTATCAGCACTGGCTGAAGCAATAGTTTTTCCATCTGGGCTAAAAACTGTGCTTAAAACGCTTTCACTATGTTCTCCAAGGGTGGTAGTGAACGTCCCATCTACGTTCCAGAGCCTGACCGTATTATCAGCACTAGCAGAGACAATAGTTTCACCATCTGGGCTAAAATTTGCACTGATAACTTGGTTTTTGTGGCCTTCGAGAGTATCAATTAATGAGCCATCTGTGTCCCAAAGTTTAATAGTTTTGTCAGCACTGGCAGAAGCAATGATATTCTT
Source organism: Cyanobacteria bacterium P01_B01_bin.77 (assembly GCA_039028535.1). GTDB lineage: Bacteria > Cyanobacteriota > Cyanobacteriia > Phormidesmidales > Phormidesmidaceae > Leptothoe. Next base: position 2,139 of record JBCCHX010000093.1, read on the forward strand.
CTCTGGGCTGAAAGCTACACTCTTTACACTCTCACTATGGTCTATAAGATTTATAGCTATAGTCTCTTCATTTTTCCATAGATTTACCGTACGATCGGCACTACTAGAAGCAAGTGTATCCCCGTCTGGACTAAAAGCTACCCCCCAAACTGTATCAGTATGACCTTCTAAGGTGTCAAGTTCATTTCCATACGTATCCCATAGTTTGACAGTACCATCAGCACTAGCCGAGGCAACTGTGGCTCCATCCGGGCTAAAGGCTACTCCTACGACTAAAGCTCTGTGAGCCGTTTTAACTATTGGGTTTTGAAAATTCTCATCAACTTTCCAAAACCTTATAGTGCTATCGCCACTTACTGAGACAAGTGTGCTGCTATCTGGACTAAAGGCTATATCGTAAACAATCCCATTATGTTCTTCCAGAGAAGTAATCTTGTTATCGTTTTGATTCCATATTTTAATTGTCTCATCTTCGCTGGCTGAGGCAATTAGCTTGCCATCTGGACTAAAAATTACTTTCCTGATTTTATCATTATGGTTCTCTAATGTCTCGATTAACTGTCCATTTCTGTTCCATATTTTGATTGTCTTATCGTCGCCAGCTGAGGCAATTTTTTTGCCATCTGGACTAAATACAGCACTCCAAACCCAACCACTGTGGCCTTCTAGGGTTTGAGGAAAATCTCCATTGCTCTTCCAGAGTTTAACCGTACCATCATTACTACTTGAGGCAATAGTATTGCTGTCTGGACTAAAAGCAACACTCCTGACCCAACTACTGTGACCTTTTAATGTTTTGAGTGCACTGCCGTTCTTATGCCATAGTTTGATAGTTTGGTCGTCACTGGCAGTGGCTATGATTTTACCATCTGGGCTAAAAGTGACACTATTGATAGTAGTACTATGGCCTCTCAATTGATTTCTAATCAAGAAGTTCTTCAAAGATCTCCGGTTGGGTGAGCTTTCAGTAGCCTTAAAATTAAAAGCCGTATTGTTGTATACGCTTTGTAATAGTGCGGCTTTGGCCAGCATAGTGATTTTGGGAGATTGGAGCTGCTCTATTTGAGTACTTTGCCAAGAAGTAATAGCAGCTATCAATGCTTCCAAAGGTTGGTTGGCCAGCACAAGTGCCTTTGATTCATTTGCCTGAGCTAGTATTGTTTGTTCCTGAGCTAGTATTGTTTGCTGTTCTGCTACCTTTTTCTGCTCATGAGCTTCTCTTTCTCTGGTTTCAGCCTTTTCTCGCTGCTCTGCCTCAGCGACCTTTGCTGTTTCTGCTACCTGCCGTTGTAAGGCTTCTTCTGCTCTGGCCTGCTCTACTCGCTGAGTAGCTGCTTGTGCTTCGGCCCGTTGTGTTTCGGCAATGAGTGTTTGCTCTTGAGCTCGTTCAGTTTGTTTCTCGGCTTCCTTAGCCTGTTCTTCTGCCAGCTCTTTATTTTTACGAGCTGTTTCAAAATTTTCTTCTGCTCTATTTTTCTCGTTATTAGCTATAGTCTTTTGTAATTCTAAGTTGTTTCGTGCCTCCCGTTCTCTGATCAGTGCGTCTTTAGCATCTTGTTGGACTGATACTGCCCAACTGCCAAATGTTAGCGCCACTACAGTGACTGCTGCCAAGACTCCAATTGTAGCTCGTGCCCTTTGCAATCTTTTAGCTAAGCTCATCGGCAAGTGCTTTTTCACCCACTCCGCGTCAAATACCCTATAATAAAGCTCATTGCTTACATGCAGAAATCCTTTTCGTTCATCCCGCCGTACCACCCCTGCTAGCTTCAAATGCGACTTGATCAGCGACTGTTCCTCATCTAGAACCAGTTGCTGATTTTGCCAAATCTCCCGATACGTTGTCAGCACTTCATACACTGACTTATTCTTCTCCGGTGTTCGCTGAGTCAACATATCCCGCACAAACAGCAGGTTGTTATCATTCTGTACCCCTACCCGCAGAAACAAATCCTCCACCAACCGCTCCACCGCAGCAGCACTCCACTCTCTGCGGGCACTCTCTACTACTCCCTGGCACAGCCGCTGGGTCAAATACGGGTGCCCTCCCGTCCATTGCAGCACCCATCTTAAAATCTCTTGTGCTTTGCTTGCTGATTCACTCAGCCCCGCTGAAAACCCCTGAACCTCATCCCATGTAAAGTCGGTTAGGCTAACCCTGCGCCCCACATTAAACGGCGTTCGCTGCGGATCGCTAATCAAATCCCCCGGTGACGCTACCCCAATCAGTACCACCGAAAGCCGCCCTAGCTCACTATTTTGTGCCCGCGCCGTATAAAAATACCGAATCGCAATAAAAAAGTCGTCCGTAAACCCCAAGCTCAGCGTCGTGTCAATCTCATCCACAAACAACACAATGCGCTCATCGACTTCACCTAATAAAATCTCCTCAAAAAAACGTGTCAATCGCTGGGTCACCCCCAAGTGATTATTCTCCTCCCACCATTCAAAGATATCCGTATCGAGCATCAGACTCTCGTCGATCTCGGTTAGCAGTCCTAAGTACCATTGATCCGGCGTTACATTTGTGCCAATTTTTGTCAGGTCGATAATCACCGAAGTGATATCTTCATCTTCCAATCGCTGGGCCGTCTGCACCATCAGACTCGATTTACCCATCTGCCGCGATGTCAGCACATAGGCAAACTGCCCCTCGCGACAGAGCTGTAACAGCTCATCATCGGCTTTACGAGAGAGATAGATGCCTCCGCCTGCTTGGACAGTTCCGCCAGTTGTGTAAATCGAACGAGTCATGGCTAAAGAACTCCTCCAAAAACAGGTGAGGCATATGCGTAAAAGATTCCTCCCCTTACGAAGGGGAGGTGCCGGAGGCGGAGGGGTTTTCGAGCACTAGTGACAGTTGTCGAGCCCCCTCTCTGACGGTTTCCCTTCGTAAGGCTACCGTATATACAAATCTTGGACTGAGGCTCAAACTGCTGCATTCCCCCCCTTAATCCCCCCTTCGCAAGGGGGGAAGTGCGAGTTCTCTCCCTTCGTAAGGGGGAGTTAGAGGGAGTTAAGCAATCGCAAACGCTAAGTTCCAAGACTTGTGTGTACACCGCAGCCTTAGCAAGGGGAACCAGATGTCGCCAAGCCTCCCAAAAAAATCGTATGCTTTCTTGAATATCTCTTCTCATCCTAAATGCTCCCTAAAATAATCTGCATACAGCTGACATCTGGGGAAAACACTTTGTCCATCCCGACCCACTAACCCCGCTCCGTGTAACCGAAAATAGGTTACTTCATCCTCACAGACTTGCTCTTTAAGAATCTTTAGAAAGGCTTTAACGAGTGACTTATTGTCATACATACGAAACAGGTGATACTTGAGATGGTCACCAAATGGGCCATTTTCGTCTCGGGCTTTAGTGAATAGCTCCTGAGCAGTCATGCGATCGCTAGCGACCAGATACAGTGCTTTGCGCACCAAATAGGGGTGGCCGTTGACTAATTTCATTAACCGCTGTTCTTCCACGGCGGTCAGGGGCAAGCTGTGCAGCTGGTTAAGATGATGTACCTGCTGCGCATCAAAATCCTGCAGCCGCAGATTTTCGCCGACATTAAACGGTGATTGGTTCAAATCGGCAATCAGCTGATATGGCTCCGTCGAGGTGACAAACGTCAGGTCCAGCTGCTTCCAAATCTTTTTGGTGGCCCGTTGATTATGCCAACTACGCAACATACTAAAAAAGTCATTGCGAAAAGGCGTATCAAAAATACGTTCCACTTCGTCCATGGCCAGCACCAGTGGCTGATCTAGATTTTTCAGAATGTGCCTACCCACATAGCGCGTACAGCGTTGGGGATTGCCCAGGTTTTTCTTCCAGTAGGTTTCGACCTCGTCGTCCATGTCTAGCTCATCCGTGAGCCAAAAGCAAAACTGCTGGTAAAATTCATCGGCATTCTGTAGAGCTGCCCGGTCAAATAGCTGAAAGTCTAGAAAGGCGATCTGTTTACCTGCGTCAACAGCTGTTTCCATCACTCGGTTTAGTAATGAGCTTTTACCCATCTGCCGAGGACCTTTGATGGTCATAGTGATGCCCTGCTGTTGGATGACATTGAGGGCGATGCGATCGCAACCCCGCTCAATATAAAAATCCGAGGCGCTATCCATCGTCCCCTCGGGCATCTCTAGTCGCGTGGGTGTCGCTTTCACCGGCTGAGCCACCGGCAACGGTTGGGCTATTTCTACCTTGGGGGCAACCTTAACCACCTCAGCTTTGCGCCGCTCATCAATGGACAATACACCACCGGCTATAGCCTGCTGCAGCTCAGCGATCAGCCCTGGTGTATCGGCCTCGCTATCCCACAGCGCCCAGTTAATCGGGTTTAGATACACACTCAACGGATGCTGAAACGGCTCCCGATAGGCCAACCGCACTGGCAGGATGCGAGGTTTTCCACCATTATCCTCAGCAATCTTATGGGCCAGCTCGATCTCCTGCAGCACCATCTCACTCATCACCGACTGCGCCGACAGCAGCACCACCAATACATCTGCCTGCCGTATTTCTGCCTCGATTTGCTCTGCCCAGCGCGTTCCCACCAACATCTGCTGGTCAATAAATACAGCACTGTCCATCTTTAAAGCCTGATGAAGCCGTAGTGCGATCGCCTCATCCGGGACAAAATTTCGCTTGTAGCTGATAAACACCCGCTGCTGGGCAATTTTAGCCGGGAGTTCAATTTTATCGAATGATAGACACGGCTCCCAACTTCCCCCCTTCCCCTTTCCCCCTTCTCTTGTGCCCTTTACCCTGTCCCCTTTTACCCGTAAAACCGGCGTCTCCTCCTCCGCTATCCCCTCCGCCCCAATCCCCACTAACCCAAACTCAAACGCATCCGCATAGGTGCGCCCATACCCCAACCCGTCATAAAATCCTTCGGCAAACTTAATCGACGCCTGATCGCCAATGGCATCGGTCATACCAATCACATGGCCCACATGCTCTAAAATCGCATCGGCCTGGGCCACGGAATGGCAGGCATTCAGCAGTACACATTCCACCCCACCACACAGTCGAAATAACCGAGTCAGGGTGGCGGTGCTAATCAGCTTAGCCACACCGTTTTTATCCTCAAAGGCCAGCCCCCGTGCACCCACACCATGACCTGAAAAGTGGACGATTTGCGGCTTGTGCTGCAGCAAATGCCGATGCAGATCCCCCGTGCGAACAGCGGGCTCAATGATCACCTCAAACTGGGCACGTCCCTCTGAGAGCTTTAGTGCTTCCTTGATCTGACGAATTTCTTCATCTAACCGCAGCTCTGACGTATCCTTCGGATTTACCGCCAAAATCAATACTTTTCGCACATTCATGGACCAGCCACTGCGTATATCTCAAAACATGCTACACAGACTGCTGAATGAATATCGCGTAACATCAACAATTCCTAATTTTTTCGGGTGAGCCATCATCGGACTAATCCACCCATAATGGAACTATTGAGGACTATTCCTAAAACCTCAGCGACAGCCCCCTTTCCCCTTCCCCTTTCCCCCTTTCCCTCCCCATGCTCGAACTCCACTGCCACACCACCTTCTCCGACGGCACCCTCACACCACAGCAGCTAGTCGATCGCGCCGTAGCCAAAGGTGTAAAGGCATTAGCCATTACCGATCACGACACCATTGCAGGCTGGGATGAAGCCCGTAATGCAGCTCAACCCCACGGATTAGAGATTGTCCCTGGCATTGAACTGAGTACAACGTATAACGATCGCTCCATGCATATTCTGGGATTCTATCCAGATCCACAAAAATTACGAGATCCTTTAGATCAACGGATCCAAGGACGTCATCGCCGGGCACAAAAAATGGTGGATAAGCTCAGTGAACTAGGCTATCCCATTGACCTGCCGTCGATGCCCGGCAATATAGCGCCCGGTCGCCCCCATGTAGCCAAGGCCATGCTAGCTGCTGGCTATGTCACTTCACAGCAAGAAGCGTTTCAGCGGTTTATTGGTGACCACGGCCCAGCCTATGTACCCTATGAAAAATTTACAGCAGCAGAAGGCATTGTTCTACTAAAAAGCTGTGGAGCAGTCCCCGTGTGGGCACACCCTTACTTATTTCGCGGTGGCATTGTGGATGAGATACTGCCTGAGCTGGTCCAGGCAGGCCTCATGGGTGTGGAAGTGTATCACCCTCAACACAGCATTAGCGAAGAACGTGTTTTGGCAGAACTCTGTGAACAGTATGGATTACTGATGACGGGCGGAAGCGACTACCACGGTCCTCAGCCGAAACCAAAGGCGGGAAGTACCGAGCTCAATGGTTTACAGCTGTCACTAGAGCTATTGGATGTTGTTAAAGAGGCGGCGGCTAGTTTAGTGTAGGGCGGCTCACCCTGTACGACTAGCCACACTTAAACCACTGCGGGCTCTCCTGCCATGCGAGGGTTCCAGCGAGAACGTTGTTCTTCGATGTGCATGTTTTCGCTATTCTTTTTCAAATGACGAGGGCTGCTTTCAAAGGCCAGGGATGAGGGTAATGCGTCCGCACCATACTTAGTCTGGATAAATGCAATCACCTCCTCATAGGACGGAGAAAATCCATCATCGGGGCCAACAGAGTCTACCGCAAGAGTCTTTCTGAGAGCTGTAGAAAATAACCCCGTACCATCATCAAAAAACCGCTCGGTGGTTTCGCCATACTGGGCATAGGGATAAAAGGCCATGTCTGAGGGCGATTGAGCGGCTACCCATGATACATAGGACCAGTACTCACTGAAGGTACCAAAGTCGTTAGCCGAGCGCATCATCAGCAATAGCCAATGCTCGGTAGATTTGTAGTAGCGAGCAACCTGCTGCGCAAACGACTTGAGGTGGGCTTGCTTAAACCACATGTGGTGGGGAACAAACGTGCCGACCTCGTCTGTTAGAGGTATAACTCCCAGCACCTCTTGAATCCAGGTATCCCACTTGCCAACAATCGCAGGATTCCCGTAGGCATTGTGCTGTAACAGTGCAAAAACGTGTTCTAAGGTCTCTCCTTCACCGCGAAATGCAGGCCAAGTTGCTGCAGGGAGTAGATCACTATCCCACACCAGGTACCATTCGCTAAGCTCAGGAATCCCCTCAAAGGCACCCAGCTTTAAAAGCTGTTGATAGAACCAACCTGGGTTGTAAAGCGACTTTCCGAGATTAAGTTCTTTACAGATAGATGTTTTTGTAAGACCGCTAGCCTGGAAAAAGATTTCTTCGTTATGAATATGGAGCGGTGCTGTTGCCCATGTCTGAGCAGTGGCTTTTAGGGTCTCGGCCTCTTCGGGCAGCGTAATTATATGAATAGAGCGGGGCTGATAGTGACTGGTGAGCCCTTCCATAACGGCTCGTGTGTTCCAACGAACGCGGAATAGGGGGATAACAATATCAAAAGGCGGATGGGACATGGTCTTATAAGGTGTCAGCAAGAGGGCTCAGGCAGGAATGATTTTAGGATGAACTTTAACTCAGATCTCGCACCCAGTCGATTGTGCGGCTAAAATCCACGTCGGGTTAAAACCCAACGCTAATTGAGGGCTGTCCACTCAAGGGACAGTTGGGCTGTAAGGCTCTGTATCTAGAGCTTTCAGCGATCCTTAACCCCTTTAGTGGGTTTCATTCAGTTAGCCCTGTCACTTTGAGTGCAGGGCGGGTGATCGCTTCATCGTCAAGTGCAAGATCTAAGCCTTTAACGAACAGTAATGCTGCTCGATAAACCAGCAAGAAACACGATTGTCTCTATTTCATTGACAATAAATGCTTTTTAGAGCGGATTAGTCTGTGTTTCTTAGGAGTTAAAGAAAGCATCAGCCACCAGAAGAATTTTGGATGTATGTTTAACGCTATTCAGTCCCCCCTTGAAAAGGGGGACAGGGGGATTTTTCTGTATTCACAAGTACAGAGTGATTGCACTAAACATACATAATTCCGGTAGCTGATGAGTGAGCGTCTGTTCTATACAGGAGACAGAATCTCAGCAGGCTGAGCCGCATGAGCGACTGTTTCCATTAGGCTATGGCCCACTGTAGACGGATCTTCAAGACCCACATCGCTACAGAGCGGATCAATACCTAAGCCCTGACGAGGGTAGTCCTGACAAATCTGTTGATAAGCGCTGATGGCTTCATATAGCTCATCTTGAGTTAACGAGTTGAGATAGCCGCACTTACCAATGTCCCCTTTGGGTAGGGGTGCGGCTAGATTACCACCGCGCTTCTGAACAATCTTTTCTTGGGAGGCCCATAGAGTCTCTTTGTTCCACATAACATCATGCCAGAGGCTAAGACCAAACGAGCTAATCAGTTTTAGAATGCGATGGAACTTGTCGACCGTGATCCAGCCATTGCGGTAGCTCATATAGGCACCAAATCCCATGCCAATAGCTACGGCGTGACCGTGTAGTAGCCCTGCTTCAATCTCGAAACCGGGGGACCAGGTATGACCATAGGCGTGGGGACGACACTGGTGAGTTTCATACAGATTGCCATATTCTGCCTCAACATAGCTTCTTAGAGCTGCACCCAGAATTTTTTGAGAAAGGACACTGATTTCTGAACCTGGCTCACAATCGAGAGTACCAAAACGAGTGTCAATGAGTGCTGGGCCAGCTTGCTCCATATATTCAAACAGCTCCAGATCCTTGATCACCGCCATTTTGATAATCTCGATAATACCGTGACGCAACCAGCCTTCCCGTAGTGTCTTGAAGAAGAAACGGTCGGTCAAAGATAGAATTGGAGCATGATAGGCCCCAAAGAGATTCTTGTAGCCAAATCCATCACAGCAGGTCCGGGGAGATGGACCTGCATCAATGCCTGCCACAATGGACGTGGAAAGCATGACGTAGGGAGTATTCCGATGGTAAAGAGCACAGGCAAGACCACCGGTATCGGCAATAACACCACCACCAATGATTAAAACGGGTTCGTGGCGACAGACGCCAAGGCTCTTGAAGTCCCCTAACATTTTCTCAACTGTGCGGATACCCTTATCAACTTCCATTGCTCGGTACACCAGCTTTTCTAGATGGATGCCGTGGTGCTTAAAGTACCTGTCGATTTGCTCGCCATAGTAGGTTTCAACATTTTGGTCAACGAGACAAACACATCGTCCATGGGAAACGTACATGTCTCGTAAGACAGATTGTTCAAGATCTAGGCAATTCTCAACAACGCGAATAGACGTGAATGTCCGTGAAGTCATCACAGCCTCAATGATTTGATCATCGCCAGCGCTGACTACATGGGCTTCGCTCTCACGATAGCTAGACGTTGGGTAGACCGCATGAGGATTCTCCTCTACCAGTCTAGCCGCTAAGTCTGTATAGAAACTGCCGTCGGCACTTCGAATGAGACGATCTAAAAGCTTGCTGCCTCCTAGGTTTGACTGATTTACTCGACTGGCAAATGTTGTCCAATCATTTCCAGCTGCTTGGTCAAACGCAGCAATCACTTCGGCCAAAAGCCCAAAAAATCTACCGAGAGAGAAATTCAGACAACTGCGCAAACTGCGACAGGCAGATAATCCTGCAATCGCACCTGCTGCTGCAAACTCTTTACCGAGTTCTTCAGAGAAAGCAGGGCTGTTAACTAGCGCCAGGATTAAATTCCTAAAAGACTCGCCACAACAAATTGCCTCAATAGCATCATCTAAATTTGGATGAGCCATTGCTGCACTATCGTATGCCGAAATAAATGCTTTGAGAGCTGGGGTGGTGTTTGCCATTGTTGTTCCGAGAAGATAGCAACCGCAATATAACAAAATTTACAATATCAGATAAAAACACAGAAATTGTAATAAACCCGACCAAAGGAGGATTTTTTTTACTAACTTCCATGAGGTAGCTTAGGCTACATCAATAAAGATGATTTTTGAGTTATGAAGACGGAAATAACAAATTTTTATTTACTTAGAGAATAAATGAAACCCATTTGAGCAGGTATTTCTCTTCTCTTCAGGCTTCTATATAACCACATCGTTGTGTAGTGAGTCTGTGAGCTAGGAGACTTTTTTTGTATTTTTATCGGCCTGTATTTTTTCCGTATCTGGGGCTCTCTATGCAGGTGGGGACATGCTAGAAAAATAGGTGTGACTGCTGGCTGAGGGCATAATATCTGTTCTTTTGGGATAGGTGACGTTGACTAGGTGTTGTTTTTGTGCATTGTTGATTGTTGGCGACAGACCGTGGCAAGTCTGGTCTCTTGCCAGTGGCGGATTGGTGGTGTTGTTGCCGCTGGTTTTCTTGATTTAATTGTCTTCAAAGATAAAAGTGGTCTGGATCCGGCAATGTGCGCTTGTCAGGATTCTATGGGAAAAGGATTTTATAAGCTCCAAGAATTTCGTCTGCAGGGGCGTTTTATGGAATGCCTGTGCGGCCAAAAGTAGGGCCTAATTCAATTCTCAGTCCTATGTAAAATGACCCGAGTGACAATGGCAGGCTATTGGGCAGCTAAAAACAAGCCACTTTCGGTACATATTCCTTGTAGAGGGCGGTCCCAGCTATTTTTGGGGACTTTAGGAAGACGAGCAAACTCAAAAACAATGCCAACGGTGGGCTTATCACGCCAACTCGGCTGACTCAGCATCCGATCGTAAAAGCCTCCGCCATAGCCTAGACGGTAGCCGTGAATATCACAGGCGACTGCTGGCACCAAGATGAGGTCTACTTTTTGGGGGTCTATCAGCGGTGATATCGGGGCAGGCTCGGTAATGCCGTAAGTGCCGACTTGTAGTGGCCAGCTGCAGGTGGGAAACCATCGATGCCAAATTAGATCGTTACCTTCGCAGCGAGGGAGTCCCCAGGACCGCTGCTGGGCCAAGAGCTGACCTAGATCGGGCTCATTGCGAAAGCTACAGTAGGCCAGGATTGTTCGTGATGACTGAAACGTGGGCCACTGGGTTAGGTGGGTGCAGATGCGATCGCACTTTTGCTGCCACACCTGGGGGGGCATTGCCTGCCGGGCCTTGAGTAAGGATCGACGCATCTGAGCCTTTTTATCTTGGATTTTGGCAATGGCAGCGGGCCTGTAGGGTTCCGACATTAGCTCCGACATTGGCAGTGACAATTGGCTGAGGTGCCGCCATGGTACACCCGCAACTCACCTCCTGCCTATTCTCCATAAAATTCATCTTTCGCGATAGCGTTAGACAAGCATCGAGTTCCGAGGAGCATTGACTATCGATACTGCCACCCCCATCCAACGGCTATCCCAGGATGTTATTAGTCTCATTGCGGCTGGAGAAGTGATTGATTCGCTGGCAGCGGTGGTGCGAGAGCTGGCGGAAAATGCGTTAGATGCAGGTGCAACGCGGATTTCTATTCATCTATGGCCAGAGCTGTGGCGGGTACGGATCACTGATAATGGCACTGGCATGGGCCGTGGCGATCTAGAACAGGCAGCCACGGCCCATAGTACGAGCAAAATTCGTACCTGTGATGATCTCAGTCAAATTCAAAGTTTAGGGTTTCGGGGGGAGGCGCTCCACAGTCTGGCGCAGCTGTCAGAGCTGGAGATTCGCAGTCGGATAGCGGCAGATGTGGGCTGGCGGGTGACCTATGGAGCCGAGGGGACAGTGACGGCCATTGAGGAAGTTGCGATCGCACCCGGCACCGTCGTCATGGCCAGCAATCTGTTTGACCGCTTGCCCAATCGCCGCCAGGTCCTACCTTCAGTTGCCCAGCAGCTACGTCAGGTGCAGCAGACTGTGCAGCAGTTAGCCCTATGTCATCCCCAGGTTACCTGGCAGGTGGGGCACACTGACCGCGACTGGTTTACCCTGTGGCCCGGATCTACAGCCAAAACTGTGCTGCCCCAGATTCTGCGCGATGTCGCTGTCCATGATTTAGAGCAGGTAAGTCTGGATACAGCAGATTTGGGGGGTGCCCAGGGCCAGCTGGACTTGTTGGTGGGGCTGCCCGATCGCTGTCATCGGCGGCGGCCTGACTGGATCCGGGTGGCGATCAACGGGCGGGCGGTCACTGCCCCTATGTTAGTGCAGTCGTTAATCTATAGTTTCCGGCGCACGCTGCCGCGAGATCGCTACCCGGTCTGTTTTTTGCATTTGCGAGTGCCTGCGGCTCAGGTGGACTGGAACCGCAATCCGGCCAAGTCTGAGATTTATTTGCAAGATACAGACGGATGGTGTGACCGGATTGCGATCGCTGTTGAAAAAGCATTGCGGTTATCTAACCTGGCAGCCAGCAGCCAGCGGACAAAACAACTTTTCAAAACCGCTGAAGCCTCTGCTACCTATGCTGGCCATCAGGAGCTACCCGGTCAGCTAAAGGCCGTTGCTCAAGTGCAAGACACTTACATTGTGGCAGAACACAGTAGAGGCGTGTGTCTAGTGGAGCAGCACATTGCCCATGAGCGGGTCATTTATGAACAGATTAAAGCCCACTGGTATACGGTACCCATAGAACCCGCCATTATCCTGAGTCAGCTCAGTGCACGCCAGGTGGAGCAATTACGTCGCCTGGGGCTGGATGTGGATTTGTTTGGTGAGAATCTTTGGGCTGTGCGGAATGTTCCGGCGGCCCTGGCTGAGCGAGAGGATAGCGCCGATGCTTTGTTAGAACTCAGCTTGGGTGGGGATGTGGATGCAGCCATGGTGGCCACGGCCTGTCGCACGGCGATTCGCAATGGCACACCGCTGACCATGGAGACCATGCAAACATTATTGGATGACTGGCAGCGGACTAAGAATCCCAGGACCTGCCCCCACGGGCGACCGATTTGCTTGACGTTAGAAGAATCTAGCCTGTCGAGGTATTTTCGGCGTCATTGGGTGGTTGGCAAAAGTCATGGGTTGAGAAAATGATTCCAAACCTTGTCAATTAATTTAGGATCGTTAGAATCAAACCACTTAATTGCCGTTTCCTTTCGAAACCAGGTCCGCTGGCGCTTGGCAAACTGTTGCGTATGGCGAATCGTCAAAGCAATCGCCTCAGTCAAACTGCCATCCCCAGCCAAATACCGCTTGATTTCTGCATATCCCAGCGTACTTAGCAACGGTAAATCCACCCCGTAACGCTTGATCAACTGTTCCACCTCCTCCACAAATCCTGCATCCATCATGGAGTGGGTGCGCTGAGTAATCCGCGATCGCAAGTCTTCACCACAGTCTAAGCCAATATAGATCAATGGATAGTCCGGTGGATTCTCGCCCTGCTGTGACGAAATTGATTTTCCTGTGGCATAGTAGACCTCCAGGGCACGTAGGGTGCGTACCGCGTCATTAGGGTGAATCCGTTGGCTGGCGTTAGGATCGACCTGCTGGAGAAAGGCATAACACTGAGGCTGTCCCAGATTCGTAAGCTGCTGACGCAGATGCTGCTGAGGCGCGACACGAGGAATGATCAGGCCTTTTGCGATCGCATTTACATACAGCCCAGTCCCCCCCACTAACAGAGGTATCTGATCTTGGCGCTGATGAATCTGCTGGATGAGTCCCTGAGCCTTTTCCTGATAATCAGCCACCGTTAGTGTCTCAGTGGGCTCGCATATATCAATGAGATGGTGAGGGACCAACCGCCGTTCGGCCAGAGACGGTTTCGCTGTACCAATATCAAAGTCGCGATACACCTGCCGCGAATCTGCCCCTAAAATCACCCCCTGTAACCGCTGAGCCAGTTCCACCGCTAAACCAGACTTCCCCGCAGCAGTGGGTCCAACGACTATAATAAGGAATGGTACATAAGAACTAAATACAGGTTTACTTGTACTCAACGAAAAAGACCTATTTATATTATGTGTAAATTTTTTTGATCCATCCCTAATAAATACACATGCTCAAAGCCATTCAGAATCGCTTTTAACCCCTTTGTGCTAGAATCCGGGGGCACAATTTCATTTCTAACGCTACTGCGGCTTTACGACCGTCTTAGGAGATAGGAAAGCATGACAACCGACTACGGTGCTGATCAGATTCAGGTGCTCGAAGGCCTGGAGCCTGTGCGCAAGCGGCCAGGTATGTATATTGGCACCACCGGGCCACGTGGTTTGCATCACCTAGTTTACGAGGTTGTTGACAACTCCGTTGACGAAGCTCTGGCGGGTCACTGCAGCATAATTACCATTGACCTCAATGCCGATGGCTCCGTTACAGTTACCGACGATGGCCGAGGGATTCCCACTGATGTCCATTCTCGCACGGGAAAGTCTGCCCTAGAGACAGTCATGACAGTGCTCCACGCCGGGGGTAAGTTTGGCGGCGGTGGCTATAAGGTGTCCGGCGGTCTGCACGGTGTGGGTGTCTCGGTGGTCAATGCCCTGTCTGAATGGGTCGAAGTTACCGTTTGGCGCGATAAAAAAGAACATGTACAGCGCTACGCCCGTGGAGAAGCCCAAGGGGAATTGGTGATAAAAACTGGTGCCGGTAGCCGTACGGGGACTTCAGTCAGCTTTAAGCCAGACAGTCTGATTTTTACTGAGACTATTGAATTCGATTACAGCACCCTAGCGGGTCGTTTGCGAGAGTTAGCCTACCTCAATGCTGGTGTCGATATTACCTTTAGCGATCATCGACTAGAGCTACTCAAGTCCGACGAGCCTAAAGTTAACCGCTATTTCTATGAAGGCGGTATCCGTGAGTACGTTGAATACATCAATAAGGACAAGCAGCCGATTCACCCTGACATTATTTATGTGACCGGTGAAAAAAATGGAGTTCAGGTAGAAGCTTCCCTGCAGTGGTGTGTAGATGCCTACTCTGATAACCTAATGGGCTTTGCTAATAATATTCGCACCGTTGATGGTGGTACCCACCTAGAAGGGCTTAAAGCGGTGCTGACCCGCACCATGAATAACTTTGCCCGCAAACGTAATAAGCGGAAGGACAATGAATCAAATCTGGCCGGTGAGAATATTCGCGAAGGTCTGACAGCGGTTATTTCCGTCAAGGTACCAGAGCCCGAATTTGAAGGACAGACTAAAACCAAGCTGGGTAATACCGAGGTGCGGGGAATTGTCGACTCACTAATTGGCGAGACCCTGAGTGAGTATCTAGACTTTAACCCCAATGTGGTGGACTCTATTTTAGAGAAAGCCATCCAATCCTTTAATGCGGCAGAGGCTGCTCGCCGCGCCCGCGATCTAGTGCGGCGTAAGTCAGTGCTAGAGTCCTCTACGCTGCCGGGTAAGCTCGCAGACTGTAGCTCCCGCGACCCAGCTGAGTCAGAAATCTTTATTGTTGAGGGGGACTCTGCAGGGGGTAGCGCAAAGCAGGGCCGCGACCGACGCTTCCAGGCGATTTTGCCCCTACGAGGCAAGATTCTTAACATTGAGAAAACCGACGACGCCAAGATTTACAAAAACAACGAAGTCCAGTCGCTGATTACCGCACTGGGACTAGGCATTAAGGGTGAAGAATTTGACCCAGCGCAGCTGCGCTACCATCGGATTTGTCTCATGACGGATGCAGACGTGGATGGAGCTCATATTCGTACTCTGCTGCTGACATTCTTCTATCGCTATCAGCGAGCCTTGATTGACCAGGGGTTTGTGTACATTGCTTGTCCGCCGTTGTATAAGCTAGAGCGAGGTCGCAGACACACCTACTGCTACAGCGAACAGGAGTTGCAGCGAGGTATTAGTGAACTCCCTGATAATGCAAAATATAATGTACAGCGGTTTAAGGGCCTGGGTGAGATGATGCCTGTCCAGCTGTGGGATACCACTATGAACCCTGAGAGTCGTACGCTGAAAAAAGTGGAGATTGAGGATGCTGCCGAAGCAGAGCGGATATTTACGGTACTGATGGGGGACCGTGTGGCTCCTCGTCGTGAGTTTATTGAGACCTACGGACCCAAGCTGAATATGGCAGACTTGGATATCTAAAAATACGGACGTTTCTGCTCCTCAAGATAAGTTACCTGAGCCATAAGCTTGTTGGGGCGGGTCTGATACCATCCCAACAGGCTTATTACTTGAGCTTTATTTAATAGGTTTATTCAATGACTAGGCACTCGGGGTGAACTTTGCTGAGCATGTCCTGAAATGCTGGAGTATATTGACCATTCTCATCAACAATTCGGCGTAAAACATATTCGCCTACTCGGGGGAATCCGCCAAACCAGACATTTTTACGTTGCCAAAGATCGCCATTCTTAATGCTGGCATCCTGGCACATGGTAGCGTCAATAATCCATCTTGGCACCGGGATACCAAAGGTGATGGGTGTGACCTGGGCCATTTGCAAACTATCGTCCTCAAACTGGATTTTATACCGAAAGCCCGACAGCTGCGCCGCCCATAGAAGGATCCATCCCAAAATGTTGCGGTGGAATGTCCATTGAGTCGGTTCTGTGACCGGTAAGGTGAAGACAGTTCATGGTCTCATCCCACTCCTGGTTGTACATGGTGATACAGTCATCTGGCAAAGGATTACCATCCATAAAAAAGACACCTTTCAAGACACGGGGGAGATTGGTAGGCTGAGTGGATGTCATCCAAGTTGCAATGTTCTCAAACTTTTGGGGTACGACGGAGCCAGTCATGATGGTTTATCCTATGTGGTGTGTGAAATAAATATAAAAAAGAGAAAAAGGCTGAATCGGTTCTGATGGATTGTCAATCTTGAGCTGCAAACCCTTGAAGTTCTAGCTCATTTGGGGTTACTGCCGTAACATTTTCAAAATCCCATTTCACTTCTGTAAACTGTTGCCATTGGTACTGCTTGAAGAGATACATACAAAAAACCTTAATCAGTTCAATCGATAGAGATTTTCCTGGACAGACTCGTTCATGGGCGTCACCATTCCACGACAGAAGGTCGGAGAAATCTCGTTGAACTGAAAACTCATCTGGTTTGTCGTAGCGATTATCGTCACGGTTAGCAGTAAAGATCGAACCGAGTAATCGTGTACCCTTCTGGAATGGACATTTTGTACTCTCGATTTCAACTTCACCCGCTTCTGTTGCCAGCTGACTAACAAAGCGCACGGGGGGATACATGCGAGCCGTTTCTAAAATTACTTTATGGAGAAGCGTAGCCTGTCGGAGACTGTCACCCGTAAGCGATGCGGTATCTGGCCAGACCGTATTGATTTCTTTGACTACATCAGCCTTTAGGTCGTCATTTAGGCATAAAACACCGATAACAGAACCCATGAGCGCGCTAGTCCCAGCGGTACCAGCAATATGGATCATATCGAATAGGCCATTGGCGACCTGGTCTGGACTGAGGCCATATTGTTTCCCTGTGGCTTCATAGGCCGTCCAGTTAGAAGAGGTCTTATATCGTTGAATTAAGTGTTTGCGATGTTTAATAATTGGCTCAGTTTTGAAGGCTAGCAGATAGCGACTGATGAACGTGGGCAAGGTGGCCAGGGGTAGCCCTTTGATATAACTGCGTGAGGCCGTAACTTCATCCTCAGACAGAGAAATCTGAAATACCAGCTGATGCAATATCTTGACCATAAAGCGGGGGAGATCGTCACCGATGTGCAGATTTCCGCGTTTGACTACGGTTGATAAGAACTCATCCACATACTCCCCTAATCCATCTGCCTCGATAAATGGATCGGGTAATGCCTGCTGAAAGATGGCTCGTATGCCGGTGTGATCCTTGCCATTCATCCCTAAACTCAGGGGATGATTGAGCATGTAGCTGGGAGACAAGATTCTAATAATGCCTAGATCGTTACCGCGCATCTGGGGCTCAACCTGCATGAGCTTTTGAACCTGGGCATGATCGGTATGCATAATGGCGTGATCAACGGCAAAAAATGTATTGCCAATTTGTTCTTTACGAATATAGAGAAAATCTCGCCATGCTTTTAATATGGTAAACCCCTCACTGTAATAGGGTTTTAAACGTAGCACTTTACCCAAAGTGCTTTCATAGCCTAATTTAGCAAGTCGTCGAGAGAGTTTGACTTGGCTGTCGTGGGCCTTAATCACTTTTTGTGTGAGTGTAGTGATGTCCATGATGATTTTATAGAAGGGATTTAGATATCTATCTAGATATTGATACTTTGGGGAATGTTTTTAGGTAAGAGATATTCATAAGGAGGACGATCTCGATTTCGCTCGTAAATGGTATCGGTGATTTTTTCTAAGCGAATTTTAAATTTTTTCAAGGGGGCTGCTACTTTACTGTCCTGAAAATGATCTTTGCCGTACTGGCCCAATTCGGTGAAATGGGCAGAACCAAGCAGATGGAGAAGTTTTAGCTGTTCTTGAGACTGACTTAAAGGGGGCAACAACTTAAAGTAATCTTCCTCAGTGGTGTGATTACCTAGATCTGTTAGCTCGGTATAACCTGCCGTCGGCATGGCCGGAGCGAAGCTCATGGCATCTTTTTGAGGAAAGTTTACGGCGGCATGCTGAGCGCTGGTGGTAAAAATGATCAGGGTGATGGCTTCGACTAAATAGGCAAGGGTGTGAATCTGGCCGTCAGCTTCGCCAAAGTCAATAACACGTCCGCCATTGTGGGCGACTAATTCTTGTGCCCATGCCTGCAGAAGAGTGTCTTGTTGCACAACGGTATCATCAGCGTAGTAAATCTGGAGATAGTTTTCTACCCAGTCGTGGATAGCGTCCCAAATTAAAATGCTGTCGTCACGATAGGGATAGATAGGCAAATAGTCAGTATTGTCTACGCCACGCTGTTTGAGCTGTTGGGGCAGCATGGCGGCATTGAATCCATAGGTTTGCAGTCCCAGCACTGCTAGGACCCGAGCAGAGTCAATGGTGGCTGAGAGAATCTTGTTAACACCGCCACCAGCGGCAATTAGTTTGGCCTGGGCTTCGTTATTGATGGCCAGCATGCCTTGAAAGTGGGGACGCAGCAGGAGGTTAACAGGATGGCTGTCGGGGAGCTGACGGTGGGTTGCGATCGCAAACGGCCCCATAAACAGATGAGTCCGGGCTAGATGGGTCACGGCCTCATGGAAATTAGCATCGGCAACCTGTACAGCGGTTTTGGCACAGAGCCAGGCATAGGGATTGGATTGGGGAGTGAGTATGGAAAATTTATCAGGGTCCTGCCCACACTGGATTGCCACCGGACGTAACCGCCGATCTCCCGCATTGGCCTGGGGCACGGCAAATAGTGCTAGGGGAGCATAGAGATACTTGCGATCGCCTGGAAATGAACCATTGATAGCCCCATCCAGAATCCCATAGTCAGCCATATATAAACGGCCCTCTACATAGGCAGCTGCCAAGGAATCAGCCGTACCCATTGCGCCTTGATAATGAGCCTCTGTAACCGGAAAATTTGCCTGAGGCCCCGTTAACCGCTGCAGCATTACCGGATTGGGTCCGGCCACACGCATTGAGGCAAAGACCTCATCTTTTTCGTAGGTATAGGCGATGGCTGGCAGTTCAATTGTTTGAAAGAGGGCCTTAAAATCATCGATATCATCTCCCTTACCTTTAGGCGAATCAAGTTTTAATTTCTGTTGCACATTGGCCGCAAAATCTCGAAGAAACTCCCGGTTAACGCTGTTAATAATGTCTCTAATCAAGGCTTCTAACTCTTCTGCATCCGTAGATAATCGACCAAACAGAATTCTGGGCATAAACTTTGCCCCTTGCCAGAGGATCTTAGCGCGAGACAGGCCACCGTAATCGGCTAGAGTTTCCTTAAACGTCTCAACGAGAAAGGCTTTGACATCATCGGCTGCGCCAGTTTTTCCGCAATCACCTCGATTGACAATAATGGTATTGACTAGCAGTTCAAACCCAACCTTAGCGACCATCAACTGCCATGGAGATGAAAAAATCTCCTCCTCTGAAAGAGTATCTACCATCGCCACAGGAGGAATGTGCGTATAGTTATACTGATACTTATGGCGTTTTTCTTGTAGACCCTGTATGCAATAGCCTGCTGTCATCCTAGTATTTCCAATCGATATGGTTAACAAAAAATGTGACAAAAATTCAGAAAGTCCTATGACAGGGCCTCCCGATCTTTAAACACACGTTTGCCAGTGCTCATTCCGCTAATTTTTATTGTTCTATCTTCAGACTCTCTGCTGTAGGAGATTTTCTCTTAATTTTCCCAAAATTGAGAACAGAAGGCTTAATAGCTAATACTCAGATTGTGTATCTATATTGGGCATGAGGCTTCAGCCCACATCGGGTTCAAAACCCAACGCCAATCGAGAGCTGTCCACTAAAAGGGACAATTGGGCATGGAGGCACTGGAGGTCGGTGTTTGAAGCTGTTAGCCCTGTCACTTTGAGTGCAGGGTGGATTGGCGCTTCCCCGTCAGGTGCAAGATCTAAATAATAACTACTTGAGTGTTGCACTCTCTCCGTAGAAAAATAGGGTGTGGTTTCATTCGTGAGTTTAGGCCGGTACCTGCTTATTTTGTTTAGCAAACAATTTGCGAAACACATCGGCAGCTGTTTCCCCTTGCTGTAAGCAATCATGAGCAAACAGAATGAGCTTTTCTATCAACGCTTGTCCTTGCTGGCGACAGACCTGCCCAATGGTTTTGATGGGCTTGGTAGGGCGTTGACCCATTGCATTCTTCGGGGATGGAGGCAGACAGGCTAGATGCAAGAGTGAATAGGCTACAAACACTAAACACCAATGGGTTTGAATGGCTTCAAATGTTCGTACTCGATACTCATCGAGCCCTAGATGTTGCTTTCCATCTCGATAAAATGTTTCTATCGGCCATCTGTTCAAATATTTGGCAAGCACTTGTTTCGCCGACCAGTCTTTCCGGTTGGTCACTAAGACAGCATAGGTGCCCCTTAGGTCAGCTGTTTCAAAACTAATCACTAAACGGACTTTACCCATCCCTGGAATGCGAGCACATAGGGTAAAACACCAATAGACATGAGCCCCGACCTGGCATGGCTTAAAGGCTGTTTTTGGGATCAACGGTATCAGATCCTCAACCTTGATATGCGGTTTGTTGAAGACGATTCGTTGTCCCGTATCGTCCTTCAGGCGAATGCTGTAAGCCTCTAGATTCCGATTCGCTTTGAGCAAACTCACCCAATCTTTATTATGGGCCTCAAGATGTTCAACCACCTCATGCGAAAGGTACCAACTATCCATCAGTACCGTTTTGAAGGGTAATCCTCGCTCAATGGCTTGGTCGACCAACAGCATCCCAAGGTCGATTTTGGTGCAAAACAATTTATCGAGCTTGGCAAAGGCTGGATCTTGCAGCAGCGTTGGGTCTACCTGTTTGTGTAATTGTGTCCGTGCTTTGCGGGTCTTGGGAATCGTCTGGTCTGGAAAGTGCTTGGTCACAAAGGTCGCCCACTCCGTCACCTCCTCATACCGACGATAAAGCTCAAAATCTACTGGAAACCGAACCGCTCCACTTAAATAGTGACTGGTGACTAGGTTATGAGCGAATGAATACGTGTGCTGACTATGGTTGTAATGGCGGTCCACATACTCAAACAAACTGCCCACATGCTCACACAGCGTATCGTCCAGAATGAGGTTCGAGCCGCCTTCACTCAGACGTAGCGATGTTGTTTGACTTAGCATGTACTGAATGCGAGTCTCGTTGACGACTGGCGGATGCCAGGGTGCCGAGGATAGGAATCGAGATATATTGCTCTTATCCGAACTCTCTAACGTACACCGACTAATATTTGCAAGACTTTTATTCTCCAGCACCATCAACCCCGTCAAGTAGTTCTGAAAATGCTGGTACTGACGTTCGTCACAGAACAAATGCCGAAACGCTTTAGCATGTTCACTCACAAGTGGGGCGGGGGCAACGATGGGCAATTGCATGAACTTGATGGGCAAAACCCTGAAACTGCCTACCGTTTTACCATAGACTCAGTCTGACGATTTTTATCTCGGCAGAGTACAACACTTAAGTAA
>JBCCHX010000094.1:0-23922 GCA_039028535.1 Cyanobacteria bacterium P01_B01_bin.77
AGCGGCAGCTCCATGTCCTGTGTGAGAAGCCGCTCACCCTTAGCACCCAAACATCTGCTGCCCTCTGCACCCTAGCTCAGCAGCAAAATCAACAGCTGTTGATTGACCATACCTATCTCTTTCATCCCGCCGTTACCGAGGCTAAGGTAAACCTCAACCGTCTGGGCATCCCACGCTATGGTTATGCAGCTCGTACCAACCTGGGTCCCGTGCGCCGAGATGTCGATGCCCTTTGGGATTTGGCAATCCATGACATTGCCATCTTTAACCACTGGCTGGAAGCCGCCCCCATTCGTGTCCAAGCCCATGGCCTAAGCTGGCTCCCACACTCCGCTGAGCCGCCCCTAGCCGATGTAGTCTGGTGTCGTCTGCACTATGCCAGCGGTTTTGAAGCAACAATTCATGTCTGCTGGGCCAATCCCCATAAACAGCGACAGCTAAGTTTAGTGTGCGATCGCGGCAGCCTCATCTTTGATGAAATGCATCCCGACGCCCCCCTCAAGCTTCAACTAGGCCACCCAGCATTCGACACATTTGCTCCCCAGGCGTTAGGCACTGTTACCCTGGCTGTGCCTAACCAAGAACCCCTAGCCACCATGTGCGATCACTTCGTCCAAACTGTTCTCACTAATCAAGCCTCTCCGATCTCTTCAGGCACAATCGGGACCACCCTAGTCGCTATCCTAGAAGCCCTTTCCCAATCCCTAGCCCAAGCTGGCGCATGGGTACCTTTAGCAACAACTCCAGTCTGAACTAGCCCTCCACCTTCGGCCCTACCAAAACCTGCTCAGCAGCTTCCACACCGTCCTCAGATGGTTCAGACTTATTTTGTTCGCCATGGTTTGCCAACAGCGGCAGCACCACCGTTACCGCTGTTCCTTGATTGACTCCGGCACTGTGGAGACCGATACTGCCTCCCATCAGTTTCATAAAGTTTTTTGAAATCGCCAGACCTAACCCCGTACCCTCATAGGAACGCGTATGGGTACCATCCACCATCACAAAGGGATGAAAGAGTTTTTGTTGATCCTTGGGTTCAATGCCAATGCCCGTATCTTGAATGGTGACACTCACCCGAGGAGCCGGAATGGCAACAGAGTCAGGCTCGGATGTATCCCCCGCCTTTACTACATCGATTGTGGCAGTAATACTGCCCTCGTGGGTAAATTTAACCGCGTTGTAAACAATATTGAGGAATACCTGCTTCAACTTATCGCCATCTCCCTTGACCCAAATCGGATCTGATTTGTCAGGGCGGTTCAAAGTCAATCCCTTTTGCTGAATCTGCAGGGCCTGCATATCCAACACATCATGGACGATGTTATCCAGATCCAAGGTTTCTAAGTCAAGACTGACAGTGCCTGATTCAATTTTGGCAATATCTAAAATATCGTTGATGATTTTAAGCAGATGGATCGCTGCATTATCGGCCCGCTCCAAAAACTCCAGCTCTTCTTCGCGATCGTCACAGCAGTCATCCCTTACTAAGCGAATGCAGCCAATAATGGCATTGAGGGGCGTCCGCAATTCGTGGGAAGTATTGGCCAAAAACTCATTTTTGAGCTGGTTGGCCATCTGGGCATTTTCCCAAGCCTGACGTAGCTCCTGAGCACCCCCTTCTAAACGACGCAGCATCCGTTCGAGCACTTTACCGAGGTAGTCCAACTCCCAAATACTCCGATTTGGGGGAGCGGCCTTCACACCCGATGAGAGATCTTGAACTTGCTGGGTGTAATGAATCAGGCGCTCCACCGGCAATGACAGACTACGGGCTACATAGAGTGCTAGTAGCGCATTGGCCCCCAACAACCCCAGCGTTAGTAAAAATAAAATCATCCGAATTTCACCTAACGCATGGAGCGCCTGGTTGAGCGGAGTCACCGCTAAGACGTTCCAGGTTTGGGTTTGCCCGGTTGAAATCGGCAATTGCGCACCGCTATATCCCGCCAACCACTCATCCCCGTTTTCCAACAGGCTAAATAAGTGTAGGGTGTCCGCATTACCTACGCGAATACTGCTGATAATGCTTACAAACCGGTCAGCCCCGTTCAGATCATCCACCGATAGGCCCACTAACTCTGGGTTGGGATGAGTAACCACAATCCCATTGGGGTCAATAATGACAGTTTTACCAACCAATGAACGGGGGTTGGTATCTTCTAACTGAGTAAACCCAAGCTGGGCAGAAAGGGTATAGCGCAGATTGCCTACCGAATCGTAAATCGGTGTGGCCACGGTCAGATCGAGCAGTGAGGGGTGCATTCCTGGTTCCACATCGCCCACCGATAATTCTTCAGTCGTACTCTGCTTAGGACTGTCTAAGTCCACTAAATAAAAATCTGGGCTCCCATTGGGAGTCTGTTGCCATGGCAGCTGCAATGGTGTTGGCAACAGAGGTGTTCCACAGGTTGTCGATACCACCGTCCCTGTTTTAGCTTCAGTCAGCTCTAAACAACCGACGCGATGGGACGCTACCTTGGTGTAGCGGCTGAGAGCACCGGCGACCGCATTCAAATCCCCTGTCTTTAAGGCTTGGCTATCGGCCAGCAGTAAAAGCTCGGACTCTACTGCTCGCACACTGTCCTGTAATCCAGTTGCCTTGTTAATCGCACTGCTGGTTAAATTTTGCCGGGCAGTTTCTAATAAGCTGCTACGCGCCTTACGCAGCGTAATTGCCTGCCCGAGGAGTAGCACAGGTGTGCTCAGCAGTAGGATACGCAGTATCAGTAACCGGCGAAATGAAAGAGGACGCTTAGCCATAAACCGCTAACAACTTAAATAACCGTCGCTGATTTCAACAGGAAACGTAAATACATGGATGTCAAGCCGTAGAAATAACGCCAAAGAATGCTTACTCCGCAGTCTAGCCAACGGTGAACGATATCGTCACAGTCCCATGTTATTTCGATGGTATATCCCTGAGGAAACCACCTTTCACCAGTGTCAGATCTCAGGACAGCCGTATTCACGGCTATGTGACAACCGATACCGGTATTAACACCCACTTAGTTTATCGACTGGTTTTACCTAGCTACCGGCTACACTGCCAAAAGTTGAAATAGCACTCACATAGATGAAGCCTTATCAAAGGTAGCTTAATCAGCTGCAAGCGAATAATTTAGGGTACTCCACTCTTAGTTCTGAACATGTCATCGTCAGATTTTCAGGTTAGTGTGCGGGCGACGTTATCCCCTCACCAGCGCCCCCATGTCACAGCGATTGTCGCCATGAGTGCCGATGGCAAAATTAGCGACGCCCACCGCACAGCGGCCCGCTTTCCCTCGGCCCATGACCAGCAGCATCTCGAACAGTGTTTAGCTACCGCTGATGCCACTTTATTTGGCGCTAGCACCCTGCGCGCCTATGGCACCACGGCACTGATCAAAGATCCTGCCCTATTGGCAAAACGTCGCCAGCAACAACAGCGCCTTCAGCCTATTCACATTGTTTGCTCGCCATCAGGACAGCTGAATCCCGCTGCCAAGTTTTTTAGCCAGCCCGTCCCGCGCTGGCTATTAACTACGATGACCGGGGCTCAAACCTGGCGAGATCGAAAAAAATTTGAACGGATCTGGAGCGCCCCCACTAAGGCAGGCCTGTTTGATTGGCCACAAATTTTGACTGAGCTTCCTCCTTGCCATATCCATCATTTACTCGTCATGGGTGGTGGCCAGTTGGTGGCCGCGCTCATGATGGCTGATTTAATTGACGATCTTTGGCTCACCATTTGCCCTTTAATCATCGGTGGCCAGCAGGCTCCCACCCCCTGCGACGGCGATGGATTCTCCCTAAATGAAGCTCCTCGATTTACTCTGGTGGCAAATCAAACCATTGAGGATGAGGTGTTTTTACACTATCAACGGCTGCGATAGAGAATGGTTCGGAGTTTCTTTATTCTCATTCCCCATCTCCCGCGCTACATTACCGTAGAGAACTAGCACGCCAAGTAATGGGTATAACCACCACTGATCCACTGACCGACTATACGCTGCGTTGGGTCAATTGCATGGCGGACCTGCCTAAAACAGCCTGGGATAGCATGGCTCAGCCGCTAGATACACCATTTTTTGAGTGGTTTTGGCTGAATTCTATGGAAACGTCTAAGAGCACCATTGCTCAGACGGGCTGGCTACCGAACCATTTGACGGTGTGGTGTAAAGATAGGTTAGTGGCAGCAGCCCCCCTATACCTTAAAGGACACAGCCGAGGGGAATTTGTATTTGACCATCAGTGGGCTGATTTGGCGGAGCAGTTGGGGATTGACTACTATCCAAAACTATTGGGCATGTCACCGTTTACCCCTGCCGAAGGATATCGCTTTTTGATCGCCGCTGGGGAAGATGAGGCTATGCTGACTCGAGTGATGGTGGCGGCTATTGATCAGTTTTGTGTAAAAAACCATATTTCAGGCTGTCATTTTCTATATGCGGATCCTAGCTGGCGCAGCGATCTAGAATCCCTGGGTTTTCATCCGTGGCTGCACCATAGCTATATTTGGAAAAATGAGGGCTACAGCAGCTTTGATGATTATCTGACTCGCTTTAATGCCAATCAGCGACGTAATATCAAGCGAGAGCGAAAATCTGTAACTAAGGCAGGTCTACACTTTGAGGTCCATACTGGGGAGGGACTGTCTGATACGCTGTGTAGCCTGGTGTATGACTTCTACAGTGATACCTGTGACAAGTTTGGCTGGTGGGGGAGCAAGTATCTGACACGTCAGTTTTTTCAGCAACTGTATCCGGGATATTGCGATCGCACCGTCATATTTGCCGCCTACGCCAACGACAATCCCAACCCCATCGGCATGTCCTTTTGCCTGACTAAGGGGGACCGCCTCTACGGTCGTTACTGGGGTGCCTTCGAAGAATATAACCATCTCCACTTCAATGCCTGTTACTACGAGCCCATCGACTGGGCCATCACCAACGGCATTCAATTATTTGACCCCGGTGCTGGCGGTCGTCACAAAAAACGACGCGGCTTTCCCGCCGCCCCTAACCATAGCCTCCACAAGTTTTACCACCCCACCCTAGCCCAGGTTCTCGACAACTACATCGACCGCATCAACGCCGCCGAGCAACATGAAATTGACACCATCAATGCAGATTTACCCTTGAAGCCATTGGCCACGGAGCAATCAGGGAGTAAACCATAAACAGCAGCGGAGTGATGAAATCGGAGAAGCCACACGGTAAAATGTGTGCTCCGTTACTGCCGCCCTACTATGACAATCAGCCAAAACACCCGCCCATCTGCGGCTGACCTTAAAGCCCAAGACGACAAGCTATCTAAACGATTTATCGAGCTAGATCCAGATGGCTATTTTTTGATTTACCTAGATACCGACCAAGGACTGATCTGTGCCAAGCATTTTACCAATACCATTAACGAAAAAGGATTGGCCTGCGATCCAGAAACTGGTAAACCCCTGATTGCCAAGAAAAATACTCAGCCGAGACAGGCTACTCACCTCTATCAAGCCCGCACGGCTAAAGAGCTATGCATGAAAATCTTTGAAGACAAAGAAACCCCTTGCCCCATCAGCTATTTAGACCATGCCGCTTATCTTGGAAGAGAATTTGTCAGAGCTGAAATTGCCCTGATTAACGGAGAACAATATGTGCAAGATTAAGGGGCTAGAGAACTAGCGAAGACTCGGATAAGGATGAAGAGAACAATACCTTCCTACGGTTTTCCACCTACCACTTCACGCACACGATAAATAGGACGTTGTTGCGACTCGTGGTAGGTGCGCATCATCAACTCCGCCAGTAGCCCCACACTTAACAGCTGAATACCTGAAATAAATAACACCACCGCTAGCATCAGTAGGGGGCGATTACCAATATCGGCCTGCAAGATGAATTTAATAAAAGCGAGATAGACACTGAGCCCCAGACCCGCTAGCACTGAAATGGCTCCAAAGGGACCAAACACATGCATGGGTCGAGTCAAAAATGTCTTCATAAAGTAAATGGTCAATAAGTCTAAGGCAACACGAAACGTACGCCCCAGGCCGTATTTGCTTTGGCCAAATTGACGGGCATGATGCCGTACAGGTACTTCACTGATACGTGCTCCCTCAATGTAGGCCAGGGCTGGTAAAAATCGGTGTAGTTCGCCGTAGAGATTCATATCCTTGACCACCTCAGCACTATAAGCCTTAAGTGAGCAGCCATAGTCGTGGAGTTGCACCCCAGTAACACGGGCAATCAGCCAGTTCGCAATTTTTGATGGCAGCAGTCGAGTGACAGCATTATCCTGACGATGTTTACGCCAGCCACTTACCAGGTCATAGCCCTCATGCAGCTTATGGTAGACCGTAGCAATATCAGCAGGCTCGTTTTGCAAATCTCCGTCCAGGGTAACAATGACACGCCCCCTCGCATAGTTAAATCCCGCTGCCATGGCCGGGGTTTGTCCATAATTGCGCCGAAGTAAAATCACCCGAAGGTCGTGACGCTCTTTAGCAATAGCTTTGAGCAGCTTTGCCGACCCATCGGTGGAACCATCGTCAACACAGATCAACTCATAAGAGACTTCCATCTCCTGAGCTACTGTTGTAATTCTCTCAATTAGCAGAGGAATGCTTTCATGCTCATTGAAAATTGGCACGACAACTGATAGCTCATGGCGATTAGTGGCCTGGGTGACGTAGCTAGGGGAAATCGCCATAATGTGTTCAGAATAAACAAGCGGAGCGTTGATACTCCAACATAACACCCCCAATTATCCCTCAGCTGATCCTAGTTGTCGGTCTCAGCCTGCCAGTTACCCTACCGCTCCAGCTCTAACCATTGATTATAGAATTACCGTTACGGATAGAAGTAACTGAACAAGATCAAATCTAACGCGATCGTATTGATGTTTTAGTCATTCACAATCTCATATGGATTCTTTAGTTAGCTACATGGATACTTACAAAACCTCGCGCTGATATTCTCTAACCTTAAAACACCTGGTTCCACTCGTAAACTTCGTATTCAGTCCAAATACCATTGAGCCAATAGGGATCATTTTCCACCAGCTGCCGCACTGTAGATTCGTCCGCAGCTTCGTAGGTACCGAAAACTTTACTATTATCGGTGGTCGGTCCTAGGGAGGTTAGCACCC
Organism: Cyanobacteria bacterium P01_B01_bin.77; assembly: GCA_039028535.1. Taxonomy (GTDB): domain Bacteria; phylum Cyanobacteriota; class Cyanobacteriia; order Phormidesmidales; family Phormidesmidaceae; genus Leptothoe. Next base: position 7,117 of record JBCCHX010000094.1, read on the forward strand.
CTTGCTCTTTTTGGGCTGTCAATCCAGCCAGATGATCGGCTCGGTAGGGAGTACGCTTTTCCAAAGCGTTTTCACAATAGCTACCCCACATCACAAATTTAGCCATCCTTCATATCCCCCTATCATCGGTCTAGAAAACTAGCACAGTAGCCAGAATACAAGACAAATCCCTCAGATTGTCACCTGGGAAGTTTCTAATGCATCTAAACTAGCTCCTAGCTTATCGGCAATTCCTTCTATCCAGGTTTCATCTTGTTTGGTATAGCTACGAGGTGCGTTTGCTCCTAGAATCAGCGCCCCTTTATCCCCCATCGGTTGACAAATAATACCCTGCGTATTTCCAGGTAAATAGCTAAATTCAACTTTGCCAGGATAGAGTTTGAGACTCACTAAATAAACTGTTTTTTTCTGAGTCAGGACCCGCTCTAAAATTGCTCCTACTTCTACATCTTTACGTGGCCCTAGCACCCCCCGACGCATTAGCACCTGACCATCGTAATAAGCCACCAGGGATCGAGTCACTGTATTGGTCAGCAATAAGTGGGATGCCCAAGCTAACTCAGTGGCAATATCATCCGATAAACCATCTGCCAGCTCAAAGCCCTCTTCGCCTTCTAAAATGACGGCCTCAGGCAAAACTGGCTGAATCTGCTGCCATAGCAAGGTGGTCAAAATCAAAATCGCACTGAGAAATACACCGACCACATCGGCCCGTGCTTGAGAATCTGTAATCACTGGTGTCAGCAGCCGGTTGAGCATGAGCAAGGTGCCGCCCACAGTGCCCACCACCAATGGCAGCCGCCGTAACCACTGATTCTCATCCGCCTTAGCCATACCTGATTCTCCAAGCCCTGTCGAAGACCTATTGCCCAGTGGGCATACCCTACCCTCCTAGTGTATCTTTAGCCAGTAAAACTGCTGATACCTCATTATTGTGAACTGGCTTTTATCCCTAGCCTTTATTTCTGCGTTGATTGGCCCTCGTCCCTGGCAACCAATCGTCAGCATCAACCTCGCTACCGTCGATATTCGCCCTACCTGGGAATCTCCCTGGCTGCTACAGCGCCTGGCATCAGACCCAGCTGCAGAAACAATTATCAATGGCTATATTACCGATCTAACAGGATTAGGCTTTGCCACCAATCAACAAAGTGTAGCTGTCAATATAGGCCGCTATCCAGTGGCTCGTCATCAAGACTCTCAACGATTACCCGCCGCCTCATTAACAAAAGTGGCGACAACTCTAGCAGCCCTTGAGACCTACGGAGTTAATCATCAGTTTGAGACCTTTATCGGCTGGAGAGGGAGCATCACTAACGGCACCCTACAGGGCGATCTCATTATTAAAGGTGCCTATGATCCTCTATTTGTTTGGGAAGAAGGGATCGCCTTGGGAAATACACTGCAGCAGCTTGGCATTCAGCAAGTCACGGGTAGTCTAATCGTCGTCGATCAGTTTGTGATGAACTTCAACACAGACCCATTGGCATCAGGAGAGATGCTCAAACAGGCGATGAATTCAGCTGCCTGGGGTTGGGAAGTAGACAAACAATATGGTACGCTCCCGACCGGGACGCCTAAACCCACACTACAAATTCAAGGGCCGGTCCAAGTGCTCTCTGCAGCACCGGTCATCGAACAAGCATCAGGCTGGCTGATCCGTCACAAATCGCTCCCGCTGGCAGTCATTCTCAAAGCCATGAATATCTACAGCAATAACGTTATGGCTGAGATGCTCTCTACTCTCTCCGGTGGCCCAACCAATGTGGTCAAAATTGCCGAGCAGGTGGGGGGGGTAACCCCCGGTGAAATTAGCCTGATCAATGGCTCTGGGCTAGGCGAAGATAATCAGCTCTCGTCACGGGCAGTTATTTTACTGATGCAAGCAATTCAAACACGCTTACAGACGCAAAATTTAAATTTTGCCGATCTTTTTCCAGTCTCCGGGACCGATATAGGTACCTTGATCGATCGCACATTACCAGTCAATGCCTCTGTCAAAACTGGTAGCCTAGCTGTGGTCAGTGCTTTGGCAGGCGCTTTTCCCACCGAGCAAAAGGGAATTGTCTGGTTTGCTGTTATTAATTATGGCTCTGGGTTAGAGACACTGCGTGCCCAACAAGATGATTTACTTGCTGCCCTTGAGCAGCAGTGGGGCAAAGCCAACCAGGTACCTCAGCAAATTAAGGCCACACTCCAATTTAACCAAGGTGCTTACCGGCTGGGCGATCCTAAACGGAATGAAATTATTCAATCCCCACAGGAACAATCTCAGTAATGACATTTTTTCCGGTGACAACTACGGTCTGTTGTTCTAGATTACCAACGGCTCGATCACCACTGACAGTGGCCGCTGGATCCTGTTGACGATAGCTGACATTACCCTGACCGTCCACATCCTGGGTCTTGATATTCCAAGTTAGCTGATCTGCTAACAATAATGACTGCTTATCTTTGCTAACAGCCTGGACATTTCCATTGAGCACTAAGATCTGAGTATTCAAATTGAGACGACCCTTTTTGGCATTCGCTGCTAGCTTATCCTGCTGGATTTGAACAGGTTTATCAATTACCACAGTGCCTTCTTTTACAGACCAAACGGCAATATCACTATTTGTTTGTAGCGGTATTTTTAGGGCATTTAACTGGACTTGCTGCTGCAAGATAGCCTGCTGTTTGGTTAGATCAAACTCCCCTTGTTTACCTGTCAAACGATCGGTTACTGTTCGATCTGTTTTCGAGGTGTAGCGCTCCATGAACAGTGGTGTGTCTGTTTCTAGTTTGTCTTCTTCTAGAAGAACTACCAATTTTTCTGACTTAAATCCAATCCAGGGGTCCTGCTTGGTGGTGGCGACCACCCCCTTAAATAGTTCTAAACGCTTAGTTTTATTGAATAACCGGGCTTCTTGAGCTGTTGCATTGAGCTGAGGATGCTCCCCAACAATGCTATCACGAACTAATAATAGATCTTTATCTGGTGTCCATTCTAAGCTGTTGCCCTTAAGCGTCACTTTCTCCTCTGGACTGTTAGCAACAATATTACCCTGGAGAAATATTGACTTGCCGTTCTCTCGAATCTCACCTTGATTGGCTTTAACCTTATAGATGACTTTGCCATCTTGAAACAGCTCACCTTCTGGGGACTTAAGACTAGCCAAACGACGATCTGGGCTGTAGGTTGCCTCTTTTGCCTTTACACGCCAAAGCAGCCCCCCACTTTCGTCGGGCTGCTCTAGAGTGACGTCCTTGAGAGTTAGCTCGGCCTCAGTTTGCTCCGCGCTTTCTTGATTTTGGATACTTTCCAAGGTATCGCCGGAAGATTGACAGGTCCGCACAGCTACAATTATCACAGCAATTAGCGCTGCAATCATCGCAAACCGATACCATTTGTTCATACAGCGTCACTCGTGCCAGCGCATATCTTGCCCAGACCATCCTAGCGGACTTTAAACCTGATCACTGGTGACTTCCTCTTCTTCCATGACACTCAGACCGGTTAACGGGCGATAGGTGTATCCATTGCTGTGGCTTCGGGGTGTCTTTTTGATGTCATCTTTAACACCATCCAAATCAATGTAGCGATCGGACACATTAATTAGACTATCGCTGGTCATGGAGCGTAAACTGACAACCTCTATGCGCACACCACGATAGCTGGCAGCGTCCACAGCGTAGGCTAGGTCTCCATCACCGCTGACTAAAATGGCGGTGTCATAGCAACCGACTAGAGCCATCATATCGACAGCAATCTCAACATCCAGGTTTGCTTTTTTGGACCCGTCTGGCAACTGCACCAAGTCCTTGGCGATGACGCGATAGCCATTACGACGCATCCAGAGCAGAAAGCCCTGCTGTTTTTCGTTGGTCCGATCTACGCCCGTGTAGAAAAATGCTCGAAACAATCTAGACCCTGCAGTCAATCGACACAGCAGCTTAGTGTAATCAATTTCAATACCAAGCTGAAGAGCGGCATAAAACAGATTCGAACCATCGATAAAAATCGCAACTCGACCGCGATTTTCTAAGACTTGTTCTGGTGTGAACCCGGGGTCATGGCTGAGCGCATTGCGGTGGTTCAACATAATTTAATCCTGTCCAATTTATATTATTTGCATCCTTAACACGTGACTAGAATCGACCTTTAATTACTCCTCAGCACTTGCAGATCATGGAGGAGGATTTTTCAAGAGTTGACAAATGGCTAGTAGCCGAAGAAAACCAACAAAAAGTTGAGCGCACATGCACAAATTTGAAACGCCCTGAATGTTTGATTAACTGGCTCGTGAAGGTGTGCATGTCTTCAACATGAGTGATTACTTTCATCATACATTAGGCATTTAGAGATGAAAGCGATGTAGTCGTAACTTAATTTCTTCTCAAGAAGTAGAAAATAAATATGAGTTAGAAATTGAGACCATAATCGTTGAAAACCTGACGTGAAATTAATAGCTTTTGACACTTCTCTAAAGGCCTTAGTAAATTAAGTTTACAAGGATTAAACATACGATATAAAACCACATGTCTTGAAATGCTCATAAAAGCTAATGACTATCACTGGGTATCTTATAAAAATGCCAAAAGGCCAAAAACGCTAATCAGGAGCTTAAAGAGGATTTAAGTGGAGATTTCAAAATTATTTGCGTCTGGGGGCGTCGTTATTTGGCCGTTGCTAGCAGCGTCGATTTTGGTAGTTACCCTCATTTTTGAGCGGAGCTGGTTTTGGTGGCAGATTGCCCAGCGTCAGGCGCAGGTGATTAATACATTTCTGGTGGACTATGACCAGCAGCCTAAGTTGGCAATTCAAACGCTTCAACAGCAGCGGGCGTTACCCATGGTGCGTATTTTTTTAGCGGCGCTATCGCTGGAGCAGGCTACCCCCGATGAGTTTAAATTGGCGCTAGAAAGTGCCGCTCAAGCGGAAATTCCATTACTAAAGCGATTTAGTACGGTATTTGAAACAGTGGTGGGATTAGCGCCACTGCTGGGGCTGTTAGGAACTATTTTGGGTTTAATTAGTGCCCTGTCGTCAGTTCAGATTGGTGATGTGGGTAGTGCCCAGACCTCGGAGGTAACCGCTGGTATTGGAGAGGCACTGGCATCCACAGCCATTGGTTTGATGGTGGCAATGGTGACCCTGCTATTTGCCAATGTATTTCAAGGGTTATATCGTCGGCAGCGGGCTGCGATCGCAGATTACGGTGGTCGTCTAGAAATTGCTTATCGTCGTTACTACCGAAAGTTTGTCAGCCGCCAGGGACGATAAACCCACCAAAAATCAAACAAATTCTGCACATTACCTAGGCTTATTTCGTTTATTTCAATAATTTGCCTGTTTGGCTACTTCAATAATCGGGCTCAACAGAATACTCTAGAAAAGATAAAAAATTAAGCGTCAAAGCACTGCCAAGTAAGGTAACACTTGCGTAAGCGAGAAGCGCTGCACCATCAGGTTTTTTAAAAATGGGCGATCGTCGTTGGTTCAAGATTGGAGTATATGTCGGCACATTTTGCCTGGCCATGGTGATCACGGTTATTCTAGCCACCACTTACAAAATGGCTTTTGGACCTCAGGTCCCCCAGGCAGCCGCAGCCCCCTCTGCGGGGGGGAGCATTGAGGTCGTAGAAACCGAGGGAGAGGCTGCACCTCAGCCAGCCACTCCCTCGGTTGAGCATGGATTTATGTACACGGCCGATCGTAGTGGACCTACCTACACCCCAACAGAGCGGATTGAATTAGCCGATCCCTCTAACTATGGCGAGCGCTATACGGTTGATGCTAATGGTCAGCCACTGTCCCATGACTATGTAGCTATACTTCATGAAACCGTCTGGAGTGCTAGCAGCGCTATCAATTTGTTTCAAACCTATCACCCTCGAGACGAAGATCAGGCTAGCTACCACACGATTATTGATCGAGATGGTACGGTCATTTACATTGTGCCCCCTGATAAACGGGCCTATGGTGCGGGTAACTCCGTTTTTGATGGCCCCCATGGTCCTGAAACCGCCCTAACCAATGCTCAGTTTGCATCCTCTGTCAATAATTTTGCTTATCACATTTCTCTAGTCACCCCATCAGACGGTCAAAACAATGCACCTTCCCACAGTGGCTATACGGATGCTCAATATCAGTCCTTAGCCTGGTTAATGGCCCGGACTACCATTCCCGAGGAGCGGATTACCACCCATGCTCTGGTCGATCGCTCTGGCTCTCGCCAAGATCCTCGCAGCTTTAACTGGCCTCACTTTTTAGAGTACTTGCATCAGTATCCTAGTCGGCAGGCATAGCGGCTACTTTTTCTAGCCAAAGATCTAAGTTGAGATCGTAATACCCAGCTTGCTCCTCGGGATAGTCACCTTGCTCAATGGCACTGATGATTTTGGGTAGGGCTGCTATATAGTCCTGCCCTCGAGCAACGGGGTGCAACGTCCAGGCAGCTGGGTTGTCTAAGGTGGCTCGACAGCCGTCGGTGCGTTCTAGCTCACGGGAGATCATCACTTCCCAGGAATCTAGCTTGCCGCGACCGGTCCAGTAGTTGAGCCAGGTGAGCACCCGTGGAGGCATCTGTTTGAGCCAATCATTTTTATAGTCCATCCACAGCACTGGAATGGGTAAAAAGGCATCGAAGCTTTGTTTTTTGATCAAGTAGGCCCGACTACCAAAAAACTTAAACCGATAGAAGCCGTCATCCTGTTCATAGGGAACCCGCTGGTGCAGATGGCCGTCTGCACGAGGTGGCCCTGACAACGGGCGGATAAACAGCACCTCCGGACGTCGCTCCATCAGCGCCATCGCTTCAGTAATCCAGCTGTGTCCAGGCTTTTGATACTGCAGCATATCGCTATCAAAATGCACCACGTAGTCCCCAACGGTTTCCTCTAGAGAAAAGATCGTCCCTAAAATGGGATACCCCTTCCAGTTGTGAGTAGGTTTAGGAATAGACCCAAAGTGTTTTTTATAGACTCGCCGCCGATAGGCATCGTTATAGTCCATGTCGACTAGACGATCGACAATGCCCATGTCCATGAGGCGGGCGCAGTTTTCCCGTAGCTGCTCCAGGGTACCAATGCCTGGGCGGCCTACCTTATCACCGGTCAGTGGGGCCGTATCGAGAAACAGCACCCTTTCGGTAAAAGGATAGTGACTGGTGCGCACTAAATGGGGAATCGTCTCCATCATAAAAGGAATGTCGGTGCGGGCCACCATGATGGAGAGTGAACAGCTAGGAGGATTCATGGGAGAAAGGTGGGTATGGCCCACTGAGCGAGTTGATTGCGGGTTTATTTCTTTGATCGCGTTATCCGTTGTCGTAACCGATCCAACACTTGCTTCAGCTGACGCATCGGTTGCATCTGCAATTTTGGTGCTGATGCCTCGCCCATCGGACGAGCCTCTGGCTGATCTAGATATCGATAATATGCCCACAGCTCCCGATAGGGCCCACCGGGTCCCATGGTAGTTCCAGCCCAGTGGAGATAGCGCAGCCGGACGTCACCGTCATACAGAGCATAATCTCGGGTCACAAAGTGCTTCATCCCGCCCCAACTGCCGGGTTCATTGGGTACTGCTTGGGCAATATTGAGCCGATTTTGGATGCTGTTGAGCACCAGATAGTTCATGATCGGCTGATCGGTCGTCCCCCCTGAAAAATCGAAATAATCACGGTTTTGAGCACATTCATTTAGACGTGCGTACATTTCATCCAGGGTGATGGTGCCTTTTTTAGAGCCCCAAAGACCGCTATTAAAAACAGAATTGACGATATCAGAGGGAAAAATGCCCCGTTCAACAACACTAGGAGAAAACACATCTCTCAGTTTCCGACCTTTAAAGTGATAGTCACAACAGATAAAATCTGCTCGCTCAAGATAGGCCAAGGTGTGGGATACCGGTTCAAAAAAGAGTATATCTGTATCGATATAGAGAAACTCATCTAACGGCCCAAACCAGGCGGCTAACTTTCGCATTTTATTGGGCAGGGCCAAAAAATCGCGGGGAAAAATATCACTAATTTTTTGGGTAAAGGTGTCTAAAAATGCGAGGTCTGGAAACAGCTGCACCTGATAAAGCCGATTCAGCGTTTGGAATAAAGCCTGGTAATCATCGTTAAAGGGAATCATGTACACTGGCACATTCGGATCGTGACATCGTAGGCTAGCTAGGAGTGCGATCGCATTTTCTCCCACCTTTTGATTCGCCACAATGTAAACGCCTTGAGTCTGGCTAGTCATCAGTCCCCCTAGGCAAGGCCAATTTTTTTCATCAATCGCTGCTGTAGGGACGGCGGCTGATTATAGGCCGTGGGTTCACCTACCAATTCTGGCATGGGGTCATGCAGGTAGCGGTAGTGCAAAAATGTCTGACGGTAAGGAAAATCGAGGTTTTCACCCCTGCAAACGCGGCGAAATAGTTTTGAAGACAAACCAATATAATGCAGATAGCTCAACTGTTTACCATGGTCATAGACCAAACCGTCGCGTTCTTCAAAGTGTTTGGATGAGACCGCGTTGCCCGTAGCCTTGCCCTGGGGACGCCATTCTAGGGCTACATTATGAACGCTGCGGTTGTTAATCTGAACCATATAGTTCAGCAGCGACTGGTTGGGCGCACCCATGTACAGCACCTCTGAGTTACCCTGACCTAGTAGGGTCTCTACCACATGGTCTAACTCTGCCTCTGAAAATAGCCCCCGCTTAGAGGCATAGCAACCAGAACAAAAAATATCGCGCTGCAGTCGTTCTGCAGAAAAGATGGTCTCTAGCTTGTCAGAATTAACATTAAAAATATGACTGAGGTCTTTGAACTGAAAATCGTAGACCACCACATCTGCCTGGGACAACCGCTCAAACATAAAGTCTAAGGACTGCAACACCAGGATATCAGCATCGAGGTAGATAAATTCTTCAAAGGGGGCTGCCGGGTCAAAGGAGACATAGCGATGGTTTTCACCCACCCGATAAAACTGAGTTTTCACACCCGAGGCTTTCCACTGTTCGATTGCAGTCGGGTGGGTTTGCCAGACCCGCAGCGAAAAGTCTTCCCAAAATTTAAATAGGGCCGCATCGTCCAACAGCGAGACGTTATCTCGCTGGGCTATCTCAGCTGTCACCCGCTCAATTTCGTCATTATAGGCAATCACACAGACTGGAATATGGCCTGAATTTTGTTCAATGCTGTTGAGCAGAGCAACAAGCTGGTCGTAGACTACATCATTGGCCAGGGTATATATACCACGCTTCATAGGAGATTTAATAGGATAGATGGAAGTACTTATAAAAGTTTCGGTAGGAACAGCCTGACACCTGAAGAGACGTTTTAGGGAGTGGATGTGGCAGGACTAGAGGTGGACACGTTTGGCTTCATGGGTTTACTGATGGATTCTAGATTTTCAACAACGCCCAGCAAATCAATGGCAATGGTTTGGGCATGGGACATTAGCTCTGCCTGCTCATAGGGGTCGTCCACATCATCTTGAATTAAGGCTAGTAGGCCAATCATGGAATTTAACTGCGATCGCAACTCATAGGACGACTGGCCAATCGCGTTACGATAAATCGGCACAACACTTGATACCAGGCTACCAGCACCATTCTCGCGTATCCCCTTAGTACGCTGCATGGCATGGAGTTTGGCATAGGCCCCTCTCTTTTCCAACAGATCTCCATGGGTACCCACTTCAACTACCCTGCCCCGCTCCAGGACAGCAATTTGATCGGCCTCATGGATGGTAGATAAACGGTGGGCAATGACTAAAGTAGTGCGGTCTCGACTCAGCTCATCAATAGCATTTTGCACCAACCGTTCCGACACCGTATCCAACGCGCTGGTCGCTTCATCCAAAATCAAAATATCGGGGTCTTGCAGCAGCGCCCTGGCAATGGCCAAACGCTGACGTTGCCCCCCGGAAAGCAACACACCACGATCGCCAATCATGGTCTCAAACCCCTGGGGCAGATTTTCAATAAACTCATAGGCATTGGCCTGCTTCGCTGCCGACATCAGTTCAGTATCTGTCGCCTCAGGTCGACCATAAAGCAAGTTTTCCCGCACAGATGCATTAAACAAAAACGTTTCCTGACTAACAATGCCCAGATTTGACCGATAGCCGTGGAAGTCTATCGTTTTGAGATCCACACCATCCAGCTCAATGGTGCCGCTGGTAGGATCGTAGAATCGAGGTAATAAGTCAGCCAGTGTAGATTTACCCGCCCCTGACGAACCCACCAGCGCCAAGGTTTGTCCTTTTGGCAAAAACAGATCAATTCCCCGCAATACCTCTTGCTCGTGGCCTGGGTAGTTAAACCGAATCTGATTAAAATGGATGCCCTTTTGAAGCGGACGATAAGGTTGAGCCCCCCTCGGCATAAACGGCTTATCATCTCGCTTGAGCAGAGCCGTCACCACTTCTACACTGGCAGAGGTATTGGCCAGGGTGCTGCGCTGACTGTTGAGCTGGCCAATAAACGGCAATGTCCTAAACAAAATAATTAGGTACGCAACTAGGGAGGACTCAAACAGCTCCAGCTGATTACTAAAGGCCACCCGCCCCAGCACCGCAATCAGCATCAGCGCTAAAATGTTGATAATTTCGTTAAACGGCGCAATGCCAGCAAACACGAGCTGAGAATTAAACTCAGCTGTTTCTCGGTCAATAATAATGTTGTCTAAATAGTTATATTCCCGTTCTTCATTGGCTGTTGCCTTGACAAGACGAATTCCCGATAACACTTCAAATACTCGGGAGGAATAGGCTTTAGAGGTCTCAGACAGCCGCTTACCCAGAACTTTAGAGCGTTTAACAATAAACTGATTGAGCAGTGTGACTGAACCTAGCGTCACGGTTGAAATCACTGTCAGTTGCCAAGAAGTGAGCACCAGCAACATTAAAAAGACCGCCAGGGTGATCGCCAAGACAACAATACGAACTAAATTTCTAATGGCAATGGTGGTGCGATTCACCTCCACGTTTAACTGATTGATCAGATCACCAATCTTGGTCTGGGCGAAGTATCCCAAATCAACATCCAAAAGCAGTCGCAGCCCCTGACGTCGCAGTGACATCGCCAGTTTGCGGTTCAGGGTCCCTGCTGTCAGAGAACTGGCATAGGTGGATAGACTTTTGAGCACAATCACACCGACCACCGAACTAGCCATGACCGGTAGACGAATGTGTTCGGGCAACCCGTCAAAGACACTCACAAACGTCTGCAAAATGGGGGGCAGGGAGCCCGTATATTCTTCCGCCTGCCCTAGTAATTCGAGCAAAATCGGCAAAATTAATAAGGTGCTCACCCCGTTAAACAGTGCCCCTGAAAAACCCAGTAGAACCGTAAAAAATAAAAGGATCGGATATTTAAAGAGCGACTGAGTTAATAAGCGGGTTGAAGACATGAATAAGTAAGCTGAATAAGCTCAATAGATGCAATTGGAAAGTTGTTGATAATAGCTTTCAAAATATAGTTTTCAAAAAAAATATAGAAGAATTTATTGGTTGAGGCCTCCTCTGCTTGTGGAATTATCTGCGTTTTCCCGATTGGGTGTACTGGGGGTTTCCCAACCCCGAGGAGTATAGAACGCAACGCCCCCAAAATTGTGGCTTTGCGGGCATAAAGAACGGGTAGCTCCTGTACTGGAAATATCCTTATTCATAGCGTGGACCAGCAACACCCTTATTTTTATAGCCTAACTGATTCCAAGGCTGTCGCTTGAGGCACTGCTGAATCAAGGGTCCTAGGGTTTCTGCCATGGCATCAACGCTATAGTGCTGGATGCAACGTTCCCGGCCAAGGCGACCTCGACTGGCGGCTTGGCCGGGGTTATTCAAAATCGTCTGTAGCATTTCAGCTAGCTCCCCTGGTGCATGGGGGGCCACCAGATAGCCCGCATCTCCCACTATTTTAGGAATATCGCCCACCGTAGTAGAGAGGATAGGTTTTGCCATAGCCATGCCATCTGTTAGTTTGATCGGGAACTGGGCTTGGGCTGTGGGAGTATCTCGCTGGGGAACAACAACAATATGGGCTGCTGCCACCACTTCGGCCATTTGGTCTAGGGGAAACCGTGGTAGCTTAATCAGCCATTGGGGCCACTTTTTTAACAGGTCGTCTTCATAGCCATCGGGCTTGCGTCCGCCCACGATGACCAGACGCAGATCAGGCTGATTGAGGGTATCTAACGCGGTCAAAACATCCTCCAAACCCTTGTGGGGTCGGGCTGTCCCTGGAAACATCAGGACCCGATAGTTGGCCAACCCATACTTTTGCCGGCTAGCAGCTGGGTCAAACCGCCCTGGGTCAAAAATATGGGTATCTTTACTATTAGGTAGATAATGCCCACCAAACTTTTGCTGTAAAAACTGATTATTGACCGTTACCACATCAGCCTTGGGGACCCAGCCCTCCCCTAAGGAAATGTAGAAATGATGTTCCAAATCCCTAAGCGCCCCATCTGATCGAAGGAAGTTGCGGGCAAACTCCTTTAGCGATGGACGATAGTCATAGCTCTCTCCCCCGAACCAGCTCAGTTCCCAATCATCGATATCTAGCAGCACAGGGCGGCGGGTATAAAACTTTTTGAGCAGAGCAATGCCCAGGCTCGTGGGACGTGGCTTGATAGCGTAGATAATATCGCCCTGGATTTTGTTGAGCAGCTGGGTAGCCGATCCGATAAATCCAGGCAGTTTTTTACCGGGCACCGTGGATACCGTCAGCGTCTCTGGAGGGGGCGGATAAATGGCATTTCCAAACTGACAGCCCAGAACCTCAACGTTATACCCCAGCCGTTGCAGAATTTGACTGACCAAATAAACACGGGTCATGCCACCGCCAGAGACATCTGGAGCAATGACTGATACTTTGGTCGCTGGCGCTTGTGATAAATTCACCGATGGCTTAGTATCCCCCTGACTGGAAATCATGCATGCTAATACGGCACCATTCCATCAAGATTTCCCGTTTAATTCGCATACTATCTCAGGACGTGAACTCAAACGGAAGAATAGATTTCATCTTCGCTGAAGATTTATATCTTGCCTCTCGACGACCTAGCGCACCGAACGCTATGCCTGGACAGGTGATGATTGATTGACTTCTACAGGAGGCAACTCTAGCACCAGGTTACCCAGATTACCTTTACGAAAGTCATTGAGCAGCTGGTGCGCGGCGCGCTCTAGATCATTACTATGGCGTTGGGCTAGGACGGTTAGATAGGATTCCCCTGTGTAGATTTCACCGGTATCGTTAGCAAAAGGGGTATTGTATCGAGATGCGATCGCACCGCCATAATCCCCATCCTGACCGTCTAAATCCTGAATCAAATCCAAAAACGCCGCTGCCACCCGTTGGGTGTCATAGCTGGCATTGCCAATATCATCACAAATTGCAAGCTTTAGGGCCGCCGCCTGATCATTCAGCTTCAGCGGAATAATGCCGGGGGCATCCAGCAGCTCAATCTCATTCGAAATGCGCACCCATCGCAGCTGCCGTGTCACCCCTGCCCGCCGTTCACTCACCACCACTTTGCGTTTAAGCAACCGGTTGATCAGGGCCGACTTTCCCACATTGGGAAAGCCAATCACCACAGCCCGCACCGGTCGAGGCCGCATTCCGCGACTTTTCCGCCGAGCATTCATCGCTTTGCCCGCAGCTTGAGCCGCCCGCAGCAGGTTTTGCACCCCCGTGCCCCGTTTCGCATTGGTAAAGTAGGCTGTCTGCCCCTCAGCCTTAAACCACGTCTGCCAGGCCTGCCGTGCCTCTGGCGAAATCATATCAACTCGGTTTAGCACCAACACCCGCGCCTTTTCACCGATCCAATCATGCACCTCAGGATGATGCGTTGCCAACGGAATCCGCGCATCCCTCACTTCCAAGACCACATCCACCCGCTTTAGCTGCTCCTTTAAAGAGCGCTCCGCCTTAGCAATGTGACCGGGATACCACTGTATAGAGGGCGAAGACATAATGAACAAGACTAGAAAGGACGGCGATCTATTCTAGCGGAGTGTCCCTACGGCACCACCATTACCGGGCAGGGTGACAAATTAATCACCCGACTACTCACACTTTCCGACTGCCCTTCCGACGTTAAACCAATGCCGCGACACCCCATGACAATTAGATCTGCTGAAAACTCATCGGCCACATCGCAGATCACAAACGCTGGATTCCCCTCGCGTTCAACGGCTTCGGTATCGATCCCCTGTCCCGTAAACACAGTCTTAGCCTTAGCTAACAGCTGGGCCACCGCCTCCGGCGATGTTTGCTCAGGATGGGCACTCCCACCCGGACTATTGGGCGTCTCAACGACCGATAGCAAAATCAAATGACTGTGATGATATTTTACTAATTCCGCAGCTTTAAAAGCCGCCTGTTGCGCTTCTGGACTAGCATCTATCGGAAACAAAACGGTTTTAAACATAGCATCAGAAACCCTAGACTTCGATCAAAAATCAGAGCCGCAATAAGCGATAATACCTATTAAGGAAAGAAAATGTATCAACCCTTTACACCTAGGGTAGTAAAGCTTGCCCTAGCTTTGAAGTGGGACGTACGTAACGTAACAAAACTGCAGTAGGAGGATAGTTCTGTGGCAAAGAAATCCGTGACTGACTTGTCAGCGGCTGATCTGTCAGGCAAGCGCGTGCTGATGCGGGCAGATTTTAATGTGCCTTTGGATGACCAAGGCAACATTACTGACGATACTCGGATTCGGGCAGCACTGCCTACCATTCAGGCCTTGACTAGTAAGGGTGCCAAAGTGATTCTGTGTAGTCACTTTGGTCGTCCTAAGGGTAAAGTCGTTGATAGCATGCGCCTAACGCCTGTTGCTGGGCGACTGTCTGAGCTACTGGGCCAGGATGTCATTAAGTGTGACGACTGTGTTGGAGAGTCTGTAACAGCAGCGCTGGCTGGCATGACCGATGGTCAAGTGGCCCTACTAGAAAACGTGCGTTTCTACGACGGTGAAACCAGCAACGATCCTGAATTTGCGAAGAATCTTGCCTCTGTCGCTGAGCTATATGTCAACGACGCGTTTGGCACTGCCCACCGTGCCCATGCCTCCACTGCGGGTGTGACGGAGTACCTTAGCCCCTCCGTTAGCGGTCTGCTCATCGAGAAAGAGCTTCAGTATTTGCAGAGTGCTGTGGACACCCCCCAGCGTCCGTTTGCTGCTATCGTTGGTGGCTCCAAAGTCTCCTCTAAGATTGGCGTCATCGAAACCCTACTAGACAAAGTAGACAAACTGTTTATCGGCGGCGGCATGATCTTCACCTTCTATAAGGCCCGTGGTCTTAGCGTCGGTAAGTCCCTCGTTGAAGAAGATAAGCTAGAGCTGGCTAAAGAGCTTGAAGCCAAAGCCAAAGAAAAAGGTGTAGAGCTGCTACTTCCAACTGACGTAGTCGTTGCAGATAACTTCGCTCCCGATGCCAACGCTCAGACCGTTAGTGTTGAAGCAATTCCTGACGGTTGGATGGGTCTAGACATCGGCCCCGACTCCATCAAGGTCTTCCAAGCTGCCCTTGCCGACTGCAAAGGCGTTATCTGGAATGGCCCCATGGGTGTCTTTGAATTTGAGAAGTTTGCCCAAGGGACTGAAGCTGTGGCTAACACCCTAGCTGAAATTACAGCTACTGGTTGTATGTCCATTATTGGTGGTGGTGATTCTGTTGCTGCTGTTGAGAAAGTGGGCGTAGCTGAGAAGATGAGCCACATTTCTACCGGTGGCGGTGCAAGTCTTGAGCTGCTAGAAGGTAAGACTCTTCCTGGTATTGCTGCTTTAGATGACAAGTAAGCCCTAATTCTAAATTTCCATCTCCACTGACTTAGAAGGTCTTAGAAATAAGGAAGTCCCTGCCTGTAGGTGGGGACTTTTTGTTTTGAGCTAACCTATGGGTAGAGTATTGGGTAGTCGGTTAGGCCAAAACTGGTATGAGTACGCTGCAAGTTACTTCGTTTAATATGCCCTTGGCTATTGAATTGCCGACAATAGCAACCGATCAAGATTTTATCAACTTCTGCCTGGCCAATCGAGCATTGCGCATCGAGCGCACAGTCCAAGGGAAAATCATTGTGACTCCACTCGCTTTTTCAGATACAGGCGCTTCAAATTTCAAGCTAGCTGTTGAAGTAGGTAAATGGATCGATAGAGACGGCACTGGAATTGGCTTTGATTCTTCCACTGGGTTCACTTTACCCAATGGTGCCACGCGCTCACCTGATATCTCCTGGATCCGACTGGAGCGTTGGAATGCTCTGACACCGGAGCAACAGAAATCCTTTGCTCCTATTTGTCCAGACTTTGTTATTGAGCTACGCTCTGCAAGCGACACTCTGAAAAGTTTGCAGGAGAAAATGCAAGAGTATTTAGACAACGGGCTACAGTTGGGTTTCTTAATCGACCGTAAAAACAAAACTGTCTATATTTATCGCCCAGAACAACCGATTGAGATTCTGCAAAATCCTGATGTAGTTAATGCTGAACCAGAATTGCCAGGGCTAGCATTAGTAATGGCAAAAATTTGGTAGGTCAGAGACTTGTTTAGAGTGACTAAATCGTACCGTTCTGCTTTTAGCGGTTGGTGAATGTGGGTATTGTTAGCGTGCGATCGCACACTGCAAAAATCCACAAGCAGAGTGTGCCCCCAAAAAACTATCGGTAAATAAAGAAGGCTCAATAGCTGTTTCAGGGAGGTTGCTAAATTCAAGATGAGCAATGTAGTGTCATGGAATAAAGCCCCCTGTCAGTCTACCTATGCTAACGCTTTCTAAGTTAATCGATGCGGACAAATGTTATGAGACTATTCGCAC